>REEI01000068.1 GCA_007695145.1 Saprospirales bacterium | reverse complement strand
TTATTATTTATTAGCCTAATTCGAAAAATTAATTGACCAGTACTGGGAAAGTGGTAATTTTGCATCCACAATAGATTATGGAATTGAAAAATATGTCCAATCAAATCATGCCATGCATTCTCGCCATAGAGTCCTCCTGCGATGACACTTCCTGTGCAGTTTCCTTCGGCGGAAAAATACTGAGCAATGTCATAGCCAATCAGGAAGTCCATAGAAACTATGGTGGTGTAGTACCTGAATTGGCATCCAGGGCTCACCTGTCCCATATTCTCCCCGTTGCTCATGAGGCTTTGAGGTTGGCAAAAAAAACATTGGATGAGGTCGATGCAGTAGCATTCACTCAGGGTCCCGGGTTAATGGGTTCTTTAATAGTAGGTGCACAGTTTGCCAAGGGTTTAGCTATAGCCCTCAACAAACCCCTAATAGCAGTCAATCACATGGAAGCCCACATTTTAGCTCATTTTATTGATGATCCCAAACCGGAGTTTCCATTTCTCAATCTCACCGTCAGTGGAGGACATACAGAACTCGTAATTATGCGGAATTACTTTCAACAGGAACTCATAGGAAAAACCATAGATGATGCTGCAGGTGAAGCTTTTGACAAATGCGGAAAAATGTTGGGGCTTCCCTACCCCGCAGGACCACATATTGACAGACATTCCAGAAGTGGAAGCTCTGTTTTTAAATTCCCTGAATCAAAAGTGGCGGATTTTGACTTTTCATTCAGTGGATTAAAAACTTCAGTTCTATACTTTTTAAGGGATCAAATAAAAAAAGACCCGGACTTCATCGAAAAGAATCTAGAGGACCTGGCTGCCTCAATTCAATCGGCCATAATCGATACCCTGGTGCGAAAGACCGATGAAGCAGCCAAAAAATACCGTATGTCAAGAATAGCCATTTCAGGTGGTGTTTCGATAAATTCTAAACTAAGGGCCGAAATAATTGCACTCGGAAGAGCAAAACAAATGGAGGTATTTATTGCCGCTCCCCAATATTGCACCGACAATGCGGCCATGATAGCCATCGTCGGCCATTACAAATACCTTGCAAAAATGTTCTCCAATTTGGAGGTGAGCCCGAGTCCAAGGCTAGAGAGGAGATGATTTTTTTTAAAACGAAAATCAAGCCAACTAAAGCTCCTCATTAGGTAATTATTATAATTTCAGTTGTTTATATAGCAATAAAATGCATAATTTAATCATTTTTTCAATTGCTTATCAATGACTGGTACTCATTATTCACATCTTATCAATCAGACCTTTATTGGTAATTTTGCTATCTAACGCTCTTACTTACCTTTTGTATTGATGCTTCGATAAACTAAGACCAAGTACTTCGGCAGGCTATTAGCACAAGTTCAACAATTAGCAAAAAAAAATATGGCTGTGAATTATTTGGTTTCCGAAAAATTTTTTGAACAATGGTATTTTTTGCCTTGCTTTTAGCATTCGATATGCGGACTCCCAAGTCCCTAAAAATCTCAATCATTGAGAAATGCGAAACTTGAGAACCCAATTTAAATCATACCCATTATCTCGCAGTTAGATTCCGCACAAATGGATGTGGGCTTTTCCAACAATACTCCAGCTATCAATCCTTGGTTAAATTTTTATCGATCTGACCAATTTCACCACCGAACATCGACCACGGCAACAGCCCACGTTTTCGATTTCTATTTCTTTTCTCCCATTTCGTCGCCAGGCTTACCCTCTCCAGACTGCTCTTACATGATTCACCTATATCTCTTCCTCTCTCCCTGTTGCTCAATAACAATAAATGCATCACGAAAGCCATTGTCAAGGGCTTTCATTCGAACTTCCTCTATTTCTTCAATCCGATCAAAGCCACCTACAAGAATCACTGTAAAATCTCCGGAAGACTCCTTTTTGATGGTATAGTTTTCCCATGCTGAACGATCAAAAAACCTGGTATCCCTAAAAGCTCCCAGACGGACATAATATTCGGGAGTCAATGTTCTTGATTTTGAATTATTTGGGCTTAGGTCAGACGAGTTTGACTCTTCACTTTTTGCGCTGTAGGGAGCAATTGAATGGGCAGCGTTCTCCCGCAAATCGCTTCCTACCGGGGGACCGGGACTTCTCTGAGCCGGGTTTTCGATAATTTGTTCCAACACTATAAAAGCATCCTGAAACCCTCTTTTTCTCACTTCATAAAGGTCGCTGGCTGCCATTTCCCTAGACTCATAGCTTCCAACCCGAATTTTTGTATCGGAATTGTAAAATACCTTGAAGACGTCTCCAATATCTCCAAGTCTCCTTGCAAACTCCTGATCATCAAACTCTCCTTTGAGTGAAGCGACTTGAATGGTATAGACATTCCTTATTTTACCGTAAACGGAAGCTGCAGTCATCGCAGTAGGGCTGTTATTCAGGAAATTTGATGCAAATAGCACTAAGGGGTGACGATTTGTTCTCTTATCGATAACAATTAAATCTGAAAACACCTCTTCCGGCATTTTTAAATCCACTTCCACCAGGGCCTCCTCACCTTTTTCTTCAGTTTGCTGCTCTATAATTTCAGGTTCGAACTTTTTAACCTCACCTTCTGCAATTACAGTTGAAAGCTCAATGAGGGTCTCAGGCGAGCTGAAACCATAAACATCCTCCAGTCCCCTACCACCGGGTCGGTTAGAAATAACAAAACCTGATTTCAAATCATCTAAAGCAAAAAATCCGAAATCATCTCTTGTACTATTGATGCCCCTTCCAGCATTGTGAATAATTTGGGGATTATTGAGCTCGGTATGAAAGACATCCAATCCCCCCAGGCCCGGGTGCCAATCAGAGGAAAAGAAAAGAATATCTTCCATGACAAATGGAGAGACCTCATTACCCGGACTGTTTATCTCGGGACCTAAATTCTTTGGAATTGACCACTTGCCATTTTCAAATTTGCTTACATACAAATCAAATCCACCAAATCCGCCTTTCATATTAGAAGCAAAGTATAGTTTCGTACCATCGCTATTGAAATACGGAAATCCATTGCTGTGAGCAGCAGAATTATAAGGAAAAGAAATAGACTCATCCCAATCGCCGTTTGCATTAACGTCGGCAATATAAATAGCCATTTCATTATTGAGTGGATTTGCAATAAAAGCATTGGGGTCCTGCCCTTCCCTTACATAGGCTACCCTCTTTCCATCCCCTGAATAGGAAAGCATCAAAATCGGTTGATTCTTTTTTAATTCAGACCTCAATGGACCGGCTATGGAATAAACATCACTACCTGAAGTCGCTATCAATCCACCTCTCTCAAAGCAAGGCCAGAGTCCACAGTCTGTGCCCATATCCGGTGTGGATCTCGTCGTAAATACAAGACTTTCACCGAACATGCTGATGCTTGTCTCCGAACCACCGGAATTCCAGGGCATATTAAAAACGCGAACAGCAGGCTCTTCCTCTAATATAGCATTGGTTCTTGAGAGATTCAACATCATTTGACGACCCTCCAGTGGATTGAATGCTGAGTATTCCTTAAAATGAACTCCCGCACCGTAGTAATTTCCCTGCTTTATGGCAGCTTGCCCAAGGTACTTTGAAAACTCCGGAAACTCATTCTCAGAATCTTTTCTACTTCCAATCAGCAAAAATGATTCTGCCATAAATGGTTCATTCAATAACAAAAGAGCTTTACCCAACCTAAGGTAGCCTTCGAGATTGAGCTCCCCTCGCTCTGACAATTGGGTATATAATTTAGTAGACTGCGTGTAATAACCCATTTCAAACTGCCGGTCAGCTACAGTCTGAGAAATTTGTGCATTGGAGACATAAATTGATCCAACAACCAATAAAACCGTCAAAATTACTGTTGATTTCATACTGTGATGTATTTATTAGTAAACATATTAGATGCAAATATAATATGAAAACATCACACAGACAACATTTTTTAAATAATTTTTTTTATTAATATGTAATTAATAGTACGCGAATATTTTTGGGTTCAGAGATGAAAATCCTATAAAAAGAATAATTTCTACTGGCAACATTTATCGAAACCATTAGTTTTCTTAATTTTGGCAGACAATAAACTTAATACCTGATTGGTAAGAGATTCTAAACCTGACTATTATTATTATGAAAAGAACCCGGATCATAGAATGGGAAAGCCCAATGATTAAGCCAGGACTTTGTCTTGCAGTCTTGCTTTTTTTCTTCACAGCATTGACCAATGCACAAATGGTCTCCCATAAACCCGGAGAATTCCTGGTACAAGTAAAAGAAGGGGTGGATCCCACGGAAATTTCCAAGGCCAATGCAATTTTTGAAGGTAGAGAAACCCGTCTTGCTGCAGAGGAATTGCTTTCGCCTCATTTGAACATCTACAGAATGACCTTTGACTACGGGGCAATACATGAAAGTCGATTTCTAAATGCCCTGAGGAACAACCCACTCGTTCGCCAGGCGCAGCTTAATCACCGCACGGAATTGAGGACAGAAATACCACCAGATGACCCATTGTTTCCTAATCAATGGTACTTATTGAACACGGGACAGCTGGGTGGCACAAGGGGAGCTGATATCAAGGCAGTTGAAGCATGGGAAATATCCACCGGTGGGCTAACAGCCCATGGGGACACCATAGTAATTGCAGTAATTGACAACGGAATTAATTTGAGTCACCCAGATCTGCAGGGGTTGATCTGGAAAAACCGTCATGAGATAGCAAATACCGGGGAAGATGATGACGGAAATGGTTATGTCGATGACATTTACGGGTGGAACACCTTAAACAATTCAGGAACCGTTTCTGGTGGACTTTTAGGGGAGCATGGAACCCCTGTCAGTGGAATGATTGGAGCATTAGCCAATAATAGCGAGGGAATCGCAGGAATCAACTGGAATATCAAAATAATGACGATAGTCGGTGGAAATGGATTTGAATCCAATGCTATTCAAGCCTACACCTACGCCCTTACCCAGCGTCAAATTTACAATGAGACCAATGGGGAGAGGGGTGCTTTTGTAGTGGCGACCAATAGTTCATGGGGAAGGGATGGGGCTGATCCAAATGATTCTCCCCTATGGTGTGCATTTTATGACCTCATGGGGGAATACGGCATTTTAAGCACAGGAGCTACCACAAATAGAAACAGAGATGTCGACCTTGTAGGTGACATGCCAACGGGATGTTCCAGTGAATTCCTTTTATCCGTCACCGCAACCAACCCCATTGACAGGAGGGCAAACACAGGCTTTGGAAGAAACAGTATTGAGTTGGGAGCACCTGGGTTCAGAGTGTTTAGCACCGGAAACAATGGTCAATATTCGGAATCAACTGGAACCTCCTTTGCATCGCCACTTGTTGCTGGTGTTATTGGGCTTGCCTACTCGATTCCCTGTGAATCATTTATGAATATTTCTAAAACAGATCCAGCACGTGCTGCCTCCATGGTAAGACAAGCCATATTGGAAGGAGTGGATCCTTTGGAATCCTTGAGAGAAGAAACCATAACAGGTGGTAGACTCAATGCTTACAACTCCCTTTTAAACTTGATGGACATGTGCATGGACTGCCCTCACCCATCCATAGAGGAGGTAGCAACTGACTTACTCGACTCCATACAAATTAGCTGGACCCCAATTTTGGGCACCACTCAAACTAATTTGAGATATTCGATAGACAGTGCTGACTGGGTCGTATTAGAAAATGTAAGTTCGCCCTTTAATTTAGACCTGGAATGGTGTACCGAATACATATTTGAAATCCAGGCAGTTTGTGACTCAATAGATGGAGAATGGGTCCGAATTGATTCATTAAAGACCGGGAATTGCTGCGATCCTCCATCTGAATTTGAAATCACCTTCGACTCCACTACAGCTACAATTAGCTGGAATCAAATTGTTCCAGCATTTGAATACAACGTCAGATTCCGAAAGTTTGGGGACGAATTTTGGGACATCACTCCTCTGTGGCAGTTTACAGAAAAAACATTTACCGGGCTAGAGCCTTGTGCTTTTTATGAATTTCAGGTTCAGGCAAGATGTGAAACGGGCTTCACTCAGTATTCGGAAATTATTACTCTTGAAACACCGGACTGTTTCAACTGCAATTTACCGGAATTTTGCCAACCACAGGGAATCAGTGCCGAAAATGAGTGGATAGACACTTTTATGATTGCCGAACATTTATTTCAAACAGGTCCGGGAGAGGGCTATGTAGAATCTACAGGAGATGTGGCTGCTATTTTGAATTTTGGTGAAACTAAATCGCTAAGATTGGTTACCGGCAGCATAGTTGATCCACAATTTCCTCAATATTTCAGAATTTGGATTGACTTTAATCGAGATGGAATATTTGCAGAAAACGAGTTGATTTTTGATCCGGGCAGGAGTATTACCGAACCATTAGACACAACTTTGCTCATTCCCGATATTGAAAATTCCTTTACAGGACATGCAAGAATGAGAATTTCGATGAAATACATGGAAAATCCCGATAGCATTCCTCCCATATTACCTTGTGAGTCATTTGAATTTGGGCAGGTATACGACTTCTGTGTATTTCTCTACAGGCCATTTATAGTCTGCCCTGAGGTAGATGAGGTTACAGCCATAGACAAAACACCGAGCTCTTTTACTGCTATTTGGAATGCTCTTGACGTTGGGCTTGCTTATAATTTGAGACACAGGCCACTTGGTTCAGATGAATGGGAAGAAGTAGCTACACCTGATACCTTTTATGTCATATCAGAGCTCAGTCCCTGCTCACCCTACGAAGTTCAGGTCAGGGGTATTTGTCCTTTCGATACGAGCAACTATTCTGTGAGTTATATCTTGTTCACAGAATGCCCCAATACAGTTATTGAGGTTGAGCCTGAAAGCGGGCTGGAGGTTTCTCTCTACCCCAACCCATTTCATTCATGGATAAATTTGGAGGTCACTCTCCAACAGGGCATGCAGGGGGATTATACCGTGAGAATTTTCAACCTGGCAGGGCATCTTATTTCCACGAATCGCATCAAACTCCATGACAACAGTACCACTACCCTTCCGGCGGAAATTCTCCTAAGGCAACCTCCGGGACTTTATTTCATTGAAATATCGGATGGGGTTAGGCGCAAAGTCGTGAGAGCAATCAAACAGTAAGGGAACAAAAGTGGTGCCCTATGCTGTTTATGTGAGCGAATATTTTTTGGAAAGTTCTCCTTTGACTTTGATGCTGTGTAAATAACTACAGTGGGAAGCGGAGGTAACCGATGAAAGTCACTAATTAAAAATATGAATACGGAGGAACTATTCAAGGCTCTAAAAAGGGGTGTCAAAAAATCGGGGATAAGGCTAGCCTATACCATACTCCTTCTATATAATGCTTTCATTAGGAAGGAGACACCTCATTGGGCCAAAACCATCATTACAGGAGCCTTTGCCTACCTCATTTGTCCAGCAGATGCCATCCCGGATGTCACTCCCATTGTAGGCTACACCGATGATCTTGGAGTGCTTTCATTTGGCCTGGTAGCGGTTGCGTCTTATATCAACAATGAAGTACGCGGCAAAGCCCGAAGTCAACTCAAGTCATTTTGTCCATGCTATAACGAAGCCGACCTCAAAGCAGTCGAAGAACAACTCTAGAGCTAATAACAAGCAAAATTTATGGATCCAGGCAATTTCAGAGAAACTTAAATCCGACTCATTGGTCGGTTTATCATCCAAAATCGAATTATTAGGTATAGGCTCTGAAATTAATTCCAGAAACTCAATTGCGATGGTGGAATATTGATCAGTTCACGATACACAAAATCACCTCTTTCATTGATCAATTTGAGATCGACAAGGAATGCATCAGGTGACAGTTCATGAATATCGCGGAGTGCCCAGGCGAGCATATTATTTGAGTAAACTACGGGTGGCACCGTCTGCAGGAAAACGCCCAGAGAATCATCCTGCATCGCTACAGCAACTTCCCCTCTTAATCCAGGTATTCTCGCAACCCTTATTACAGGCAGCAATTCATCGACATTGGCCGGACTTGGAAGTATATCCAAAAAATACAATTTTCCTGATATGTTATACCTTATCTCATTCAACCACTTAAATTCCCCCAAAAGTTTGTCGGAAAAGTAAACCCTAAAAAACTTCATCATTCCAATCGAGTCCAGTAGCATTTTCCCTCCGTGCTTTACCCCATTTGAATAGTATTCAATGGAAATATCTCCATTCGGTTTAAAAACCTTTTGAAAGCCATTTTTTACTCCTTCCGACAGGTCCCTCATTTCTTTACAACTTCCATGACTGTCAAATGACAGGAACCAACCATGGTGAAGGTCCTCAGAAAAACTTGCTTGCAATAGAAGTATCCCGCTTTCACAAAAGATTTCATAGCAGCCCATTTTCAATGAATCACTATTAAAAGAAATGCGCTTCAAAAGTTGACCCGATGGATTAAAGTACTCTTTGATAAATCCACCATCGGCTAAAGCGGTTACACTTTCACCCCCTTTATATGCTCCTCCACAAGAGTTGAAAACTATGAATATCAACAACACACCAATTAAATAGTCTCTTTTTAAGGTCATAAACAGGCCATTGACTCCTGGATTTGTCGCAAACATAAGAATACCTGGCTTAAGGCTAAGATTTTTCAGCCTGAATAAAGATTATGAGCATGTGACTTATCCAATACGAGGTGCTTGGAATAACATTGGCCGAAAAAGGAGCAAACCGCAGGTCGGTCAAACCAAGTAGCACCCTCAACATTCACCTCTTAAAAAAAATTACTTGGTTTAATATTCGTTAAAATATCAAAATGTACAGTTCATTTTCATGTACTTTACTAATTTCGTGTGTCAAAAGATTTGATCATTATTTTAGTTTTCAACGATTTACATATCAGACAGGCCAATCATACAGAAAAAATTGCCCAGGCAATGGCAAGTAGCGCTCATTCAAAGAGATATTGTATCCAATTATTGATTAGGACGTTTTATACTGGCATCACCACCACTGCTAAATTTATATTGACCATACTGGCCTTTTCACTCACTTATTTCCTTTCCGCTCAGTCAGTCTACCAACTCCCCGATGGTGAATTGGTGATAAGATTTTCAGATGGAACAGAGAGAGCAGTAGTCCCATCGGACTCTATCCTCTACCGTCAAGCTTTTCAGCAAATTAATACCATTGAAAAAACCTCAATAACAGAGGAAGAAGAGTCCGTTTCAGGCAATCCAATCGAAGTAGATTACTCTTCAATAGCCGTCCGAATGGTGAGTAACCGAATTGACCGATTGCGGAAAGACCTTTCCAGCTACAGAGCTGAGAAACAAAAACTGCAGGCGGATCTTGATTTCGCAAGAGACAATCCGGGAAGGATACGACCAAGTGCAAGGATGGAACTGAGTGAGAGATTCAATTACGTGGTGGAAGCCATCAACCAGACGATTAGGGATATCGGTCACTCAAAGGAGGAATTGGCTTACCTGAGAAGGCTTCGGCATCAAGACATACTTAAAGATTTGAGTCTGAGAGAGGTTTTAAGTCTTCAAACTGATTATAATTTTGGCATGGCTCAAATAAAAAACCAAGTGGATAAGCACGATTTAAAAGAGGTAGCTGAAATTGACTGGAGTCCTCCTGAGGATATACCCATGCCCATTTTGCCTCATCCCTCTACAGTGTATATTGCTGACCTCTATCGAAATCCGCCACCGAGAATTTGCAATGTTGAAAATTACAGTGATTATGGTGTTTCAGAGCCATTGCATCTGGAGACGCATCCTGAACCCTTATTTTTCTTCTTACCTGAAGAGATGAGGTTGACTCTGAGAGGCAGACCCATTATTAGTTGTAATATCAGCGCAAGGAGGAAGGGTCCCGGTCTATTCCTCACTTTTCACTTTACCCTTCACATACCAAGTGCAAGAAGGTCCTTTACCGGTTTGCCCGAAAACACTCCTATCCGGATCCGCTTAATGAATGGGGAGATCGTCAATCTTCACAATCTTCGCATGGACAATGGAACCTATGACGAAAGAACAAATACGGTAAGCTTCACCGCCATTACTCCACTGTCAAAAAGTAATGAAATGAGGTTTAGGGAGACCGAAGTGGATCAAATAAGAGTAGTCTGGGCCACTGGCTTTGAAGACTATGAGGTTTACGACATCAATCTTATCCGCGACCATTTGAAATGTTTGGATAAGTATTTAATAAACCAGTAAAATTAAATATGTTAGGACTAAAATTACCAACCGATCCCCGATGGGTTGATCTGGCCAGTATGAGTCTGGAAGAAATCCTCACAGATCATGCATATTGTGAACAAAAAGCAGCTACGTCCTGTATTTCTTTAATTCAGCAATATCCAGATAAAAAGGAGCTGATCGAACAGGTTTCCCCTGTAGTTACAGAAGAGTGGGGTCATTTCAGGATGGTGCTGAAAGAAATGGAGGATAGGGGCCTTCAGCTGGGTTTCCAGAGAAAGGATGAATATGTCAACAGGTTGTTGGGATTTCAGAAAAAAGGCGGGTCCAGAGAGGACAGGCTCATAGAAAAACTTCTGGTCTGCGCTCTGATTGAGGCTAGAAGCTGTGAACGATTTAGGCTCCTTTCGGAAGAGTTGGAAGACGAGAACCTAAGAAAGTTCTACCATAAATTCATGGTGGCTGAGGCGGGCCATTATAAAATGTTTATTGAGCTTGCACGTCAATACGGTGGCAGGGAAAAGGTGGACAAAAGGTGGCAGGAATACCTGATGTTCGAAGCTGAAATGTTGAAAGAACTAGAATTGAGGGGAGATAGAATGCACTGACCCAAAGTCAGTGTCCTTGATATTGAGATCAATTCTCCTGATATGTTCGTCCCTGCGCATGCACCGATTTCTTGATTTATCGCGAAATTTAACTGTGAAAGAGTCTGAAACATGAGTGGCAATATTTTTGGGAAATACATTACCCTAAAGACATTCGGTGAGTCCCACGGGGAAGCCATAGGTGGCATTCTTGATGGAGTACCGCCGGGCATAGAGATATCTTCAGAAGAGCTTCAGCAAGAAATGGATAGGCGAAGGCCAGGGCAATCGAAGATAACCACCAGCAGGAATGAGAAGGATCAGGTCCAAATCCTTTCCGGAATTTATCAGGGCAAAACCAGCGGTATGCCCATAGGGCTATTGATACAAAATACTGATGCACGCCCCCGGGATTACTCTGAGATTGCAAAAAGTTTTCGCCCATCTCACGCAGACTACACTTACAGCACAAAATACGGAATGAGAGACCCTGCAGGTGGGGGCCGATCTTCTGCTCGAGAGACTGCCATTAGAGTTGCAGCTGCTTATTTTGTAAAAAAGTTACTGAGTCAAAAGGGAGTAGTCATTCGAGCTTATGTGAGCTCAATAGCGAATTTGGAATTGGACAGGGATTACAGTATAATTGGAAGCCAGGATTCGGCAGAAAATATAGTTCGATGCCCCGACAGCTCTCTTGCTGAAAAGATGATTAATCTTATTGAGCTTGCCCGATCAGAGGGAGACACCCTCGGTGGATGCATCACTTGTGAAGTTTTTAATTGTCCTGCTGGATTGGGTGAACCGGTTTTTGATAAATTGAGTGCTGACCTGGCCAAAGCTATGCTCTCCATCAATGCCTGCAAAGGCTTTGAAATGGGAAGTGGTTTTGCCTCAACCCAAATGAAGGGAAGTGAACACAATGACCCATTTGTAAAGGATGGGCAAGGGAGGGTTTTAACTACAACCAACCACTCAGGGGGAGTTCAGGGGGGCATTTCAAATGGTATGCCTCTAAAATTTAGAGTGGCATTTAAGCCGGTAAGCACCATTCTCAAACCTCAACAAACACTCGACTCTGAAGGGCGGCTATCTGAACTCAAAGCTAAAGGAAGGCACGACCCCTGTGTTTTGCCCAGAGCAGTACCCATAGTCGAGGCCATGACAGCCCTTGTCCTAGGAGATCATTGGATGAGATGGAATGCTCTTGTAAAGGCAAAAGAGTTGATCCAAGGACAAGACTAAACAGACCAATTGATTGGTTTTTCAATCATCGAAATAAATTTTCAGACTTAAATATGCTAAATTCTGCATACAAAAAGGTCAGCAGGGAAGATTTACAGTTCTTTCAACTGACTTTAGGAGAAGGCAATGTGTTGATTGACGGCGATTCACTCAATAGCCATGGCCGTGACGAAACAGAAGACATCCTTTGCCCACCTGAAGTGGTATTGATCCCTGCTGACAGTGGTCAGGTTTCTGCAATTCTTGCGTATTGCAATGAAAATTTCATTCCGGTTACCATCAGAGGTGCCGGAACGGGTTTGTCCGGCGGGGCAATTCCTGTTTTTGGTGGTGCATGCATTTCAACCAAAAAACTGAATCGCATACTGCAAATCGACGAAGACAACTTTCAGGTAACAACTGAACCGGGGGTAGTAACCGAAGTGCTTCAAAATGCAGTGCGCGAAAAAGGTTTGTTTTACCCCCCCGATCCTGCCAGTAAAGGCTCTTGCTTTATAGGGGGAAATATTGCAGAGAACTCTGGAGGTCCTAAAGCTGTTAAGTACGGAGTGGTGAGCGATTATGTTCTCAACCTGGAACTGGTTCTTCCCAATGGAAAAATCATCAATACTGGAGCAAATGTATTGAAAAATGCCACCGGTTACAATCTGACTCAGTTAATTGTAGGGAGTGAAGGCACCCTGGGCTTTGTAACAAAAATTACCTTGAAGTTGATACCTCATCCAAAGTTTGACAAGTTGCTGCTAGTGCCATTCAAAGACGCTGTAAAAGCTGCGGAAGCAGTAGCCGAAATTGCCAAATCAGGAATTACTCCCTCCGGTCTTGAATTTATGGACAGGGACGCCGTGGACCTTGCATTGCGATACTCAGAAGAACCTCCTTTTTCGCTTGAAGCTGATGAGGAAGCCTTTTTACTCATAGAATTAGATGGGAATAAAAATGCAGAGTTAGATGAAACGCTTGAGTCTGTATACCTCCTTCTTCAAAAATATCCGGTTGGGGAAGTTCTCTTTGCAGAAAATTCAGTTGAAAAGGAAAGACTTTGGAAAATCAGAAGGGGTATAGGCGAAGCTGTGAAGAGGAAGTCAGTTTACAAAGAAGAAGACACCGTAGTGCCTCGCTTTCATTTGCCAGAATTACTGCGTTTCACAAAAAGTCTCGGCAAAAAGTACGGATTCTCATCGGCCTGTTACGGACATGCAGGTGATGGCAATCTCCATATCAACATTCTGAAAAATGATCTCTCCGATGATAAATGGAAACATGAATTGCCAATTGCTATCCGTGAACTCTTCTCAGAAGTAAAACGATTGGGTGGCACCATTTCCGGAGAGCACGGAATTGGTCTGGTTCAAAAAGAGTTTATGGACATTGTATTCAGCCCGATTGAACTCCAACTTATGAGGAATATAAAAAAGGTATTTGATCCGAATAACATCATGAACCCTGGAAAAATATTTCCAGACTAATTGATGGCCGGTCCCATTGCCTCCAACATATGTTTAATGTTACCGGGTATACTTTATGATGATTAACAGTTAATTGCTATTACACAATGTCCGAATGCATAAGCGCAATCACCATCTTAAATTGCTTGAGGCATCTCAATATAACTATTCCGCAATATGCAGCAAAATTAAAACTCCTAAATGAGATGAAAACCATAAAGGATCATTCAGCACTTTCTGCCATTTTCTTTGAGAATTTTCACAACATTACTTTCAGGCATATTCGTAATATTTGACAATAGACCTACACTCAGTCCATTATCATACCCAGCGAGAACAACCTCTGTTTTTCCCTTTAATTCACCCCGTTTCTCTCCTCTTTTCTCTCCTCTTTTTTCTCCTCGCTTTTCTCCTTTTTTCTCTCCTCTTAATTCACCTTTCTTTTCAGCCTTCTTGCGTTCTTGTTCTAATATCAATTCTTCGATCCCCATTGGATAAGTATTTCCTGTTATTTCTTCTAATTTCTTCTCAAAAAGCACATCAGTATCATTGTTTAAACGGACATAAAATCTTAAAAAGTTCATTATAGCTCTGATTTTATCCTTTGCAAAGCCTTTACTGATAAGGCTCCTGACCAAACCTAACTTCAACTTCAAAACATTTGATTCATCCTCTTGTCTCCTTTTCAATGCCAATAATGTGGCAAGAATTACAACAGCGAATGGATTATTACTATTATTCAATTTCTCCTGATCCTGGTCCAGAATTTTAAGGGTGTTGAACTGATAATTGATTCTTGTGCCCAAAAAAGAGTCTTCATAATGGTCGGGTTTATAGCCCTTGTGGTTATCTGTAAAAATAGCCCAGGCTGAAATATTTCTCTGATATTTGTCTTTGATCCTATAATAATAAGTAAACATCCTCTCCCTGAAATGCGGATCATTGTAGCCTTGTACTTCGATATGAAAAAGTAGCCACTGTTCTTCCTTATCCCGATGATATACCTTTACAAGTTTATCTACATAGCGAATATTTTCCTGATCCTTCTCAGGAAAGAGGTCCTCCAATTCTTTATCTAAAAACTCAAATCCCCTGCTAAAGTCAAATATTTCTTCTGCTTCAATATACAAAAACCGCAGAAAATCGTCTATCAAATCTTCTATGATTCCCTTCCAAAGGATATCGTTTTTGCTCATGAAAAGTCAATGCCCAATTTTAAAGTATATTCAAAAGCTTAATCAATGACTATCTTTCCATTTGCAGATCGCCCCAAATCATCTACAAGTCGATAAAGATAAATCCCTCCAGGCAGCCCATTCAAAAGATAGGTTTTTGTTGGAGTAGATTGAGAAGAATTCAATACTTGCCTGCCAAAAATATCATAAAGTGTAAAACTCCAGGCAGCCCTATCTGAATCGGGCAATTCCAATACTATATAATCACTTGTGGGATTGGGGTAAAGGGAATAATTAAACGGCAAAGCTGAAACCAATCCATCACTCACACCACCTGTCGAGGACAATCCTGTTTTATATATACCTAGCCCTCCTCTTTGGTTGGCAACAATTACTTCTAACTGGCCATCATTGTCCAGATCGGCAAAAACAGCTTGCGAAAAAGACCCTTCATCTATTCCGCCAAATCGATCAGATAATGGCTCTGCAATATAACCAATACTGGGATCAGGGGCATTGTAAAGCCTAATTCGTCCACTGAGCCCACCTACCAACATGAGAATATCGTCACCTGCCTGATAAAAGGAGGGGGCACTAAACCCTCTCAGGGATCCTTCATCGATGGTAAGAATCCCTCCAAGACAGGGGTTATTGGGTACTTGAAACTCATTGGAGTGAAAATGAGGGTTACCGTGCGAACCAACATTTTGAAAATAGTTTACATTCCCACAACGCATGTTATTGAGATTGTTTGCGTTCTGCTCTCCAATAATCAAATCAGGCAGGCCGTCTCCATTGAGGTCTGCGACAGCAGGACGGGCAAATTGGCCCACGTCAATGTCCATCCAGGGATATTGCCATGTGTTTACTTGAATGGATTCACCGGGACCATTTACATTTTCACCGTAATAGAGACGACCCCAATTGTCTCCAACTATAACATCCAGTGCACCATTACCGGTCATATCGTAAAAGACAGGTGCAAAGGCCCTGGAGCTTGAGGAAAATTGATTCATGCCAAATAAATCTGAATCTGCCAATTCGAAAGCAGGCTCAGTCAGACTGCCGACATTTCTAAACCAATAAAGGGAAGCATCTCTTTCCTGGGGATTGACATACAAACCCATGGTTCCAACAACCAGATCTAACAATCCATCCCCATCCACATCTACAACTGCGATATGTGAGCGAGAACCCACATCTATCATACCACCTACTAAAAAGTCTTTTTGTTGCAATTCAAAAACAGATTCCGCCCCGGAACCCACATTCTTATAAAACCATACGTTTTCCTTTGTCTCACCAAAACCTTCGGACCCATTGGGTGAAACTAAAAGATCCTTCCTACCATCAGCATCCACATCCACTATGAATGGAGCTAGAAAAGAGGGAAGGTTTACTGGTACGTCATTTTCAGGAAAATCAAAAATCACTTCTGTCATATGGGCATTAGCGGAAGAGATTCCGCTGTTTCTCAAAAAGGCAATTTTATCTGTGCCCAAATCACCTATTAGTGCATCATATAGCCCATTCCCCTTTTCATCAAAAACGGCAATAGTAGAGCCGGCATGTCTTGCCTCTGCCTGACCTTGAAAATTCCAACTTGCACATTTACCGGGATCATCACTTAAAAAAATACTTCCGGTAAAATCTTCCTCATAAAATTTTCCCCAGCAGTTGTCTTGAAGTCTGAAAATAAATTCATGAGGCTGTCTGCCCTCTTCTACGGTTCGATTGCGATAAAACTCTACCGTACCACCGGCATCGTTGAAAACCAAAATGTCCAGGTCACCATCACCGTCAAGATCGACTATCTCAGGTACATCAATAGACAGCACATTGATATTTGCCACCCCCCCCCCATCGCGAAACACTAAAACATTGTGAAAATCTTGATTCAGTTCGAGCAGATCAAAATACAGTTTCCCCTGATTGTCCAATTTTCCGGTAAAAACCTGAATTCCTGGTATGCCGGGAATCTGGGAATAGGTAAATATGTCCGGGATGCCGTTATTATTGTAATCCCTTAGTAACATAAAATTCCGCATTTTGGGGAAAATTGCGGATAATTCATAATCGTAGCGATAAGACAAACTACCAGCTTCCTCTTCTATCACAAATACAAGCACTACCCCACCATCTCTGTCAAATATCACTATTTCATTTTCCCCATTGCGATTGATATCGGCAGTTGAAAACTGGGGGTTATTCAAACCTCCCGCAAAGGGGTTTTCCAATTCTTCCCCATCAATAAATACCGGGTAGGAAAAGCGCTCAAAACTTTGGGCAGAAAGACTAATGGCGGCAATAAAATAAGTCGAACAAAGGATTAAAAATCTAATCATAATTTAAGAATCTTTCAATTTGTTATATCTTAACCCTCCAAAACAGAAGACAAGGCATGAATTATGTGATATTTTTGAAGAAAGCCATCAGCTTTCTACTGTTTACAGTTCTTTTTTTTTCCTCAGTTCTGCATGCAATAACGGATACTACAGAGACTAAATTCCCGGACTTTCAAAAAATAAATATCAAGACCGACGCCAACCGTCAACAAGTTTTCTTTACTGCTCAGGAAGCAGAGGATTTCGCCCTGGAAATTGAAGTCAACGGACAGGTTGATACCTTTTTGTTCATCAACAACATGGCTCCATTGAGCATTGACCTGACGAGGCGGGGAGAACTTTTTCTCATTAAACTACCGGGCGAATTTTCAACACTACAAATATACCACCTTTCACTCAATCGTCAAAGCGAAGTGCGCATTCGAAAGATACCCTTGTGGTTGAGCCTGTTCCCACCTCTCCTGGCAATTGGTCTGGCCCTGGTATTCAGGGAGGTCATCATAGCACTTACCATGGGAGTGTTGTCGGGTGCCTTCATTGCCTCGGGAATGTATTTTGATTCACTTATTACCGCATTTCTGCGCACCGCAGACACTTACATCATGGGAGCACTGCACGACACCTACCACTTATCGATCATATTGCTCTCACTACTCATTGGGAGCATGGTAGCCATAATCTCCAACAATGGCGGAATGCAGGGAGTCATCAATAAAATCATCGGTTTTGCAAAGGACAGGCGCAGCACCAAGCTGACCGGCTACTTTATGGGGCTGTTGCTCTTTTTTGACGATTACGCCAATTCTCTTATTGTGGGTAGTGCAATGAGAAAACTGACAGATGCCTATAAAATTTCCCGAGAAAAATTGGCCTATATAGTTGACAGTACTGCTGCGCCCATAGCGGCTGTGGCCCTCATAACCACCTGGGTTGGAGCTGAATTGAGTTATATACAGTCTGGGATTATCGATATAGATTTGGAGTTAGGACAGTCCGTTTATGCCATCTTCCTGGCCTCTCTCAAATATTCCTTTTACCCATTCATGACCCTTGTTTTTGTATTCATGATCATTTGGTCAAAAAAAGACTTTGGACCTATGTACTCCGCAGAGCTTAAATCTCTCAACTCTGCGAAAAGAGATGGGAAAGAAGAGGAAATCACAAAAGACGAAGAATTGGATCCTAAAAAGGGAATTCCATACCGCTGGTACAATGGGGTAGTCCCTATACTTACGATGATCTTTGCTTCCATTTTAGGACTGGTCTATACAGGATTGTATGAGCTCCATCTTGATGCCTTGAATTTGGGGCATGCTGAAGGCTTATTTAGCTGGGGATCTGCCTGGCAAGCAGCAGGGCTTATGTTGCCCGAGGCAAGTAGTAGTCTCCAAAAATTAGGCTTAGTCATTGGATACTCTGATCCTTTCAATTCACTTCTTTGGGCCTCAGCACTTGCTGTTACAGTCGCGCTTTTCATGACCTTCTATCAAAACTTACTCACTGTACCCGAGGGGATGAATTCCTTTGGAAGGGGAATGAAAAGCATGCTACCGGCCATCACTATTCTTGTGCTTGCCTGGGGCCTTGCACTCATTACCCGTGACCTGGGAACAGCCGACTACTTAGCAGGGCAGCTCGAGGGCAACATCAGTCCCTTTCTCCTTCCGCCAATTATCTTTTTGATTGCCGCTTTCACTGCTTTTAGCACCGGCTCATCCTGGAGCACTATGGCTATTCTCTATCCCATTGCCATCCCGGCCACCTATGCAGTATGCATTTCAGCCGGGTTGGATACGGATATAACGATAGAACTCATTCTAAATGTGATTTCGATTGTATTAGCAGCATCTGTTGTGGGGGATCATTGCTCTCCCCTTTCGGATACTACCATACTGAGTTCGCTGGCGACAGGTTGCGACCATATTGAGCACGTCCGAACCCAGCTTCCCTATGCACTGACAGTGGGCGCTTTTGCTTTAGTTGCAAGTTTTCTTTCAACCTTTTTTGGGGGCGGGTGGTTTGTTAGCATAAACATCTTCCTGATTGGAGGAGTTGTACTCTGGTTGATCATATTTAGAGTCGGTAAAGACCCGGAAATGGCGGCCTCAAAATCAGGCTAACACATATTGCAAATCATGGAATTCAGTAGGAATCACTCCTCTTATCTGTTACTTGGGCTTTTAATTGCGGGTATTTCATTCCTGTTTCTCAGCTTGCTGGCCTCTCTGAGCTACTTGTATTTTACCCAGTCCATTGACTCCATCGATTTTCCCTACTGGTTTGTCTTAGCTACCATATTTATTGGATTGATCAGCTACTATACGGAAAAGATGCGTGAGAGCTTTAAAAATGCAGAATTTCAGTTATTCAAGGGTTCTTTCCAATTGATTTTGGTTTCCGTGATTCTTTTCCTAATAGCCCAATTGCGCTCTTGGTGGGGATTGTTATCAGAAGATGTATTCATGGATTCAAATAATGCCTACGCTTTTCTGTATTTGTTGTCGGGTTTACATCTACTGCATGTATTGGCAGCTATTCCATTTATGTTGTTCTATTACTTACAGTTTATAAAAAAAACCACCAACGTCTTTCAGCGAGAAATGTATTTTGCTGACATCACTAAATACAGGAGTATTGATCAATTAGGACTTTATCTGCATTACATGGGTGTCCTCTGGATTATCCTTTTGGTCTCCTTTACAATTATGGCAATTCTAATTTAATCCCTCAGGTTTGGAGAAACCCCTGGGCAATCCATTTTAATTCACCTTTATAGTCATCATCATATGGTTATTCTTTTGAAAAATCAAGATTGAAATTTATATGAGAACACAGCTACAGCATACTTCGATACTAGTCCAAGAAAGATACCAGGACGCAACGTTTCCGGCAAAAAGGCCAAAAATTTAATTCACAGCTTTATCAACTTTCCACTTTCAAGCACCAGGCCCTCAGCATTCAAAATATGGATAAAGTACAAGCCAGGTCCCTGCCCACTGAGGTCTATTCTAAAATTCAGTTTCTCAATAGTATGTTTAATTACAGAATTACCTACTGCGTTGGTAACAATTACCTTCCCCGGGTGGTATTCAGCAAGGGAATTCAAATCCACCTTAAAATGACCGGTTCCGGGATTGGGAAAAAGTTTTAAGCGGTTGGATGTTAAATGATTCTTTTCTTCAGTCAGGAGACCAGGCCCCCTAAAATCTGCTTTATCCTTAATTTTCAGATCAGGATCCTCCTCAAGAAAGGAGTGCAATTCATGAAATTCAAACTCCGTCATC
The DNA here is from genome assembly GCA_007695145.1 of Saprospirales bacterium. Lineage (GTDB taxonomy): Bacteria > Bacteroidota > Bacteroidia > Chitinophagales > Saprospiraceae > PWJY01. The sequence continues at coordinate 113,421 of REEI01000068.1, read as the reverse complement.
TCCTGCTCCTCATCTTTAATGCAACGGACGGCCAGGCCAGAGGACTTGTTGGCTTCTCTTGTAATCGCAAAATTAGGATATATGGCGACTGACTGGACCCGTTCACTGCTGACAGTGCTACTCCAATAGTAAGCTGTTTTCCCGGTTCTAAACAATTCCCCTGAACTACTCCTGGAACCGGTGGCAGTAAGTTTCAAGGGAGAATTGAATGCAGCTTGTAAATCCCTCGAGGCCCAACTCTCAATTTCTTCCTCCCACTCTTCAATGGTCGGGAGTCTAAAACCTGATGGGCACGGATTATTCACCCCTGATTCTCCCTGCCACAAATCATCATTGGCAGAATTTCTCCAATCGTGAGGTTGAGAATTGGTGGTGATAAATTTTCCATGGCCGGGCTGGTCCTCATTTGAAAATTCATCAAGAGTTTTGGAATTTCTGAATTGATGACCATCAGCGCCTCTACCCCATTGGTAAAGGTCTCCAAATGAAACAACATCTCTTGAAATGTAGGCTACCCGATCTGCTCCAAGATTTCTATCCATCCATGTTCGGCCGGTTTTGGAATTATAAATTTCAGATACTTCATCACTTTCGACCATGGCTTCAATGCGATCGAGGAAAATGGCTGAGTCAAAAGAAGCATCGAAAGCATCTCCAACTATAATTTTTAGTCGGTAAGTCTCGCTGGAGATGACTTTTGCGCCTATCTCCATAACCACAGAAAATCCATCAAACTCAATCAGATCAATTGCAAAGCCATCCTGATCGAGTAATGAACCACAAATAACAGCATTTCCTGTTGTTTGCAATTGCCCGGCAGGGGTATTATCTATATAGAAATCAGCATTGACCGTGTGGTTCAAATTATCGACGGACACAAACTGATCCGTATGGGGAATTACAGCAAGATTTACCGCTCCATTGGTAAACGGGCCATCAATTCCAGGCCCGCTAAGAAAAATACCCATGACATCGTTAAAACCCATCCCAACAAATTGACAGTATTCTTCAGAAGCAAATACATACCGAATCTTGAAAGAATCGGTCATCGGAGTGAAATCAATTTGAAGTCCTACCGCATCAAAAATTGGCAGGTTGCTAAGCTGAAAAAGGTCCACATCTCCATGTCCTCCAAGATTACTGCCACTTTGCGGAGACTGATTCGGGCCCTCTATAGTCCTCAAATGACCTGTTGATAATACCACACCCTCATCAATTCCAATAGAATTTCTTCCGTTGAAAAAAGATCCCCTTCCCTGCCCGGGACCAATGGGTTGGATATTTACCAAATGAAAATAATTGGTGTCCATCAGGTAATTATTAACTAATTCACTGGAAGACAAGAAATTGCCCCATTCAATGGAAGAGCCTGATCTGCCCTGAACAGTCCGGGGACTTTGGCCAAAATTGGACTTATTCTCGAGAATTGAGAAAGACAAAATTGGGATTTGATTCGATTTATCCCGGTTGATACAGGCTTCAAAACGGATGCAATCACTAAGGGTTAAGAATAAGTTTTTCCCTTCATCAAAATTTATTCGTTTAGCGCCTTCAAGTACTTTTAAGTCAAATAAATCTGGAGTGTAACTAAATGATGCAGAGAAGGAATATTGTCTGTTCAATTCCAATCCGCATACTTCCAATTCAAAACAACCGCATTCCTGATCGGGGAATATATAGCGCTCGGCCGAATTTTGACTTAAAATTTTCAAATGATGGTGACTTCCTTCGATCAGGTTTTGACCAATTGCAGGAATTGTTGTAAGTAGACCTAATAAAAGGGCCTGAAAGACATAGGGGTAAATAGTGGTATTCATATTAATGAGTTTTTATGATGTATGAATTATTCCATTGCAAATCTCACTTTTCTTCAATGACCTTATCATCCAATATTCCTTTAACTCGCTTTACTCTGGTCGATCAATGTCAAAATTACGATGCGTCCAAAGTATTAGTAGAAACTGATTTATTCAATAAAAAAATAAATTGTGCTAAAAATATAGAAAAATCTGGGATATGAGGTAATGAAAAGGATAAATTTTGAAAAAAAATGAATTTGTCAACATAATTCGCCCTTTCACCTGCATTGAGCTATAATAGCAAGGTTTAAAAAAAAGGAAAGACATCTTACAAGCCCCATCAGAAGCCTGAGTAAAATTATTGGAATGAATTGATTAGGGACGAAAGTTTTATTGATGATCGGAAGGTTTATAGAGTGATTTTTTAGCTGAACATCCTACCTATTTCGCAAATCCCAAACCAAATTCTCAAAGCTTTTAGATAACAACTGATGAAATCAGGAAGAACTGAAGCTCTTTACTAGTTACTCAATAATGGATCGAGGGAAAATTCCAGAGGAAACTCGGGGTCAAATTTTAAGACTTTAAACCTGCAAGGCTGTTTGATACCATCTGCCAAATGACTATACCCCCACATACAGCAACATTGAGAGAATGTTTGGTACCAAATTGAGGTATTTCAATGACCATATCTGAGTTTAAAAAAAGGGATTCACTTACTCCACCTACCTCATTCCCCAGGATGATGGCATGTTTTTCCATTGGCGCCGGAAAAAAGTCTTCAAGACTAATTGACTGATCTGCCTGTTCAATGGATATGATTTTGTACCCTAAATCTTTTAGTTTTTTCAGCAGTTTTTCCCCATCATTACAATATTCCCAATCCACCGTTTGGGTTGAACCAAGTGCCGTTTTCAATATCTCTTTGTGCGGTGGTCGAGCAGTAATACCAACCAAATAGATTTTCTGAATTCTAAATGCATCAGCAGTCCTGAAGAGCGATCCGACATTCAAGCCACTCCGGATATTGTCCAGTATGAGCACAATAGGCAGCTTGGGTGCTCTTTTGAATTCAGTTTCACTCAGGCGTTGCAGTTGTTCAAGGGTCAATTTTTTCATAAAAAGCCAGTTTCCCGGGGGATTCAAAAAAGCCCCGAACACAATTGTGTCTCCGGGGCTAAAAGTTTTTCTAAGACTATATTGCCAAATTAAGGTTGAACAAGTCCCCTTCTTTCCAATAAGGGCTGAATGTCCGGCTCAGAGCCTCTAAATCTCTTGTACAATTCCATCGGGTCGGCAGTTCCTCCAGTCGAAAGAATGTGATCTCTGAAGGATTGAGCAGTCGCTCTGTCAAACAATCCCCTTTCTCTGAATACTGAATAGGCATCTGCATCGAGCACTTCTGACCAAATATAACTGTAGTAGTTTGCTGAATAGCCGCCACTAAAGATATGCTGAAAATGAGTACTTGCATGCCTAAAGGGTATGGCCTCAGTTCGATTGATCTTTTTAGACAATTCCTCTTCAAACAAATTAATGTCTTTCTCCAATGGCTCAGTACGGTGGTAGTACGCCATGTCCAGCCAACTAGAGGCCAGATATTCTACTGTTCTAAAACCCGTACCAAATAAAGCACTTTCTTCCATCCTTTCCACAAGATCCGCAGGAATAAGTTCCCCTGTCTCATAGTGGAAGGCAAAGAGTTCAAGCACCTCAGGTTCAGTCACCCAATTCTCCATTATTTGGGAGGGAAGTTCAACGAAGTCCCGTGAAACTGAGGTACCAGCCTGACCTCTGTACCTCACATCAGACATCAGACCGTGAAGGGCATGGCCCATTTCGTGGTAGAGGGTGGTCACTTCATCGATACTGAACAATGCAGGGCGATCACCGCTAGGTCTGGTAAAGTTGCAGACTATCGTAACTATTGGAATTACTCGATTGCCATCCTCATCTACAGACTGTGGTCTGAAGCTGCTCATCCATGCTCCTGATCTCTTACTGGCACGTGGGAAAAGATCCATATAAAACACTCCCAGCAAAGTACCGTCCTCCTCATAAACTTCATAAGTTTCAACCTCTTCATGGTAAACTGGAAGATGATTAACTTTTCTAAATTCGATACCCCAGAGGCGGTTGACCAGTTCAAACATTCCATTGACAACATTATTCGCTTCAAAGTAGGGCCTCAGCGCTTCATCGTCAACATCAAATTCTGCCAGCCTTACTTTTTCAGCATAGTATCTCCAATCCCAGGCCTGCAATTCAAAGTCATGGCCATCTTTGTCAACCATTTCCTGGAGCATTCTTCTCTCCTCTTCAGCCACATGCAAGGCCGGATCCCATAATTGCTCAAGTAAATTATTTACTGTTTCAGGGTCTTTCGCCATGCCTTCTTCCAATACAAAATGTGCGTGCGTCTCATAACCAAGCATGTTGGCTCGCATAAGTCTGAGGTTGGTAATTTCAGTCAATATTTGTTTATTGTCAAACTCATTGTCCATATTTCCTCTATTTACATAGCCCTTTAACATTTTTTTTCTCAAGTCTCTATTCTCAGCATAGGTTAAAAAGGGCAAGGCACTAGGTGGATGCAGGGTGTAAACCCATTTTCCTTCCAACCCGGCATCCTCTGCCGCTTTTGCTCCTGCTGAGCGAATGCTCTGTGGAAGCCCGGCGAGTTCTTCCTCATTATCAATCACCAGTTTCCAATTATTGACGTCAGCAAGTACATTGTCTCCAAACTGGAGGGTTAGAACTGAGATTCGACTATTGATCTCCCTAAGTCTATTTTTTTTGCCTTCAGAAAGTAACGCACCACCTCTTACAAAACTTCTGTAGGTGTCTTCCAGTAATTTAAACTGATCGGGATCGAGTCCGAGATCGTTTTTTTGCTCATACACAGCCTTCACTCTCTCGAATAGTTGTTCATTCAGGATAATATCATCAGAATTGGCAGAAAGTTTTGGCGCTGCCTCCTGAGCGATTGCCTGAAGTTTTTCATTGGTATTAGCGCTTGCCAGATTGTAGAATACCAGCAGCACCCTTGAAAGCACAGCCCCGCTGTTATCCATCATCACAATGGTATTGTAAAATGTTGGGGGCTCCGGGTTTTCAACAATAGCTGAGATTATACCCTGCTGAATTTCAATTCCTTGTAAAATAGCAGGCATAAAGTGTTCCTCCTCTATTTTATCAAAGGGTGGCACTCCATGCGGAGTATTAAACTCTTCTAAAAGTGGGTTGTCATTTAAAGTCTTAATCTCTGCCACCAGAGTAGCGTAGCTGAGTGAGGAAAATACTAAAAGCATCAAAAAAAATTTCATCTGTTAAAAATTTAATTTTTGGAAAAAAACAGGACCCGCGGACCTGTCAAATCATCCATAGCTGATTGTTTCAGGAACGTTAACGCAAACGAAACATTCAGTTGTTTGATCGAGGGTCAAAATTACGAAAAGATTACCAATCAAACAATGAAGCATTAATCAGAAGATTATTTGGCTCTAAAAAGACCGTATTTCATTATGCAGTAAAGTGCCCTGACTCCATCTCTCCAGCCAATTTTTTTACCCTCCTCATAAGTCCTTCCATAATAGCTGATTCCAACCTCATAGATTCGGATTCCCTTAATTCGGGAGATCTTTGCAGTTACTTCAGGCTCAAATCCAAAACGTCTTTCTTTCAATTCGAGCGATTTAATAATATCTGCCCTGAAAAGCTTGTAGCAGGTTTCCATGTCGGTTAGATTGAGATTGGTGAAGGCATTGCTCCAGAAGGTCAAAAATTTATTGCCAATGGAATGCCAAAAAAACAGAATCCTGTGTGGATTCCCCCCCATAAACCTCGAGCCGTAAACCACATCTGCCTGTCCTCCAATTATGGGTTTTAGCAAAAAATTGTACTCATGCGGGTCGTACTCAAGGTCGGCATCCTGGATGATCAAGTAATCTCCAGAAGCCTCTTTTATTCCCCTGTGGAGAGCTGCACCCTTGCCCATATTCTTATCCTGACTCTTAAGCAGAACTCTCAGTTCTGGATTATTTTGGATGAATTCTTCAACTACCTGCACCGTATTGTCCTTGCTGCAATCATTCACCACCACTATCTCCTTTTGAAAGCCACCTATCAGCTCAACATTTAGTATTTCATTCAAAATAGCTCCAATGGTCTTCTCCTCATTGTAAGCGGGAATAATAATTGACAAAGTTTTGGACATAGCTCTTAAAATATAATGTAAAAATGCGATTTTCCACCTGTATTACCGGACTAAAAGGGATTAATTTTTAAAAAAACTACCCGCTTTATTGAAAAAAACTGAACAAAGTCTTACCGTAATTTCTCACTACTGAAAATTGTGAATGATCTGAAAAATCATGATTGGGATTGTGCTCAAGCACAAAAAGGCCCTCATCAGCAAGCAGGCCGGATGAAAACAACCTATCGGGAATTTTGTCCAACCAGGGTAAGGGGTAAGGAGGGCCTGCAAAGATATAGTCATATGGACCTCTATTCCCCAATAGTAGAAATTGCTCAACATCCATACGGATCACCTCGAGTTCATCCGCAATACCCCATTCATCCCTTAATTTTTCGATAAACTTTATACAGGGCAGGTGCATATCTACATAGGTTACATTTTTGCATCCGCGACTGATGAGTTCAAGAGAATGACTGCCTGTACCACCGAACAAATCCAGGCAATTAATCTCATCGAAAAAAAGGCGATTCTCAAGGATATTGAAAAGTCCTTCTCTCGCAAAGTCTGTAGTGGGTCTCGTCGGCCATTTATCAGCTGGAGGATGAAACCTTCGTCCTTTAAATCTTCCACTTATTACTCGCATGGCAAAAATGATGGTTTAATCAGTGCCGCAAAAGGGCTTCCAAAACATAATCAGGATAGGGTTCGTCAGCAGAAAGAGCCTTCTTCTTCATAGAAGTCCCAAAATAAAGAGGGTGAATAAACTCCTTCAATTTGCTGGCCAATTTTGACTCAGGAGCAACAAATCCGTTTACAAAAACCGGCAGCTCGTCAAAGTCCTCAAATAACTCTTGTTTCAACCACAGGATGTAATATAAAACATCCTCTGCAGTATCGTATTGAAAAGTATTGGAAAGTACCAAGTCTGAATGGCGCTGAGCTAAAACAAATAGGTGACCATTATAAATATACATGACAATTTTTGACCATATCGCAGAAAAATCCTTATGTGGCAAATTAGAGATCATTTCAGCCGAAAGATGTGCGATACCTCGATTGTTACTTAAAGAATGTAGAAATTCATAATCGCCGGAATCTACTGAAAAAACCAAATTGAGCCCCATCTCAGGGATTTCGTTTCTGAGGACTATCTCTGCTTCGGATTCCCCAGGCAGTTCATTCAAAAAAGACCGGTCATCTTTACCAGTGACCAATTCTAATGGCACGAGATTGTATTCCAGTGAAGTGGAAATAACTTGGATGCTTTGTGGTTTCAGAGTGTCGAGAACTTCTAGTAGCTCCATTTCCTTATTCGCTCCATTGAATTCATACACAGCACCGGGTGAATATTCTGAAGCGGCATAGATAATCAGGTGATAGCTTCTGCTGTGGCCAATAAAAAGGGCCTTATAAGAAGTATTTCTGGCAAAAAAATCATCACTGCGGTTTAGGAGCATCTGAACTTATTCCCAGTTTCCGGAGAGGTTTGGGTTATTCATGCTACCGAATCGCAGTACGCCCTCGGGATTGTATCTATAGTCATACTTTCTGTAAGAAGGGTCTGCATATGGCCCCATGAATTCCTTCCATTTTACACCCACTTCAACTACAGCTGTGAGCGTCTGTTGATAAGTGATGGTGTCTGCATTTATATAAAAACGCACCCCTTCAGTAAACGGGACAAAAGGAAGATTATCGAGGTCAAGACCAATTGCACGAATTGAATCAATGGCACTAATGCGGGTAGTATCCCGGATAAAACCATCACCGGTAGGATCGTCTGGATCCCCAATAAGCGCAATACGGTTAAAGCTGTCTGTTTTTAGAACATGAATTAGGGTGTCAAAATCATTGGAAAATACACCTCTGATATCGCGGAACATCCTCTGAGCTTCCCTAATGTCGCGCAACTGATCAATTACCACCCTCGACCTCCTCTCTTTCTCCGCCTGAAACTCTATGGGTTCCTGAATAGAATCAATTAGAAGGTATACCAGGCCGACTATGATCAAAACTAATACAACATTGATTGCAATCTTCATGAAAAAGTATTTTTTACTCTTTTACACATGCTTTTAAAAACTGAGCAAATATAAGCATTTTTTTTTCAAGCTGCTCTTTTGCCTCATATCTGTAATCACGATTAATCAAAGCAGGCGATTCCTACCTTCAGGATTAACCGTTTCCGAAATCACAATTATAGGACTATTTTTCAAAATGAATTGGTGGATGGAGATAAAAAAAATTTTAACTTTTTTCAGCAGCCGTAAAACAATCGACCTCCAAACCCAGCCAGAGGATCAACCTCAGTTTCAATCTCCCCTTACGATTAAGAAAAACCCAATAACCTGACACTACCCTACCCATAACTAATTGCCGCCCTTTCTGAAAATTAGTAATGGTATATCAAAGGAAAGTTAGTTCTTCACGGCAAAGAAAAGACCAAAAAAATTCAACTCATCACTGTATTGATTACCAGCGACTTATTTCAGGGCACCAATTGACGTCACCTTTGAAAAATATAGCTGCATTGAAATCTTCAGGCTATAATTGCTCTCTTAAGTTTCGCACTCCTTTATGAATGAAATAAATCGAGTGCTTTAAGACCATTAAATGGATCCTAAAGCCAAGTTTAAAAGATGATAAAAGAATATTGAATGGTACAAGGAAAAAGTTAACTCCCTTAAATTTCTCCATAAGAATTCAAATAATCAGCGCATCGGTTCGCGTTCCTTCACCCCGCATTTTATCCGGTCTTCAAGGATTTGGCGTTAAAAATTTGGTAGTCCTTTAAGGCTTTAACAGTCCGATTCCCAGACAAAATCCGGTGCAAAGATATGCTAATCGATTAAACTTGAGTCCAAATGCTATGACTGGAGAACTGCTATCGACTGAGTTTGCAAAATTTTAGGTGGAGAAGACGTTTTTAGCCAAAACATGACAGCCTTTAATGTGACACCGGAAAGAGCTACCAGATAACACTTCTTTAAACGGATCGATTTCACTCCTCTCAACCTGATCCTTTAGCCCTGTTTTCCGCCATTGTAAACTGCCACTCAATATCTAATACTCTATTCATTTCCTGCGAGAAGAATTGTTAAACTTGAATAATTCATTAACTTCGCACCAAAATCAATGTCCGGATTGATAGGTATACTTAAGTCAAACATTCCCAACATCCTGACCATCATTAACTTAATGGCAGGTCTTACCGGTATCCTCCTAACTGTTAAAGGAGATATTGAATGGGTTTTTGTTTGTCTTACAGTTGGCCTGGTGGCAGATCTATTGGATGGAATGACAGCGAGGTTGCTCGGTGTTTCCGGGCCTCTTGGCGTACAACTTGACTCTCTGGCAGACCTTATTACTTTTGGTGTTTTTCCGGTGGTACTTTTCTACTTCCTCCAGATTGATTCCAATCACCTGATTCCAGTAGCATTAGGGTGTTTGATTTACACTAGCTGTGCAGCCTTAAGGTTGGCAAAGTTTAACATCATAGCAGAACCTTCTTCGGAATTCAGCGGACTGCCGAGTCCCGCCGCCGGATTGTTAGTCATGGCCGTTTGTTACAATATAATCTATTACGATGGCGCTACCTGGATATCGGAACTTCCCACCCTAGCTTTTGTCGCAACCATAGTGGTTATTGCCCTATTAATGGTTTCCCCTCTCACTTTCCAATCTCTTAAATTTAAGGGTTTGGGGTTTATTCAAAACAAGTGGAAGTACCTAATCTTGTTATTGGGAGCTGCAATATTTCTAATTTTCGGACTTAATGGATTGGTTTACATTATGCTGATGTACATTGGGATTTCCCTCCTTTCCAATTTTTTTAGGATGTGAAGCATGCTGGTTTAAAAAACTGCCATTGCTTTCCCTCCATTGGCAAATTATCTATTATCACCAATAAATTCTTAGCTTTGCGTCGTAAAAATTCATCAATCTGATCATGCAAAAATATAAAGCATCCATAAAGATAATGCCGCTAAAGGAGTTACTGGACCCTCAGGGAAAAACTGTATCTAAAAGCATGAAAAACCTGGAGATCGATACTGTTGAGGATGTCCGCATCGGAAAATATATCGAGATGTACTTAAGTGCTATTTCAAGGGTAGAGGCAGAAAAAATGGTAGATCGGGCCTGTAAAAAACTTTTGGCCAACCTCATCATGGAGAACTATGAGTTTGAGTTGACCGAGATATAATACATCAATCAAGAGGCTTTAATGCTTTATCTTATCCCAACTCCAATAGGAAATCTTGAAGACATAACCTTTAGGGCTGTCCGGCTATTGGGTGAGGTGGACTACCTATTGGTAGAGGACAGTAGGGTAACTGGCAGACTGCTTAACCACTATGGCATTGAAAACAAAATGGTGCCCTTCCACGCTCATAATGAGCACCGGCAAATACACAAAGTTCTTGAGGATCTTAGAAATGGATGTATTATTGGACTACTGACAGATGCGGGAAGTCCTGGAATTTCAGATCCGGGTTTTTTATTGGTAAGGGCATGCAGATCAGAGGAAATTGAGATGAGTGTGCTGCCTGGAGCGAGTGCTGTTATTACTGCCCTTACAGGTTCGGGCATACCCTGTGATAAATTTTTCTTTGAAGGATTTTTACCACACAAAAAGGGGAGGAAGACCAGATTGCACTATTTGTCGAGGCTTCATGAGACTTTTGTACTTTTTGAGTCCCCTCACAGGATTAAAAAATGCCTTGCAGAATTGCTTGAATGTTGTGGAGCGCAGAGAAAGGCCTCCATTTGTAGAGAAATGACTAAAGTACATGAGGAAGTCATCCATGGAACCCTTGAAGACTTAAATCTGCAATTGGAACAAAGGGCAGATCTAAGGGGCGAAATAGTGCTCGTTGTAGAAGGTGCAGAAAAAAATGCTCAATCGTAAATTGCGGTATTGCGGTAGCCGGGCTTGACCACGCCTCTTACCATTCCAAAAGTATTGAAGGGCATGGAGTAATTTCCCTTGGCATCCACCGCAATCAATCCACCACCACCTCCTGCCTCTGCCAGTTTTTCATGAATGATATAATTAGCCGCTGAATCCAGGCTCATTCCTCTGTATTTTACGAGTGCATTGAGATCGTGAGCTACGGAATATCGAATAAAAAATTCACCATGACCAGTACAAGACACAGCCACGCCCTTATTATCTGCATAAGTACCGGCACCAATGATGGGTGAATCTCCAATTCTCCCAAACCTCTTATTGGTCATCCCACCTGTTGAGGTTCCGGCATACAAATTTCCATGGCTGTCCAGGACAGCAACTCCGACCGTGCCTCTATCCGAGTTATTTTCCTTCTCCTTCATCACAGACTCTCTCACTCTCATCATTTCGTCAAAGCGCTCCTGATTGAAAAAGAATGAATTGTCAACTATCTCACAACCTACTGAAGCTGCAAACTGCTCTGCTCCTCTTCCCGTCAAAAAAACATGGTCTGATTGTTCCATTACTTTTCTGGCAGCCACTATCGGATTCCTGACAGTGGATACTCCTCCCACAGCACCTGCATTGAGGTCAGCTCCGGCCATTATACTCGCATCCAACTCATTGATACCATCGTTGCTAAAGACCGAACCCCTACCTGCATTAAATATCGGGTGATCTTCCAAAAATATAATGACCTCAGTTACAGCATCCAGGCCACGACCTCCATTTTTAAGTATGCTCTCGCCAATATCAAGAGCATCTTCCATGGCGGAATAATAAGCTTTCCTGCGCTCTTCAGGCATATTGCCACTATCAAACACTCCTGCCCCACCGTGCACTACCATAACATATTCCGGAACTTTGACAGCATCTTCCTCCAATTGTTTTTCCGCACATCCGACAAACCAAAAGGCAACAATTGCCAATAGACATATATTAAAATATTTACTCATCCAAACATTTTTTAACCCGGTGCTTGAGCCCATTAAGATATTTTTTCTCTGCCAAAAGTACCAAAATAATCTAATATCTTATTTCTCCTCTCATGGAGTTTATCTTTTGTGTTTTTTGGCATCAGCAGTGATTTAATGAAAACATTGAAGTATCCCCGTACCTGCAAGTACAGCCAACCGCCAATTGGGATGAATACAAAGTACCACCAATTGATCGAAAGGAGCACAAACACAAACGGGAGGAGAAGAAGATAAAAAGTGTAGAACAGAGTAAAAAGTACCATGCGAACACTTGAGTAAAACTCAACACTTGGAGTAGCAATCCTACTCACAAAAGTTGCAAATAGGAGGGGTGGACCGTTGAGCAAGGCAAAAGGCATCAATATCAATTCGAGCAATGCCCCGGGTACTTTTTTCCCACTTTTTAAACGAATTACCTGATCATCTCTAATGCCTTGACAATCGGCCAATTCAGCATATTCATCAATCGTATTTTTAATGTCCGAGTACGCTTTTATATCTGAGCGATCATTCAGGCACTCTAGGGCAGCATCCACAGCTGTGAAAGGGTTTGAAAAAATCTGCTTCATTCTTCCACCTGCGAGAAAATCATTTTTTACAACATCCCAAAGAAGTGCTCCTCGTTTCAAGTCCTCATCACGCTCAATATGCAGTACACTATTAGCGAGGCCTTTGTGCACCTCAGCGGTTAGCGCCTTAATTGCTGATCTTCCATTTACATTGTACTCCTCCCAAAATGTAGCCACTTCCACTGGGTCACCGATCTCAACCATAACATCTGACCTAAAGCGGGTATGGTCATCATAATTTACACCCACCGGATGAATGACAAGGGGAAGGTCACTCCTTAACTCCAAAGTACCGAAGGCTAGTTTGGCTGCACCCGGTTGCACCCCCCTCATCCTTTTTATCCACTTCATACTGCCTTCACAAAAAATGAGCAACTTGGCCCCATCTAACAATTTGGAATAACACCTTTCAAAAGAGTCCTGATTATTGCGCAATTGATTAAATCCATCCTTAAATCTAAAAACGGGAACCTGATTGGTAGCATTGAAAAACCACAGAAACTTGCGATTAAAAACATCACCTCTTGTGAGGAAGTGAACCGGGAAGGATACATGGGTAGCAATGAGTGTCGGCTCTAAGAATGCAGATGGGTGATTCACCGCAAAAATTGAAGGTCTGTCGACATCCACCTTTTCGATTCCCCTAATATAAACCCTGCGAAAGAACATCGCATATCCGGTCCTAATCCAAATTTTAAGTAGTCTGTACAGCACTCTTTATTTATTTGTCAATGAACTTCCGGTCTACAGTTTCACCCATACGACATCTCTTTCCTCTTCTACATTTCAGCTAAATCGGACTGACTTTTCCAATCCATACGTCAGACTTAGTGCAAGATCTCCCTTGATAAAATACGCTTATGAACCCGAGACAATCCATTTGGCACTGATTCTTCCGGAGCATTAAAAAAGTTGCAAATTAGCGCAATAAACCCGTTTAAAAAATTTTCCTCCATTATTTTTTCAAAGCCGATTTAATAGAAGCATGTATCCTGGATTTCGCAACCCTATTTCAAACATTTTTTCTGCAGTATACTTGCAAACAGCATATTAGATATCGAATTTTTCATTACATGAATCTTCCACTATTTTGGTGCTATTAACTGAATTCAACCTTAAGAGTAAATAGTCAAGACTATCACTCCTTTGAATCATAAGAAGATGCAGAAAAAATGTTTAGAATAAGATGAACGAGAAGCCAAGAATTATCTCTAAAAGCTTCAATTGGCTGGATGAGTGATTAACTTTGCCTCAGGCAGAAGTCTATCAATGAATAAAAACAAACTACTCATCATAGCAGGTCCTACCGCCTCCGGCAAATCTACCCTGGCACTAAAAATTGCTTCCCGGGCCAACTGCCCTATACTTTCGGCTGATAGCAGGCAAATATACAAGGGGATGAACATAGGAACTGCCAAAGCCACTGAGGGGGAGCAAAAGCTAGTTAAACACTACCTTCTAGACCTCCTGCAACCCGGAGAAAGGTACTCCGCTGCTCAATTTGAAACCGATGCACTTGCCATTCTAGACAGAGTTTTCAGGGAAGGAGAGAGAGCTATCTTATGTGGGGGAACGGGATTCTATATCGATGCAGTCATTAGAGGTCTTGATCCACTGCCAAGGATCCCGGAAGAAATAAACATTCAAATCGAGGAGGAACTGAAAGAAAAAGGTGTAGAAGCACTTTACAAGGAGTTGAAGAAACTCGATCCGAAGCGGGCAGAACAAATAGACAGTAAAAATCCACGCAGAGTAATCCGCTCATTAGCAATAGTGCGTTACAGTGGGGAGCCATTTAACTCTTTCCTCAGAAATGAACCTATCCAAAGACCCTGGCAATCCATCAGGCTGATGCTGCTGCCGGAACGTGACTTTCTCTATGAAAGGATCAACAAGAGAGTAGATTGGATGATACAGCAGGGGCTTGAAAAAGAGGCTCGCGAGCTTTACAACAAAGGGCTGCTTGAAGGGGTAGACACAGTGGGCTACAGCGAATGGGTGGATTATTTTGAGCAGAAAATCAATTGGGAAGAGTGCGTCTACCAGATAAAAAAAAATACAAGGAGGTACGCCAAGAGGCAGTACACATGGTTTAGGCGACAGCAGGAGTGGGAAGTTTTCGATCCGAATGAGCTCGAAAAAATCATCGCTTTTGTGGAAGAGCAATTTCTTTTGGAAGCTCGATAATTTGCTTCATTTTACTTACAATATCACACTGACCTCCTTTTTGGCAATCGGGTGCAATACGGTACCTTTTACCGTAGCACGGGCTTCCAGTCTATAAATGGATTTGACGTTTTTGGCTAGCTTGGCTACTTTAGCAACCCCCTTTGCAAGAAAGTTTTGCTTCTCAAACTCATCCATACGACTTTTAATGGCCTTGAAAGGCATTTCAAAATCTACACTTGCAGGTACTTCCGGCTCTATCTCGATATCGCACTGCATTTCGATTCTCCCCAATTCATACTCGTCTATCAGTTTATCCTTGCCCCTACCCCGGCGATATCGCTCCAGGAAAACCAGTTGCACAGAGGTAACTTTTTGAGGGTTCATGCTGTAAAAATGGAGCCTACCGGTAATTTTCTCGTCCTCGGAACGCACTTCCGTCGGTGCTTCCAATTCTAGTTTGACACCCTCCACTCCCAACCATTTCTTCAATTTTCCAAACATCTCCAATAAATTTGTAAAGCGAATCTTCAACTATTAAAACAGTCCGGGAGTCAAAAGAATTTTAAATAAATTTTTTGAGCCAGGATTTTTCGACCGGCTTTATCCACCCATCGATAAAGCCCCTTACAATACTTACTGTATTGTCAAAAACTGGAGTATCCAGGGTGATGGTGCCCTCCTTAATCATATCCCCTATACTGTGCAGATGAAAAGTGTCAGCCTCCCCATATTCATTGAGGAAGGCAACGTTCATTCTATTGAAAAAATCGACACTGTAGTGGTGTTCAAGCCTTCTCAAAAAATGAACAGAGGAATCTATTGAACAACCCCCGGGCGGAAGCTGGTCTGCATTGGCTGACAAAACAACAAATCGATTGAAAAGGAACTCTCCGCTAGCTTCCATTTTATCTCCATGGCTTACCCATTGAGAAGCAAATTGTTTCAAGGCTTTGTCCAAATCCCTGGACTCGCTTTCGTTGAGTGTTCGGGAGGAGAGGTATATCCAAATCTGCGATTCGGGCGAGTAGGATGCAAGCGGGAGGTCTTTAACTTGCTCCATCCATTGCTCCGTTATGAGTGCTTGATTACTTTTTTTCATAGATTTAATGGGGTTACCATTTATTGTTGTGAACGATCAATTCAGACAAGTCGTATATCATTACATCCTCTTGTTTGTCTTTTTCCTTGAGTCCATCGGATAGCATAGTAATACAAAAGGGGCAATTGGCAACAATGACATCTGGATTGAGTTCCAGTGCTTCTTCAACTCGTTCTGTATTTACTCTCTTGTTGCCGGGTTCGTCTTCCTTAAACATCTGAGCACCGCCTGCTCCACAACATAGGCCATTGCGACGGGAACGCTTCATTTCCTTGAAGTCAGCATTCAAAGCCTCGATTACCTTTCTCGGTGCCTCGAACTCGCCGTTTATCCTACCGAGATAGCAAGAGTCATGATAAGTCATTTTCAAGGATTTTTCTCCTTCGCCCACTTTGATCCTGCCTTCCTCAATCAATTCCTTCAACAATTGAGTGTGATGAATCACATCGTAATTGCCCCCCAGTTCGGGATACTCGTTCTTAATGGTATTAAAACAGTGCGGGCAAGCAGTCACTATTTTCTTTACATCGTATGCATTGAGGGTTTGAATATTTTGCAAGGCCAGCATTTGAAAGATAAATTCATTACCAGCTCTTCGCGCGGGATCTCCTGTACAACTCTCTTCAGTACCGAGGATGCCAAATTCAATGCCAGCCTGCTGAAGTACCTTACAAAATGCCTTAGTGACCTTTTGTGCCCTGGAATCAAAACTACCTGCACAGCCAACCCAAAATAAAATCTCAGGAGTTTTTCCTTCAGCGGCCCATTCAGCCATTGTTCTTACATTCAATTTTTTTCCAGTCATCCGGAATATAATTTTTCTTGATTAATCATTGTTATACTAATCCTCATCCTCTTCCGTCCAGGCATCTCTTGCATCGCTCATCTGCCAGGGAGAGCCGTTGTTCTCCAAACTGGTAAACATGGGGGTCCAGTCAGCTGGACCGGAGGATTGAGTGAGAATTTCATAACGTCTCATCTTCAATATGGGCTCTAGAGGATCAATCAAAACAGGACAGGCTTCGACACAGGCATTGCAAGTTGTGCATGCATGGAGTTCTTCCTGGCTTATGTAATCAAAGAGCGATTTTCCGTCATCAAAGTTTTCGGGGCTCAGCTTTTTTGCACTCTCCCTGAGGTCTTCTCTTATGTATTCGCTATTCCCGGACTTCAATTTCTGCATCACCTCCTCTGACCGATCTCTGATATCCATTAAAATCTTCCTTGGGGATAATTTCTTCCCTGTTAGATTGGCCGGACAAGCCGCTGTACATCTACCACATTCTGTACAGGAGTAGGCATTGAGGAGATTGATTCGATCCAAATCGAAAATATCCTTAGCACCAAATTCGGGGATTTCGTCCATGTCTGTAGCAATATCGCCCTCCGGCGCAAGACCCATCATTGATTTTACCTCCTCCATAATTTCCGGCATATTTTCCATGGCTCCCCTTGGCTTCAGCTTTGCGAGGTAAGTATTTGGGAAGGCGAAAAAGATGTGTAGATGCTTCGAGTAGGGAAGATAGACTATAAATCCTAAAACTGCAAGGATGTGTATCCACCATCCGGCTCTTTCCCACGCCATCAATGCTTCTGCTTCAAGACCGCCAAATAAGATGGGACCTGCCCATGCACTAACCGCCAATGGACCTGTATCCGGGTAGCCTTCCATGCCCCTCTGTTGGAGTACAATATCAGCACCATTGTAGGAAAAAATACCAAAAAGTAGAACAAGCTCTCCAAACAGGATAATATTGGCGTCCAATTTGGGCCAGCTTGTCATTTCGGCCTTGTTGAATCTTGGGATTTTCAACAAATTTCTCCTCCAGAGAAAGATCAATGTAGCAACAAAGGCTAAAACCGATAGTATTTCAATACTGCTGACTACAAAAGTGTAAAATCCTCCAAGAGGTTCGGCAAAAATTCTGTGTGAGCCAGTGACCCCATCCAGAATGATCTCAATTAGTTTTATTTGTGTAATCAAAAAAGCCACATAAATAAAAAGGTGAAAGATGGCTGGCAGGAAATTTTGAAACATTTTTTTCTGACCGAAGGCTACCAGTAACATATTCTTCAGTCTTTCGAAAACCGGACCGTCAACTTTAACCGGTTTAGCCAGGAAAATAGTCGATATAAGCTCCTTGTACTTTTTAAAAGCAAAGCCAAAAGTGAGCAACAGCACAACTACAAATACAATCTGTCCGATTTCCATTCCCTTGTCAGTTGATTGAATGTGCTAATATAAGGCCAAAACTATTAATCCTGTTTGTAGTTCGCCAAAAATTATTACTTTTGAAGACAATTGCAATAAGGGATCCAATGATCAAAGAACAATGTATCAAAGGTTGTTAAGACTCCGGTGACAATAAAACAGTTTAGGGCTAGGCTCAACAATGAAAAGATGATGAAGTAATGCTTTAAAATTATCGATCAGTCAAATACAGATTTGAAACATCGGACTGAAAAAAGTATCGCAGATGAAAGTTTTAAGTAACGAACAGATTAGACAAAAAATAGTAAGGCTCACATACCAAATACTAGAAGAGCAGCCTGAAAGTGAACCGCTTTACATTTTAGGTATCAACAACAATGGCAGGAGATTTGCAGAGCTTCTGGAGAAGGAGTTGATAAAAACTGGATTGATTGAAGTGATTTCAGGTCAAATCAGCCTCAAGCCGGCTTCTCCAAACAACCACCCCATAGAGCTGAATATACCCAAGTCCGAAATAGCCGGAAAGACAGTATTGATAATTGATGATGTCGCTAATACAGGCAGGACCCTATTTTATGCATTTTCTTGCCTCATGGAGGCACTTCCAAAAAAAGTGAGTGTAGGCGTGTTGGTTGACCGAAAACACAAAAGCTTCCCTGTAAAGGTGGATTATGTAGGGCTCTCTCTGGCAACTACTTTAATGGAGAACATAGATGTGTATCTGGACAAGCCCGGAGAAATGAGTGTATTTTTAACTTGAAAAAGTTTGAGCATACCTGGGTTTGAAAGTTGCCATTTCTAAATTGT
Source organism: Saprospirales bacterium (assembly GCA_007695145.1). GTDB lineage: Bacteria > Bacteroidota > Bacteroidia > Chitinophagales > Saprospiraceae > PWJY01. The sequence goes on along the minus strand of REEI01000068.1, from coordinate 94,640 downwards.
GGAATGGAAGCAGGCAGATTACGTACTTTTAATAATTTTAATGCGAAATTTGCAGAAAAACAGACAATCCTTACCTTTACGAGTTACAATTTTTAAAAAATGGAGAAAGTCAGGCTTGCTGTCATAAGTTTATTGACCATTATGATCACCATTGTTGTTGGATGGTATTCCCCCTGGTGGTCTTTTGTTCCCGTGTGCCTCTTATTAGGATATTGCTCAAAGCTGGTACCCATCAAAGCCTTTTCCACCGGATTTTTCTGTATTTTTGCAGCCTGGCTTTTGCAAGCCTACTATATTGATTTACAAAACGAAAGCATACTTACTGCCAGAATAGGTCGAATCTTCGAAGGTGTAAACCTTCTGGGATTGTTGTTAATTACCGGAACTTTTGGAGGTCTTGGCGGAGGATTGGCCTTTGCTGCCGGAAGTTCCACCCGTAATTTGATTAAAAAATCAGCCTGATGAATGCAGAAGAAATTGCCAGGAAAAAAGTGAAACAAAAGAAAAAGTTTTACAAAAAGCTGTCGGGCCACACCACAGCAATAGTGATCCTTGTGGCAGTTAATTGGCTCTTCACCCCCAGCTTCTGGTGGAGTGTAATTCCTATTTCTGTACTTGTGATAGAGTTGGTAGTCAATTACCTCAAGGCTTTTGGGTTTGGTGGACAGTCTCCCGATTGGGAATACCGCGCCTATCAAAAAGAACTGAAAAGACTTAGAAAACTTACCGGAGAGGAAGGTGCCCGATCTGATCAGGAGTCAAGCGACAAACTAGATCTGGAAGAACTCAAAAGAAAAACCCATGAAAAGCAGAAAACATGGGATGAAAGAGATTTGGTCTAATTCTTTTTGTGTTCATCTAATGCGAATTTCACCACAGGCTTTTCTTTGGCTCTGCCAATTTTATTCGAAGGAATCATTTCCTCAAGTGCAATACCAACCTTTTAGCACTTTTTCTGTCACGAATTCAAAACCTAATCCCCTGCTGATTGTAATTAATCGGGCAAAGTCTGAATATTTCGAGTTCGCCTATTGTCAAAATGCGCAAATTGAATAAGAAGTCCTTAGGTGAAACTACAAACAAAAAAATGGACCCAAGCGCTAAAATTGGTTAACTTTACGCCTTATTTTAGTTGAATGAGAAAAAATGCAGAATAAGTTTTACACCGCAGAGGTTTCCAAAATAATTCGAGAGACAGCAGATTCAGTAGCTATTGAATTCAAATTGCCGGAGGAGATTATAGATGATTTTCTATTCATCCCCGGTCAATACCTCACGATCAAGACACTATTAAATGGCAAGGAAGTCAGGAGAAATTACTCCATCTGCTCGGCACCTTACGAAGGTGTGCTGAGGGTTGGCATAAAGGAATTGCCCGGAGGCAAGTTTTCAACCTATGCAAATAGAGACCTAAAGGAAGGAGACATCTTGGATATCATGCCACCTATGGGCAAGTTTGTCCACCAGGTCGATTCGAAAAGTAAGCATCACTACCTCGGTATTGCATGTGGGAGTGGAATCACCCCGGTCATCTCCATCGTAAAAAGCATATTAAAGGATGAGCCGGGTAGCAGGTTCACCCTCTTTTATGGAAATCAAACCTCTTCAACCATCATGTTTAAAGAGGAGATTGAAGGCTTGAAAAATCTGTTTCTAAATCGCTTTTCAGTCTATCATATTCTCTCTCGGGAGAAGGGCGACATTCCCCTTTTTGAAGGGCGGATAGACCGTGAAAAGATCAAAAAATTCTCTCGCCTGTTCTTCTCTCCAGATCAGGTAGATGGGGTTTTTATCTGTGGACCGGGTAATATGATTGTCGATATCAGTGAGCAACTCCAGGAATTGGGAGTCCCGGCTGAAAAAATTCATTTTGAATTGTTTACCACTGAAGGAATGAAGCCGAAGGAAAGAAAGAGCACAAAGGCTTCTGAAATAACCGGTGACTTTGTAAGGGTCAATCTTAGGATAGATGGCGACATTTATAACTATAAAATGCCCAAAGAAGGTACCACTCTATTGGATGGAGCAGCAAATACCGGTGCAGATGTACCCTTTGCCTGTAAAGGAGGTGTTTGTTCAACTTGCAGGGCCAAGCTTATTAGGGGCAAGGTGGACATGGAGGTCAATTATGCGTTGGAACCGGATGAGCTGGAACAGGGATTTATTCTCACCTGTCAGTCCTACCCTTTGACTGATGAAATAGCAGTAGATTTTGACATCAAGTGACCCGATCAGGTAGTCAAAAAATACCTCATTCGAACTATTAAAATTTCTGAAATATGCGAATTTCAATGGAGGAAAACCTCTTGATCCTCAGAATCTCCCAACCCGATGCTGAGGAATTGACCAGGAAAACCTTTGTGGAAAAATCAATAAAAATTGGAGCAGACCAAAGCGAGTTTTTCAAGCTGGTGTTTGAAATTATGAGGACAGATAAAATCAAGGCATTCATGGATTATGGGATATTGTATGTAATTGTACCTGCAGATGCTTATTCAGCCTGGATTAAAAATGAGGAACCTTATTTAGAGGCGATTCAGTCAGCCGGCAATAGTGAGGAGTTAAAAATAATCATTGAGAAGGATTTTAAGCTGATCACCGAAAATGAAGGGAGCAAAGGCTTTTTGGGAAAAGTAGCCCTGAAAATGGTTACTAAGCAGAACAATTTTGCCTCACTTACATTCCATTTCCAATATGCGAAAAATTTGGAAGTACTCTAATAAGAATGGTTTTACTCATGAATCGGACCTATTAACCGACGAAGAGCCGCTTGCCATCATCATCCGCCATAGGTCGAATGAAGTTTTTTTGGATTATCCCTTGTCCATTACCATGAGGACAAGGGGAAGTGAACAGGAACTCGCCATCGGATTTTTAATTACAGAGGGCATTGTACCCTCCATCGATCACATTGAGCAAATTGAAATAGGCGAAGCCTCAAGTAATCAATTGTTGAATGATCAGTCGGTGACTATTGTACTGAAAACCAATTTTGTGTTCGACCCGGAGCAATTCAGGCGCAACTTTTTTGCCAGCAGCAGTTGTGGTGTCTGTGGGAAAGCTTCGGTGGACCAATTGGAAGGCCACATAAGATACATTCCAACGCATGGCAAGCCCCTTGTTACTTCTGACTTCATCCTCAGTTTAGATGAGGTGATGCGCAAGAGTCAAAGAGTTTTTAATCTGACGGGAGGGATACACGGCACTGCGGCATTTGATGTAAATGGCGATTTGCAGGTACTTGAGGAAGACGTTGGAAGACACAACGCCATGGATAAGGTCATTGGAAAATTGGCCCTTAATCATCAACTCCCCGCACGTGAAAAAATCGTTTCGGTTAGTGGAAGAGCGGGTTTTGAACTTGTTCAAAAAGCGCTGATTGCCGGGTTTCCAATAATGACAGCAGTTGGAGCTCCATCCAGGCTCGCTGTAGAATTAGCTGAAGTCTATGGAATGACCTTAATTGGTTTTTTGAAAAAGGATAAGTTTAACATTTATTGTCATCCTGAAAGGATTGCAGGAGCTACTTAGCATTCTTTCGAAGGCACTCAATATACAATATGAAAAAAGGAAAGTCTGAAGATAAGGAAAAAAAGCATCTCAGCCCTGCAGAATTCACGGGAATAAAGACAACAAAACCGAAAACCAATTCTGCTGGAGTCACAGGAATAGTTGTGGCAATGAAGCACGGCATCAATTACATGAAGCCGGGGGCTATGGCCAGGGCAATGTTCAAGCTTAACCAAAAAGGAGGAATTGATTGCCCCGGCTGTGCATGGCCAGATCCGGATGACGATCGCTCGAAATTGGGCGAATTTTGTGAAAATGGAATGAAGGCCATCTCAGAGGAGGCGGCCAGGAACTTGATTGATGGTAACTTTTTTTCGGAAAACAGCGTCGAAAGTCTCAGAAGAAAATCAGATTTTGAACTGGGTAAGCTGGGGCGCTTGAGCGAACCTCTTGTCTACGATAAGAGCAAAGGGCATTATTATCCTATTGATTGGGAAAGTGCATTCTCTATTATATCCCGGGAACTCAATGCTTTGAAAGACCCCAATCAGGCTGCCTTTTACACCAGTGGACGCACCAGCAATGAGGCAGCATTTCTCTATCAGCTTTTTGTGAGAATGTATGGTACCAACAACCTGCCCGACTGCTCAAATATGTGCCATGAATCCAGTGGGGTGGGATTGTCCGAAACCATTGGACTCGGGAAAGGGTCGGTAACTCTCAATGATATTCACCAGGCGGACTTACTCATTATCATGGGGCAAAATCCGGGGACCAATCATCCGCGAATGCTTTCCTCTATAGAAAAGTGCAAGGAAAACGGGGGAGAAGTCATCACCGTAAATCCACTCCCGGAAGCAGCTCTTATGAAATTCACCAATCCGCAGAGACCGTTGAAAATACTGACTGGTGGTACCACCATAACCGATTTGTTTTTGCAGCTGCGAATCAATGGAGATATTCCACTTCTGAAGGCTATAATGATTCTGCTTTTAGAAAGGGAAAAACAGCAAGAGGGAAGTGTTTTTGACCGGGAATTCATAGAAGAGTTCACTACCGGTTTCGATGAATTGATCGCCCATTTGGAAACTACCTCTCTTAGTGATTGTATTGAGGCCTCCGGTGTTTCAAGGGACCTAATTGAGCTTGCAGCCGAGAAAATTGCAACAAAAAAACGCATCATTATCTGCTGGGCTATGGGCCTGACTCAACACAAAAACGGAGTGCAAAATATAAGGGAAATAGTCAATCTGCTGCTCCTAAAGGGTGCAATTGGGAAAGAAGGCGCTGGAGTATGCCCTGTAAGAGGCCACAGCAATGTGCAGGGAGACAGGACAATGGGTATAGACGAAGCCCCTACTGAAGAATTTTTAGATCGACTCGGCTCCTACTATCATTTCAATCCTCCACGTGAACATGGATATGCTACAGTTGATGCTATTAAGGCTATGCATGAAGGGTCTTTGAAGGTATTTGTGGCCATGGGAGGCAACTTTTTATCGGCAGGTCCAGACACTAAATTGACGGGAGATGCCCTGAGCTCATGCCGTATGACTGTGCACATAAGCACCAAACTCAACCGATCACATCTCGCACCGGGAGAAATTTCCCTCATTCTTCCATGTCTGGGTAGGACAGATATAGACAGACAAAAATCCGGGGAGCAGTTTGTAACAGTGGAAAATTCCATGAGCGTCCTTCACAGTTCAAAAGGGGTATTGGAACCCTGTTCGCCCAAACTAAAAAGTGAAGTTGCCATTATTTGCGAAATGGCCAAAGCTACTTTGAAACGCGAAAAGCAACCGGATTGGGACCGTTACAGAGACAACTACGACTCCATCCGGGACAGCATAGAACAAATTATACCCGGTTTTGAGAACTTCAACCAAAGAATCAAGAAGGAGGATTTCTTCTACCTGCCAAATGGACCTAAAAACAGACAGTTCAACACCCATACCGGAAAAGCCAATTTCTCAGTGAACCCCATAGCCACTCTGAAAGTAGAGGATGAACAGTACATTATGATGACGATTAGAAGCCACGATCAGTTCAACACAACCATCTATGGGCTGGACGATCGCTATCGGGGAATCTACAACGAGCGAAGGGTGGTCCTCATGAATCCGGAGGATATGGTGCGAACAGGTTTAAAAAATAGAGAGGTGGTTAACCTAAGTTCAAACTACAAGGGCATAAAACGCAGTGTGGATCGTTTTATAGTAGTTCCATATGATATTCCTTCGGGTTGTGTTGCTACCTACTTTCCAGAAGCCAATGCTCTTGTGCCCTATGACGAGTACGCGGACCGATCTAAAACTCCGATCTCAAAATCGGTAATCATTTCCATTGAGAAAGCGGATTAAATCCAAGTGCTGAAAAAGGCAGATGAGACAAAAGGTATTGGTTAAAAATTTGGGTTAGTAAAACCTAAAGCTCTCAATAATGACACCAATTGACAGGCTAAAGATCACCATATTCATTCAAAACTTCATATTTCAACCAGGGTCCCAATAGGTTCGCCAGTGACAATTTTCAACATATTTCCAGGTACTCTCACATCAAAAACTACTATGCTCAGGTCATTTTCCTTACAGAGTGTAAAGGCAGTCATATCCATCACGTTCAGGCCTGAATTGATAACCTTAGAGAAAGTAATCCTATCAAAGCGAGTTGCATCGGGATAGACCTCCGGGTCGGCTGTATAAATACCATCTACCCTGGTTCCTTTTAAGATCACATCCACATTCATTTCATTTGCTCTAAGAGCTGCAGCTGAATCAGTAGTAAAATATGGGCTGCCGGTACCGGCGGAGAAAATCACTACCCTGCCCTTTTCCAGATGTCTTATGGCTCTCCTACGGATATATGGTTCGGCTATTTGTCGCATTTCGATAGCTGATATCAGCCTGGTATACAGTCCAATTTGCTCCAAATGGGATTGGAGAGCCATACCATTTATTACTGTGGCAAGCATCCCCATGTAATCACCTTGCACCCTTTCAATTCCGGATCTCTCAGCCTGCAATCCCCGGAAAATATTGCCACCACCTATCACGATGGCAACCTGTACACCCTTATCAATCAGACTCTTAATTTCATTTCCGTAATGCGATAGCATATCGGCATCAATACCAAATCCATTCGCTCCCATAAGCGACTCTCCGGATAATTTGAGGAGGATTCTTTTATATTTCAAGCTCATAATAGTTTTGATTCAGTTCCGGCAATTGGGGCAAAAAAAAAGCGAATGACAAGTCATCCGCTTAATTTAAATTTTCATCAACCATTTTCAAGGTGGCAGAAGTCAGTGACTGTCAAGCCGGGCTCCATTGATTGAAGATATTGCTTCACAGAAGTTTTCTGATCGGAGATAAAGGCTTGATTAAGAAGAGTTGCTTCCTGATAAAACTTATTCAACTTACCCATTGCGATTTTTTCAAGAATAGCCTCCGGTTTGCCCTCAGCTCTTGCTTGCTCTTTGCCTATTTCAATCTCTTTGGCTACAATATCAGCGTCGACATTTTCCTTATCCACAGCTATTGGTCTCATTGCTGTAATCTGCATGGCAGCAAATTTGCCAGCCTCCTCGGCCTTATCTCCAGTCTTATTCAATCCGACCACCACACCTGCACGGTTACCGTGGTGAATATAGGAAACAACCAATTCGGAGGACAAATACTTATAGCTCGCCAATTCGATTTTCTCACCAATTTTTCCAACCTGCTCTGTGATGGCCTCACCAACGGTAATGTTGTTGTAGGGAAGTGCTAGCAATTCATCCTTGTCTGAAGGTTTTTTATCAATAGCCAATCTCGCCAGATCTTCAGCAAACTTAACAAACTCTTCATTTTTCGCTACGAAATCGGTTTCGCAACTCAATCTGATGACTACGCCGTGATCCTTTGAGTCGTTGACCATAGCGACAACAACACCTTCTTTAGCTTCGCGCTCGGCTCTTTTTGCAGAAAGCTTTTGACCTTTTTTACGGAGTATATCCACAGCGGCGTCGAAATCCCCCTCTGCTTCAGTCAGAGCCTTTTTACAGTCCATCATACCGGCGCCGGTCATGTCCCTGAGTTTTTTTACATCTTTAGCTGAAATTTTTACTTCACTCATAGATTTATATTTGTTGGGTTAAAAATGGATATGGAAATTAGCTGGATGCGGTCTCCTCTTTTACGCTCTTTCGCTCCTCAAGACCTTTTTTGATGGCATCCACCATGAAATTGGTAATGATTTCAATAGATTTGGAAGAGTCGTCATTTGCCGGTATTGGGTAATCGACCAACCTTGGATCCGAATTGGTATCCACCAGGCCGAAGGTTGGAATTCCGAGTTTTGACGCCTCGCCCACTGCCAGATGCTCGTGAACAATATCTACGATGAATAACGCACCGGGCAGACGATTTAGGTCTGCTACACCACCTAATACTTTGTTGATTTTATCTCTCTCTCTGCTCAAAGTAAGGCGCTCTTTTTTGGTAATATTGGAATAAGATCCATCTCCAAGCATACGATCAATATTCTGCATCTTTTTTACCGAGCGGCGGATAGTAGAGAAATTGGTCATCATGCCACCGAGCCACCGGTCGGTCACATAGGGCATATTGACACTTTGAGCAGCACTGGCAACGATATCTCTGGCCTGCTTTTTTGTAGCGACAAACATGATTTTCTTTCCGGTGCGCGCCATATTTTGCATAGCATAGGCGGCATCTTCAAGGCATTCAATGGTGCGATTTAGGTCAATGATATGAATTCCCTTTCGCTCCATGAATATATAGGGGCGCATTTTGGGATTCCACTTTTTCTTCATGTGTCCGAAGTGCACCCCTGCTTTTAACAATTCTTCATTCGTTGGTGTATGCATTGCTGAAAAATTTTTCTGATAATAAAATAAATAAGGCCATTAACGCTTGCTGAACTGGAAGGCTTTTCTCGCCTTGGGTCGTCCGTATTTTTTACGTTCTACGACTCTTGCATCTCTGGTTAACAATTTTTTCTCCTTCAGCGGACGCTTAAAGTCCTCATTGACTTTAACCAGCGCTCTGGAAATACCGAGACGAATAGCTTCGGCCTGACCTTTGAATCCCCCTCCCCTGACATTGATGAGGATGTCGAAAGAGTTTTCAATGCTTGCAGCATCGAAGGGCTCCGTCACCTTATTGCGGATGTGAAGTTGGGGAAAATATTCCTCCACCGGTCTTCCATTAATTTTGATGTTACCTTCGCCGGAGCGGAGATAAACTCTTGCAATCGAGGCTTTACGCCTCCCCAGTGCATTGATCATTTCCATATACTATTAGAATTTAAATGGTTCGGGTTGCTGAGCCTGATGGGGATGCTCTGAACCGGTATAAACAAATAACTTTTTATACATACTTCTTCCCAACTTATTCTTTGGAAGCATGCCCTTAACAGCCTTTTCGATGATTCTCTCCGGATGCTTTGCCATCAAGTCTTTAGGAGTGATAGATTTTTGTCCTCCCGGGTATCCACTGTAAGAAAGGTACTGCTTATCAGTCATTTTCTTTCCTGTGAACCTTACCTTTTCGGCATTCAATACGATGATATAATCACCACAATCGACATGGGGTGTATAACACGCCTTGTGCTTACCTCTCAATACATGAGCGATTCTGGAGCACAAGCGGCCTACTGTTTCACCTTCTGCGTCTACCACAAACCAGTTGCGTTCTACATCTTCTTTTCGCATCGATTTGGTCTTATAGCTGAGTTTCGCCACGGCCTTAATATTTAAAGATTTATACTATTGTTTCAAAAGCGAGTGCAAAGGTAGTTCTATTTCCCTCATATACCAACTATATTCTGCAATTTTTTTTTAGCCCTCTCTCATAACTCCCTGATAAACAACTTCATTTTCGCACTTATTTTTCTAACCTTGACAAAATTTACTCTAAAATAGTCTGAAAATGAATAAAAAAATGACCCTTTTTGGGTTGGGAATTTAAATTGAGGTTTTACTAGAGTATGATTTCTGGCTGTTTACAAGACTGGAAATACAATACCTCTACCAGGTGGGTTCAACTAGCTATTGGCTTTTGGCTGCAATGTGCTGTTGGCTTTTGGCGGTTGAGAGAAATGAGGAAATGGACACCCATCCTTACTTTTGATCAAAAATGAATCTTCCTTTCAACTCTTTGATTCCTCACCATTCCATCAACACAAAGGGGAAAACCTACTCAAATCATCCTTTAATGTGACAATAGTCACAGACGGTTAATGAGGCTGTTCTGATCTTTGCATCAAGAATTAAAAATATACTGAACTAAAAATCTTAAATCATGAAAGTTGAACAAATTTATACCGGTTGTCTGGCACATGGGGCTTACTACATTGAGAGCAAAGGAGAGGCAGTTGTCATTGATCCTTTGAGAGATTACAAGCCCTATACTGAAAAGGCTGAAAAGGAGGGTGCTAAAATCAAGTATATTCTTGAAACCCATTTCCACGCTGATTTTGTTTCCGGGCATATTGACTTAGCCAAAGCGACGGGGGCTCCTATAGTTTTTGGGCCCACTGCCCAACCTGAGTTTGAAGCTTATATCGCAAAGGATGGTGAAGAACTAAAGTTAGGGGATGTAAGCATTGTTGTTCTGCACACCCCAGGTCATACTATGGAGTCCACCACCTTTCTACTTAGAGATGAGAATGGTAAAGACCATGCCATATTCTCTGGAGACACATTATTTATAGGGGATGTTGGCCGGCCTGATCTGGCAGTAAAAACTGATCTCAGCAAGGAGGATCTTGCGGGGCATCTCTTTGACTCTCTGCGAAATAAGATAATGACATTAGCAGACGATGTTGTCATCTACCCGGGACATGGCGCAGGATCAGCTTGCGGAAAAAACCTATCAGAAGAGAAATGGGACACTATTGGCAATCAAAAAAAAACCAACTATGCCCTGAGGGAGGATATGACTAGAGACGAATTTATTGCTGAAGTAACAGACGGGCTTTTGCCACCTCCACAGTATTTCCCAAAAAATGCCGTAATGAATAAAAAGGGATATCAAAGCATTGATACAGCCTTTGAAAGTGGCTTAAAAGCATTAGAACCCAGAGCATTTGAAGCCGCTGCAAATGAGACTGAAGCGCTGATATTAGACACCCGCAAAGCTGAAAATTTTGCTGCCGGATTCATCCCGAACTCAATCAATATCGGACTGGATGGAGATTTTGCCCCCTGGGTAGGCGCTTTGATTACAGACATAAATCAACCCATCCTTTTAGTGACAGATGAGGGTAGAGAGGAAGAGGCCGTGACGAGGCTTGCAAGAGTGGGTTACGACCATTCAATTGGATACCTTTCCGGTGGCCTCAATGCATGGAGGGAGGCCGGATTTGAAACTGACACTATTGACTCTATTAATGCCGTGCAATTTTCTAATGAATATCAGACAGGAAAGACCATTGTTGTTGATGTGAGGAAACCAGGTGAATATGAATCAGAGCATGTCGAAAACGCAATCAGTATTCCATTGGATTTTTTGAACCATCAAATGGAAAAATTCTCAAACATGGGTGGAAAAATATATGTCCACTGTGCGGGTGGCTATCGATCCATGATTGCGGCAAGTATTCTAAAAGCGCGAGGATTCAACAATCTGACCGATATTAAAGGTGGATTCAATTCGATCAAAAAGACAGATATCCCAGTTACGGATTACGTTTGTCCAAGTACCCTTGCGCAGTAGCCCAAATATAAAAGATCCAAATATTTTTCTTACCGCCTTCGGAATATTACCAACCGGAGGCGGTACTAATCCTTAAAAACGATAATCATGTTTAATTTATTTAAGACCAAAGCGGAGTACAGTGACATAGACAGTAGCGAGTTTACAGCTAAGATGAATTCCAGGGAATCGGTAATTATCGATGTCAGGACTCCGGCAGAATTCAATTCGGGACATATTCCAAATGCTGTAAACATAGACCTTACTTCTCCCAACTTTCAAAATGAAATGGGGCGTCTTGACAAAAGTAAATCCTACTTACTCTACTGCCGAAGTGGTGCGAGAAGCAGTGTTGCAGCTAAGCTGCTGGCGAGAAAAGGATATGAAAATGTCTACAATCTCAATAGAGGGTTGATGGGGTGGAACGGAGTCCTTGAAAACTGACAAATGTCTTTGGGTTCCCAACCATAGAAAGTGTTGAAAAAGGAAACAGAGCAAAAATAAACAACCAAAAATTTACCTAAAAATGCGTATATTAATTCCAACCGATTTTAGTGATTTGTCGAGATACGCCACTGTGATGGCGGATAAGTTTAAAAAGATACAAAATGCTGAGATTCACTTCCTTCATGTAGTTGAATGGGGGGACACAGAAAGAGATTCAAAGGGAAAACTAACGGTGGGCGAGGGGGAAGACAGCCATTTTCTAGAAGAAAGGCTCAAAATGGCAAAAGAACAAATGAATGAACTCATTGAGCAGAGAAAAGGGGATAGCTTTCACATTCAGTTCGGGCCCCGGACTAAGACCATTGTAGATTACGCTAGGGACAACCTTTTTGATCTTGTGATCATGGGGACTCACTCGGCCCATGGATTAAGCAAATGGCTGACCGGAACTGAAACCCAACACATAGCCCGATACAGTAAAGTGCCGGTTCTTTCTCTTATGTGCGATCGATCAGACCTTGAAATCAAAGACATTTTGATTGTACATGATTTTGGAAAAAAGCCGGATACAAAAATCCCACTTCTAAAAGTACTGGAAAAAGGCTTTTCTGCCAATATTCATTTACTGTATGTGCTTACCGGTAGCCTGGACAAGGATCATCTTAAGGAAAAAATGGAGCACTTTAGTATACTGAATGAGCTTGAAAGCCCAAGATTCCATTTTCACGCAGACCGTGACGTCCAAACAGGAATCACCCACTTTAATCAGATGAACAATATGGACTTGATTATTGTAGGAACAGAAGGACGCCGAGGGTTGGGAAGACTTTTGAAATCATCTGTTGCAGAAAGCCTAATTAACAACCTTTACAAACCGGTGATCACCTATCACCTTGATTAATAAACCTAAAAAGAGAGAGAAAATATGGATTGGATTTTGCAGCCTTGGCCCTGGCATATATCGGGCCTTCTAATAGTAATCATCATGCTTTTTTTGATATTCCTCGGAAAAAGCTTTGGATTTTCTTCTAACCTCAGAACACTTTGTTCAGCCTGTGGAGCAGGAAAAACAGCTAAGTTCTTTGACTTCAACTGGAGGAGTCAACTTTGGAATCTCTTGTTTCTAGTTGGGAGCGTTTTAGGTGGGTTTATTAGCTATCAATATCTGAGTACTGGTGAGCCTGTTCAGATCGCTGAGAGTACCATCCAGGATTTACAGGCTCTTGGCATCGCTGCACCGGAGGGTTTGCAGCCTATGGAAATTTATGGAATGGAAAACGCCTTTACCCTCAAAGGGTTTTTAATCCTTTTTATCGGAGGTCTCCTTATAGGGTTTGGTGCTAGATATGCAGGCGGATGCACCTCAGGTCACGCCATCAGTGGGCTCAGCAATTTGCAGTTGCCTTCTCTGGTTGCTGTAATTGGATTTTTCATTGGCGGGCTGACTATGACTCATTTATTACTTCCGATAATATTCAATTAATTCACTCAATCAATGCTGGGCTGTAATTACAACATTACCCCCTTACAAGAAAATACAAACACAATGAAATCAATAGTTTATATAGTCGCGGGAATCCTTTTTGGTATAGTTATGGCCAAATCAGAGGCCATCAGCTGGTTCCGTATTCAGGAAATGTTCAGGTTTCAAGACTTCCATATGTATGGCATCATTGGGACTGCGGTTGTACTTGGCACCTTAAGTGTATTTCTCATCAAGAAGTTCAAAATGAGAGATTTCTATGGAAATCCCATCACTTTCAATCCGAAAGAAAAAACCTGGCCCAGGTATATCATTGGTGGAATATTCTTTGGTTTAGGTTGGGCCCTTACGGGTGCTTGTCCGGGTCCACTTTTTGTAAATCTGGGCTATGGATTCTACGCCATTTCAATAGCCATTATCGGAGCTCTCTTAGGCACCTGGCTATATGGCCTCCTCAGAGACAAACTACCCCACTAACACAGCCAACACATTGCATAAGATAAATGCCTGCCATGTGATCCACAATGGTTTGGAGAGATAGGAATTACTAAGTCACCAAGAAAAAAATTGATCCCGCCTATTTGAACAGACCGGGATCAATTTACCTTTATTTCATAATCCTCACTTTCCTTTCAGCACTTTACCCTGTATTATCTTGCGGCCATCGCCGGATCGGTACTCTACGAAATACAGGCCTGACGGAAATTCGCTCAGATCGAAACTCTCTTCTGTCCTCACCTCCGTCCTGGTCTTCAGCAGGCGGCCGTCGGAGTCGAATAGCCACAGTTCACCCGGCTCATCGGGAAGCTGACGGATGTACACCCGGTCTCTGGTGGGATTGGGGAAGAGCGACATCTGCTCTACCTCCACCATTGGATCGCTACTGGAGGTGATCACCACCTCAGTCACTTCCAGCTGCCCACAAGCATCCGGATCCAGGCAGTTGCCGTCCGCATCAAGCCGAACCAACCAGGCGTTTATGTTCGCAAAGCCAAGTCCTACTGTGTCCACTCGGCGACCTCCCGCCAATATACTGCCATCCGGCAGCTCCACCGCATCATAAAAATTCATATTCAGATCGAACTGCGTGGGATCGTGATGCACCCCGTGCCCTCCATCGTAATACAGCTTCATCCATCGCAGCTCGCCATCGGGGGAAAACCGAAATATCACACCGTGCCCCGGAGACTGTGAAACCCTCGCTCTTCCTGTTGCAATAATATCTCCATTCATGGCCTTTGTAATGGAAAAAACATCTACAGGGGCCAGGAAGGGAGCCGGAATCTTATAAGAATTCACGATATCTCCACTAAGATTGTACTTAATAAACTTAGGGCTGTCCCTGTCGATTACCTCCGTATTCAGGGTATCCATCACCCAGGAGAGCATAAAGTGCTCTCCGTCTAACAAGGTCGTAATCCTAGCATTGCCTTCCCCACGGTAAGAGTCCTCTTCAATATAGGAGTCCCTCCACACCTCCTCTCCTTTACTGTTTACATAAACCAGTGAAGCGTACTTACGGGGACCACTGTGTAAATTCGCTGCCAAAATGACGTCTTCATTTTGGCTGTCTGGGCCCATGGGAAAAAGATGAACATTAGGCCGGGAAAGGGTTATTGAAATTCGAAAATGCTAAGGATTGTAAACTTTGCTTCCATTATTCAATTGGTTGCTTTGATAACCATCACCATTCTAGGTTTTTATTTATTAGCCTAATTCGATTCAATTATATTCCAACAGCTTACAAACTTAACCTACCAGCCGACAACAATACTTAATGTCAATTTTCCGGCCCCGGAGAATGGTTGCTTTTTTTTGGCCTGAGGTAAAATATGGCTTTACTCTACCATCCTTCTAAAAATTCAATCCCGGGAAATCCAGGCTTTTTTGATTTTTGTAATTATGAGAAAAGCTGAATGAATGCAGTCCCGAGAATCCATTTAGCTTGATCGTATATACTGGTCAGGTATTAGAGATGAAAATACTCAAAAAAGTGCCTTCGTTAATACCGGCTGCGCGACAAATTGGGAACCATCTATAATTTTTTTAACGATTTCCAACCTTTATACCACAGGCCACTGTCTTTGGGTTGTTTATTGGTTTCATTTCTTCATCTCAAATTTCTCAAACATGAAAAAATTACCGCTAACCCTGGCATTGGTTCCTATGATGATTTTGTTCTTTTCCTCCTGTTTGAAGGATGAATGTATAGAACTTAGGGAATTCACAACTTACATTCCTATCTATTTGGATGCCGATAGCTTCCGGGTGGATATAACTATCAGCCAACATGAGCAATTGGAAAATGCAGGAAAAATTTTCCTCTACGGTGATTTACTGCTAATTAACGACATCAATAAAGGTATCCATGTGGTTGATAACCGCAATCCCTCACAGCCGAACTTTGTTAATTTCATTGGCATAACGGGCAATGTAGATATGGTCGTGGCCGGAAACTACCTCTATGCAGATAGTTACAGCGATCTACTGACCATAGATGTAAGTGACTGGATGAACCCTAAACTCATCGCACGGGAGAAAAATGTTTTCAATCTTCAGGGATGGATGGAAGAAGGTCTTTTGGTTGGATATGAAGAGCATGTTGAGATAATGGAAGTAGATTGTCACGATAACCTAGGAAGTTTTAATGCATTTTGGGATGGCTCTGCACCATTTTCAACCAGAGGTTCCTCCTTTGACTCCTTTCTTCCCTCATCAGCTCCGTCGGGAATAGCCGGCTCTATGGCCCGCATGGGAATCGCCTCAGGTCATTTGTACGGGATTGACAACCGCAGCCTGCATGTTTTCGATCTTGAAAATCCGGCACTACCTGAAAGGGTGAATGAGGTAAAAACTGCCTGGGGCATCGAAACACTTTTTCCCTACAACGAATATTTATTCATAGGTGGCAACCGTGGAATGTATATCTACGACAATCAAACCCCATCTTCTCCTGTATACCTGGCAGAATTCAACCATGCCAATGCATGTGATCCGGTTTTTGTGAGTGGAAACAGGGCCTATGTCACTCTGCGAGATGGGGTAAATTGTGTAAATGCCTCCAACCAGTTAGACGTCATTGACATCTCTAATATTAAACAACCCAGGCTTCTGAAAAGCTACCCAATGACCAATCCTCATGGATTATCGATTGTTAATTCCACCCTTTTCCTCTGCGATGGCAGGGATGGTCTCAAAATTTTTGACATCAGTAACGATTATCAAATCGACCGGAATAAACTCAGCCATACCAAGTTTGGCCATACATATGATGTGATTGCCCGATCGGAGAACCACATTATTGTAACGGGCGATGGAGGCATCCGACAGTTTGACACTTTTGACCCAAGACAACCGATAGAAATAAGCTTTTTGTCCATAAACAATGAATAAAATGACTGAATTAAGCCTATTTTTCATCAGATTGATATCTGTCTTTTTGGTCATTGCTACCGTTGGTCAGGTTGGGTTCGGTCAAAAAAATCCCCATTTACCTATTGACAGGGTTTATCTGAAAAATGGTTCTATACTTGAGGGGAGTATCATTCAACTCACTGAAGACTCTCTCCTTTACTTGAATCCATACAGTAATTTAAATGTCAGGTTTTCTCTTGATGCAATTGAACGATATGAAATTGGGCTGGTTACAGAAAAGAGCTTCCTAACCAGAAGAGTAAAGAGGGAAAGAAGGTTTTATTTTGCCGCCAATCTAGCAGCAATTACTTCAGGAGAAATGGAGGCCAGACGATACTATTCAGAACAATATTCTGAATTGAGCTTTGTTTTTGGTTATCAATTTCACCAATTCTTTGGAATGGGCTTGCATAGTGGAAGATATAAACTGGGTGGCGAGGAAGAAGACTTTAAGCTTTTTCCCATAGGAATAGAGTTCAGGGGGTATCTCACCGACCATGTATTCACCCCCTTCTATTTAATAAAGGGCGGATTTACATCAGGCTCAATTTATCGAAGTGACCCTGAGGGTAATGCGAGGCTGCCTAAGGGTGGATATTATTTTAATCCTGGTTTTGGATTTCAGTGGAACTTTGGGCCTGCCTTTAATATTTCGATGGATATAGGGATGTTATTTGGTCATGGTTTCTACTACACGAATCGTTCATGGATACTCTCTGAGAGGGAAGTTAATTACAAACGATGGAAAGGTGGGTTCTCAATCGGGTTTTCCTTTTGAATTAAAGTCTTGTTTGGCAGTTTTGATGTACCTTTAAAATATTTTTTTGCAAAGAACTGAAAGTCATTATCTAGGAGTCCATGAAAGATAACTCCACTATATCAGAAGAGGAATTGCTGGAGGGCTGCAGGAAAAACAAGCGCGACCTGCAAGAAGTCTTCTACAAAAGGCATTTTGATATGATGTACGGCATAGCAAAAAGTCGGATACACGACCCGGAAGAGGCCATGATGGTTGTCAATAATGCCTTTCTTCGAGCCTTCAAAAAAATAGACCTCTACCATGCCTATGGCAGTCTGGGAGCATGGCTGAGAAGATTGCTTTTCAATGCCATAGCAGATTACTATCGGTCTAGAAGCAATGGAAAAAAGTCCTCAGAGGTCGTTGAGCATGTAAACCAGCGACTCATTCTCAACCCTCAGGCACTGAGTGACCTTTATTACAAGGATTTGATCGACATGGTCCGTCAATTACCGGATATTACCAGGGATGTGTTTACCCTTTTTGCCATTGAGGGTTTTTCGCATTCGGACATAGCTGAATTACTCGATATTCCCGAAGGTAGTTCAAAATGGCAATTGCATCAGGCCAGAAAAATATTAAAGGCTAAGCTTGCTCAAAGAGATGAAATGGACCGAAAACTAAAAATAATCTGATGGAACAATCATTGAAAAATAAAGGATGGGATCAGATGAGGGGTATGCTGGATAAGGAAATGCCTGTAAAATCGGATTCAACTATTCCCCTTTTGTTAAAGGTAGCCGTTTCAAGCGGGTGCATTATTTTGATTCTGGCAGGAATAGTTCTTCAACCACGACCCTGGGAAAACAATCCTAGTATCATCCCCAAAGTAGCGGGTGAATTTCCTGATGAACATGCAGCGAGGAGTGAAGAAGCCAAGACTAAATTTATTCCTGAAAATGATTGGTTAGAAGCAAATATTAACAGCGGACTTATTACTACCCAGGCCCTTGAGCATGCAGGGCAATTTCAAGAAACTGAAGTAAGAAATTCTACTGATGAACCTACATCCCACCAGGCTTATCATGTAATTCAATATTCTCCCCTCAATTTTGAAAATGAAAAATTTGAAGAGAGCAACAGAATTCGGTCTTTAAACCAATCCGATATTTCTGAGCCTGACATTATGGATGCCTTGACCGGCCGGGCAGTCAATACCATTAGCTCTGGCGATGCAATAAATAGTTTACTATCCAACCACCCCCCATCAATTTTGACGCTGAATGACATCAAGATTGACCAGTCAAATATAATGATCATACCCAACCCCTTAGTGGAAAAAGCAAATAATCCTTTTTCAAATTGCAAATCCTCATGGGCGCTTGGATTGCACTACAAAAACAATGGCCAACATAATTTACATGGTTTAGGACTCGGAATTATGCGCTCAAATGACTTGAGTAATCGATGGTTCATTTCCTATGGAGCAAATTTGACTTATTTTGTTTTCAACAAGTCTAAATCTTTAGATGATTTTATGGAGCTTTCTGGATGGGACAGCAGTTTAGCAAGTTCGCAAACCAATGAGTTTCTTTACAGGACAACCCCAAAAACATTACTCGGGGCCTATTGGGAAACCGGGATGGCTTTGAATGCAGGATTTTATTTTTTACCAAAGCTAAGCGTCCATGGTGGGCTGGGTATGGAATACGCCTTTAGAACCAACGCTTCTTCCTCAAAAAATCTACGAGCCCAATTTAGCGGCTCAGGAGACTGGGAGAACCAAGAATCCACTTATCCACCTCAGTATTATTTTAACGGCTTGATCAAGCCTTTTCATTTCACAGCTGGCGTGGGATTTGCGTATGAGTTAAATTGTCGCTTTTCTGCAGGAATTGAGTACCATCGGCAGCTCACACATTTTTGGCAGTCTGATGTTTTTCGAAACAGATCAAAAAAAGGCAATTTCCAACTGAACCTGAAGGTGCATTTTTGATTGGCATCAGTGAATAATAACCAGCTTATCTGAGTAAACTACTCCGCAGGCAACAAATTCAAGATGATAAAGACCGGGAAGAAGAGAGGTGACATCATAGGCAAATGAATTGACACCAGCCGGAATCACTTCAATATGTAACTTTTTTCCGCTATAGTCCACAATCGAAAAAGAACGATTATATTGGCAATCACTTTCCCAATAAACCTCAACCATATTAGTAGCAGGATTGGGATAAAGCTTTGGAAATAATAGTACATCTGCCTCTCCCTCAATAAAAGAGCCCGTATCCACCGTAAACATTACCGGTTTTCTTTCCGACTCACAAACAAGATCAGGCAATTTTATTTCCCAATCGTAAAAATAGTAATAATATTGGGCGCCAAAGGTTGACGACTGTATTTCAACTGTTTCAGGAATTTTGTATGGAAAGTCCATGTCTCGATTTGATCGGTAGAGTCGCGGTCCGCTAACTCCAAAAACCTGTTGATTGAATTCCCTGCAGCTTGTAATGGTGTGTTGCTTTCCTGCAGGCAAGTCCAGCTCAAGTGCCACCCTCCTGCCCTGCGAAGCATCCTCGAGATAAACCGTATCGCTGGCAATCAGATTTTCATTGTAGTCCAAAACTTTAATTACTCTGGGACCATCAAATTCGCTGTACATTTTCAATGAGACAATTTTAAAAGGCAACAGCGCATCAAACACAAGTCCACCATTGATATGAGGAGCGGGATATTGCCCGGTACCTGAAAATCCTGACTTCCCGACGAAATACACCTCCCCTGCCAATATCTCAGAACTGCTGATGAAAAACTCATATTCGCCGGGAGAGATATCCAATTGCCATTGATTGCCGCTATGAAGAGCTTGTTCATCTTCCAGGTCAGAGTACCATAAAACATTGGTGCCCTCGGCCTGCAGTAAGATGGGGCTACTTTCAAAATACAGCTCACCTGTATAAACCGGTGGCACCACCTCAACTTCATCAACCAAAAGAGTGTCGGAATAAAAGGTACCACAGGTCAGAGAACCTGTAGTCGCATAGTACGCTCCTGCATTTTGAATCGTGATTGAGCTTCCCAATCGACCATCAGACCAATTGATATCCCAGGGTGAAAAGGAATACAGCTCTAGTTCATCCTTAGCACATTTGAGGATATCCCCTGAAAGTGATAATTCTAAAGAAAAGTTAGACAAATCCTCCAAAAAAACAGGCTCTGAGATGGAATTACAACCCTCTGAATCCTCGGTTCTCAAAAAAAAGATACCAGATTCACTTGTGGTGATTTCCATGGTCTGCTCACCATTGCTCCAAAAGTATTTTTCAGCTTGCGGGCCGGAGAGGGTTACCAACTCTTGATTGCAACGCTTAATTTCCCCATCTACTTCAAGTTCAAAAATCGGTGACAGGCAAATTCCTTCTGTAATAAGATATTTTTTGGATGTTGCAAGGTCGTAGTAGACATCTACCTGACCGGAAGGCCAAACTACTTCCAAAGAGTCCAGTGTTTTGATTTCTCCCATTCCAAAGTGCAGCAGGTTAGACCGCTGTATGCCAAAGCTCTCCCCTGCTCTGAGTTCACGGCTTTGAACCCCAAGTGCTGAATAGGCTTTGACTACTGCACCTATTCCGTCGAGATTAGATTCAGTCCCGATGAGTTTGAACCTCAGCCAATGATGGTCATTTCCAGAATTGTACCAGATGGCATCGTCTATCTGACCTGGAGGCAAATTGTAGAGCTCAGTATAAGAAGCGTATATGTCCAAAAAGCCGTCATCATTCAAATCTCCCAGAGTAAAAGAAGAGATGGAATTCGCACTGAAGGGATTCGCCATCGGGGTAAAGGTATTGTCTCCGTTATTTCGGTACAGGTAGTGATTAAATCCTGAGATCAAAATATCGACAAAACCATCATTATCAAAATCAGCAAACTGAACCTGTATGCCGTAAAGCGCACTCTCAATACCTGATTCACGGGTGATATCCTCAAATGTTCCGTCGCCATTATTGAGATAGAGCACCACCTCATTTGGATGGTTGATCATGACCAGATCCATAAGACCATTGTTGTTGATGTCTCCAAAATCTGCGGCCCAGCTTTGAGCGCCACTCGCAATCCCATATTCGGCTGCACTCTCTACAAACTCACCATTCCCCATGTTTATAAAGAGCTGATTGACTCTTCTGGGATCTGTAGGATCAGAAGCACCGGCCTTGCATTTAGCAATATAAAGATCCATTCTCCCATTGCCATTGACATCTGACCATAGGCTTCCGTAGTTGCCGGAATTGTCTGAAAGGGGTACCGTTGCGAGATCTATCCAATCGGGTTCAACCCTAAAGTTGCCCTCCCCATCATTGGCCAAAATAAGATTTATCCCGTCGTCATTGCAAATAAATAAATCTAAATAGCCATCATTGTTGATGTCGAAAGCATTGGCTGCTTGAGCATAAATGTGGATATCCTCGTCCAATTCTGTTTTTTCAAAAATCCCGGGTTCAATTTGATAAAAGATAAATACTCCATCAAAATTTCCGGCCGATACAATATCTAAAAGGCCGTTACCTGAGAGGTCTGCACTAACAATATTCCACTGGGTTTGATTGCTGATTCGCATGGCATCTACTACTTTTAAAAACCTTCCCGGCTCAGTCTGAAAATCAACATGTAGCAGCCTACCGTTGTCTTGCCTAAACAGGTCATCCCTAAAATCACCATTGAGATCTGAGATTCCTACCGCTACTCCTGATCGAAATCCATCAGTTAAGACGGTGGTTGTTGGATCACTGTAGAAGGAAATCTGGGAAATAAGCAGAAAGGGCACAAAGAAGTAAAACAACGGTAGAAAAAAGTAGCTCGCATTAAATTCCGATGCTTGATCCCCAATAACTGAAAAAATGGGGCCAACTTTGAAAAGTTTTAGGTGCTTGTTCATTCGCTTTAAAATTTAGCTGTGGACAAAGCAAAGATAATACTTTTTTATGATATTTAGAGTGTTCAAAAAGAGTTGATAATAAAAATTGACTCCGTTTAGCATCTTGCATTTCTCATCGAACCATCTTCACCGGGCATAGTCAGAAAAAAAGATGCAATTAAAGTGGTTTAATAAAAAAGTCGCCAAAAAATAGTCTACGCCATTAAAGATGACTAACTTCAAACCTTCAATTGCTAATGCAATCGCAATGGAAACAGAAACAACCAAATTCTTCTGGAAGATAATGGTGGCTCTATTTTGGGGAATTTTGGTCTCCTGTACATCCTATGCAAATGGGCGAATCGAGCCTAAATTAACTGAATATTCCATTCAATCCGGGGACACTTTGATAAAAGTTTTCCACTATCAATTTCCTACGGAGGTAATTGACAACTACGTTGCCGCAATTGACATTAAGGACGGAAAAATGCTGATTGCTACCAGTAGTCAAATTTTTTCATTTGATGGTCAAAGGGTTATAGACATTGTAGAAGTAGAGAATTTTCGCCTCAGGGAGATCAATCAAATTGCCCGGGACAAGGAAGGCGGTATTTGGGTATGGCATCAATCCCAGGAGGCAATGCCGGGTGCTGAAAACATTGCAGTCCTATCCCAGGAGACCAATGAGTTTATACCCTTTAAGGACTGGTTCAATCACCAACCTAAATTTGAAAATATGCAGTTTAGGAGCTTAGACAAACTTCCTACGTCTGAACTCCTTCTTAATTCAGTAGATGGTCGCATCTTTATCCTATCTAACAAGAACAAAATAAGGGAATTAGACTTAGAATTCCCTTCAAGATACCTCGGTCAGAGAGCAAAAGGATCCATTCTTTTAGAACAAGAAAGAGAGGAAGAGAAAAAGATGGTGGAGGTCAGCTTGTCAGGGGACCATAAATTCAGCTACCAGATACATCCCGATATAAGTGGCTTCTACAGATGTAGCGAAAGTCACGAAACCATAAATTGCCTGGAGTTCATTGGAGACTCAGCAACAATCTGGAACTTTAAAACTGGCAAAATCGGTTGGGAATTTTCTTCCAAACTGGGGATTTATGATGAGGGAGATTTTCTCTGGAATATGGATATCTACTTTAAGGATCACAACGGATTGCTATCCGTTTACCGACCAGGGAGTGAATCCTTGCAGTTGGACCACCACCTTTCTATTATCTGTCAAAAGCATCTTAACAATACCATTCCTCAATTGATTCATATTCAAGAAAATGGAGTATGGATGGGCTCATCATTAGGGCTGACGTATGCGACCTATGGTCCATCAAATTTTAAAGCAGCAATGAATCAGCCTCAAGCTCTCGAGATTTCAATCAGAAGGGTACATTATCTCAACGATTCCACCATATGGGCAGCCTCCAATAACGGTTTATTCGAACTTGAACTGAATCAAGACTTTGAATTGGTTGAGAAGAAAATCGATTCATTCATTGCAAGTTGCGCCGGAAGATTCATTCACACTTTTGCTGAGAGTCCAAATAAGCCGGGAACTTATTACTTCACCATGAACGAATGGAGGATTGCCGACACAGAAAATAATGAGTGCAGAATAATCTCACTCGGCGATATTGGCATATTAGAAGTATGGGACATTGTCCATCTTTGGGGAGATTACTTCTACCTGGCTACAGATATAGGATTGTACCTTTTCGACGAGTCAGAAGAGAGCATAATATTTGTGGATATCATAACCGGAAAGGAGCAAAAATTCACAACAAGGATAAACCGCATATATTTCGACCCAAAGACAAAGGATGTTATACTCTGCACTGGAAATGGCTTAATTTTCGCAGATCTGAAGTCCGAGGATCCCCATGTACCGGTACTAAACCACTTGATAAAGGCCCGGAGAAATATAAACGATTTTATTTTTCTTGACGATGGCTCTTTCCTTATATCGACCTGGGATGATGGTTTGTACTGGTTGTCCTATCCGGATTTCAAAATAATCCAACATTTCCAAAGGGGAAATTTTCTCTATTCAAGTTCAACCTATAATTTAATTAAGGACTCGCGAGGTAGGATATGGTTCAGTGCAAATTACGGCTTGTATGTGCTTGACCCTGCTTTAGAAATTGTACGAAAATTCAATACTCTCAGTGGTCTTCATGAGCTTGAATTTAATCATTTAGCAGTAGGAGCATCTTCAAAAAAATCCAACCCATTAATTTACGGAGGGATCAACGGCATAACTTACTTCTCCCCAGATGACATAGAAACCATAAGCGAGGAAAAATTCCCTGAAATATTATCCATGACCACGGTTGGTTCTGATGGAATTACTATCAAGGAATTTATTTTCAAAGATGAAGAAGAGAATATTATTATCCGCAGAGGTACCGAAGGATTTAAACTGACTTTTAAGACCGAATATCTACAAAGGCAGGTTCAGCTCTCTTACCGAATCAAAGACTCAGGTGAGTCCTGGAAGAAAGCATCTGGAGGGCTCATACATTGCGCCAATTGGGACAAAGGACATTACAGCCTTGAATTATTATTAGAGTTACCCGGCAAAGAGCTGATTTATCTTGATAACAAACTTAAAATCCAGGTAGGTGGATGGGAACCTGGCGTCATGGAGATTCTCATTGGTTTCATGGGGCTGGCATTATTATTCTGGGTAGTTAGATTTTTGAAAAAAAATGAATCAGAAAGAAGCAGGAGGATGTCTTAGGCAAAATTTTAAGCATGAAAATTTTTGTTCATGGTCGAAATGAAGGGTTCAAGCTTGAGAATTGTGAAAAAAGGAGCTCCCTCACCACAAGGGAACTCCCCTAGCCTAAACAACACGGCCAACATTTGTCCGTGATTCTTATGAGATATTCTCATTATAAGGTTAACAGGATTTTATATTTGATATTATATCAAATAAACTATTTCTTAATATTCAATTCGAATTAGATAATTTCTTGTTCTGCCAAATATATTATAATATTCTACTTCTATTTCAAAAAAATGAGACCCAATATCCCAATTTAGGGTTTTCCCAACCGTGGCAAGCACACTTCCGACCTCTTTTTGGGCCTGAACGTGACGTGTTGCCATTTCGTCAATCCCATACGTGACCTTAAATTCTCTAATGGACAATCTCTTATCCCCGGCAATGTAGGTTTCGATCTGTCCAAAGTCAATTTCATCCGAATCTACTTGCTCACAGGAATACCTCCCCAGTAGGTTGGGAAGGTCAATATTAAACTCAGAGAGATCTTCAAGATAATCGACTAGGTTTTCCCTGCTCAGTTGAACTGAATCCCTATGATCTCCGGCCTCAATGATTTTAACCGCTTCTTCAAACTCCTCCAGGATGTGCTGAATTTCATTAGTTATCAAATTTTGTAGGTCGAAATGCTGTTCACATGCATTGGCAAGACCTCCTCCTTTACAACCAAGAAAGATAAGTACCCCAGCAAAAATTAACAAGTACTTCTCCATCCGACTTTACATTTTGTTTGCTCCATTAAATCTATAATTTAGGTCGATTGTTCGACAGTTTTTTTCTACAACCATCATTCCCCAACTCATCGTTATTTGTTGACAGTACAATCAATCAATTAATTTTTTTCCAGTCATTGTAGTTGGGATTTCCAGACCCATTAGGGCCAGGATAGTAGGTGCAATATCGGCAAGTACTCCGTCCTTCATCACTACCTTATCGCTGTTCTTCCCTATGTAAATCACGGGTACAGGATTTATTGTATGCGCAGTATTTGGCGTACCATTTTCATTAATCATCAGGTCACTGTTTCCATGGTCCGCAATGATCAGCATTTCAATACCGCTTTCTTTACATACAGGAATAAGTTGGCCCAAGCATTTATCTACTGTTTCAACAGCTTTAATAGCAGCTTTCAAATCTCCGGTATGGCCAACCATGTCAGCATTGGCATAATTTAAGCAAATGAAATCAGGAGTACTTTGACTAATAGCCTCAATCAATGCTTGGGTCACCTCCCGTGCACTCATTTCCGGTTCTAAATCATAGGTGGCAACTTTGGGTGAATTGATCAAAATCCGGTCCTCCCCTTCAAATGGAACCTCGCGCCCTCCTGAGAAAAAGAAAGTCACATGAGGATACTTTTCTGTTTCAGCAATACGCAATTGGGTCAACCCCTTCTTGCTTATAACTTCACCAAGGGTATTCTTTAGATTTTCCTTGTCAAAAAGCACCTCAATGTTTTTAAACTCAGGATCGTAATTGGTCATGCTTAGGAATTTCAAATCCAGTGGACTCATGCCTTGCTCAGGAAATTCTTTCTGAGTAAGTGCAATGGTCAATTGACGGGGTCTGTCTGTCCTGAAATTGAAGAAGAACACCACATCTCCATCTTGAATTCCTTTAAATGCGCTATTCCTTGCTATACCGGGAAGGATAAATTCATCCGTAATGCCCTTTTCATATTGTTCTCTCACGTAGGCCGCTGGATCATCCGTAAAAGTACCGATTTTTCTAACCAGAGCATCGTATGCCACCTTAGTCCTTTCCCATCTTCTATCCCTGTCCATGGCGTAATACCTCCCAATCACAGTGGCAAGTTCAAACTTTTTGGAGCTCGAAGACCTCTGATTAATCTCACGTATTATTTGAAGACCACTCCTGGGGTCTGTATCTCTGCCATCTGTTATTGCGTGAATAAAGGTCTTTCCATCATAATTGCGGTCAAGGAAGTCCAAAATGCCATATAGATGATCAATATGGGAGTGCACACCACCATCCGAACAGAGC
The DNA here is from genome assembly GCA_007695145.1 of Saprospirales bacterium. GTDB lineage: Bacteria > Bacteroidota > Bacteroidia > Chitinophagales > Saprospiraceae > PWJY01. The sequence continues at coordinate 67,637 of REEI01000068.1, read as the reverse complement.
CCAATTAGATGGACAGCTTTATTCTCACGTTCAGCATAATCAAGCAAAGATTTCAACTTGCCTTGCTCATCCAACTGGCCTTCCCTTATGGCCTTATTAATCTTGACAAGATCCTGGTAGACCACTCTTCCTGCACCAATATTAAGGTGACCCACTTCGGAATTGCCCATTTGCCCTTCAGGCAATCCCACGGCCTCACCATGAGTGATGAGTTTAGCGTTTGGGTAATTTTGCAATAGAAAATCCATATTGGGGGTATGGGCAAGATGAATAGCACTGCGATCGGGATAAGGTCCTAAGCCCCAACCATCCAGTATCACTAATATGGCCTTATTATTCTGGTCTGACTTTTGCATATGTGTTGTTTAACATTCTTTTACAGAATAAAATATTCGGTTAAAATGTTTTGCGAAGGTAAGTCACCTATATTAATTGATAAACAATCCATTGTTATTGAAAGTACTTTGGATTGTAAATCATCTTGCTAAAATTAAATCCAGGCTAGGGCGGTTACTGAAAGAGATATTTTTTGAACTCCTACTGGACATAGAAAGTGAATATTTTTTCAATAATGAAGATAAATGGTAAAAGCGCTACCCAGCAAATTATGAACTAAAAGATTTAAAATGAATACGATATCAATAGTTGCACTTTGGGTTTTCCTACCATTTGTCTCATCTGCTCAAAATATCGCTGAATTTACCTCCGCAATGAATAGCGGTGATGCAATAAAAATTGCATCAATGATCGACTCTACAACCAATCTTCAAATTGAACAAAAGCGATCAAGGGCCTGCAAACAGGAAGCCGAAAAGCTACTTCAGGATTTTTTTATTGAAAATCCAGGGACAAAGCTGGAGATCAGGCATTCCGGCAATAGAAATTCCGGGAATGGAGCCTTCTATAAGATTGGAACCTTGACATCGGGCAGTAATTCATTCCGAGTGTTTGTTTTGTTTGAGACCAAAAAGGATCAATTGGTCATTCAAGAACTCTCCATTGAGAGAGATTAATTTGGAGGATCACAAAATGAATGGTCGTGAGGTCTTATGTTGATTAATATCCAACAAGAACTGCGTAAGACCTCGATCTCAAACCCACTTCAGCAAAAAGGGAGTATCCCCGGACTTAGCCCGAAACATGCTTGACCCGCTGTAAAAATTTCAGGCAAAGTGCTGTAAAAGCAAGTCAGTTGCGTGAATTGACTTTATCCAAAATGCTGTTCCAACTGGCTCTTTTGGGGTTGAGATGGATAAGAAGTTGATCTTGATCTGCAATTACCGTCTGGAATGAAAGAAAGTACCTTTCTCCTGAAAATCGGGATATAGAAACCACATCGATGGCCTCATCTCTAGGAATCAGCAACTCGGTATTGCACGATGTATACCTGTCTTTCCATTCCCTCAATTGAACAACCGAATTGATATTTCTCAACACCAGAAAGGTTGTGGTATTTCCTGAGGTGAATCCGGGCGGGAGCTCAAAACAAACAGAGACCTCACCTACCAGATTGGATTCCTGACCAATAGCGTGCCAGCCACTTGATAAAAGCGTGTAGACAAAGCCTGTTTTCAAAACCGGTTGCCCCGTCTCATCTTCTTCCATCCATTCATCAGGGACAATTTTATTCTCTTCATTCAAACTCCATTGGCCATAAATACCATATTGATCCATTTGATCAAAATAATTGAGCTGTCGATCGGTCTGATTGGATTCAAGTCTAATTTTCGGAGCATTCTCAATATTGATGAAAGCAGGGCGCCCCTCTCTTCCATCAATTTTAATATTAAGGGCAAACAACAGGTCAATTAAACCGTTTTCACCCATGAATGATTGATCAAATCCAACCCAATCTGTTATTTTTTCTGTAGGGATAACATACAATTCTATCTCTCCCTCGTACGGGGACCCATCACCATCCAAAAAGTTTTCCGGGTTGACCATTAATGTAACCCCTCCATCTATTAAGATCGCAGAGTCACCCTCTAGTTCAGTAAGGTTGATCACATGACCCTCAGGCTTTAGTTGTGACTTTAGTTTTTGAACGTCGCCAACATAGGTAAAATGCCCATCCGGAACAAAATAATCTTCATTCTCAAAACACCCTGAAGCAAAAACTCCAATGCATACAAATACTATAAAACTAAATACTCTCATCAACTGATTTTACAGGATTATTTTAAAATTCCATTAATCGAACTTAAGACCCTAATTCTCCGGCAATGCGTTGCCTGAAACAAAATATATTTATCTAAATCTATATCTGAGCCCTGCCTGGATACCAAATACAAAATAATTTTGCTCAACGGGATAGTTATCCAGTGTGAGGGGCTTGAGACGATAGACAAACCTTGGTTCGACAATAGCAGAATATCTGCTGTTGATTCGGTAGGCAGCTCCAAAACTTCCAGTCAGACTCATTCCAAGCCGCGCTCTAAAGAAACTGCCATTAGTCTCCGGATCGGGAAAGCCTACCGGGTCACCGGAAGCGGACATAATTTCACCTCGCGTTTTAAAGGCTACATTAAACATGACCCCGCCGGAGGCGGTAAAAGTCCAATTGCCATGGCGATGCTCATATCCAATCATCAAAGGCACATCTAACATCTGGTATCTGTTGAAAACGGTCCTGATTCGCTCTCCTGACTCGATAATGGATAATGTGTCAAAAATAAAGGTAGTATCATTTGGAGCATTGATGATGGTGTCAACCAAAACATTTACAACTCTTCTTCTCTCATGGTCCGGATCAACATAGGTAAATTTTTCATTGATCTGATTTGCAGATAAGCCTGCTCTCAGGGCCAGTCCATTTTGAAGGACAGCCGAGAGTCTGATCGTAGCGCCATAAGAGAAAGCATAACTTTCAGTTTCCCTCCTAAGCTCGGCTAAATCTTCTCCTTCACTGCTCGAAGGTTTGAGAGATTTGCTGAAGAAGTCCGGCCCCGCCATGAAATCTATAGCGAAATACCTCAATGGAATCCTGGGTTCAAAACACTCAGGTCCCCGACTTAACAAACAAAATAAGGACCTATTGGACTTTCCTTCAAGTCCTAGTGAGGTAAATTTTCTTTCTATAGAGTTTGTACTTCCGGAGAATAAAGGGGAAACTACACCTGCCCTCTCACCAATTCGCATGCCGTCCAAATTTTCGAGGGAAAAGGGATCTTTGCTGCCGGGTTCAAAGCCATCAATTGCAGTAGTTCTAGAATAATCCGTCAATCCACCAGAAATCCTCTTCTCTTCCAAACGATTTCTATCGGTCCAAAAAGTCTGGTCAGCATTTGGAGCAGCTTTTCCACCTGGCATAAAATTTTGCAACAGTCTGCCATCCGTTTCACTAAAATCCCGGGTAGTTGTTCTACTTTTTTCGGACTTTTCAGAATGGCTGGAATTGTCAGCGACGAGATCAAAATCTTCATCAATATTGCCATCCCCTTCCTCAAAAAAAGTCTTTTCATTGAAGCTTAGTAACTCTTCACTTGTACTTGCCACCAATCCTGTCTGGTTCCCCATTGGCGATTCAGGAGATTCTACTTTTGCCTGAAAAATCGATCCCTGGAAATTACTGTATATCATGTAGGCCAATCCTCCCAATAAGAGCAGTAAAAGCAGAATGAGCAAGGCGTAATTCTTGAGGGTCGCAGACTTTCGTTTGCTTGCGATTCTACTCCAAAGGTCAGGAGGAGGAGCCACTTCGTACGCTCCTAATTTGCCTCTGAATAATGAGTCAATGTTTTTGTGATCCAGGTTCATTCAATCAATTTAAATTAGCATCATTTGCAAATGCTTGAGCGCTGACTGCAAAAATTTTCTTGCTTTTAGCAATTGGGACCTCGATGTACTTTCACCTATGTCCAACAATTCAGCTATCTCATTATGTTTATAACCTTCGATGACATACAGATTAAAAACCGTCCTGTAGCCCTCGGGCATACTGTTTATCAAATCCATGAGTTCCTGTTCAGAAAGATTGGTAACAGCGCGACTTTCCACCTTTTCACCTCTGACTTCATCCAGATTGCTAAATTCATTCTTATTGGAACTTTTTTTCAGCAGTTTCAATGCGGTATGAACCATAATTCTCCTAATCCAACCTTCAAAGGAACCCTCAAACTTGAAGGTGTGCAACTTTCTGAACACCCTGATAAAGCCGTCCTGTAATATATCTTCAGCCTCTTCCCTATTTCGTCCATACCTCAGACAAAGCGCGAACATTTTGGGCGAGAAACGCTCATACAACAACTGCTCGCATTGAGCATCCCCTTTTAAACACCCTTCTATGAGTTCACGATCGGTCAAGGTCGGTCGACTTAATCAATTAATAGAACACTTTAATCCATAAAGCGCTGCTTGTTAAATAAAACATATCAAAAAAATTTAAGTTCCATTAGAATCTAACGCAAGTTCCTGGTAGGATTTGGGTTCACCGGGCCCACAATTCTATAGCTGTAAAAAGGTTGATTTAACAGCAAAAACTCATGAGACTATGGCGGAAACAGATAAAAGAGGTTAGGCGCTGCCCTATTAGGAAACCTGAGCGAGTTGCTCATTCTCACAACAAACCAGTTCGTCAAATGATTTTACAAGGGGAAGGCCTTTTGCAGAAAAGTAAGACTTCACGGAATCTGAATCCATTTCAGAGACCGCAAGTACAAAGTCTCCTCCCCAAGCTCCGAGGCTTTTTATGATCCCGTCAAAATCAGAAAAATGAGTATCCTGAACCCTTTGCAGCTTTAATTCAGCAGCAACCAAATTTTCAACCTCCGATAACACCTCAGTAAACTCTTTAAGAGAATTTGCCTCTGCGCAAGATCGGCTTAATTCGCTCATCGATGCAATACTATTTGAAGAGATTTTATTTCGTCTGGAATCGAAATGCCGGATAGCATCTCTACTGTTGGCCTTTTCTCCCAAATAGACAAAGTACATGTTTTCAGAATAGGGCGGATCAAAGTCTACATAAGAAATATTAATTTCTTCCTCTTTTCTGGTAAATAAAAGTGGGCTGTCTGCGCGTGCACAGGCAATATCGTAACCGGAACCCCCGAAGGTTCGGTCGTACAGTTCATAGGGTTCTACATCTGCCCATTGTGCTATGCAATAAACCAATGAAGAGGAAGAGCCGAAACCCCAATTTCTGGAAAAATCTAATCTGGTAGTAATTTTAAAACCATACCACTGCGAGAGAAAATCTGAATTGAGGCGGCAGGCTTCATTGAGAATTTGAGACAACCTATTCGCGATGGACTCATCGCTTGATTTCTCAAATTTCATATCAAAAAGTGAGCACACACCTTTAAACCATTCTTTACCATCTGCATCCAGAGCATTCCACTTGATGTCCGACCCTCTGCCTCTCTTTACCTCCATGGATTGACCCAGTTTTAATGGCATAGCAAAGGCTGTAGCACCTTGAAGCACAAAGTACTCCCCTGTCAACATCAATTTCCCCTTCCCGTAGAACGTTTCGATAGCTTCAGTATTTGGGCGTAAAATTAACGCTATATTTATAATCTGCAAACATATGCCAAAATTATATATTATTTTTTCAAAAGTTTAAAGTCTTATGCATTTGAGGCAAACAAATAATAAAATGTTGAATTTCCGCAAAAGGAATTATTGAAATGCTGGCAGATAGGTATGCTCATCTAAATCAACATCCAGGAAAAGAGATCCATTAATGGAAAATCTGTCAGGCATTTACACAAATAAACAATCACTAAAAGAATGTCAAGGGCGACAACGCAGTTCTTCCAGATAGTTTCGCACTGAATTAAATGAAATAGTTTTGCCCTCAAAGAATGTTACAACTTTTCCCACCTCATCATCACTTGCATTGAGGTGATTGAGGATATTGTCGAGGTGCATTTTCATATGCCCGTATTGAATTCCAGTGGTAATTAAGGACCTAATGGCTGCAAAATTTTGAGCCAAACCAGTACAGGCAGCTATACCCATTAACTCCTTAGCAGTAGGATTTCCCAATAACTCCAGAGCTCTTTTAGCCAATGGATGAAGGCAGGTCAATCCACCTACCGTGCCGAGGGCCAGTGGAATGTCCAGGCGAAAGGTAAAATGATCGTCTACGATCTCGCAAAATGTGAGGCTTCTGTATGTTCCCGTTCTAGAGGCATAAGCATGGCCACAGGCCTCCACGGCTCTAAAGTCGTTGCCGGATGCAATGACCACAGCATCTACCCCATTAAATATACCCTTGTTATGGGTTACTGCCCTAAACTTGTCAAATCCGGCTATCCGGACAGCTTTGTAAAATCTGTCAGCAAACTCAGAAGCCTCCAATGTTAATGAAGCATCTTGCAATTCAGACACGGGGCAATCTACACTGGCCCGAACCAAACAATCAGGAGTATAGTTTGACAGAATAGCCATCAAAAACTCCGGCTGAGGTCCATTTCGCAGATAATCGGTTTCAGCAAAATGAATCTTCATTTTTTTTAGGCACTCCTCTAGCACAGTGTTAATAAAATTGGCACCCATTGAATCACAGGTATCAAAGCTCAACCACAGCTGATAGTAATTGTCCAGTTCATGTGTTTTATCGAGCAAATCTATATTCCGAACCCCACCACCTCTTTTCTCCATATTGGAAATAAAAGGGGCAATATGTTCTTTTAGAATTTCGCACAATTCCCTATCGAATAACTCCTTCAACTGTAATGGGTTGCCGCTCCAGAAAAAATGTACCTGCCCCAACTTTTCGACATCCTCAATTTCAAAGCGGAATCCCCCTCTGGTCAACCAAAATTTAGCAGCACTCGAAGCAGCAGCCACTACTGAACTCTCCTCAATCACCATCGGAACTGCATATACCTTGTCATTGATCAAAAAATTAGGAGCGATGCCGAATGGTAGAAAGTAATTCGAAAGCGTATTTTCTGAAAACCCATCGAGTACTTTCTGAGTTTTAGGGTCAGACAATCTGAATCTGTTAAAATCTTCTATTGCCTCCTTTCCATTTTCAAAGAAGGAATCACTCAACCACTGCAACTTTTGATCTCTCGAAAGTTTAGAAAAACCCTTTATTTGTCCACTTATCCTTTTTTCTCCCATTTCTTTTTGATTCACAGGGATTGAACAACGATAAAAAAATCGCAGTACCGTCAAATTTAATACAAAGTTGATCAATTATTTTATTCGCAAAAAGGCTTTTGCCAAAAAATATCCCTTGATTTGGCTTTTTACATAGCTGTGGAGTTGTTCATAGTCGCCTGTTGCATGCCTTAAAAAGCCGGAGGCCTGACCATACACGGCTGAAAAAACAGACTTATTAATCAGATAATATCCATCCAAATAATTTCTAACACCACCGGAAATAATCAATTGATTTACCTTGATTTCATCGTCTAACTTTTCCTTTAGGGTATTTGTAAACTCAACCATCTCATCAGCTGTATGACCAACCATTGAAAGTGGAGCGAAGGTGTTCATCTTTTGTTCGTCAGATCTCATCAATTCTAATTTGCTAAAATTGGTTCCTCCATGAGCAGCAAATTCAACGGCCTGCAGAGGAAGGCGAAGCAATTCTCTCAGACTTTCAGGGCCAAATCCCTGTCCAACTTCCTTGACAATAATCCTGAGTTCGGTTTCCTCAACTGCAGCCTTAATCACGTCCAATGAGCTAAGGTTGAAGCGATCCCCTTCTGGTTGCAGAGCTTCCTGTAGGGGATTCACATGAATGATCAAGCCATCAGCTTTTAGGTTGTGCACCAATTCCACCACTCTGTCCCACTTATCTGAGCCGGCAAAAGGTTCTAACTGGGCAATGCCCAGATTTGCGTAAAATGGTTGCTCATCTCCGATTACATCTCTAAAAGCAAAATCCTTCCATCTACTTTTATTTCCCTCAAGCAGTGGGCGGCATGATCCCAGGCCAAAACCCATTCCAAATTCCCGACAAGCCCGGCAAAGGTTGTGATTGATCCTCTCGGCAAGTTCGGTACCTCCTGTCATGCTCGACACCCAAATAGGGACCTTTAAACTTTTCCCTGCAAAGGAAAGGTCTTCATCAGTGTTTAATGGATTTGGGTGGGAACTCAAAAGAGGTTCATAATAAAACCTTTGGTCTATTGCTTCGCGGTCCTGAGCCGAACGAAAAGCGAGTTCAATATGATCTTTCTTCCTTGACTCGGAAACCTTAGCATCTTCAATACCGTCATTTCTTTTGGAATCCATAGGAGGATTTTAAACAATTGGATTAGAAACAAAAAAATGGGCAAAATGATTAAAATCCCCAATATTTATCAACAAGGAAGATGGATTCAATCCTTTTATAGCCAAAACTCCCTTCTAGTCATTGCACTGCAGGGCATAGATATCCCATTTTTCTTTGTCGGTTTCGCTTATTTTCCCATCTAAAAATAGGAATAAATGCTCATTGGATGAGTAGGTGTGGTCTACGCCCAGTTCCTTTGTTATACCCCATCTTTCCAACGCATCTCTCACAGGGCCCCGGGCTCCGGTTAGATAGGTCTCCAAACCGGCACGATTCCATTCTAAAATCCAATCCTTGAGAACATGAGCAGCCGAACTGTCAACATATGTGAGCGTATGGGCATTCAATACAATTATTTTCAGCTTTTCCCCCTTATCTTCTATCCAGTGATCCAGTTTATTTTTTATGTAATCCATATTGGCGAAATAAAGTGGGCCATCTACTCTGAAAATCAACACTTCTTCTCTCTCTTCCACTTCTTTAAATCGCTCAATGTTTCGATAAAGATTGGTACCCGGTACCTTCCCCAATCTGGCCATATGAGGATTGGATGCCCTATATACTACTAAAATAATGGAAAGAGCAAAACCGACGACTATTCCAACCTCAATTCCTCCTGTAAGCGTAACTAAAAAGGTGGAGAGCAGCAGGTAAAAATCAGCCCGGTCTTTCTTCCAAAGTCTCATAGGTTCTTTAATATTCACCAAACCGAGTACGGCAACTATAATCACTGCAGCCAATATTGCATTGGGGAGGTAAAAAAACAAAGGGGTAAGAAAAAGAAGGGTCATAATGACTAAAACTGCACTGATAATGGCAGCCATCCCGGTCTTAGCACCAGTTTGATCGTTGACTGCAGTTCTGGAGAAGCCACCCGTTACAGGAATCCCCTGGAGGAAAGTGGATCCAAAATTGGCCACTCCCAGGCCTACCAACTCCTGATTGCCATTGAGTTTATAATCCTTATGCCTGGACTGAACAGTCTTTGCCACAGCGTAGCTTTCAGCAAATCCTATCAGGGCAATCGTCAATGCAATTGGCAGTAACTTCATCCAAACTTCTCCTTCAAAACTAGGCAACATGAGAGCGGGCAGTCCCCCTGGAACTTCTCCCAATATGGCAACCCCTCTGTCGGATAGATTGAAAAATGCAACGGACAAAATTCCTAAAACAACAGCGAGTAAGGCGCCCGGCATGGCGGAGTGAATCTTTTTGGAAAATTTAATCACTATAATTCCAACTACTCCCACTATAAGGGTTAGAGGGTTCATCTCCCCAACATTTTGCAAAAACGCCAGGACGATTTCGTAAAATTTATCTGAGGAGGGCATTGAAATACCAAACAAATGCCGAATTTGGCTCAGACCGATAATAATGGCTGCAGCTGAGGTAAAACCGCTGATCACCGGATGCGATAGAAAGTTGGCAATAAATCCCATTTTCAATAACCCCATCCCAAACTGCAGGACACCTACCATAAAGGCAAGAGTTATGGTGTATAGCAGATATTGCTGATAATCTCCGGGCTCTAAAGCTCCAATTCCAGCTGCTGTAAGAATGGAAACAATAGCAACCGGGCCAACTGCAAGGTGGCGAGAACTTCCAAAAATCGCATACAAAATCAATGGAAGAGATGCGGCATAAAGGCCATGGATCGGCTGCAAACCCGCAAGCATGGAATAGGCCATGGCCTGTGGGATTAGCATGACACCTACTGTCAGACCTGCAATGAGATCATATCTAAAAATTTGTTTATTGTACGATGGCAACCAGTCTATAATAGGGAATGTTCCCTTGAGATTGAACTTCATTGTAAAAAATTGAAAATGCTAAACTTCAATAAGTCGCTCAATAAAAGGTCCTCTGTTTGGCAACACTTATCAACATTGCTTTAGCGCCCTGATAAGTTTTTACTTATTTGCGGCCAAAGCCTATGGCCTTTCTAGTAAAAACCAATTGATCTTTATTAAGTTTAAGATGAGAAACATCCTTAAGATTTATTTCCCTGCGATCCCGATCGCTCAAACTGTCAACCTCCACTCTTGAAAGCCTCAAATTGTGGTTTTTTATCACGTCCAGCACTATATTTCGAACAGTACGGGCATTTCCAAAATACTTATCCCTAAGTTGGTATACAAATTCAAGATACCTCAATAGATGTTCTCTTGCCGGTCCGGTAAGCTGCAGATTTTCATCTACAATCATTTTTTCTGCAATGAGGGCCAACTCTTCCGGACTGTAATCTTCAAATTTCAATGTTTTTTCAAACCTCGAGTGCAAGCCCGGGTTGGCTTTGAGAAAGGCTTCCATATTTTCAGGGTAGCCAGCGGCAAACACAAAAAACATTCCTCGATTGTCTTCCATTCTTTTGAGGATGGTCTGAATAACCTCATTGCCAAAATCGCCGGAGGACCCCTGATTGGTATTCAGCGAATAAGCCTCATCAATAAAAAGCACACCACCGTGGGCCTCCTCAATTTTTTCAGCAGTTTTTAACGCTGTTTGACCAACAAACCCGGCTACCAACCCTTGTCTATCAGTCTCTACCATATGGCCGCGCTCCAAAATCCCGAGAGCCTTGTAAATGCGGGTCAAAATTCGAGCAACCGTTGTCTTTCCTGTACCTGGATTGCCAACAAATAAGGTATGGAGATAGAGTTTGTTCAAGACATCCTTGCCTACTAGGTGGTAGTAGCGAACCAGATCAACCAGCTCTCCTATTTCCCTCTTTATATTTTCCATGCCGATGAGACTATTTAATTCAACCAGACTCTCCTCGAGCAACTTCTCATCGATAGGAATTTTTGGACTTTGCTTGATCTTGGAAAAATTTATTTTTTCTACATCAACCGGCAAAACAGTCTCAAGCTTTTGGATGGTTATTTCAGGATCACCTTCTTCTGTCATCACCCTCAAACCTAAATTGATTTTAGCCTTCTCAATCAAATCGTAAACAAATCTGGCATTCCCAAAACTCCGGCTTCTTTCTCTGTAGGCATCCACAATAATTTTATCAACGGCCATTTCGGCTTCAGGGCTCAAGACCACCTCTTTTTCAGCAGCAGCAAAACGAGCAATTTTCTGCAATTCCTGAGGGAGGTAATCATCAAACTTGAAGTGGTGCTTAAATCGAGACTTCAGGCCCGGATTGCTGTCCAGGAAATATTTCATTTCTTTTGGGTAGCCCGCTACAATTACGGCAAGATCACCTTTCCCATTCGACATTTCCTTTACCAATATTTCTATGACTTCCCTGCCAAAATCCTTTGTATCGTCATTGGCTCGCGCAAGGGCATAGGCCTCGTCTATGAACAACACCCCACCTCTTGCTTTTTCGATCGTCTCTTTAACTTTAGGTGCAGTCTGGCCAATATACTCCCCCACCAGGTCCACACGATCCACTTCATGAACATGGCCTTTTGAGAGAAGCCCCATTCGCTTGTAGAGTTTACCCATCATCTTGGCAACAGTAGTCTTGCCTGTTCCCGGATTTCCAATAAAAACCGAATGTACGTTGATGTTTTCCTTTTCTTTAAAACCCTTCTTTTTCCTCAGTTTAAGAAACCTGATATACCTGGCGTGATCCCTGACCTGCTTCTTTATCTCTTCGAGTCCAATTAACTCATCCAGCCTTCCCATCAACTCATCGAAAGAGCCGTTAAAATCCCCTGCTGCCTGAAACAGGCCTGGAGCACCGGTCACCGGAAACTGAACATTACCAACTCCTTCCTCAAACTCATCCCCAACTTCAAAGGGCAAAACTGCCAATAACTGGTCCATAAAGACCAACTCGACAGAATAGTGTCCTTTGCGCCAGGAACCTTTAACATTAGAACCCCAACCGGCCGTTAGACGAATTCGATCATCCTCCTTCTTAACCTGTTGCAACCTGATGATTTGCCCTTTGAGCTCTCTGGCCTGATTGTAATATTTAGTAAAAAGTTCACACTGCCAGTCTGACTTGAGGTTCTTATTCTGGAAAACTATATCGGCATAAATATAGCGGGTTTCCTCGCTGGAAAACTTGCTGTAATAGGACCTATCTCCTTCTGCGACGTCGTCGTACTGCCCCTCATACAATTTGAGAGACTCCAATTCCAAAAAGGGATTGTGGTCAGAACTCAGAGACATTCCGGCATCTTCAACATAAAAATATTTACTGGCGACCTTCTGGCCATCAATAAAGGCCTCCCAATAATAAGTACCCCTCTTCCAAAATACACCTTCCCTTTTGTTGCCCCAACCCTCCCGGACATAAACTACCGGATCGTACTTGCTTACCTTTCTCTTGATATTTAGGGAGCACATTTCCCGATTGTTTCTTTTCACAGCATAACACTTCAAATCTACCGTGACTTCCCAGGATTCACGATCAAAAAGCTTGTTGTAAAAACTGAGTTCGGCATATATATATGAGGTACTGTGCCGGTCAAAAACCTGCCTGTATTTCTTGCGATTATCTGCCAACCACTCCGTTGAACTGTAGAGGCGCAGTTCGTGATACTTAAAGTTACTCACCTCTGATTCCTTATCAGATTTTATCATAATAGTAATTTACAACCCGAAATATAGTAATCACTTTTGAATCGGGGGGAAAGATTCCCTGGAAATCATAAAAAAAATACAATCAACCCTGGTCAGCCTTAGAGAAAAATTCCAAATACTCATAGCACATAGTGACCAAATTTAATCACATTGACTATACTCCCAAACAAATTTCCATGAAAAATATTTGAAAAGGGAAGAATTTAGAGAAAATCAAGCCTAAATTAGCTCAAATAAAAATAAAGTAATAAAAAATCAACCCCAAAATTGAACCCTCAGCTAAGAATGGCTGGTATTGTTGATTCAATTAAAAAAGGGAGAAATCAGATGATTCCTCCCTTACATTAAAAACCCCAAAATAACCAATTTCCGTTAGACAAAGATAGTGTTATAGGTTTCAATTTTCCAATATTTTTTTGAAAAAAAATAAGAAATTTCAAAAAAACTTACAATCATCTCATTATCAGATAAATATTATCAAGTAAAATTTTCTTCTAATTTCAAACTAGCAAAATAATACAATGTCAGGGACAAATCAATGCATCAGGTTCAAGTTCCGGTAGACATTGAAACCACTCAAAACGAACCAATGTTCACGATATCTCAAGTCAGAAATTGGGCCGTGAGACTTGCCTTTGATGCAAAAACTTGATGAATGGGTCCCTGAAACACAATCCTTCCTCCATTTCTTCCACCTCCCGGACCCAAATCGACTAGATAATCAGCATTGGAAATAATGTCTGTTTGATGCTCGATCACCAATACCGTATTCCCCTTTTCAACCAATTCATGGAGGATATCCAGTAAGTTTTTAATATCCTCAAAATGCAGTCCTGTAGATGGTTCATCGAGAATATAAAGAGAATTCCCTGTAGCCCTTCTTGCGAGTTCCCTGGCCAACTTTACCCTCTGAGCCTCCCCTCCGGAAAGAGTTGGAGCACTCTGACCAAGTGTAATGTAACCCAAACCAACCCTTCGAATCATGTTGAGAATGGCAAAAATCTTAGGAATGTTTTTAAAGAAATCACAGGCTTCTTCAACGGTCATTTCCAGAACCTCAAAAATATTTTTACCCTTATAGATTACTTCCAGTGTTTCCCTATTGTACCTCCTTCCCATGCAGGTCTCGCAATCCACATAAACATCTGGCAAAAAATTCATTTCAAGGGTCTTTTTTCCAGCGCCCTGACAAGTTTCGCACCTACCCCCCTTAACATTAAATGAGAATCTACCCGGCTTGTAACCCCTGACTTTAGCTTCGGCTGTTCCTGCAAACAACTCCCTGATTGGAGTAAAAACTCCGGTATAGGTTACCGGATTGGAACGAGGAGTCCTGCCAATAGGAGATTGATCTATTTCAATGACTTTATCAAGACCTATGAGCCCCTCTACACGCTCATATGGAAGCGGATTTTTAATTGCATTGTGATACTCCTTTCGCAACAATGGGTAAAGGGTTTCATTGATTAGTGTGGATTTACCGCTACCTGATACTCCTGTTACGCAGATAAAGGTCCCTAGAGGAATTTTCAAATCCACTTTCCTCAAGTTATTTCCAGACGCTCCAAAAAGTTTCAAGCTCTTTCCATTGCCCTTTCTCTTTCTAGAGGCTTTTAGGTCAAAACCACTGGATTTCAAATAATCAGAGGTGAGACCGCTTTTAGAGTTGGCGACAAAGTCAGGAGGACCGCACACGATGATTTGTCCTCCGTTTTTCCCTGCAAAGGGGCCCAGGTCAATGATGTGATCAGAATTAAGCATTAGGTCTTTGTCGTGTTCAACAACAATTACGGTATTTCCAATATCCCTGAGATTCTTGAGGGATTTGATCAATCTTTCATTGTCACTTGCGTGCAATCCAATAGAGGGCTCATCCAGGATATAGGTTATTCCGGTCAGTTGGGAACCAATTTGAGTAGCCAGTCTGATGCGTTGAGACTCCCCCCCTGACAGAGTGTTTGCCCTTCTATTGAGGGTGAGGTACCCCAGGCCGACTTCGAGTAAAAATTGAACGCGATCCTTAATTTCTTTAATCAAATCACCTGCAATAATCCCCTGTCGCTCGTTCAGTGAATCGGGCAGACTATCAATCCATTCACCCAATTCCTCCAAATCCATTTCGGCCAATTGGGAAATATTTAAATCGCTTAGAAAAAAGTGAAGTGACTCTTTCCTCAAGCGCGCACCATTGCACTTTGGGCACTCCTTTATGGTCATAAAGGATTCCGCCCATTGCCTTATCTTTTCTGAACCGGTATCCTTGTGCCATTGCTCTATCATTCCAAATATACCGACCTCTGTAAGCCACTTTCCCCATTTGCTTTTACTTGCGCCACTAGCAGAGTTTCGGTCTTCTCCGTAGAGAATAAGCTCGAGTTTACTTTCTTCTATACTGGAAATAGCCTTCGACATAGAAAAATTATGCTTTTTTGAAAGCGACCTCATTTCCTTAAAATTCATATTGTCCCTCAATTCTCCAAGGGGCTTAATTCCCCCCTGATTTATAGACAATGAAGGATCGGGAATGACTTTTTCTCTATCGACAGCATGTACCTCTCCCAATCCCTTGCAATTGGGACAGGCTCCGAAAGGAGAATTAAAAGAAAAAGTGTTGGGGGAGGGCTCCTCATAACTCAAGCCGGACTCAGGATCAACCAACTCTTTGCTAAATGGCTTGACTTCTCCATCCTTAAACAGGACAAAGACAGTATCTTCGCCCATATTTAATGCTGTGCGAACGGAACTCACAATCCGGCTGCTCCTTTTTTCAGGTACTTTGAGCCTGTCGATAACAACTTCAATGTTATGGGTTTTGTAACGGTCGAGTTTCAATCCTACTTTAAGCTCCATTAGCTCTCCATTGACCCTTACTCTTGTGTAACCCTGCTTTCTTATCTGCTCAAACAACTCCCTGTAGTGTCCCTTTCTTCCACGCACTACAGGGGCAAGTATGGAAATAGGCATTCCGGCAAACTTTTGAATGAGTAATTCAATGATTTGTTCTTCGGAATACTTCTGCATTATTTGTCCGGTAAGATAGGATTTTGCAACCCCAATTCTGGCGTAAAGCAATCTTAAAAAGTCGTAAACCTCCGTCACGGTACCAACAGTAGATCTCGGATTCCATCCGGTGGTCTTTTGTTCGATTGATATCACCGGGCTCAAACCATCGACGGATTCCACATCCGGACGTTCCATATTGCCAATAAACTGCCTTGCGTAGGCGGAAAAGGTTTCCATGTACCTCCGCTGCCCCTCTGCGTAAATAGTGTCAAATGCCAGGCTGGACTTACCGCTTCCACTAACTCCGGTAATTACAGTAAGCTTATTCAATGGGATTTCTACATCGATATTTTTAAGGTTGTGCTCGCGGGCACCCTTAACTATGATTTTTTCTGAATCCTCAATCATAAAAGAATTGTTGTAGAGGGGTATAAATAAATTCTTCAACGAATTGTTTCAATCAAGCGGCAAACCATTTTCTGGAGCAAAGGTGCACGGGACTCACCTACACTGATTACATCTTCTACAGAGGTCTCACGGATTGCTTCCGGTGGAAAGCATTTATTGGATATCAGAGAAAAAACCAGAACGGGCAGTTCCATGTGCTTAGCCGCAATGACCTCGGGCACCGTGGACATTCCAACCACATCAGCACCTATTTTATTCATAAAGATGTACTCGGCCGGTGTTTCAAGATTGGGCCCTGGAAGTGCGACATATACACCCTCGTGAACACGCAATCCAGCTGCAGTTGCTTCTTTCATACCAAGGGCGTTCCACTCTCGATTATAGGTGTACTTCATATCCGGGAAACGGGGCCCCCATGCATCTATATTTCTCCCCCTCAATGGATTTTCAGGCATCATATTAATGTGGTCTCTGATGAAAACAAGGTCACCCATCTCATAATCGGGATTCACGCTGCCGGTCACATTGGAAATTAGTAGGCGCTTTACTCCCAATTCCTTTAGTACTCTTACTGGCAATGTAACCTCCTTCATGGAGTAACCCTCGTAATAATGCAATCTGCCGCGCATTGTCACAATCTTCACCCCTTTATAAGTTGAAAAAACCATCTCACCTGCATGACTTTGCACAGTTGAAAGAGGAAAACCATCAATTTCCTTATATGGGATTCTCTTGACAAGCTCAAATTGATTCACTATATCTCCCAGACCGGTACCGGTAATTAGCCCCACCTCCGGTTGAAATTCTCCAACCATTTGCCTTACGGCAGCAGCCATCTCCCTCACTTTCTCATAATAGGTCATTTCGCGCTTGTTTTTATAATTTAAACACGCAAAAGTAAGGGATTTTTAGCAGCTTTAGAAAATATTTCCCAATCCTGGATTTAATCATCATTGTAAAAAATAAATTGGTCTTATTATCGCGCTCTACTTTTAAATTCTAACACTAATAACGAGAAAGGTTGACGATAATTAATTTGGGTAAATAATTTTTCATCCCATTGTTTTTCAGAAACTTACACCTAGCTCAACTCGAGAAAAGCCCGGGCATCCAATGAATTCATATAAAAGTTGGGAGCCAACCTGAGTCATTGCCCCCTGTTGAGTTTGAATACCTTTGGCATTTATTTGCTAAATAATCAATTTATTAGTACCTTTGCGGCAGTTTTTGGAAAAGGGAACGCGGGTTCCCTTTTTTTAGTTAAAAAAATGAAATGCTGACAGAGGATCAGGTAATTCAAATTTTGCAGGAAAAGTTCAATGATCCGGAACTTGAGGGCTGTTTCGTAGTAGACATTGAACTGGATAGTACCTCAAAACTCAGAGTTTTTATTGATTCTGAGAAAGGGGTTAGTTTTTCTGAATGCAGAAAAATAAGCCGATTCCTTGAGGAGAGGATTGAGCAGGCAAGTTTAATGAATCTCAATTATCTACTGGAGGTATCCTCTCCCGGGGTTGATCGTCCGCTCAAGTTTAGGCGACAATATCCAAAGCATATTGGTCGAAAATTAGAAGTCTTGCATTCAGAAGAAAAGACAGTAGGAAGCTTGAAGGAGGTTGCAGAGGACTACATCGTACTGGAAGTAAAAGAAGGAAAGAAAAATGAAATAGTCAGGAGCCAAAAGATTGAATTCAAGTCTATAGCTTCTGCGAAAGTGTTGATCTCATTTAATTAAGTTATGATAAATCTAATCGATACATTCTCGGAATTCAAATCCGACAAGAACATTGACAGACCTACCATGGTGAGGGTACTGGAGGATGTTTTTCGAACACTGATCAAGAAAAAGTACGGATCAGACGATAATTTCGAAGTAATTGTCAACCCCACCAAAGGAGACCTGGAAATGTGGAGGGTTCGCTCTATCGTACCGGATGGGGAAGTAATTGATGAAAATAAACAGATTTCTATCAGTGAAGCCTTGCTCATAGATGATGATTACAGTATAGATGAAGAGTGCTATGAGCAGATTTTTCTAGAGGATTTTGGACGTAGATCCATCATGGCTGCCAGACAGACCCTCATTTCCAGAATAATGGAACTTGAAAAAGATGAGATTTACGAAAAGTACAAAGATCGGATCGGAGAGCTTGTTGTTGGGGAAGTACATCAAATTCTAAAACGCCAACTTCTAATTTTGGATGATGCTACCGGGAACGAGATACTGCTTCCGCGCAATGAGATGATAAAAGCCGATTACTTCCGCAAAGGGGATGTAGTCAGAGGAGTCGTCAAGGACGTAGAAATGAAAAACAACAATCCTGTTGTAGTCATGTCCAGAACAGATGAGAGATTTTTGGAAAAATTACTAGAACAGGAGGTACCTGAAATAGAGGATGGCCTCATCATGATAAGAAAGATTGTAAGGATGCCTGGAGAGCGAGCTAAAGTGGCTGTTGAGTCCTATGATGACCGAATTGATCCGGTTGGAGCTTGCGTAGGAATGAAGGGTTCGAGAATCCATGGCATCGTGAGAGAACTCAAAAATGAGAATATCGATATTGTCAACTACACAACCAACCTTCAGCTCTATATTCAGAGATCTCTCACTCCAGCCAGAATCAGCAGCATGGAAATAGACGAGGAAAATAAAAAAGTGGCTGTTTTCCTCAAGGCGGACCAGGTCTCTCTGGCGATAGGCAAAGGGGGATCCAATATAAAATTGGCTTCAGCATTAACAGGATATGAAATCGATGTATTCAGAGAAGCAGATGAATACGAATTGGAGGACGATGTCGATTTAGATGAATTCTCAGATGAAATTGATAGCTGGGTGCTAGATCAGCTCAAGAATATTGGGTGTGATACAGCCAAAAGTGTGTTGAGACTCAGTACTGAGGAACTCGTCAGACGAACAGATTTGGAGGAGGAAACCGTCAAGGATATTTTGAAAATTCTTGCCTCTGAGTTTGAAGGTGAATAAGTTAATCTTAAAGAGCTTTTGTCCGTAAGGCTCTTTTTTATTATTTTTGCAAATGTTGATTTAGCCTGAGATTTAGTTTGGATCAAATGGCAAATCGGCGGTTTTTTGAATTATTTCAGTCATTTTTTTATTGATGTATTATGACTTTTTGTGAAACCTGGTCGCAACAATTGAAATATGACTATTAAATTAGGTTCCTTTTGGAGCTGAAGGTCACTGACTTATTTCGACATTGATTAAAAAAGTCTTAATAATAAGTAAAGGCCGGATTAAATTTTTGAATGGTAAGAAAGATTATTACAGTAGCGAGAGAGCTTAACGTCGGTAAAAACACTATCGTCGACCACTTGATTAAGAAGGGGTTTGACATAGAAAACAAGCCTAATGCAAAGCTCACGGAAGAGATGTACCAAGAACTCCTCAACGAGTTCCAGTCTTCTATTTCCATTAAAGAAAAAGCCGATAAGCTCATCATTGGAAACCGACCGGTAGGAGAAACAGGAAAGTCCAAAGATCGCCCCAAAATGGAACCGCCTCCGCTCCCTCCTAAATTCAGGGAAGCTCCAAGGACAGAGGAGAAAGTTGAGCAGGAGATTGAAAAAGAAATTTCCGAGCCGGTAGAGGTAGTAGCAAAAACAGAGGAAGTAAACAGTCCTGAAACAGCCATTCAAAAAGAAGAGCCCGAAGCGAAGGAACAGACCCCTGAGGTTGAAATTCCTGAGGAAGCCCCAAAAACCGGCCTTAAGGTGGTTGGAAAAATTGAGCTGGATAAACCGGCGAAAAAAACTCGAAAAGAGAAACCCCAAATATCCCCTGAAGATAAAGTAGAGGAAAAGGTCGAAACAACCGATTCTGAAGTTAAACCAGGTTCGGCCACCAAGTCGCCCGAAACTGCTGAAAAGCCTACAGAAGAACCAGAAGTAGAAAAGCCGGTCGAGACCGCTAAGAAACCTGAGTCACAAGAAGCTAAATCCCCTGAAGAAGCTTCAGAACCTGAAGGTAAGGGGGAAAAAGCATCTGATGAAGATGGGGACATGCACATCAAAAAGGAAGTTCCTCAACTCAAGGGTTTAAAGATTCTGGGTAAAATCGACACCAAAAAATTTGAACCTCCCAAAAAGAAGGCAAAACCGAAGGAAGCTGAAAAGAGTGATGCTGAAAAGGATGAGGAGGGCAAGAGAAAAAGAAGAAGGAGAAAGCGCACCAAGGTTGCAGCCAGAACCAGTCCAGGTACAGATCGAGGGCGACGAGCTAAACCCACCCGTAAAAAAGATGAGGTAAAAGAAGTTTCTCAAAAGGAAATTGACGAGCAAATTAAGGCAACACTCGCCCGCCTTTCAGGAGGAAAGAAGAGCAAGAGACAGAAAATCAGAAAGGACAATCGCGAGCGACACAAAGAAAAGCAAGAATTGGAAGCAACCGAATCAGAAACTCAAACACTACAAGTTACTGAATTCATTTCTGTCTCGGAACTCGCCAGTTTGATGGATGTATCTCCCACCGATGTCATCATGAATTGCATGAACCTGGGGGTAATTGTTTCAATCAATCAGCGATTGGATGCAGAAATCATCGAATTGGTAGCACAGGACTTTGGATTTGAAACTGAATTTATAAGTGCAGAGGAACAGGTGACAGAAGAAGAGGAGATCGCAGATGACCCTGAAGATCTGAGACCACGTGCGCCCATCGTAACTGTAATGGGACATGTCGATCACGGAAAAACCTCTCTCCTGGATTATATTCGTTCTGCCAAGGTGGCTGCCGGTGAAGCTGGGGGAATCACACAGCATATCGGAGCATACGAGGTCAAGGTAGGTGAGGAAAACCGCAGGATAACCTTTCTCGACACCCCTGGTCACGAAGCATTTACAGCCATGAGGGCTCGTGGAGCCAAAGTGACAGATGTAGCTGTAATTATAGTCGCAGCAGATGACAGGATAATGCCTCAGACGAAGGAAGCCATCTCTCACGCACAGGCAGCAGATGTACCAATAGTTTTTGCTATCAATAAAATAGATAAGCCCGGTGCGGATCCAGAGAGGATAAAGCAAGAATTGGCCAACATGAATTACCTGGTTGAAGAATGGGGCGGAAAATATCAGTCCCAGGATATCTCAGCAATTAAAGGTACCAATGTCGATGAGTTGCTAGAAAAAATTCTCTTGGAATCCGACCTTCTCGAACTCAAAGCCAATCCTTCAAGACGCGCGATTGGAACAGTTTTAGAAGCCTCCCTCGATAAGGGAAGGGGCTATGTGACAAAGGTTTTAATTCAAAATGGAACGCTCCAAATGGGTGATCCAGTAGTCGCAGGCGAATATCAGGGCAAAATCAAAGCCATGTTTAATGAGCACGGCAAGCGCATAAAAGAAGCAGGTCCCTCCAAACCGGTCCTTATTCTTGGCCTCAACGGTGCACCACAGGCCGGCGAACAGGTAAAAGTGCTGGCCTCTGAATCTGAAACCAAAGACCTGGCCTCAAAAAGAGCTCAAATCAATCGCGAACAGTCCAATCGGGCTAGTAAGCGAATCAGTCTGGATGAAATTGGAAGACGTCTGGCACTCGGAACCTTCAAAGAACTCAATCTCATTGTTAAAGGTGATGTTGATGGTTCAATCGAAGCGCTCTCAGATGTATTGATCAAATTATCGATTGAAAACGTCCAGGTAAATGTAATCCACAAAGCAGTAGGTCAAATCATTGAATCGGACGTTCTACTCGCTTCTGCCTCGGATGCCATCATCATTGGATTTCAGGTGAGACCTTCTATGGCAGCTCGAAAACTCGCTGAAAAGGAAGGCGTTCAAATAAGAACTTACTCCATTATTTACGAAGCAATCGAAGAAATCAAGTCTGCCATACAAGGTATGCTTGAACCCGTGCGCGAAGAAAATATTACTGGTAATCTTGAGGTTAGAGAAGTCTATAAAATCAGCCGGGTTGGAACCGTGGCAGGTTGCTATGTTACCGATGGAAAAATCCACCGAAACTCCTTTATCAGAGTTATTCGGGATGGCATCGTTATCTATCCGACTAAGGAAGGTGTTACTGGAGAAATAAGCTCTCTCAAGCGATTCAAGGATGATGTTAAGGAGGTAAAAACAGGTCTTGAGTGCGGTGTAACCATCAAGAATTTCAATGACTTAAAGGTGGGGGACAATATTGAGGCCTACGAAGTTGTAGAGGTCAGGGCAGAAATCTGATCCTTTTTTTGAACCTGTGAAAGAGATTCAAAATCTATCCCAATAGATAGATGGAAAACAGTGAAATTAAAAATAAACTGGACCACTTTGCTGACCGATTTAACCAGCCAGGTTTCATTCAGGATGACCCCATTTTAGTGCCCCACTCCTATTCCAGTAGGCAAAATATCGAAATTGCCGCATTGATCTCTGCTATTTTTGCATGGGGGCAACGAAAAACCATCATAAAGAGTAGCAGAAGATTCCTGGAATTAATGGGAGAGGACCCCTATGACTTTGCTGTAAATCACAGACCTAAAGATCGTATAGCATTTGAAAACTTCAAACACCGAACCTTCCAACCTTCAGATGCGGTGGCCTTTCTTCAGTTTCTTCAATCCTATTACAGCTCCAATCATTCTCTCGAGACCCTTTTTGCAAGCGGAAACAATGAAAATCAAAAGGTTGAATCGGGCCTGGAGAACTTCCACAAGACCTTTATGTTGCTAAGCGGAGCCTTGCCACGAACCCGAAAGCATATAGCCCGACCTTCGGGTAATAGCACCTGTAAGCGACTCAATATGTTTTTGAGGTGGATGGTGAGAAAAGATGAACGTGGGGTTGATTTCGGATTGTGGAATAAAATAGATCCATCAGAACTTTTTATTCCCTTTGATCTTCATGTAGAAAGAATCGCAAGACGCCTAAATCTGCTGGAGAGAAAGCAGAGAGACTGGAAAACCGTTGTGGCCCTCACAGAAAAGCTAAAAACTTTTGACCCGAAGGACCCCGTTAAGTACGATTTTGCACTATTTGGCATGAGTATTAGTGAGAAGGAAGGCCCTCTTTCATAAACATCACTTCTTTTTACCCAAAAGTCTCAATTTATTTTTTGAATATTACCTACCTCTAGCCATTGAAAACCTTGGGTAAACCCAAACTGCTGATTACTCTCAATTAAACCGATGATCTAAATCAATAAATGAGTTCAACTCTAAGATTACCTTTGAAAAAAATACTCCTATTATGAATCTCGACGCAAAGATTTGCAAAATAATGACTGGTAATGTCTACTCCGTTAAACCTGAGGATGAACTCTACCGAGCTATTAAACTGATAAGGAAATATAAGATCAGACATCTGCCGGTTGTTGACCAGGGTACGGTAGTAGGCATAATTAGCAGTACAGATTTAAATCGCCTGACATTTGGAGGCATCTTTGACAATCAGGATGGTACTGATGAGGCCATTTTGGAGATGTTGAGCATCCCTCAGGTAATGACCAGCAAACCCAGAACTGTTGAGGAGAACCAAAGCATAAAGGAAGTGGCTCAGATATTTGCCAGGGAGGGTTTTCACGCCTTGCCTGTTGTAGCTAAAAGCGGAGAACTAAAGGGAATTGTAACCACAACAGATGTAATCAAATTCCTATTGAATTCAGAATAACTTTAAACCCACAAATAAATTTTATTAATTTTCTGGAAAAAACACTCCATCCATAAATAGGAACGAGAAGTTATATAGATTTTCCTCTATTTATACCCTATCCCAATTGAGAAATAACTCCTTCTCAAGCCTAAAAGTAAATAGAAAATGGTTTTCTAAAACGACAACTACAAAATCTATTGTTGAAGTGAAAATTAAATAGTCGGACTACTAAAAGCAGCCCGACTATTTAATTCTCCAGGATTATAAACAACTCTCAGGTTGCACATAATCACTCAATAATTAAGTAAAACCAACACCTTAATCAACTTTTATCATACTCTTTACACCGCTAAACTCTCCGGCTTCCAATCTGTAATAATACAAACCTGATGTGAATCCATCATCATTTATTGAAATCTGATTCATCCCAGCCTCAGCAGTTGTTTCAATTACCCTAATCAACTTGCCATCTTCGGAGTATATTTCTAAAACAACCTCCATGCGCTCAGGCACGGTGAATCCAATGGTCGTATGTGAACTGAAAGGATTCGGAACATTTTGATACAATTCAAAAATCCTCTCAAGAGTCGGTGGTTGCAGTTCACTTAAGATGCCAAGATCAAATATCTCACCTGATCTGCTGTATGCCTCAGGCACAAGTCTACCCTCGGCACTGAATGCTAGATTTTCCACATAGCTGGCAAAATCCTTGCTTTCAACAATCAGGTTGAATGCTCGCATTCTATTTTCAACATAAACCCCTCTGCCATCATACCAACTGAAATTGAGATAGCCGGATTTTAAATCCATTAGATAATCCAATCCATAAGAGGTTTCCAGTTCAGAATTTTCAAAGCTGATGGCCTTGATTTTACCCAGTTGTGACTCCAATGGAAGGCTAAACTGCATGCCACTCAATCCGTCGAACTCGATAAAGAAAAGAGGTACCAGGTAAGTATTTTCATCTAACTTTTCTACATCAGAAATAAGCAGATGGTACTCTGGTCTCAAATCGCGAATTTCTGCTGTATTCGCAGGATTATAGGAATTGTTTACATCACCAACTTTGATGCCAATCCAGTCTTGTTGGGTCAACATTCCATTAATTCCCTCATACCACTTTGACTCGGGGAATTCCTCACCAAGCGGGTTTTCAGGATTGATGAATTCATAATCAGCAGGAACAAACCTCCAGGATGAATTACCAGGAAATTCTGAAATATTTCCAACAAGATTAGCTTGAATCAACAACAAGTCAAAGGTGGACAAAACTCCATCACCATTAACATCAGCTGCAATAATCTTATAGGGCGAATCCAATAAGCTAATTTGTAGAAGGTGTTGTTGAATTTTCACAAGATCAAGAGTGGTAACCCCCTCTAAAGGATCTGTTTCCCTGGAAGCAGCCAGCTCAAATTCTATACCGGCAAAAACTTGCATATAGTAATCTCCATACGAATCACTAATGCTTGCCGGGGTAGCCGCTTCAGTATTCTTAATACTCATAACCACTCCTGAAACAGCAGAGCCGTACTCAGTAACTACTGTTCCTTCCAGACCAGCTATCGCGCCCGTATCCGGTTCAACCACAACTGATCCATTTATAAAGTAGCCTGGTCCTTGAGTTGGGCTGCCATTAATTACAGTAATTTCAGCAGGAACAGGAGCATTAGTAAATAGTAGACCGGCTGAATCACCTAATTCACCAGTAATTTCAATGTTAATACAGAAAACCTCAGCACCGTCTGCCAGATTGATCGCAGTAGCATTGAACCAGCTCATATTTGATACCTCTCCTCCGGGCAAGACATTAAAGGAAAATAAACCGGGATTAAGCGCTATATTGGTTAAACCTGTTATTTTGAACACACTGGTATCCTCAGAAATCACAGAGACCTGAACACCCGCAACATTGTTAAAATGTTCAACCGTTACTGGCACGCACAAGGTCTCCGATGGCTCACCACTAACATTAGCAATCTCAAATGTAACGGGTTCGCAATCGCTTTCGCCCGGGCTGACCACTACAAGCGTGGTACACATAACTGAGTTTCCACTTCCATCCACAGCTGTAATGATAACATTCTTGAAACCTAAAGTGTCGCAGTCAAATTCAGACCTGGATAAATGGAAAGAATCAATACCACAATTATCCTCGAACATAAAGTCAAAATCACTCTCTACGAGAACAGCTGAATTGGTAGAGTCCAATTCAATATTAATCTGCTCACAATTTGCAACCGGGCTTTCAGTATCTTCCACAGTAATATTCACAGAACACTGAGCTGTATTGCCGGATGAATCATCTCCAGTAAATACAACAGTGGTGGTTCCAACCGGGAAAACATCCAAAACATTAGCCCCATCGCTGTTGTAATCATTTTCTATAGTAACCGATCCTGCAAATCCACAACCCTCAGTAAAGGTAACTTCAGGAATATTCAATTCGGAACTGCACTCTCCCTCATCATTATCGACTGTGATATTTCCTGGGCAATTGAGGGTAAAGCTGCCAGGAGCATCACCTGTAACATTAACAACAGTGGAACAGCTTGCAGAATTTCCAGATGCATCTTCAGCAGTAAAGGTAACAACAGTGGTTCCAATTTCATACTGCCCACTTGCACTCAATCCTCCGCTGTTATAGGTATTTTCAACCGAGACAATTTCGCAATTATCCGTAGCCGAAGCCACTAAACTTACCTCAGTGAAGCACTCCCCTTCTTCAGCTTCAATATTTAGTTCCGAAGGACAGCTAACAAGTGGTGCAATCAAATCATTAACAGTAACATTGATAGAACAACTGGCAGTATTACCACTGTCATCTGTGGCAGTTAATACAATCACGTTATTTCCAATATTATCGCAATCAAAAGTAGAGGGTACAGCTACAACTGACTGTATTCCGCAGTTATCAGAGAACATGGCCTCAATCTGACTGCTGCTTATTTCAACCGAACCGCTTCCATCAAGCTCAAGGCTAATATCTGAGCAATTTGCAACTGGTGCTTCAGTATCGTTGACCTGAACACTGATGCTACAGCTCGCAAAATTCGAGATGCCATCTGTTACGGTATAGGTTATCACTGTAACACCCACTGGATAAACAGCAGAAGCATCAGCACCACCGGAATTAAAATCATTGACTATAGAGAGGGTTTCTTCAACATCGCATCCGGTCATAACCACTGCAGAGTCAAGATTTACTTGTGCAAAACACTCTCCGGAATCGTTGGATACATTGGCTCCCATAGGACACATAATCGATATAGCTTCTGGTTCTTCGCCTGTCACCTCTACTGTAGTAATGCAGATAACAGTATCACCCACTTCAGAAATCACTGTGAATTCAACTTCAGTTGTTCCAATCAGATAATTTCCGCTTGCGTTCAATCCTCCATTATTAAAGGAATTTTCAACACTCACTTCTAAATCGCATGGAACAGAAAGCTCGGCCTCCAGATTAACGAAAGCAAAACAATCACCTTCTCCAGCAGCTACCTCAATTTCTGAAGGGCAGCTCAGGCTGAGTTCATCCTCAGAAATTACTGTTACTGTGTAGTTGCAAGTCACTTCATTATCGCAAGCATCAACTGCCACACATTCAATTTCATGAACGCCAATTCCAAGAGTTTGTATTCCAGCAAAATCACATGAAGTGGATACCGGGAAGTACTTGAGACGCACATTATCGATGCTCAAATCCTCCACCTCAAGGAATGGGAAGTCCATACTTCTGTTCCCACCAACTATGTCGGCAATAACATCTGAAGCCTCATTGTAACTTTCACTGTAAACTACGGTACCATTTAATCGCATGACTGTCAGATTGGCTTCCATTGAACCATCTCCGGCATCCTGGAATGTCCATACAAACCTCAACCATCTACTGCTTGAAATCTGTGCATGATTGCCTGAAGCAAGGTCAGTTTTGCGCGTTCCATCAGTCTGGTTGGAAGACCCGATTAAAACCTGACCGGTCGCATTGCTGGCAACATGGAAATAATAATTTCTGAGTAAGTCCCCACTTTGGTCATTTACACCAACTCCAACATCCCATCCATAAGTACCATTGATAACAGCCGGATCATTTAATTCTATATAAACGTCTATGGAGGTTTCAAATCCACCTGCGAAAGTGGAGGAATAACCTCCAAGTCTTGAGAATGTACCGGTACTGTCAGCATTTACATCCGCGGATTTAATAATTCCATGATAGTTTCCGTGAGTGGCAGAATAAGGACTCATGGTTCCCGGATTGGGGAATGGTGTAAAAAAGAATCCTCTTATGCGCACGAGGTCACTCTGATTGCGGTTAAAGCTCAGTGATTGCACTCCCGGATAAGAACCCGGTGTATATCCGCTAAACTCAAAACTCTCGTGGTAACAACTATTGTAAGCTTCGATGCTTTCAGGGAAATCAATAGATACCTCGCAAGAATCAGGGGCAAGAATCACATTCACACTTTCAGGACAATTTACCATTACAGGCCCTGCATCATTAGATACCGTAACCATTTGAACACAGGAAGAGTCAGCATTTCCAAGGTCATCTGTTAGAATAAACGTCCTTGTGATTACCCGGTCTTCACAGTATTCACCAACCACCTCATCAAAGTAAGTTACAGCAACATCACCATTGCATATATTCACTCCGGATGCCAGTCCTCCTGTATAGTAAGGATCGGTAGGCTGTCCGCAATTCACTGTCACATCAGCAGGACATGAGGTCACAACCGGCGGTGTATTGTCTGAAATCTCAACTACCAACAAACAGGTAGATGAGTTGCCATTTTCATCAGATACCACAAAGGTTACCTCAGTGGTTCCCAATGGATAACTACCGGACGCATTGGGACCCCCATCGTTGAAATCATTGGTGATATCAACTGAAGTACAATTATCAAATGCTACCAGTTCATCAACTTCAACCAATCCAATGCAGCTATCAGAGGAGATGGTGAATGAAAAATCCGGAGGACAATTTGACATTACCGGTGCTATCTCGTCATTTACGATTAGGGTAACCGAACATGAATTGGAATTTCCTGCGGCATCTGTAACTTCAAAGTCAACTGTAACATTTTCAGTTCCACTCATTGTAATGCCTACTGCAGGACTCTGTGAAGTACCAGGGTCGTTATCACAATTGTCTCCAATGGTGGCCAATGTAGAAATATCGGGGACTTCAAATTCACAATCCTCATCTACCAGGATTTCAACTACTTCAGGACAAACAAGCGTTGGTGCTGTGTTGTCTTCTATAGAAACCTGGATAGTACAAGACCCTTCATTTCCAGAAATATCGGATGCACTTACCACCACATTTATGGTTTGTGTACCAGTATACAATGTTCCTGCGACAGGAGTTTGAGAAACCAGTAACCCCCCAGGCCCGCAGTTATCAGAAGCACTTGATTGAGCTGCATAATCAGGAAGATTGACCTCGCAATTTTCATCCAAATAAATGGTAACTGATGACGCAGGGCACTCAACAACCGGTGGAGTGTTATCCTCAACCGTCAGAATAATTGAGCAAGTTGAACTATTGCTCAGCGTATCCTCTGCTGTCACAGTAATTGGGTATACGCCTGGACCAATCAAAGTGCCGGCCACGATGCTCTGACTAAAAGCAACAGGACCACAATCGACAGAAGCAGAAGCGAAAAGCGTATAATCTGGAACTGAAATTTCACAGTTATTGGAAGCCACTGAAATCACATCACTAGATATCGAACATGACAGACCTGGGCACAAAGTATCAACAACCATCACTGAAATAAAACAACTTTGACTATTTCCTGAAGCATCAGTAGCTGTCATTTCTACCAACTCCATACCTGCTTGTGTATAAACTGTGCCTGGCGCAGGATTTTGGGAAACACCTGGATCTGCATCGCAATTATCCATTGCATCCACCAAACTTTCCAGATTGGGAAGCTCAGCCTCCTCATTGGTATCTAGATATAGGGTGATGCCGGTAGTGCACACCAGGGAGGGAACTATTGTATCCAATGCAGTAACTTCAATGTCGCAATCTCCAGTGTTGCCACTCTCATCAGTAAATGTTAGATTCACAGTCAGAACCCCAGGAGCAGTTATCAGGTGGCCTTCAGCTGGTGATTGAGTAAGATCCAGGTCCTGATTCTCTGTACAATTATCACTGAGTGAACCTACCTGATCCGACAAATCCGGCAATTCAACCGAACAATTATGGTCTAAATAAATGGTGATATCACTGCAATCACTCACTATTGGTGCATCCACATCTTCAACACTCAAATCGATTGTGCAGCTAGCCGAATTTCCGTTTACATCAGTAGCTACAATGATTACAGTGCTGTTTCCAACACCAACGAAAATTCCCGATTCAGGAAACTGTTCGATGCTTTCTATACCGCAATTGTCAGTAACCATAAGACCTGACACATAATCAGGTACAGCTGCAAGACAATCACCATTTACAGAGATAGTATCCGAACTTGCAGGACAAGCAATCACCGGTGGATCATTGTCCTCAAAGAATACAGTTACATCACAAGTGGCAGTATTGCCGGACATATCAGCAACAGTTATAGTTACCACCTCGGGATCTCCACCCATTACCGGACTGAATCCTGCAGGAGTTTGGGTAACAGTAAATGCCGTATCGCAATTGTCAAAAATAAATGGTGTGTGCGTTAAAAGTGGGATAAATGACTCACAATCACCAAAGATTGGCATTGTAATGGACACAGGGCAAATAATGAATGGAGCGACCTCGTCCACTACATTTACATCAACCATGCACTCACTTTCATTGCCGGAATTGTCCGTTGCTCTTACAGTTACAGTTATTGATCCCGGAGCAGTGACAATCGTTCCTGCCTCAGGAATTTGAAGAATACTGAGGCTGGTATCGCAATTATCGCTAACTGAGAAGGAATACATTGAAGTAATATCCATCAACTCAGCCGTACAGTCATTGTCATCTAAAACCAGTTCAAATGGACCTTCTGGACAGTTAATTTGAGGAGCAATACTGTCAAGAACGGCCAGCTCAATTTCACATTCAGATAAATTGCCGCTATTGTCCTCTACCAGCACCATAACCTGAACAAGTCCAGGTGCAAAAGTTGACCCTGGAACGGGAGTCTGAGTGATAGATGAAATTCCACAATTATCAGATGCCTGAACAAACATAGTGTCCGATACAAAGTCGGGAACAAAGGCCTCACAAGAGGAGTCAACATAAACAGTATCTACTGCAACCAGGCAGGCTACTACAGGAGCTGTTGTGTCCTGCACAACAATATCGATAGAGCAGTCATCACTGTTGCCAAAAACATCCTCAATAGTCAATATTACTGAAATAGAGCTTGGTCCATTAAATATTGTGCCTGCTGCAGGGTTTTGGCTTATATCAGGACTGATATCACAGTTAACAGTAAAGTCAGAGGGTGCCAATGGAGGCAGTATAGCCTGACAATCCTCATCGAGATATAGCGTAAGCGCACCCATACATGTAATGGATGGTCCAATGGTGTCTATAGTGGTTACAATTATTTCGCACTCATCACTATTCCCGGAGGAGTCAGTTGCCATTATCCAAACGCTCAAGCTACCCACTGAGTCAATTATGGTTCCGGGTAATGGACTTTGATCAATCATAAAGGATGAGTCACAATTGTCAGTAACAACAATGTCATCACTAAAGTCAGGCAATGCAACCATACAATCACTATCCAGGTATATGGTCACGTCAGAACAGGCTACAACAGGAGCTATGCTGTCAACAACCTCTAAAAGGAATTCACATGAATCTACATTGCCATTGATATCGCTCGCAAATAATGTAATGCTAAATGCTCCGGTACCAATTACATCACCGACCGGAATACTTTGAGTCACGGAAGCAATTCCACAGTTATCCGAAGCAGATCCAGTAGCGTAATCAGGCATCAATACTTCACAAGATGCGTCTACATATAATGTATCAGGTCCGCTTGGACAACTGACAACTGGAGGAGTGATATCCTGAGTTACAACAGAAAAAGAACAACTTCCAATATTGCCGGAAGCATCTTCAGCTGTAATGGTGACAGTTTGAGTGCCCGAACCAAAAATAATGGTGCCGTTTGGTGGGGATTGGGTCATTACAAATACACTGTCGCAAGCGTCATTCACTATGGCTGCCCCTGTGTAATCTGCTAAAGTTGTGCTACAGTTTGAACCGAGGTCCAAAGTAATGGTAGCCGGGCAAGTTAAAGAAGGTGCGATAGTGTCTATTACGATTACATCAAAATCACAGCTTCCTGTATTTCCGCTACTATCAGTAAATTCTATAGTTACTGCAACCGTACCGGGGGCAGAAATCGGGCTACCAACTGCTGGTGTCTGAACCTGGCTGAAAGTTGTATCGCAATTGTCGCTAACCATAGCTCCACTCAGGTAGTCTGGCATCGAAACCTCACAATTGGCATCCAACTGGATAGTGTCATTTTGGCAGAAAACCATAGGTGGAATGGTATCTAAAACCATTAATTCAATGGCACAAGTAGAAACGTTCCCACTGTTGTCCTCAGCGGTAATCGTTACAGTATGTATACCCAAACCAATGAGTTCACCTGCGACAGAATCCTGAGTAAGCGAGGCCAGGCCACAAGTGTCTGATGCGCTCACCATGGACACATAATCAGGAATCAATGCTTCACAGGCACTATCCACATAAATCGTATCCATTGCGATAGGGCAAGTCAAAGAAGGTGGCAAGGTATCTGTTGTAATAACTGAAAAACTACAATTTGCTGTATTACCTGAACCATCCTCCACTTCTAAAAATACTGTTTGCGATCCTACTCCTATCAATGTAAATCCTGCAGCTGGGTTTTGAGTAACATTAAGCGGGCCGCCGCAATTGTCATCAATAATGGCAGCACCGGTGTAGTCACCGAGAGTTGCCTGACAATTGAAGTCGAGCACCAGAGTGATCGATGAAGGGCAATCAATGGTTGGAGCTATAGTGTCGATGACAGTTACCTCAGCTGTACATGTACCAGTATTACCACTTTGATCTGTAAAACTCAAAAGCACATTGTAAACCCCGGCAGAATCAATTATAGTTCCCATGTCCGGTGATTGACTGGTAGTGAACAATGTATCGCAATTATCAGTCGCTGACGCAAGAGAAAGGTAGTCAGGAAGTGACACTTCACAGGTCGGTCCTAAATACAGAGTATCCGGGTCACAGCTTACCACAGGCGGAATGGTGTCAAGAACAACCAAATTAACTGTACAGCTCGATCCGTTTCCACTTTCATCTACTGCTTCAATAATTATGACATGATTACCAATTCCTACACTCGAGCCAGCTGCAGGATTTTGAAATACTGTATCCAATCCACAATTGTCACCAACAGAAAGCGCTGTGACATAATCCGGTACAGTGGCCTCACAAACAGAATCCAGGTACACCGTATCCTGACTCGCAGGGCATGCAATAACAGGGGGATCCTGATCCTCCACTTCAAGAGTAAAGGAACAAACAGAAGAATTCATAGAGGCATCCGTAGCAGTTAATGTAATTGTTATTGGGCCGGGACCTGTTAGTGTGTCCCCAATTAAAGGAAACTGGCTCAGGACTACCGCTGTATCGCAGTTATCCGCAACACTTGCATTGAATGAAAAATCCTGGACAATATATTGACAATTGGAATCCAAAGCAACTGTAATACTAGAATCGAGGCAACTCAATTGCGGGGCAGAAAAATCTACCAAATCAATATATAATTGACAGCTTGTTGAATTTCCAGAAGAATCACTTACTATGATCAATACAGAATCCATACCCACACCACTGAAAAAATCGCCCGCTGCAGGACTCTGGCTATATATCAAATTAGAATCCGCAACACAATTGTCAGAGAAACTAACGTCTCCTGTGGTTCTGAAATCGGGAACCTCTGCCTGACAAATAGAGTCAAGGGCAATCACAACGGTGCTAGTGCACGATACCATAGGTGAAATGGTATCCAGTACGGTCACTTCAACAAGACAACTATCCGTGTTACCGCCCTCATCTTCAATATCGATCCTCACAGTGTGAATACCGAGGCCAATCAGCCCCTGAGGCGCGGGATCCTGCGAAACCATTGGAGGACTGCAGTTGTCCATGACGGTGGTTAAAGAAATATAATTGGGTACGGAGGCTTCACACATTTGATCTACATAAACCGTATCCGAGGATGAAGGACATGTGACCGTTGGTGGAATTAGGTCCGCTGTATTAAAGTTAAAGGAACAGCTTGAGCTATTGCCCGATTGGTCACTCACGGATAAGACTACAGGAGTCATGCCTACTCCACTTATAACTGTCCCCTGAACAGGAGTCTGTGAAAAAGTAATCAGGGTGTCGCAATTAGGAGTTAGTGTATAGAAGGCAGGTGCATCAAAAGTAGGTATAGTGGATTCACAACTGTCATTAAGACTTACCGTAAGTCCCAATACCAAATTACAGAAAATGGAAGGCGGAATGGAATCCAAAACCGCAACTTCAATGTAACAGGTATCGCTATTCCCATAGGTTGCATTTTCTGCCACTACCTCTATCTGAATAAAACCTGCAGCAGTGAGGGGAGTTCCGGCAGAAATATTTTGTGTCAGAATATAAACAGAATCGCAACCATTTATGATTTCGGCAAATATGGAATCGGTGTAATCGGAAAGAACAGCCTCGCACATGGCGTCCAGGTAAATAGTATCCGTCGCGACGCAACTCAATTCGACTTCTTCCTCAATGCTAACCGTAGTCGTGCAGCTCAAACTATCGCCCAGGGCACTTTCAGCAGTAAAGGTTACTACAGTTACTCCAAATGGATATGTGTCTGAGGCATTTCCCATTCCACTAGGTTGAAAATCATTGGATAAAATGGCATCCGGATCATTGGATGTAGCAATCAACCCACCGACCATTGTATTGCAAGCAGGTGCTGAAGAACCGATCAAAGCGGTATCCTGTGGGCAGTCCAACTGAAAAACACAGGCCATAGGTTCCGGCTGAAAACCAGGCGAGACCGGGTCATCATCCAAACCGCTATATAAATAGGGAACTGAATCAACATCAGAACCGGAAATAGCATCATTGATATCCATAAGTGAAGCTGAACCCCACCAGTTGCAGGTGGCATCGGTCAAATTGCCGGAAATATTCTCCAATCCATTTTCACTTTGACCTTCAATGCTATTCTCATTGACATTGACATTTTCAGCTCCGGTCCGGAGGCGAATACCGTATTCAGTAGTAGTCACAAAGTTATTTACTATGCTTATATCTGATGATCCTTCTATCCATATACCGCCCCATCCGCTGTGAATGTTGTTTTCAGTGATAATATTCATATTGGCGGAGTCCTGCAACTTAATCCCATACTTAAAGCTGGAATCCGTTGCAATGATTTCATTTGCGAGTATCTGGTTATTCTGAGCAGAATATGATGCCGACATAGGGAAGTTAAAAACACGGAAAATTATACCGTGATCCTGTCCCTCCACTCTGTTGAATGCGATAGCATTATCATCCGAGTTGTCTGCCAAATGAATTCCGTAACGAACAGAATTTACTTCATTGTCCGATATGGAATTTTGGTTGGATCCAAACAACAGAATACCAGTTGGAATTACTGTAGGGTCAGGACTGTATTCATGTGTGAATATTTCATTCCCAAAATCTGTAACACCAAGATTATTGTCGCTTGAATTTTGCAAAGCAATTCCATAAGCGACAGTATCAATGGTGTTTTGAATTACCGTATGTTCCCCACCACCATCGATGGCAATACCGTATAAACACACATCTCCAGGATTCGTGAGATAATTGCTATCTACAGTTACTCCGGTCACATTGTCTATCCAAATCAATGCACTATCGGCAGCTGCATTGGTCACCTTAAAACCCTTCAATGTGACATTATTAGCGGTAATGCGGACGGGGGTACTACTTCCTCCCCCATCGATCACCGGCCAAGAGCCGTTTTGTAAGGTAAGACCTTCTTTATCAATAACGATACTCTCCATAAAGGTGGCGGTTCCCACCTGAATGGTGTCTCCGGGATTTGCAAGGTCAATAGCGGTTTGGATACTTGAGAAAGAGCTATTCTGGGTTAAATTAAATACGATGTCAGGATTTTGACAATTGGCCGGATCGGGGAAAAATCCGATTTGACCGGGTTGGCCGTCAGTGCCATCGATAAGATAAGGCTCTAAATAAACAGTACCCATTCCTGTCACAAGGTTATTCGTTATAGAGTCCAGGTCATCTGTTCCAAACCAATTGCAGTTGGCGATGTAATCAATTTCTGTATCAAGGGCCACATCATTATTGCTGAGGTCATTATTCCTGATGATTACATTGGTAGTCGGCACAGAATTATTATCGCTGCGAATAGCGAGGTCGTGCTGGTTGATAAAGTTATTTTCAATCAGCACATTTTCCAGGGGACTGTCGGTTCCTAACCGAATACCAAAAAGCCCGTTGTTGGTAAGGGCATTTTCTCTAAACTCAAAATGACCGGAAGCAAATCTCACCCCTCGACTATTGTTCACGATTGTATTTCGTTCAAATTGTATATTTGGAGTACCCGCATGGAAGGAATTGTTAGAAAATGAAGCTATAGAATTGTTCTCGAAACAATTTTCAACAACAAATGCATTATTAAGGCTGGCGTCTCCTCTGAGATCTAACCCGCGAAAGTACCCGCTTATTTTGTTTCCACTGATGGTCCAGTTCTGCACAGCAGAGGGAGTAGCGGCTCCTGTCATTATCCCATTTATGTCATTGATGGATCCCCCAACCCAGTTACCCATCAACACATTATTATATATACCACCATCTTGCAATCTCAATCCAATAATACCATCGACACTATCGCTCTCGATTCTGAATCCATCAAAGTGGAGAAAATCCAATGCTGCTCCGGTCGAAATGGTAATCGTACCCTGAATGACCGCTTCGGGATTTCTAAGAGTGTCACAGCCAGATGTTCCCGCATTGGGACCTAAGACAACTAACTGGGAGGTCCCGGTGAAGTCAATATTTTCAGAATAAGTGCCTGAAGATACTTGAATGGTGTCTGCTGTTTCGGCATCATTAATTGCAGACTGAATAAAACTATAAACTCTACGAGCAGAATTCCTTTCCACTACATTGGTTCCATCAGTAATTATTACTGCCCGATCAAATGTATTGTTGGCAATTACAGCAGGTAAATCATTAAGGGCATCTGAATTGTCGAATATTTGCAGGGTATGATTCAAAAAGGTATTTCCCTCTATAGTGATAGTTGCATTTTCCAGGCCATTGTCTGGATGAATGCCTGTGAAAAATAAAAACATTCCACCTCCAGTAACATCGACATGATTATCCTCAATATTCACAATTTGAATCTCTCCAGGCCCATTCTCACTTCTTATCCCAAATCCCCAGCCAAATTCACCGACTATACTATTATTTATAATTTCAATTCCTGTAACAATATCATCATAATTGCCAGGTATGCCATGATCAACTGTAATTGCAGGAGAAGCATTGTTGTTACCGCTTATCGTGTTATTTTGAATAATCACATCAGATTTACGTGAAGCCAGAACCTGACCACCACTTGTTGCATTATTTCTAACAAGATTGAAATTTTCAATAGTCACTCCATTTGCGAATATTTCAATAATGGGATAAAAGCTTGGACCATCGTCCTGCAATGTAGCAGGATTGATAGGATCAGTAGTTAAGGTAATACCCTCCCTGTTTACGGTAATTGGAGCATCAGGATCAGAATTACTACTGACGAAAATAAATGATTTATTTGCTCCTACCTCAATTACATCCCCGTCATTTGCTCCATCAATAGCCTCCTGAATGACTAAATATCCCGTTTGCGAATTTAAATTCACTACAGGAGCATAATCAGAAAAACTCGCTACCAAATACTCATCACCAAAAGCGATCGCTTTTACTGCTTCCGGACTAAATGTATTGGCAGCATTTACTGCATCCAAAATATCTGTACCAGTAAGATTTCTAACATACAAGCCTGCAAAACCTCCATTATTGAAAGTATTGTTAACTACTGCTGCAGCCTGTATGGAATCTCTTACAACCAGTCCGTTAATTTGATTGAATGTATTGTCTTCTATGGCAGTCACTTCAGTATCTGCTCCTAATCCAATGGCATTAACGGTACTCCCATTACCAGTAAACAAATTTCCTGTGATTGAAAGACCGGTCCACATTTCAGTTTGTGCCACTCCTCGATTGGTCTGAAATTCATTATCAGCAATTAAAATATTATTACCAAACCTACCATAGAAGTCACCTCTGACCCCAAAGTCAGACTGAACAAACAAATTATTGATTATTTGTATATCTGATGCATTGTTCCCACCGGAAACACATCCACCGGCAGCGTCCATATTATTAATAGTGAATCCATCAAGGACAATGTTGTTGGCAGTAATTCTTACAGTTGCCAATGAAGG
Organism: Saprospirales bacterium; assembly: GCA_007695145.1. Lineage (GTDB taxonomy): Bacteria > Bacteroidota > Bacteroidia > Chitinophagales > Saprospiraceae > PWJY01. Next base: position 29,341 of record REEI01000068.1, on the reverse strand, counting down.
ACCTGATCCGGAGCCAGATATGATCGTTGCAGGAGCACCCAATTCGGATCTGACGACCAAACCATCTTTATTGATGTCAATGGTTTCGCTGTAAGTCCCTGCACCTACCAATACTGTATCTCCCACCATTGCAGAATCTATAGCTGCCTGAATGGTAGTGATAGTACAAGTGTCGCAGACATTCCATGTTGTTTGTGCGTGTGCAGGAGTGACTGAGTTTGCGACCCAGAATAGGACTGCAGTGAGTGCGATTGTTCTTCCGCAGGTAATTCTTAGTAAATTAGCCATCATATTGAGTTTTTGTATTCAACAAATAAATTTTTGCTACTGTCTTTGCTGGATCTCATTCCGAATTTGACCTTCAATCTGCACCAAAAGGCATTTTGACTGTAGCGGAATCCCACTTTTAAGAAGTAGAAAACCCACAGCGCAAAACACCGTTAAACGGACTGGACCGCAGTCACTTAATCTATTACTGTTTTATTGAATACGCACTCCGAATCGGGAAGTGCACTACCTGGGGATGGGCAAGGCGGCAAAAAATGCCGGACTTTTACTGTTTCAAAAGTGCGAGTAAGCCATAAAAGGCTATTCCACACTCTATTCAAGAGGCAAATATACAACTATATCTGATAAAAAAATGTAATTTGTAAAAAATTTATAATCAGCGGTAAAAAAATTATGTACTGTACTTATATGGCCAACAAAATGAGGCCAAAAACGGATTGAATCTCAACTTTTTACAAATAAAAAAAACGCTAATTAATTGGTGTAAAAAATTTTAAAAAATTTAGGGTCGTAAGCTTAGAGATGTGAGGAGAATAGGAACTGAAATTTTGGACTAACCAATATCGGCAATAAAGAACATCACCTAAAAAAGGCCGCTATCCAATGGACAGCGGCCTTAAGTATTACTTTTCCATTTGAAGTTGAATTACCTTCTGCTTCTAATGTCAGCGATGGATTCATCGTTCATTCTCGCATAGCCTTCATTGCCCCATTCTCTAGCAAGCTTTGAAGACTTCTCCAATGTTTTGATGGCGTCAGAGTAATGTCCCAGATCAGCCTGAATAAGGCCCTTTGTTCTCAACACCCAAAAACGCTCACCGTCTTTTTCAACACTCTTTTTCATCCACTTTAGTGCTTTTTCCAGGTCTTTTCCTTCCTCATAAAAATAAGCGGCAGCCACAAAATAATCTCTTCCTGATGGTCCACCCATTACTCTTTCGATATTGGCCATCACCTTTGCATCTGTGTCAATGGTAAAGGGAATGTTTACAAAAGTATTTTCCCAGATAATGAGGATATCTGCAGAACTATTTCTGAGATTATTCAATGTAATGGTAAATGTCTCCATGAAGAAATCGGTGGTTTCAGCCGGAACAGTTACGACAAGTGCATCCTCATCAACATCGCGTGGACCTGGCGTATTGTGGGTCAAATTGGAATGGAAGATAATTTCCCAGCTAGCCTCACCAGGAGTGGAAAAAAGAGAGTATGTACCTGCGGCCAGTTCATTACCCATGATCATAACATCATCGGAAAAGGTAATTTTTGTGGATGCATTTGCACCTGTCCTCCAGGGCTCACCATAAGGCACCAATCCTCCAAAAACTTCCCGATCCCTGGCGCTGGGTCGATTGTAATCAATATGAACCTCGCTTAGGCCAACATTAAAAATAACTTTAGCATTGGGGCTGGCTGCGGGGGTCTGTAATTGAGCCTCTACTTGTGAGACATAGCCTATCGCAAAAAGGCAGATCAATGAAATTTGTAACAGATTTTTCATAAGTTTAAATTTTTTGTGAATATTGAATAATAAGAGAATAAAATAAATATTGTTGACTATTCAACAAAATTTTTAGTCAAAAAATGCATCGTATTGATTGGTGGAACTCACTTTTCTGCCCCTGCGTTTTTCAGGATCCGGCAATTTGTGATCTTTTTCTGAATGATCCGCCATTTCCAGCAGGTCCTTTTTGTCCTCGCCCAGGAGCATAGACTCACCCTGCTTTTCCCATTTTTCAAGCAATTCTAGCCCCCTTTCTTCAAATATTCCATTTTGAAGATCGATGGAAGACATAAAGTTTTCGGACAATTCCATAAACTGTTCCATCTCCCCTACTTTCCCGGCCACATCGTCTGCAACTGCCTCGAGAGCTCTATCAAAAGATATTCGCTTGTCGGTATTTCCTGAAATCATATTCATGGCAGACTGCATGGCGGAATGTCCGGCGTGAATTGCGGCCCTTTCCCTCTCCTTTACTTTCACCTGATCTTCCACATCTTCCACCAGTATTTCTGAATTTTCATACATTCTCACCAGTACCCGGTAGAGTATTTCCATTTTTTTATAGAGGTCTTCCAGTTTCATATTGGATTCCTGCAATCTGCCGGCCTTTCGGGATTTGAGAATCATAGCAGAGCGCTCATTGTTTTCTCGTGCCTCATTGGCAAGATCGAGATTGGAGGCAATGGCTTTGCGATTGATGTGAATTTGCTCCATAAGCACATGCATTTGCCCCCGGAGCTTATTGATCTGACGATACATTTTGCGCAAATTGGACCTAAGATCATCGGTATAGTTTTTCAAAATGCCAATGGGATCTATTTGTATAATCATCCCGGTCAGCCAGCGCATGAGATTTTGGTACATATACCAGGTCAAAGTCCTGAGCTTGGGATCAACCAACAGATAAACCACTGCCGCCAACACCATCAACATGGCACTGAGCCCTAAAATGGATTCTGTCAACGCAATTAAGGCCGGCAGAAATACCCATAGAAGATAAGCTCCACCTACGGCAGCTAGAAAAAGGACCAGACCACCGGTTACTCCCTCCGGCCTGTGCCAAAAACTCTTTCCACTCTGAGGCATTCCTGTCATGCTTAATTATTGGTCAAGATACTTTTTCAAATGGTTGATATCAGCTTCTATCTTTTTACGCAAAAAGGCCAGTGTTCCACCAAAATCTGCTGAAGTCTTCTCAATGCGCGCACGATTGGACATCAACTCAGCTTTCTCCCCGTCTATTTTTGATTCCAGCTTCCTGATCTCTTCCTGCAGTTGCTCAATCTCAGTCTGCTTCCTGAATATTTCTTCACGCAACTTACGTATATCGTCTTTCTTAGACAGTATCCGTCGATCTTTTTGCTGCTCCAGAGTCTGCTTGAACTTCTCCTCTTCTTTTGCAAGCACAGACAGAAAAAAAGTAGCGGACTGTATCAATAGCTCCCGATCAACTCCCTGATTGCGTGCAATAGCAAAAGCTGTCTGGAATCTCGTCTTTTCATCAAAATTCAGATCGTCCAGGGACTTTAAATTCTCCTTGAAGTGCAGGTAGTCGAAGTCTTGATTGCGCGAATCCTGGAGGGCATTCATCAAGATACCCATAAACTCAGCAGAGGGTTGCCCTGAAACAGGTGGCTCAACCCCTGCTGTAGCAGGTTCTTCTCTTCGTTCTTCCTCTCCGCTTACAGACTTCTCCTCTTGCATCTTATCAAGTTTCAGCTCTTCTTCTTCCCTTTCTACTACCTCTGTAACAAAGAGTGACTTTAATTTATTCAACATCACGACATTTTATTCGTATCAAAATTACTTCAAATTTAACGCTAAATTACCAAAATATTCCATCCTGCAGTCCTTCTTTAGACAAACAGTCATGCAGGAGGGATGAGAGTGCTAAAACCGGTGTAAATCGTTCTACTTTCAAATTGGGAAGAATTCATTCAACAATACCAGGCCATTTACTGGATTGACATTAATAAAATCCATATGTTTGCAGTTCGACAGAGAAAATTGAATAGAAAAAATCTATGGACGGTTTAAATTTGAGTGTTTCTTCGGAAATAGCTCCACTTAAGGCGGTCATTGTTCACAGACCGGAAACAGGAATTGCCAGAATCAGCCCTAAAAAAGCAGAAGAATTACTCTTTGACGACATTGTTTTCCTCCCAAAAATGCAGGAAGAGCACGATGTTTTCACAAAACTGCTCAAAGTTTTTCTTGGGCAGGAAAATGTTTATTTTATTCAGGACCTTTTGACAAAGGCTCTGCAATTTGGAAATGAATCCAGGTCAAAGTTTATTGACACTGTGCTGGATTATGAGGAAACCCCCAAAACATTTAAGCCACTACTAATAGAGCTCGACGATGTTCAGTTGGCTGAAACCCTTATTTCAGGCTATCACAAGGGAGCAAAAAGATACCTATTTGATCCTGTCCCGAATTTCATCTTCACCAGAGATATTGCTGTAACTATCAATGGCCACGTTCTCTTAACCAAAGCGGCAAAAGCAGCCAGGTATCGCGAAAATCTCCTTACCCGCTATATTTTTTACAATCACCCAAAGTTTTCACATCTGAATAAGGAGGGAAGGTTGATCAATCTCAATATTCCCGAAGATTTTCCCCCCTCAATTAATGGAGAGGCAATTTCCATCGAGGGTGGTGATGTGATGATTGTCCACCCCGATTATTTATTGATTGGCAATAGTGAACGTACTACTGAGTATTCCATTCATTCGCTTAAAGAAGTTTTGTTTGAAAAAGGTGTAGTAAAGAATGTTGTACAAATAAATATACCCTTCGAAAGGGCTTATATGCATATCGACACTCTTTTTACGCAAATAAACCATCACCACATTGTTGGGTTCAAACCCATCATTGAGGATGGTAAGAGGTCCAGCGTAATCGTGCATCGCCATGATGGATCAAAAGTAGAATACAATTCAGTAATGCAATTTTGGAAAAGCGAGATATCAGCTGAGATAAAGTTTATTCCTGCTGGCAATGGCATCTCTCCCTACCAGGAAAGAGAGCAGTGGACAGATGGCTGCAATCTCGTAACCTTAAAACCAGGAGTAGCCATCACCTACGAGCGAAATCTTCACACAGAAAAAGCGTTCAGGGAATTTGGCTATGATATTGTACATGCAGAAGTCTTGCTCAATAAATTTTCAGAAGGCCTAACGCCTGATCAGATTGAAAATACCATCATCACAATTGATTCAGGTGAGCTATCAAGAGCGAGGGGTGGTTCCCATTGCATGACATGCCCATTGATGAGAGATTGATTCAAAAAATGTTGGGACGATTCCCTTCATCTGCCTCTTTAAAATTTTCCAAAGTAGAAAAGGAACAGGTCTTATTCCCTCAGTAATCGCTGCTAAATTCTACTTGGCCATGGTGTTTAGAGGCAAAAGAACGAAGATATCCTGGGTTGCACAATTTGCAACCATTGCATGGATTCAAAATTTTAGATTGGCCCTCATATAGTACATTTTCAAGTCCAGGTTGACAAACCAGGCAAACCAGATTTCTCACTTTGTGCAGTCACTCTTAGCCGGCCTCTGTAAAAAGTTCGCTAAATTTGACCTTCAAAAATACGGACAACCAATGTATACACATGAAATCACTACCCGTGTCAGATATGGTGAAACCGATCGAATGGGAGTGCTTTACTATGGAAACTACGCTCTATACTATGAGATTGGCAGGGTAGAAATGATTCGAAGCTTGGGGCTCACTTACAAGGACATAGAAGATAAGCTCAAAATCCTAATGCCTGTTGTATCGCTGAGTTGTCGGTTTCTACGCCCTGCGTATTACGATGAGGAGGTGCGAATAAGGACCACGATTACTGAGTGGCCGGAAAGAACCATTGTGTTCAGGGCAGAAATTTTGCGAATGGACGGGGAATTGATAAACACAGGAGAGGTCAAACTTGTATTTGTTAGTGCAGAAGGGTTCAAAAGGGTCAATGTTCCCGAAGAGATCAAAGAAAAACTAAAACCGTATTTTGAAAAAGTGGATTGAGAATCTAAGCAAAAAATACCGGGTTGAGGGGCGAGTGCGCTGGCTCATCATAAAGGCAAAAAGTACGAGTCTTCCATTTTTCGACGGGGTACCCATTTATGATGTGCTTTACTTTATCCACAGGGAAATCACCAGAGACGATATTGTAACAAGAGCCAATTCGATGGCATATAGTTTTTTTTTGGCCTTGTTCCCGTTCCTACTGGTAATGTTGTCTTTGATGTACTACCTTCCCATAGATTTTGACATCGATGGATATATAGACAGTCTTCCTGAGGTCATACCGGAAGAGGCCAGTGAAACCTTTAGAAGATTGCTCTCAGATGTATTGGAAGTTCCGAGAGGGGGAGTGCTTTCACTTGGATTTATTTTGGCACTTTTTTTCAGTTCCAATGGGATGAAAACAATGATGAAAGGCTTTGACAAAGCTCATGAGGAATCCTTCGTAAGCAGATCCTTCTGGACCAATCAACTCATGGCAATTTACCTGACTTTGTTAATGGGTTTACTATTCCTCGCCTCTCTTATCTTAATTGTATTTGGGAATCTATTGATCGACTTTATTTTTGCCGATCTTTACGGCTGGGGATACCAATTGGTCATTCGCCTTTTTAAATGGGTGGGAGTCATCGTACTATTTTTTGGCGGTATATCTACCATTTATTTTTATGGCCCGAGCCTAAAAACTCGATTTCGATTCTTTTCACCTGGAGCTACTTTGGCCACTGGACTATCCTTGTTGACTTCCTTGCTTTTTTCTTTCTACGTTGACAATTTTGCTCAGTACTCAGAAATTTACGGTTCCATCGGAGCTTTTCTGATCATCCTAATTTGGCTGCAACTCAATTGTCTGATCCTCCTTCTCGGCTTTGAACTAAATGCCAGCATAAGGGTGAATAAAGATTTGAGAAGTGGGTAATTAATGAAAGAATAAGTGGAAATAAGTAAGAATGAGCAAGCAATAACCAAAGTTTTTATCCAGCTGAAGCAGGTAAACCCATTTTATTAACTGAATTGCAAAAACCTTTACTCGTCAGAAGTCCAGGTGAGGAAAACAACTGTCAATGGCGACTTTGACAAATCCCTGCAAAAAGCCAAACTTCTCCTTGATTTTTCAATAATTAAACTGAGTAATAATCCCCTTAAACACCCGTACTCCAGTCTCAATCAGTTCATCCGGGAAATCGTAATCAGGATTATGGAGATCCGGGGTGTTTTCCCCGGCACCGAGACCGAACATTGCTCCACGAAATTTGCTTGATAGCCGTCCGAAATCCTCCCCCCATCGAAAGGGGCGATCGACTTCAATGGTTTGCAATCCATTTTTAGACGCGGAATTGAGAATTGCTTCAACAGATTGAGGCCCATTAACATTGGAGATGAATTCCTGAATCCAGGAGATTTTACAATCTAGTTTCTCCTTATTGGCCAGTTCACGAGCTTTCTTGGCCATATCAGAAGCCAATTTTTTCATTCTATCAGTCGTCCATGCCCTAAGAGTAAAATGAGCCTCTCCTAGCCCTGCAGATGTGCCATAAGACGGCTTCCCAAGACTAACATGTACAGGAGTCACCAACCTAAATTCATCATCCTCAGGACGATTGTGAGTTAAGCGATTTGATTCAATAAGGAGTTCGGCAATGGCCAATGCAGGATTTATGCCCCGATCAGGTTGGCCGGCATGTGCCGTTTTTCCTCGAAATTTAACCACCATACTAATTACAGCAGCAGTGAAGGTCCCGGTTCTGTGCACAATTGAATGCAAAGGAAAGCGAGGAAGATTGTGCAGTGCAAACACATAATCCGGGCTGATCTTGCTAAAGGATGGGTCGTCAAGCATCCACTGTGCACCTTCGCCGGTTTCTTCTGCGGGTTGAAAAAGGAGCACTACCCGACCTTTTTGGGGAGGGTCAACTGAAAGCAATGAAGCCAAACCCAATAAAATGGTGCTGTGCCCATCGTGACCACATTTATGACTTATTCCCTCAACCTTGGACCTGTATTCAAAATCATTGAGTTCTTCTATTGGCAAGGCATCCATATCTGCCCTCAACAGGACAGTTGGGCCTTCATTACCGGAATCATACACCGCTGCGAGGCCATTTCTTTTAAACTGTATAATTTCAGAGGGGTTCTGGTCTTTGAGGTAGGAGGAAATTCGCCTTGAAGTATCCTCTTCTTCCCCGGATATCTCAGGATTAGCGTGCAATTCTCTTCTGAACTTAATCAACTCATCTATTAGTTCTTCCATCATAGATGTAAAAAACGGTTAAATTGTCCAAATGTGATAATCGGACTATGGTTAAAAAAAATGGCCGGGCATTACTGACCGACCATTAAATATTTGTCTGAAATTCTCTCGCTTAAACAAATAAGGAAGAAGCCTTAGCTTTTACTCTTCCTCGTCCTTTCCTGCTAAAGCAGTTGCGGCTGTTACCGCTGTTGCTCCAGCTGCGGTTGCAGCGGCTCCACTTGAGGCAGCAGTTCCACTTGAGGCACCGGATCCACCTCGACGGGTTCTTCGTTTTCTTCTTCCTCCTGCATCTTCAGAGCCGGACTTACCCGTATAAACTTCATTGAAGTCCACAAACTCTATCATAGCCATCTCAGCACCATCTGTGGCCCTAAAACCGGTTCGCAATACGCGTAAATAACCACCTGGTCTATCGCCTATTTTTGCAGCGATTACAGAAAATAACTCATCTACAGAATTTTTATCCTGAAGATAGCTAAAAACCACGCGTCTGGAGTGAGTAGTATTCGTTTTAGATTTCGTAACTATGGGTTCGAGATACACTCTCAAGGCTTTAGCCTTTGCGAGAGTAGTATTGATCCTCTTATGCCTAATCAATGCATTGGACATATTTTTCAGAGTAGCAGCCCTGTGTCCTTTTTTTCTCTTTAGGTGATTAAACTTTTTGCCGTGTCGCATTATTAAAAAATTTTATCATCGCACCACCGGAAAAACCATCGGTAAGTGCAGGTTAAAAAAATTACTCTTCGTCTAATCTATACTTAGCGAGGTCCATACCAAAATCCAGGTTCTTATTCTGAAGTAGTTCTTCAATTTCGACAAGAGATTTTCTTCCGAAATTCCTGAATTTCAATAATTCATGGCTCTCGTATCTGACCAATTCAGCCAGGGTGTTAATCTTAGCTGCTTTAAGGCAATTATAGGCACGTACAGAGAGGTCAAGATCTTCAAGAGAGGTCTTAAGCAACTTTCTCATATGAAGGATATGCTCATCAACCACGTCCTCTTTCTTACCGGAAGCATCCTCGAATGTTATATTCTCATCGGTAATGAGCATGAGGTGCTGAATGAGAATTCGTGAAGCTTCTTTAATAGCTTCTTCTGGATGAACAGTACCGTCGGTAACTAAATCTAAGTTCAACTTTTCGTAGTCGGTACGCTGCCCTACACGAGTATTGGACACTTTATAGGCAACATTTTTGATCGGAGTGTAAATGGCGTCTACAGGAATAACCCCAATAGGCATGTCCTTAGATTTATTTTCTTCCGCTGGAACATATCCACGACCTTTTGTAACAGTCAGCTCCATTTCAAGGGATACGGAGGAATCCATGTGACAAATTTCAACTTCGGGATTCATTACCTCAAACACATTGGTGTGAGCCTGGATATCCTGTCCGGTAAAAACCTCTTTCCCTGATATGGTAAGGTAGATGATTTCTTCATCAAAATCCTCACTATCCAGCAGATACTTCAACCTAACCTGCTTGAGGTTAAGAATAATATCCACCACGTCTTCAACAACGCCTTTGATGGTTGAGAATTCGTGATCCACGCCAGCAATTCTCACTGCAGAAATGGCACAACCCTCCAACGAGGAAAGCAAAACTCTCCTCAGGGAATTACCGATTGTTTGTCCATAACCGGGTTCAAGAGGTTTGAACTCGAACTGTCCGTCAAAATCATTGGCCTTCTGAAGAATAATCTTTTCAGGCTTATGAAAGTTTTGTAATCGCATAGTAAAAAAGGTCTAGAAAAGTGACTTAAGTCAAGAGCGAAAGCCTCGCGTTCAATGGCAAGGCTTTAGCTAATATTATTTCGAATAGAGTTCAACAATCAATTGTTCGTTGATGTTTTCAGGAATTGCTTCCCTCTCAGGGTACTCGAGAAACTTACCTTCAAGTTTATCGGGATTCCATTCTAACCAGGGAAACTTCCGCACATCACTTTTGCTACTGACGCTGTTCTGAACTATTTCAAGATTTCTGGATTGTCCTCTGACGGTGACAATATCTCCAGGTTTGAGTGAAAAAGAAGGAATGTTGGTCAGTCTGCCATTAACCACAATATGTTTGTGGGAAACCAACTGTCTGGCGGCTCTTCTCGTAGGAGCAAGACCTAGCCTAAATACAACATTATCCAATCTCGCTTCCAATAGCTGGAGTAGAAGTTCACCAGTTACACCTGACTTGCTGTTTGCTTTACTAAACAAGTTGCGAAACTGTCTTTCAAGTAAGCCATAGGTATACTTGGCCTTTTGTTTCTCCCGGAGCTGAATAGCATAATCCGATTTTTGCTTTCTTCTTTTCGAAGGGCCGTGTTGGCCAGGAGGATGCTTTTTCCTTTCAAAAGCGCGATCGTATCCGAAGATAGGCTCACCAATAGCGCGAGCTTTTTTAGTAATAGGTCCTGTATATCTTGCCATTTGAGTTAAACTTACAAAAACAATGAAAAAAATTACACACGTCTCTTTTTAGGCGGACGACAGCCATTGTGTGGAATAGGGGTTACGTCTTTGATCTTCGTAACCTTGATACCACTATTGTCAATGGCACGAATAGCAGATTCTCTGCCGGAACCAGGGCCTTTGACATAAACAACGCAAGAGCGCATACCGGCATCATAAGCCTTCTGAGCAGCATCTCCGGCAGCTACCTGAGCAGCATAAGGGGTGTTTTTCTTAGACCCTCTAAATCCAGCCTTACCCGCTGAAGCCCAAGAAACTACCTGACCCTGTTGATTGGTCAAGGAAATGATAATATTATTGAACGAAGCCTGTACATAAGCGAGGCCGTTCGGATCAATTTTCACCTTCCTTTTTCTAACTACTTTTCTTCCCTTTGCCATTTGGTCTAAAATATTGGACTATAAAAGTTAATGTAACGATATTATTTAGTAACCTTCTTCTTGTTGGCTACAGTTTTCTTTCTTCCTTTTCTTGTACGCGCATTGGTTTTGGTTCTTTGTCCTCTGACTGGGAGCCCTTTTCTGTGTCTCAGTCCTCGATAAGAAGCAATGTCCATCAACCTCTTGATGTTCATTTGGACTTCACCGCGAAGTTCACCTTCAACCTTAACTTCATTCTGGATAATAGAGGCAATGGATCTGATATTATCATCAGTCCAATCGTTTACTTTAACATCGTGCGACACACCAACCCTATCGAGTAACTTGGCTGCCCTGGTAGGTCCAATACCATAGATATAAGTAAGAGCAACAACGCCTCTTTTATTCCTGGGGAGATCAACACCTGCTATTCTGGCCATAATAATATATCGTTTAGAATTAACCCTGACGTTGTTTGAACTTAGGGTTCTTCTTGTTAATAATATAGACTTTTCCTTTGCGTCTTACGATCTTACAATCTACAGATCTTTTCTTTACTGATGCGCGAACTTTCATGACTCAAATTCTTAAAAGTTAAACTTATTTATAACGATAGGTAATTCTTCCTCTCGTCAAATCATATGGCGACATTTCAACCGCTACCTTGTCTCCGGGCAAAATTCGGATGTAATTCATCCTCATTTTTCCGGATATGGTGGCTATGATCTCATGATCATTTTCCAACCTCACCCTGAACATTGCATTTGACAGGGCTTCCTCAATGATACCGTCTTGTTTTATAAGCTGTTGTTTGGCCATATTTGAATTTCGGACTGCAAATATCCGATTATTTTTTTAGATATTTGCAAGAAAATCATTATTTTTTATTGCTTCTTCTATAATATCGTGATTACTAAGCAGTTGCGCTCCATCTTTTTGTACAACAATCGAGTGCTCAAAATGAGCACTGGGGCTACCGTCTTTGGTATATACTGTCCAACCGTCGGCATCCTGTCTCACCTCTTTACGTCCCAAATTAACCATTGGCTCTATCGCCACAGTAAGGTTTTCTACCAATTTAACTCCCCTACCCTTTTTACCAAAATTTGGGATTTCAGGAGGTTCATGCAATTTCCTTCCCAAACCATGACCCACCAATTCTCTAACTATTGAACAGCCATTTAATCGTTCACAATGATGTTGGATGGCAAAACCAATATCTCCGGTTCTCTTTCCGGGGCGAGCCATTTCGATCCCAATATAGAGAGCCTCTTTAGTTACTTTTAAAAGTTTTTCAACGGGAGTATCGATGGGTTTGAGCGCAAAGGTATATGCCGCATCACCAAAGAATTCATTGTTAAATGTACCGCAATCAATAGATATAATATCTCCTTCTTGAAAAGGCTGGTTGTTGGGAATTCCATGAACAACAGCACTATTTGGCGAGATACAAAGGGTAGCGGGAAAATCATAAAGACCTTTGAAGCCCGGGCTTGATCCATTACTCCTAATGAAATCCTCAGCCATTTTATCGAGGTCCATCCCACAGATTCCCGGTTTCAACTCGGATGCAATCAGAGCCAACGTTCTACAAACCAATAGGCAATTCTCGCGTAGTATTTCAATTTCTTCCTCTGACTTCCCTCTCAATCTATTACCAAAAACCATATGGATGCTCTGATTACATACTAGCTCCAATCTGCATACCGGAGCTTCTCCCTTTTATCCTACCACTTTTAACCAGACCATCGTACTTTCTCATTAGTAGATAACTCTCAACTTGCTGCAGAGTATCCAAAACAACTGCTACGAGAATAAGAAGTGAAGTACCACCAAAAAACAGGGCGAAAGCGGGATTGACACCAAATGCAACAGCTACTGCCGGCAGAATGGCTATAATACCTAGGAAAATCGATCCAGGCAATGTCACTCTTGTGGTAGTGGAGTCTATAAACTCCTCCGTAGCCTTACCGGGTTTAATTCCTGGGATAAATGCATTTTGACGTTTTAGGTATTCAGCATATTGCTTTGGATTGACAATCAAGGCAGTATATACATAGGTGAATACAACTACCAAGACAAAGTAAATAAGTGAGTACAAAAACGAGAATGGATCATTGAGTTCTCTTAAAATCCCGGTACCGGCCATCTCACCATCTGCCATCGAATACTGAGCAAGAGTCATTGGAAGAAACATAAGAGCCTGAGCAAAAATGATAGGCATAACTCCAGAAGCATTGACCTTCAAAGGAATATAATCTCTGGCGCCGCTTACTGGCATGTTGGCATCTCCTCTTCCGACCATTCGCTTAGCAAACTGAATGGGAATTTTTCTAACACCTTGAACTATGAGGACAGTAACCATTACCACGAGGAACAATGCGGCTAACTCAAGCACAAGTATAAAAAAGCCACTGGTCTCAACTTGTGATACCACCTCAAAGGCAAAGGCCTGAGGCAACATGGCAATGATACCAATAGTGATTAAGAGTGAGATACCGTTTCCAATACCGCGATCAGTTATCCGCTCGCCCAGCCACATGGCAAAGGTGGTACCCGTACTTAAAATAATAATATTGGAGACCCAAAACAGGCCTGGCGGAACATTTGGATCAATTGCTCCAAAGGATGCAACTAAACTCAAATACCCACCACCCTGAACAAGGGTAATGGCCACGGTCAACAATCTTGTGATCTGGGTTATTTTTTTACGACCACTTTCACCTTCCTTCTGCTGAAGCCTCTGAAAATAGGGAACAGCAAAACCGAGGAGCTGAACAATAATTGCAGCGGTGATATATGGCATAATACCAAGTGCAAAGACCGCAGCATTGTTAAAGGCACCTCCTGTAAAAATATTGATCAATCCCAGGATATCATTAGCTGATCTCTCTGCAGTAGCTGCTTGAAGCACATCCGGCATGACGCCGGGAAGGACTACAAATGAACCAAAGCGGAATACAGCGAGTAGTCCTAGCGTAAAAATAATTCTCTGCCTTAGCTCGGGAATTTTCCAAATATTCTGGAGGGTCTCTATTAATTTCTTCATTGTACAGATTTAGAGAAGGGTCACAGTACCACCTTTGTTTTCAATATGTTGTTTTGCAGTCTCGGATATGGCGTTCACTTTCACGCTCACAGAAGATGTAAGTTCGCCGCGTCCCAAAACCTTAACTTTGTGATACTTTTTAATGACGTTCTTTTCGGCCAGCAGTTCAGTGGAAATCTCGTTGGTTCCAAACTTATCAGCGAAATGCTGAAGCAAATCGAGGTTCACAGGAAAGAACTCGACCCTATTTGGGCTGTTGAACCCAAACTTGGGAACCCGTCTTTGAAGGGGTGTTTGACCACCCTCAAAACCTCTTTTACTTTTAAAACCCGATCGGGATTTAGCACCTTTATGCCCCCTGGTTGCAGTTCTTCCGCTACCGGCACCAACACCTCTGGCGATAATCTTTCGCTTTCTGTTTGATCCTTCAGCAGGTTTTAGATTGTGTAATTCCATGACGAATTATCTTTTAATAGAGTTCAACAAAATTAATTATCAGCTTCTTCAACAACTACCAGGTGGCTTACCTTGTTGATCATCCCTTTAATTTGAGGAGTCAGGTTGTGTTCAGAAGATTTGTTAATTCGACCTAATCCAAGAGCCTTAAGGGTATCCTTTTGACGCTTTGGGCGGTCTATCATACTTTTTACCTGGGTAATCTTAATTCTTTCCATTTGAATCTAAGTTTAAAAACGGCATTATCCGTTGAACACTTTTTTCACAGGTATTCTCCTGGTTTTGGCAATCTCATTGGGGTCCCGAAGTTTGGCAAGAGCGTCTATGGTAGCCTTGACCACATTGTGCGGATTAGAAGAACCAAGAGATTTAGCAAGTACATTGTGTACACCAGCAGTCTCCAAAACTGCTCTCATACCCCCACCTGCAATTACACCAGTACCATCAGAAGCTGGTTTGATGAACACCTTTCCAGCTCCAAACTTTCCACGTTGTTCATGAGGAATAGTACCATTAATGATGGGAAACTTAATGAGGTTTTTCTTTGCATCATCAATGGCTTTGGCGATAGCAGAAGAAACTTCTCTGGCTTTTCCAAGTCCCTGACCGACTGTCCCGTTTCCGTCACCAACAACCACAATGGCAGAAAAACTAAATGTTCTACCACCCTTAGTGACCTTTGCAACTCTGTTAACAGCGACCAGTTTATCCTGTAATTCAGTTTCAGCGGGTTTTACCCTTTGTTTATTGTCTCTCATCTCAATTGTTGATGAATGTTAAAATTTTAAGCCACCTTCTCTAGCTCCATCTGCCAGAGCTTTTACTCTTCCATGGTAACGGTATCCTGATCGATCAAACACCACTTCTTCAATATTAGCGGATTTAGCTCTTTCGGCGATAACCATTCCTACCTTTTTAGCAGTTTCTCCTTTGGGCAGGTCAGTAGGAATACCTTCCTCTACAGAGGAGGCATGAGCAAGTGTGTGCCCACTAATATCGTCGATTAGTTGGCAATGAATGTTTTTATTGCTTCTGTAAACGGTGAGTCTGGGGCGCTGTGCCGTACCGGCGATTTTTTTTCGCACCCTCAATTTAATTCGTTTCCGTCTGTTGATTTTCATTTGTACTTCATTTAAAAAACCATGGAATGAATCCAAAATTTATTAAAAGTCCGATAAAAGACTTTTTTACTTAGCGGCAGTTTTACCGGCTTTTCTTCTAATCTGCTCACCCACAAAGCGAATACCCTTACCTTTGTATGGCTCAGGCTTTCTGAAAGATCTGATCTTTGTTGCCACGAGACCAAGCATTTCCTTGTCAGAGCTCTCCAAAAAGATCGTTGGGCTCTTACCCTTTTCTGACTTGGTTTCCACTTTGATATCGTCTGGAACATAGAAGTATACCGGGTGAGAATATCCGACCGTCAATTCCAGTAGATTGCCGGTATTGGAAACACGATACCCAACCCCAATCAGTTCGAGCTCTTTTTTAAATCCTGTCGACACACCTTCAACCATATTGCTGATGAGGGAGCGTGTGAGGCCGTGCAGTGATCTGTGCCTTTTTTGGTCGGTAGGCCTTTTAACTTCTAATGTGCCATCCTTGACTTCGATAATCATATCGTGGTCCATTTGGCGAACCATGGTACCTCTGGGACCTTTTACAGTCACTTCGTTACCCTTGCTTACCGATATTTCTACTTTTTCAGGAAGCTGTATTACTGCTTTTCCTATTCTTGACATGGTAAAAATTTTAATAAACGTAGCAAATAAGTTCTCCGCCTAAATTGTGACGTCTCGCTTCTTTATCTGTCATAACCCCTTTGGAGGTAGAGACCAAACAGAGTCCGAGGCCATTGATTACTCTGGGTATACCTTCTACTCCGGAGTACTTTCGAAGTCCGGGCTTGCTGATTCTACCAAGAGCCTTAATTGCAGGCTCTTTACTTTTCTGATCGTATTTCAGAGCAATCTTAATGGTTCCCTGAGGTCCATTGTCCGGTTCGATTTTATATCGAAATATATAACCGTGGTCGTACAGTATCTCAGTGATTTTTTTCTTCATACCTGAGAGAGGTATTTCCACCATCCTATGCCCTGCTTGTTGAGCATTGCGGATTCGGGTCAAATAATCAGCTATTGGATCTGAATGTGTCATTGTAAAATAATTTAAATAATTACCAACTGGCCTTAGTTACACCAGGAATCTTACCCTCCAGAGCCATTTCCCTGAATTTAACTCTACAGAGACCAAACTTGCGCATGTATCCCTTGGGTCTGCCGGTTAGACGGCATCTATTATGCAATCGCACCGGAGAGGCATTCCTTGGCAGCTTATCCAACTCATCGAATCTGCCTTCTTCTTTCAGTTGCTTTCGCAGTTCAGCGTACTTTGCAACCAGCCTGGCTCTTTTTCTTTCTCTTGCTATCAGCGATTTTCTGGCCATTCTTTAGTAATTATTCTGTTTTTTAATTAATTTCTTTGATTTTTGAAAGGCATACCGAATTCCTTTAATAGAGCAAGGGCTTCGGCATCGGTATTGGCGGTGGTTACAAAAGTGATATCCATTCCATTGATTCGAGTCACTTTGTCCATATCAATTTCGGGGAAGATAATGTGCTCTGAAATACCGAGGGTATAATTTCCTCTACCATCAAAACTCTTATCATTAATTCCCCTGAAGTCTCTAACTCTTGGAAGAGAGACTGCCACCAGCCTTTCCAAAAATTCATACATTCTGTTTTTTCTGAGTGTAACTTTACACCCGATGGGCATACCCTCTCTCAGTTTGAAATTCGAAACAGACTTCTTAGCAATAGTAGGCACTGCACGCTGGCCTGCAATCAATGAAAGATCATGGATAGCACTGTCAACGATCTTCTTGTCCTGAGTTGCGTCACCCAATCCCTGGTTAATAGATATCTTGACCAATTTGGGTACCTCCATCACGCAACTATAGTTAAATTGCTCCATCAATTTGGGAACAATCTCTTCATTGTACTTTCTTCTGAGGTTGGGTATGTATTTCATTGCTTTAAAAATTTTCTTTGAGACCTGACCAAAAAATAGAATTATTCAATTGATCTATCAGGTCTTTACCTCTTTTATTTATCCCTTTGGGAGACTCACTTTCAATTACTTAATGATCTCTCCTGATTTCTTTGCATATCTGACCACCTTTCCATCGACAACTTTTCGCCCGACTCTGGTGGGTTCTCCAGTTTTTGGATCCACCAACATCACATTAGATATATCGATCGGAGCAGCTTTCTCCTGAATACCACCGGCACTATCCTGGGTAGGTTTAACGTGCTTCTTTACGATATTTACATCTTCTACTATTATCCTGCCCTTGTCTGGTAGCACTTCAAGTACATTTCGGACCTTGTCCCTGTTTTTATAGCTTCCTGCTACAACGACAACCTTATCGCCCTTCTTTATTTTGTACTTAGGCTTGAACCTCTTTTGCTTATTCTTTGCCATAATTGTAATACTTTAAAGCACTTCAGGTGCTAATGAAACAATCCTCATGTAGTCACGCTCTCTCAACTCCCTTGCAACAGGACCAAAGATTCTGGTTCCGCGAGGTTCTCCTGCAGCGTTAAGGAGTACAACTGCATTGTCATCGAATCGGATGTAGGAGCCGTCTTTTCTGCGAATTTCTTTTTTAGTTCGAACGATAACTGCTTTGCTCACAGTACCCTTCTTCACTCCACCTGGAGTTGAGTGTTTAACAGTAACTACAATTTGGTCACCGATAGAGGCATATCGTCTCTTACTGCCACCTAGAACTTTAATACAAAGAACTTCTTTTGCTCCACTGTTGTCAGCCACAGATAACCGGCTTTCCTGCTGTATCATGATCGGTTGATTTTACTTTATCCTGGTAATAATTATTTAGCTTTTTCCAGAATTTCCACCAGGCGCCATTTCTTGGTTTTGCTGAGTGGTCTGGTTTCCATTATTTTCACCTTATCCCCGACATTGCACTGGTTTTCAGAATCATGGGCGATGAACTTTTTGGACTTTTTTACGAATTTTCCATACATGGGGTGCTGCAGTCTACGCTCCACTAATACAGCTATGCTCTTGTCCATGGCATTACTGGTAACTACACCCACTCTGGTTTTCCGTGATTTTCTTTCAGTCATGGTTCAAATATCAATAAGGTAATAACTAATTTATCTTTTTCTCCGTCTACTTCTTAAACTAGATCTCGAAGCAATTTCCTGCTCTGACATATTGTTGATCTCTCTTCTACGGATCTCGGTATTTATTCGAGCAATATCTCTTCTCATATCTCTCAGCAGTATGGGATTATCTATTCCCTTTACCGAGTGGTCGAAACTCAATTTTAAATACTGCTTTTCAGTTTCTTTTAGTTCATTGGCCAGTTCCTGGTCATTGAATTCTTTAAGCTCGAGAAATTTTTTCGTTGCCATAATAATTCGGCTTTTTCTGTCTGTTAATTTATTCTGTAAAATCCGGTCTGACTACGAACTTCGTCTTCACGGGCAATTTTTGTGCAGCCAATCGGAGTGCTTCTTCTGCGGTATGACGCGGTACACCATCCATTTCAAAAATAATGCGTCCGGGCTTTACCACTGCGACGTAATGATCGAGAGGTCCTTTACCTTTACCCATCCTTACTTCCTGTGGCTTTTTGGTTATAGGTTTGTCCGGAAAAATTCTGATCCAAACTTTACCCTCTCTTTTCATAAAGCGCGTCATGGCAACCCTGGCAGATTCGATTTGTCTACTGGTAATGCGGCAGGTATCTAATGACTTAAGGCCAAAGGAACCAAACGATATGGAACTACCCCTGTAGGCCAGGCCTTTATAGCTGCCCTTTTGCTGCTTTCTGTATTTTGTCCGTTTTGGCTGTAACATTTTCGTTATTTTTTACCCTCCGCGAGTCCTTTTCGCAAAAGAGACGCAAAGGTACGTTTTTTCAATCAATTCAAAGATGGATAATTCATAAAATTATAATGGTAAAAGAAATTATCTTCTGCCACCGGGTCTTCTTCCACCTCCGGAACCGCCACTACCACGTTTAGGTCGTTTGGTTTTTGTATCCACTCCGATATGAGGAGAAAGATCCCTCTTCCCGAGAACTTCGCCTTTGCATATCCAGACCTTCACCCCAATCTTACCATATACCGTATTGGCTTCTTTGAGTGAATAGTCAATATCTGCCCTAAAGGTGTGAAGTGGGGTCCGCCCTTCCTTGTACTCCTCAGTTCTGGCCATCTCAGCACCATTTAGACGTCCGGCTATCCTAACTTTTATCCCTTCAGCTCCTCCACGCATGGTGGACTGAATCGCCATTTTAGCAGCGCGTCGGAAATTGATCCTGGATTCAATTTGTCTTGCGATACTCTCTGCTACAATGCTTGCATCTAGCTCAGGTTTTCGCACCTCCACAATATTGATTTGAACATCCTTGCCAGTGAGCTTCTTAAGTTCTTCCTTGATCAAATCAACCTCTGACCCACCTTTGCCAATGATAATTCCGGGACGGGAGGTGTGAATGGTAACCGTAATTCTCTTGAGCGTTCGCTCAATGATAATTCTGGCGATACCACCTTTTTGAATTCTGGCTTCGAGATAATTCCTTATGTTTTCGTCTTCAATGACTTTGTCGGCGAAATCATGACCTCCGAACCAGTTGGAGTCCCAGCCGCGGATTATACCGAGACGATTCCCTATTGGATTAGTTTTTTGACCCATTAGATATTATGTATATTGATAATTATTCTAAGTTTTCAGTTACTTCCTCTTCGTATTCTTCTTCATATTCTTCCTCTTGCTCCGTTTCGGAAGGCAATGGAATTTTATTTTCCAGCACCAGAGTAAGGTGGCAATATCTTTTGCGAATCCTGTGAGCACGGCCATGTGGAGCAGGGCGTATACGCTTCAACTGAGGAGCGTCATCTACCTGAATGCGGGAAATGATCAGATCATAATCCTCAGCATTTTCCATCATATCGTTCTTTTGCTCCCAGTTAGAGATGGCAGACAACAATGTTTTTTCAATATGGTATGCTGCCTCTTTCTTGGTGAATCGAAGAATATCCAAAGCATCGTCTATACCCTTACCTCTCACGAGGTCGGCAACGAGTCTCATTTTCCTGGCGGACATTCCACAATTTTTCAGTTTTGCTACTGCTTCCATGGAGTCTGTTTTTTGTCTAATTAATTATTTCTTGCGGTTACCGGCATGACCTCTAAAGCTTCTGGTCAGGGCAAATTCCCCAAGTTTGTGGCCTACCATATTTTCAGTGACGTATACGGGAATAAAAGTTTTCCCATTGTGAACTGCTATAGTCAACCCAACCATATCGGGAATGATCATAGAAGCTCTGGACCAGGTCTTTATCACAGTTTTTTTATTGCTCTCTCTGGCTTTTTCAACCTTGTTGAGAAGCTTGTGAAATACGTAAGGTCCTTTTTTTATTGATCTTGCCATTGTCTTACTTATTTAAGATTATTTCCGATTTCGTTTCTTGCGCTTAGAAATTATCAGTTTGGTTGAAGACTTTTTGTTATTTCTGGTCTTCTTACCTTTGGCCATCAGTCCTTTTCTAGAACGCGGATGGCCTCCTGAAGCCCTACCTTCTCCACCACCCATCGGGTGATCGACAGGGTTCATGGCTACACCTCTCACTCTAGGTCTTCTACCCAGCCATCTCTTTCGACCGGCCTTTCCAAGGACTTGTTGGGAGTGATCCGGATTTGAAGTGGTTCCAATAGTAGCCCTGCAAGTCAGCAATACCCTTCTCACCTCACCTGACGGCAATTTTACTGAGGCATACCTTCCCTCACGCCCCATCAACTGCCCGTAAGTACCGGCGCTCCTGGCCATTGCAGCGCCTCTACCGGGAGCGAGTTCAATCGCATGAATCATAGAACCGAGAGGTACCTCTTTCAAAAAGAGTGTGTTACCGGTATCCGGTGGCGCACCTTCTCCAGACATCAGCTGATCACCCACTTTAATACCATTGGGTGCGATTATGTAGCGCTTTTCACCATCCGCATAAAACAAAAGGGCGATAAAAGCTGTGCGATTCGGATCGTATTCGATGGACTTAACCGTTGCCGGAATTCCATCTTTATCTCTTTTGAAATCAATTTCTCTGTATCGCCGCTTATGGCCGCCACCCCTTTGACGCACGGTCATTTTCCCAGCATTATTTCTACCGCCCGTCCTCTTCATTGCGGACGTGAGGCTTTTTTCTGGAGTATCCGCGGTCAGAACAGAGTAGTCCAATCCTACTCTGGTACGTGTACCCGGGGTCATCGGTCTGTATTTTTTTACAGGCATTGGAATAATTTTTTTACTTCAACTATAAGTTATACTTCACCAAAAAAGTCAATCACTTCTCCTTCTGCAACGGTAACTATTGCTTTTTTGAAAGAGGGAACGCTACCTCGGACAAAACCTCTTTTAGTGTTCCTGTTTTTGTTCTTTGAAGGCATAATCATGGTGTTGACAGAATCAACTTTAACCTCATACAGCTCTTCAACAGATTTCTTTATTTGCAACTTTGTTGCTCTTTTATCCACAACAAAGGAATATTGATTCACATCTGTGGTCAACATTTCCGATTTTTCGGATATAATTGGTTTAATCAATACACGTATGGCCATTATAAATTTCTTTATACTAGTTGGTTAATACTTTCTGCACATCCTTCAGAAATAAACAGAACATCAGCTTTCATAATATCGAGTATACCCACATCCTTAATATTCATTACTCTGGAGTTAGGGATATTCCTGCTACTCAGATAAAGCGTCTTATCGTAGTCTCCCAAAAGGAATAAAGTCTTAGACTTGTTCACTTCAAGATTTTGAAGAACACCAAAATATTCGCGGGTACTTGGTTGATCAAAGGTAAAGCTTTCAATTGCTCTCACTTTGCCGGCTGCAGCTTTACCACTGAAAGCGGAGTTGCGTGCAAGTTGCTTCACCTTTTTATTAACCTTCTGAGTGTAATCTCTCGGCGATGGGCCAAAGATCCTACCCCCTCCCTTAAACAGGGGATTCTTGATATCTCCCGCTCTGGCGGTACCCGTCCCCTTCTGCTTTTTTATCTTGCGAGTTGACCCTTTAACGGCATTTCGCGGTTTAGAAGAGTGCGTACCCTGTCGCAGACTAGCCTGAGCGGCTTTAACTGCTAGATAAATCACATGCTCATTGGGTTCTATCCCAAAGATCTCATCCGGAAGATCAATGCTTCTGCCGGTTGTCTGACCATTGATATCAAAGACTTCGAGCTTCATTGTTTAAAAATTTATTTTGCCTTAACGGGCATAGTTTATAATACCGGGGTCCAACCCGGGAATTATCAATAATTATTTTTCAAGGAGTATAAAAGCTCCTTTGTGACCGGGAATAGCACCTTTAATCAAAATCAGGTTCTTTTCAGGAAGAATTTTTACCACTCTCAGGTTCTTAACCTTAACGCGATTTCCACCGGTTCTACCGGCCATTCGCATTCCCTTAAAAACTTTTGAAGGATCCGATCCTGCACCAATAGATCCTGGAGCTCGCTGACGGTTGTGTTGACCGTGAGTGGCATCACCCACACCTCTAAAGCCGTGTCTTTTTACAACACCCTGGAATCCTTTCCCCTTGGTAACACCAACTGCGTTGATGCGATCACCTTCATTGAAGACTTCCTCAACCCTCACTTCATCACCCAACGCCTTGTCGAGGTTAAAATCTTTGAATTCACGCATGATCTTTTTGGGACCGGTACCAGCCTTTTCAAGATGTCCCATCAGCGGTGCTGAGGTATTCTTAGCCTTAGCGGTTCCAAAAGCGACTTGATAAGAACTGTAACCATCGACGTCCTCACTTTTTATTTGAGTTACGACATTTGGTCCGGCCTCCACGACAGTGCAAGCAACATTCTCGCCAAATTCATTAAAAATGCTAGTCATGCCTATTTTGCGTCCAATTAATCCGTTCACTTTATGGCAATTTTAAATGTTAATAATATGCATCCCCTGGCAGAGCGTTCTGCAACGGGAAAATAATGCACTACAAACGAGGGAGGAATACAATTGACCCCCTCAATTTAAAGCGAATTTTACGTCAACTTTACCTGGATGTCTACTCCACTGGGAAGCTCTAGTTTAGATAGAGCATCAACCGTCTTCGGTGTGGGAGTATAAATCTCGATCAAGCGCTTGTGGGTACGGATCTGAAACTGCTCTCGAGATTTCTTATTGACGTGTGGCGAACGCAACACGGTGAAGATTTCTTTCTCGGTTGGCAGCGGAATCGGACCCGCAACAACAGCGCCGCTGTTGCGTACTGTCTTTACAATCTTCTCCGTTGACTTATCCACCAAATTGTGGTCGTAAGACCGGAGCTTGATTCTGATTTTTTGATTCATGGCCTCTTTTGAGAATACTTAAAAAATAAATTATATATCATTGAATGAAATCAAATATCTACTATCAGACTTTAACCTCACCTTTTGCTTTTTCAATAACTGCCTCTGCAACGCCGGACGGAGCAGGAGCGTAATGAGAGAATTCCATTGAAGAGGCAGCCCTTCCCGAAGTGATGGTACGCAATTGAGTTACATAACCAAACATTTCAGATAATGGGACCTCAGCCTTAACCACAACAGCGTTGGCTTTCATTTCCTGCCCTTTAATCAATCCTCTTCTTCGGTTGAGGTCACCGATAACATTACCGGTATACTCATCCGGGGTGGTCACCTCCAGTTTCATAATTGGCTCAAGTAAAACCGGAGCAGCCAGACGAGCAGCGACCTTGAATCCCTCTTTTGCACATAATTCAAATGCAATGGGCTTAGAATCCACCTGGTGGGTAGAACCGTCATATACTCGGACCTTCATACTATCAATGGCATATCCGGCCAAAACACCATTTCCCATCATTTCATTGAAGCCTTTCTGAACAGCAGGCAACAATTCCTTGGGAATAGATCCTCCAACTATGGCATTGACAAACTGAAGTTTAACTTTTCCTGCTTTGAACTCATCGCTCTCGAGAAATTCCTCATCAGCAGGGCCAATTTCAAACTCCATGTCTGCAAAGAGACCTGAACCACCCGTTTGTTTTTTGAGTTTTTCTCTGTGAGAAACTGTTTTGGTAAGGGCTTCTTTATAATTAACCTGGGGGGCACCCTGGTTGATTTCAACTTTGAATTCTCTTCTCAGACGATCAACAATGATCTCAAGGTGAAGCTCACCCATACCACTGATAACAGTCTGATTTGTATCCTCGTCATATCTAACCTGGAAGGTTGGATCTTCTTCCGCTAATTTGGCCAGACCCATGCCAAGTTTCTCGAGATCTTTCTGAGTTTTAGGCTCTACCGCGAGCCCAATAACCGGGTCGGGGAAAGTAATATTTTCAAGAATAATTGGATGGTCAAGATCGCAGAGGGTATCACCAGTTTTGACATCCTTAAAGCCGACACCTGCGGCTATATCACCAGCTTCTACCTTATCGATCGGGTTTTGCTTATTGGAGTGCATTTGATACAGTCTCGAAACTCGCTCCTTTTTTCCGGATCTGGAATTCAACACATACGAGCCAGCATCCAGAGAACCGGAATACACCCTAAAGAAAGACAATCTCCCTACGAATGGGTCGGTCGCAATTTTGAATGCAAGTGCACAGAAAGGATCGCTAATAGTAGGCTTTCTGGTAATTTCTTTTTCCGTATCAGGATCAATACCCGTAACAGCATCAACATCCACTGGGGAGGGCAAGAATGCGCATACGGCATCCAAAACGGCTTGTACTCCCTTGTTTTTAAAAGCAGAGCCACAGAAAATAGGCGTAATGCTCATATCAATTACAGCAGCACGAATTGCTGCTCGAATTTCATCTGCAGTAATTGAATCGGGGTCCTCAAAAAACTTCTCCATTAGAGATTCATCGTACTCCGCTACACTTTCAAGTAGCTTTTCTCTATACTCAGCAGCAACATCAACCAAATCCTCAGGAATATCTACTACTTCGTAGGTCATTCCCATATCTTCTTCATTCCAAACAATAGCCTGATTGGTGATGAGGTCCACAACACCCTTGAAGGTCTCTTCAGCTCCAATGGGTACCTGCATGGGAACGGGGTTTGCACCCAACATTTCTTTTACCTGACGCACCACATCAAAGAAGTCAGCGCCAGAGCGGTCCATCTTGTTTACGAATCCAAGTCTTGGGACTTTATACCTGTCAGCCTGGCGCCATACAGTTTCAGACTGAGGCTCTACCCCACTAACAGCACAGAAGAGAGCAACTACTCCATCAAGAACGCGAAGTGAGCGTTCTACTTCAACCGTAAAGTCAACGTGGCCAGGAGTATCGATTATATTTACAGTATAATCGTCGTCCTTCCACTTCCAATTGGTCTTGGTGGCAGCAGAAGTAATGGTAATTCCCCTTTCCTGCTCTTGTTCCATCCAGTCCATTGTAGCTGCGCCATCATGTACCTCCCCGATTTTATGACTGAGACCTGTATAAAACAATATTCTCTCGGTAGTGGTAGTCTTTCCGGCATCAATGTGGGCGGCGATCCCAATATTTCTGGTTCTGGTTAAATCCTTGGACATTCTAAAATAATGGTTTTTTATGTAAAATCTGATTTATTAAAAACTCAATTAGACGCGGAAGTGTGCAAAAGCCCGGTTTGATTCGGCCATCTTGTGCGTATCTTCTTTTCTCTTTACTGCAGCACCTTCACCCTTGCTTGCTGCTATAATTTCTGCAGCAAGTTTTTCAGCCATTCCTTTCCCACCTCTTTGGCGGGCAAAACGTATCATCCATTTCATTCCTATGGCAACTTTTCTATTGGCAGGAATATCCGTAGGGATTTGAAAGGTGGCACCACCTATACGCTTACTTCTCACTTCAACCTGAGGAATGACGTTGTTCAACCCCTTTTTCCATATTTCGTGCTCATTTTCACCGGTGCGTTCTTTAACGATATCCATAGCATCGTAAAAAACAGAAAAGGCAACACTTTTCTTCCCTTGAACCATAAGGTTGTTAACGAAACGCGTTACCATCTGATCGTTGTAACGTGGATCCGGTTGTATGGCTCTGACTTTTGGCTTTCTTTTTCTCATCTTAAACTATATCCTCTGATAAATTTTATTTGCAAACCGCATTTCCAACGGCTTTAACACTCTTAAGTTACGACTTGGGTTTTTTGGCTCCATAGCGCGATCGGCTCTGCTTTCTATCCTGAACGCCGGCAGTATCCAGTGCACCTCTTACTATTCTATAACGAACACCTGGAAGGTCCTTGACCCTACCACCCTGTATCAACACTATCGAGTGCTCCTGCAGGTTATGGCCCTCACCTGGAATGTAAGCAATTACCTCGATCCCATTGGTAAGCCTTACCTTTGCTACTTTCCTCAAAGCCGAATTAGGCTTTTTGGGTGTGGTAGTATAGACCCTGGTGCAGACACCTCGTCTTTGTGGACAGGCTTCCAAAGCTCTCGACTTACTCTTGGCCACAATTTTTTTGCGACCTTTTCTAACCAATTGATTTATTGTAGGCATATTTTACAAAAAATGTATATTCACAAAATTTTTCAGATCAGGTTGAAATTGAGCGGTTTGAGTGCAAAATTGACCCGTCCTGAAAATGAGACCGCAAATATATAGCTATTTCATGAAATGGAGGGCCACTAAGTCAAATATTTTTTATAATTTTCTAGATATTTATTTTTTTTCGATAAATCAGTGAAATTAACATGCAGAATAAAGATTTGAACCAGCTTAGAAGGATACATATTCGGTCGGGCAATATAGAAGATATTCCCGAGATATATCGCCTTGTAAGAGAATTGGCGATATATGAAAAGGCGGAGGAAGAACTCTCCACCACCATAGGGTATTACTATCAACAGTTTGAGGCCGGCCTATTTAAAACCATTGTAGCAGACAAAGGCGGAGGTTTGCTTGCGGGAATGATGGTATTTTTTGATGCATTTTCTACCTGGAAGGGAAAGATGCTATGGTTGGAGGACTTTGTAGTTGAACAATCGATGAGAAACAGGGGAATAGGCCGGATGTTATTTGACGAACTCATTCATTATGGAACCAAACACAACTATGTATTGATAAAGTGGGAAGTGCTCGACTGGAATGAGCCTGCCATCTCTTTTTATAAGAAGATAGGCGCCCGTCTGGAGACCAATTGGTGGGATGGCAAGTACTTTCTTGAAAAGGAATGAGCTAGTCTGCTCCAGCACAATTCAGATCAGCCATTTTTGGGAGGCATAGTAAGAGTTAACCCTTATTTTTTTCTCTTACTGGATAGCGCTATTTTTTTCAGTCCCTCATATATTATATACATAGGCAAACCCATTATGTTGGAAAAGGTCCCTTCCATTCGCGCTACCCTACACAGACCTATCCACTCCTGAATACCGTAAGCACCAGCTTTATCCAAAGGCATCCAGGTATTGATATAATAGCTGATTTCCTCTTCGGACAAGCGAGCCATTTTTACTGTTGCAGTTTCAGACTCAATTTGATAGCCCTGATCGCTCAGTAAGCACACTCCAGTGATGACAGTATGCTGGCGGTCTGACATTCTTCGCAACATCATAGCAGCATCTCGTGAGTCAATCGGTTTGCCTATCACTTCTCCATCCAAAACTACAATACTGTCAGCAGAAATGACTACCTCTCCGGGTTTTCTCATGCCGACAACTGCCGTTGCTTTAAGTTTGGCTAGATAAGCAGGTATCTCGGAAATGGGTAAGGACTCCGGCCAAACCTCTTTTACTTGAGGACTTATTTGACGGAATGAAAAGCCGGCCATTTCCAAAAGTACTTTTCGCCTGGGGGACTGACTAGCGAGGAGAATGGGTGGAAAATCTAGGGATTCAATCATTGAAGGGATTGTTTAGTAAATGATCTAAGATATTAAATAGCTTATGATAATTTAGCATGAAGGTTGGTTGAATATTCACTTCCCCTTTCAATACTATACCAGGTTCAATCCTTTAATCGTCTGTTAAAGTCCTCCATCGCACCCGCCAATCTATTTATTCTGCATCGAAGTGGATCAACTAAATCACCTGCCACCCAGGTGCAGCTGAATCAAATCTGGAGAGCACTTCAGCTTTAGTCTGTAACAGAAACAGGCTTCGACCAAGCTCCCTGCAACTTCAAAATCTTTTCAATAACATCGCGTACGCAGCCATTTCCACCTTTAAGCGGAGAAACATATTTGGCTATTTCGAGAATTTCCGGAACAGCATCGGCAGGGCAAACTGGGCATCCAACCTCCATCATTGCCAATCTGTCAGGCACATCGTCTCCCATATAAAGAGTGGTATCAGGATTTATCTGGTGTTTTTTCATCCACGGACCAAGCACTTCCAGCTTTCTGCTCACTCCTGAAAAATAATGTGGTACGCCAAGAGCCCTTAGTCTGTGTTCCACTCCTGCCGAGCTCCCACCGGTGATGATGCAAATCCGAATTCCGTGCATCAGCGCCTTTTTAATAGCATATCCGTCCCTTACCGACATAGACCTGAGCAATTGTCCCTCTTCTGTGATCAGCATTTGACTGTTTGTAAGTACACCATCTACATCGAGGACAATGGTTTCTACCTTTTTAAACAATTTAAGATACTCGGCCATAGGGAAGGTTTAATTATTAATGTGCAAACCTATAAAAAAGTAGGAACATAAAGTATGAATTAGATCATTCTGTTAGCGAGCTAATGAATTTGCAATACTCATTTATTTGCTCTCTGGGGGACCTATCCGTGTGCAAACGCTTACAAACGAATGCAAACGTTTATTCTACGGATCATGCGAAAGAGTGCCCTGATATTTGCACTGTCAATTCAATGGAACTGACAACTCGATTTAAAACTTTATTTTTTCACAATTAAAACTTTTTCGATATGACACGAGT
>REEI01000066.1 GCA_007695145.1 Saprospirales bacterium | reverse complement strand
TCCGTCTATATTGCAGGTCGGAATTATCGTTCCGCAGCCTAAAAAATCCCCGCAATACCAAACTTCAGCTGGAGTAGCAGAATTAACAATTCTCACCTCACAACAACAATGGGTCATGGGGGGGCAATCTTCGCATCTGGGGATACAGCGCTCTACAGCTTCAACTGTAGAATTGGGCTGTGTAACCTCCTCAGTCACTTGCTCCTTTTGACAACTTACCATCAGCATCGCAAAGCAAAGCAGCGTAATGTAATGCAATGGATTTTTCATGATTCGAAATTTTTCGATGAAAAATAGAGTTGGCAAATATAATCCATGGGGATAACTTTTGCTAGAAAATGGGAAAAAATTTGAAAAGTGGGAAGAATTTCAAAGGGTTTCAAATCGGTTCGTGAATTGTTATTTTGGGACCCCAATCTTTCAATAAATGTCTGAATTTCGGATTACCCGGATTAATGGATGAAGGCCGATTTTTTTCATTTTGAACCCACGTTGTCAATATAGAACTATTTAGCTATGGAATTGGTGTACCATAATTAAATCTACTGAGCCTGTCCACAAGAGTATTGGAATGAGCCAATCAAAGACTCAGTGAATCCCCGCACCCTATGGAACGACAAAATTTGTCCATTTGTCCGTCCATTGTCCATTGTCCATTGTCCATTGTCCATTGTCCATTGTCCATTGAAGAAACCTCTTACCTCCCCATCAAAACTTCTCCACTCAAAACCACCACCTCACCATCTACGCAAACACCCCAGGATTAAGAGGCTGATGTCCATAGATATCATTCCACCCCTCTATAGGTAGACTAAGTTACAAAGTTTGAAATTGGTTCGGTACACTTCAATCGGGACCTTATAAATTCTGAAGTCCTTTCTTACTTAGACTGATTCGATTGCGTTGGATATCTACTGCCAATACTTTCACCTCAACTGACTGACCCAATCTAAGTACTTCAGCAGGATCACGTATGAAGTGATCACATATTTCGGAGATGTGGATCAACCCACTTGCTTTTATTCCGAGGTCCACGAAAGCGCCAAATTTTGCGAGATTAGAAACAATACCCTTCACTATCATTCCCTCTCTCAATTCCTCAATGGATTTAATGTCACTAAAGTTGATTTCCTTGGCCTTGCCTCTCGGATCAAGTCCCGGTTTTTCCAACTCACTTATTATATCCTGCAAGGTAGGCAAACCCACATCAATGGAGACATAGTTACTCAATGGAATGCTCTTGAGGGCCTCCTTTGATTCAATCAGTTCTTCAATTTTCAATCCCAGGTCCTTTGCCATTTGCTTGACCAGGGGATAGCGTTCAGGATGCACCCCCGTATTGTCGAGGGGATTGTTACTATTGCGCACTCTCAAAAAACCGGCAGATTGTTCAAATGCCTTTAGTCCCATGCCCTTTACCTTTTTGATAACACTTCTCGATTGAAATGCCCCATTCTCTTTTCGATAATCCACTATGGACCGGGCAAGTGAGGGTCCTAGGCCGGAAACATAGGTTAAAAGATGACTGCTTGCAGTATTGAGATTGATACCTACTGAATTTACACAAAGCTCGACTACCTCCTTTAGAATTTCAACCAGAAGCTTTTGGTTCACATCATGCTGATACTGTCCAACACCAATATGCCTGGGATCAACTTTAACCAATTCAGCAAGTGGGTCCATCAACCGCCTGCCAATACTAATCGCGCCCCGAACCGTGAGATCGAGATCCGGAAACTCCTCAATGGCTACCTCAGAAGCGGAGTAAATTGATGCGCCTGCTTCATTTACTAGGTACACCTGTAAACCTTTTAAGGATTCTATTTCCTTCAAAAAATCAATGGTTTCCCTGCCTCCGGTTCCATTTCCAACAGCTATGGCTTGAATTGCAAATTGATCGCAAAGCCCAACAAGTGTATCTGCAGCTTGCTGGGTTTTTAGTTGGGGTCCCAGTGGAAATATGACCCCATGCCAAATTAAATCACCCGAGGAGTTAAGGCATACGGTTTTGCAGCCGCTGCGAAATCCCGGATCGATTGCCAGTACATTGACCGATCCCAGGGGAGGTGCAAGTAAAAGTTGTCGCAGATTGGCACCAAATACTGCAATGGCTTCCCTATCGGCTCTTTCCCTGATCTTATTCCTAAATTCTGTTTCCATTGAAGGGAGCAACAATCTCTTGAGGCTATCGAGCAATGCTTTTTTTACTTCAATAGAAGCTGGTGAATCAGTTCGCAAAAACTTGCGCTCGAGTGCTGTGATAAGTGATTCTTCATTGGGTCTTATTTTTACTTTGAGGATTCCCTCCTTTTCTGCCCTAAAAATGGCAAGTAACCTATGAGAAGGGACTTTGAGACAATGCTGGGAATAACCAAAATAATCTTTGTAATTACTGCCTACTTCCTCCATTCCCTTAACAAGCTCTGCGGAAAGCTCTCCACTCCTTTTGAAATGAGATCTGCAGCTTGATCTCGCCCTTTCACTTTCGTTGATCCACTCTGCAATGATATCTCTGGCGCCCTGAAGTGCTTCTTCTATTGAACTTATCTTCTCGTCAATAAATTTTTGGGCTACTTTACCCGGTTGGTAATGTCTTTGCGAAAATATCATTTTGGCCAGAGGTTCTAATCCGAGTTCTCTCGCTTTGTCTGCTCTGGTTTTACGTTTCTTTTTAAAAGGAATATACAAGTCTTCCAGAAGGGATGCTTCCCAACATCTCTCGATTTTTTGCCTCAGTTCCTCTGTCAACTTTTCCTGCTTTGAAATGGCGTCAAGAATGGTCTCTTTTCGGCTCATCAGGTCCTGAATGCGCTTAAATTCTCTGGCGATATTTCCCAGTTCAATTTCATTTAATCCTCCGGTATATTCCTTTCTATAGCGTGCAATAAAAGGGATAGTGGATCCAGCTAGAAACATCTCCAGGACGCGCCCCAGTGCCTTAGTATTCGCCCGGGTAGAGTAGGACAACTGTTCCATGACCCCTGAGGGAAGTTCGTGCATTTTTTTTGCAAAGGTAAGAATCTGTATATTATTAAGTTGGCTGCCCTTCACCCTGGCCAATGGCTTTTCAAGAATTAGTCTTAAGTGCTATTCTGCCGGCCTTCTTACAAACTATCTGTTAAAGGATAAAGTGAAAGGCAACAAATATAGGATTCAGGTATTTTAATACCTTTGGTGTAAATTTTTGTGTATGAAAAAAAACTGCCTCATTTATTTTTGGGCCATCATTTCAGTTGGAATTATGTCAGCTCAGGTGCCTGTAACATATAGTTCTTCTGAAATCCACCACGAGATTAAGAAATTCAACACATTGGCCAATGTGTTGTATGTTGCTGCACATCCGGATGATGAAAATACAAGACTGATTTCCTGGTTGGCAAATTATCGGCACGCCCATGTGACCTATATTTCTACCACCCGGGGAGGTGGGGGACAGAATCTTATTGGGCCTGAGTTAGGGGATGAGATGGGAGTCATTCGCACGCAGGAACTGCTCGGGGCGAGAAGGATTGATGGTGGTCACCAGTTTTTTGCACGCACCAGAGACTTTGGCTTTAGTAAAAACCCAGAAGAAACCTTTGAAGTTTGGGGAAAGGAGGAATCCCTCTCGGATGTGGTTTGGGCAATGAGGAAATTGAAGCCCGATGTTGTTATTAATCGATTCGATCACAGAACCGCAGGAAGAACCCATGGACATCACACGGCTGCTGCCATATTGGGGTATGAGGGATTTGACCTGAGCAATGATCCTTCGGCATTCAGCTATCACCTGGATTATGTAGAACCCTGGCAGCCTGCGCGGCTTTTCTTCAACACTTCCTGGTGGTTTTTTGGAAGTCGCGAAAGATTTGAAGAAGCAGATAAATCTAATATGCTGGCAGCAGATATAGGCGTTTTCCTGCCACTGCTTGGGGAATCCAATTCTGAAATTGCAGGGAGAAGTCGAAGTATGCACAAGTGTCAGGGTTTTGGAGCTGCCTCTACTAGAGGCACCCAAAATGAATACATAGAGTTCTTGAAAGGCTTGCCCCTTGGTGACAGAAGTGATATTTTTGAGGGGATAGAGGTGAGTTGGGACAGAGTAGACCCAAGCGGCAAGCTAAAGGGTTTGGGAGAAAAACTGGACCGCGAATACGACCACACCGCACCACATAAGTCCCTTACTACCCTACTGGAGATGAAAGATGCAATCAATCAGATTGAAGATGATTTTTGGAGGGCGCGCAAACTTGCTGAAGTAGAAAAACTCATTTTGCTGTGTACAGGGTTGTTTTTAGAGACCACCTCTGATCGACAAGCAGCAGCCGCAGGAGAAGAAGTGGAATTCACAACGGAAGTTACCTTGCGATCACCTGTAGATATCCAACTTACTGGATTGAGATTCTATCCGGAAGGGCCCGATAGTACAATGGACCTGACGCTGACTTACAACCGGGCATTTAAGTTTTTTGAAACTATGACTATTCCCAATGATGCTGACCTCACTACTCCCTACTGGTTGGTGGAAAAAGGCACCTCAGGACTTCAGCAAGTTGACGATCAGCAAATGAGGGGCCTCCCCGAAACTCCCCCCTACCTGTATGTGGATTACGAACTTAAAATTCAAGGCAGAAAAATGACCGTACGACATCCGGTCATTTACAAATATGTCAATCCAGCTGATGGAGAAATCTACGAGCGATTTGACATCCTACCAAAAGCCACAGTCAATTTTAGAGAGCAGACCTTTGTATTCGGATCGGGTGAAAGCAGAGAGATCGAAATTGTGGTAAGGGGAACAAAAGCCGGGATAGAGGGCACATTGGAACTATTACTGCCAGAGGGTTGGAAGGCCGAGGAGACTAATTGGCATTTTGATATTCCGAGAAAGGGACAATCCAGGGTTTTTACTACGAGTATCGTGCCCCCTGAACATCCCAGTGATGAAACACTTAAGTTAAGAGCCCTAATAGGTGATGAAGTTTTTGATCGCAGCCTGACTGTCATAGAGTATGATTACATACCCAAGCTAAATGTGCTGTCTCAGGCAGAAGCCAGAGCAGTGAGGGTTGATGTAAACCGAAGTGGGGATCGAATTGCTTACATAATGGGGGCCGGAGATGACATTCCCGCTGCTCTAAGGCAAATCGGCTACCAAGTGGACATCTTACATCCCGGAGACCTGCTTTCCGCTCCACTTCATTCCTACCGCGCTATAGTAACAGGAATTCGCGCCTATAACACAATTGATGAATTGGCATTTGCCCAGGAACGACTTTTCGATTATGTTGAGAGGGGGGGCGTTCTAATGGTTCAGTACAACACGGGCTTTCGACTTAAGACTGACCAAATTGCTCCATTCCATTTAAATATTTCCAGATTCAGGGTCACGGACCACAATGCTGAGGTTCGGTTTCTCGATCCGGAACACCCTGTTCTTCACTACCCCAATTTAATCACTTCAGCAGACTTTGAAGGGTGGGTTCAGGAACGTGGACTTTACTTTGCAGATGAATGGTCGGATGAATTTGCAGCAGTGTTGGGGTCCAATGACCCCAATGAACCATCCAGGGATGGAGGCCTTTTAATCGCTCCGCTTGGTGAAGGCTACTACATTTATACTGGTTACTCCTGGTTCAGACAGCTTCCGGCAGGCGTACCAGGTGCTTTCAGAATTTTTGCTAATATGCTTTCACTTTCGTCTTATGAGCAACAATAAGAACAACGACAATCAGGATGAAAATACTGCCCCGATTTTGGGTTCCTGGAAGAGGATATACCTCTGGCTACTCATATTGAATTTCATTTTCGTCCTTCTCTTTTATCTCTTCATGATCTATTATACCTGATATGAGTCTGATTGATTGGATTGTACTTTGCAGCACCCTGGCCCTTATTGTCTCCTATGGTGTTTTAAAAACCCGGCATGTAAAAACCTCGGAGAGCTTTCTTCGAGGTGACGGTAATATGCAATGGTGGTTGATAGGAATTTCCATTATGGCCACTCAGGCTAGTGCAATTACCTTTCTTTCCACTCCCGGGCAGGCATACGCTGACGGAATGTCTTTTGTTCAATTTTACTTCGGTCTTCCGCTGGCCATGATCATTCTCTGTATTTTCGTACTTCCGCTCTACTATCGACTCAAAGTTTACACCGCCTACGAATTTTTGGAAAACAGATTTGACCTAAAAACCAGAACTCTGACCTCCATGCTCTTTTTGATCCAGAGAGGTTTGGCAGCAGGAATAACGATATATGCTCCCTCCATAATCCTCTCAACCATACTGGGCTGGAACCTCAATCTCACCAATGTAATTATTGGATTCCTGGTTATTGTTTACACCGTAGCAGGGGGAACCATTGCTGTAAGCCAAACCCAAAAACAGCAGATGATTGTCATCATGACAGGTATGTTTATCGCCTTCTTTTTCTGCATTAGCTTATTGCCAGAAAATACCGGTTTTGGAGATGCTATGTTTCTTGCAGGAGAAACGGGCCGCTTGAATGTGATTGACTTCAATTTTGATCTTTCAAACCGGTACAATGTCTGGTCGGGTTTGATTGGTGGCACTTTCCTGTTTTTGTCCTATTTTGGTACGGATCAATCTCAGGTACAGCGGTACCTATCCGGAAAGTCTTTGGCTGAAAGCAGGATGGGACTAATGTTCAATGGATTTTTCAAAATACCCATGCAGTTTTTCATATTGCTAGTAGGTGTAATGGTCTTCATCTTCTTCCAGTTCAAAGATGCTCCACTTCATTACAATCCAGCCAATACAAGCATTGTAATGCAATCAGACTACGGTGGGGAATTCCTTCAATTGGAGGAAGATTATCGGTTGCTCCACGATGAAAAAAGCAGTTTGATGCTGGAATATACTCGTGAAAGGCAAGCAAATGGTCCCAATCAGGAAACCGCTGCGATGGGAGATCGAATACGTGAGTTACTTGCTCAGGAAACCAAAATGCGGGACCAGGCAAAGGAAATTATTCTGCAAGCCAATCCAACACTGGACACCAAGGATACAGACTATGTGTTCATCACTTTTGTACTCAATTACTTACCAGTAGGTCTTATCGGTTTACTGTTGGCGGTGATTTTCTCCGCAGCCATGTCCAGCACAGCTTCTGAGCTCAATGCGCTTGCCACCACAAGTATCGTAGATATCTACAAACGAAATTTTGCAAAGGACAAAACTGATGGACATTATCTGTCTGCTTCTAAGTGGTTTACTGTTTTATGGGGTTTGATAGCCCTGGCTTTTGCCACCTTTGCCTCTCTTTTTGAAAACCTCATCCAGGCAGTTAATATTATAGGCTCTCTTTTTTATGGAGCCATTCTTGGAGTATTTGTCGTAGCCTTTTTCATGAAACACATTAGGGGAAAACATGTGTTCCCTGCCGCCTTAATTGCAGAGGTTTTGGTTATCACCATATACATCCTTGAAGTCAATGATGTAATCGAGTTGAGCTTCCTTTGGTTAAACCTCATTGGCTGTGTGCTTGTAATGATGGTGAGTCAGGTACTATACTGGCTTTTTAGAAAATAACAAATACAACTGTCAAAATGTCATATTTCTCCTCATCATTCAATATCTTTGCACCCTAAATTTTGCAGAGTTATGTACAACAGTAATCCAACCCTGGAGGGACTTACCAAAGTAATCGACCCCAAAAAACAGGGGGAGGTTTATGGACAAACTGATAATAACAATCAATCAAGCGAGCCCGAACGCAAGTTCTACATTGAGAGTTATGGTTGCCAGATGAACTTCAGTGACAGCGAAATAGTGGCATCGGTTTTGAGTGACTCCGGTTTTGGACCCACTAGAAACCTGGAAGAAGCCGATCTCATATTAATAAACACCTGCTCTATCAGAGAAAAAGCTGAGGAGACTGTTCGCAAACGACTGCGGATATTTGACAAGGTCAAACGAAATAGACCCGGTACAATGGTCGGCGTCCTGGGATGCATGGCTGAGAGGTTGAAGACCAAATTACTTGAAGAGGAAAAATTGGTTGATTTGGTGGTTGGCCCCGATGCATACCGGGACCTTCCAACACTAGTAGGAACGGCAGAAAGCGGACAAAAAGCAGTAAATGTTTTTCTCTCCAGGGAGGAAACTTATGCCGACATCAATCCAATGAGGTTGGACAATAATGGCGTTACGGCTTTCATTTCAATAATGAGAGGCTGTGACAATATGTGCTCTTTTTGTGTTGTTCCTTTTACGCGCGGAAGAGAGAGGAGCAGAAATGCCTACACTATAGTTGCCGAGGCGACTGATCTCTTCCAGAGGGGATACAGAGAAGTGACCTTGCTGGGCCAAAATGTGGACTCCTATAAATGGACACATCCAGAAACTGAAGAGGTTTTCAGCTTTGCGAGAATTCTGCGCATGGTAGCTGATGTGCATCCGGATCTCAGAGTCCGTTTTTCCACCTCTCACCCCAAAGACATCACCGATGATGTCCTCTTTGCTATTTCTGAATATGAAAACGTCTGCAATTACATACACCTACCCGTACAATCAGGAAATTCAAGGGTACTTAAACTAATGAACCGCACTTACTCGCGCGAGTGGTACATGGATAAGGTCAAAAGAATATATGAAATCATCCCGGACTGCGCTATTTCCTCAGACATGATCGCAGGTTTTTGCACTGAAACAGAGGATGAACACCGGGACACACTCAGCATCATGGAGTATTCCAACTACTCAATGTCCTACATGTTCATGTACTCTGAAAGACCCGGCACCCTGGCTGAGAGAAAGTATCAGGATGACATCCCTGAAGCAATAAAAAAACGGAGACTGCAGGAAATTATCCAACTTCAAAATGCCATTTCCTTTAATCACAACCAAAGGGACATAGGTAAGGTGTTTAAAGTCCTGATAGAGGGCGACTCCAAAAAGGACAAGAATGATTTTAAGGGTCGAAACTCTCAAAATAAAATGCTGGTCTTTCCAAAAAAGGATGGTTTGAAACCGGGAAATTATACATACGTGAAGGTCCAATCGGCAACAAGCGCAACCCTGATCGGTGAAATCGTGGAATAATCCTGCATTATCTACCGGTTCAAGTCCCCTTTATTAAATCAAATAAAATGTCCAACAAAAATCTGCTCCAATCTGTAAAAACGCGATATGGAATCGTAGGTCGCTCCATACAATTGGATCAGGCACTTGAAAGGGCTCTCAGGGTAGCAAAGACCGACCTCACTGTCCTCATACAGGGAGAAAGTGGCGTGGGTAAAGAAGTTTTTTCAAAAATAATCCACGATCAAAGCATAAGAAAACACGAGGTATTCATAGCTATAAACTGTGGAGCAATACCGGAAGGCACCATCAATTCAGAATTGTTTGGCCATGAAAAGGGATCTTTTACCAGCGCTACCGGTGAGCGCAAAGGCTATTTTGAAACTGCTAATGGAGGAACCGTATTTCTAGACGAAGTTGGAGAGATGCCCCTTGATACTCAAGCCTATTTGCTCCGTGTGCTCGAATCCGGTGAATTCATGAGAGTGGGTTCATCAAAAGTACAAAAAACCGATGTCCGCATCATCGCCGCAACCAATGTCGATCTAAGAGAAAATGTCTCCAGAAACAAGTTCCGCGAAGATCTTTTTTACAGATTGAAC
Organism: Saprospirales bacterium; assembly: GCA_007695145.1. Taxonomy (GTDB): domain Bacteria; phylum Bacteroidota; class Bacteroidia; order Chitinophagales; family Saprospiraceae; genus PWJY01. The sequence continues at coordinate 8,386 of REEI01000066.1, read as the reverse complement.
ACCGTTCCCATTTCCATCCCACCTCTGAGAAATAGACGGGATGACATTCTCCTTCTTTTTAGAAGGTTTGCCATTGACTTTGCAGAGCGCTACCGAAGCAATCCTGTAAGGTTAGATGAAAAAGCTGAAATACTCCTGGAAAATTACAGATGGCCTGGAAATATAAGGGAACTAAAAAATCTCGCAGAACAAACTTCCGTATTGACTGAAGCTGAATTAATAACCGCAGAAGATCTCATTGGAATTAAACCGGAACTTTTGCAAAGAAATTTACCCGCCATACACCGTGATCCTGTTGATGAACCTACTTCAAATTCTGAACGCGAAATATTATATAAGGTCTTGTTTGAGATGAAACGCGACCTGAGCGAACTCAAAAAGTTCGTAATGGAGCTGGTAAGCCGAAATGACTTGAGCTTCCCGTCTAACTCAGAATTGAAGCAACTAACCGCTCCGCTAACTGAGTACAGCTCTGGTGATCAACATAAACAAAAAGAGAGATTTTCAGACCTTTTACACGATAGAACTGATGAAGTGGATAAGCTTACCTCTATTGTTATTAATACTGACCGGTTTAGAGACGAAGAACCCGAGATAGAAGAATCCCTTTCCCTGGAAGAAAATGAAAAGAGACTCATAAAAAAAGCTCTTGAAAAACATGCGGGAAGGAGAAAAGACGCTGCCCTTGAATTGGGAATAGCTGAGCGAACGTTATACAGAAAAATCAAGCAATACGATATTCAATAGTTAGGATGAATACTCCCTACTTCAATTACATCTGGTGGATACTGATTTTTGGGCTTTTTGTGGCGTCCATCACAAGCTGTTATTCCTTTAAGGGAACCAGTATAGACCCCAATGTAAATACTTTTTTTATAGGGGATTTTGAGATCACAGCACCCAATGCTCCCATCACTATCAGTCAAGATTTTTCTGAGGCTCTCCGGGACAAAATCCGCCTGGAAACGCGACTTACTCTGGCAGATATTGATCCGGACATTGAGTTTACCGGATCAATTGTCACTTACAATGTCACCGCACTCGACCCCCAACCTGGAGAATTCACCGCACTAAACAGACTGCAGATCGGAGTGAGGATAGAATACTTGAACAATAAGAAGAAAGACGATAAGTGGCAGCAGACCTTTTCATTTTTTGAAGACTTTCCGGCTGATCAGAACTTAATTGATGTGGAAGAAAACCTGATTAGCATAATTTTTGACCAACTCACTGAAGATATCTTTAACCGGGCATTTTCAGATTGGTAATGTGGGTGCAGTTGAGCTGGGAAGATAAGGCCAATGCAAAGGCAATAATTGTGAAAATTTATTGTTAGAAACTGCCGGTAATTTCCGGCAATATTTTGAAACTACAAATGAAATATTCAATACCATACGACAACAAACCATCCTCTAGTCATCTGGAGAATTACTCCATGGAAGAACTGAAAAATCTTTCCAACTCACACCCCTATTCTGCAAATATTCAATGGGAAATAGTGAAGAGAAAGCTTTTAAACGGCACAATAACTGATGAAGACCTTACCACTGCGAGCCTTCACATGAAAGACCGCAGGGCCTTCTTCAGGGCCGTCGAATCCCTCCGAGTCAATACACAAGTGGCCAAAGAATTTTCTTCAGAGACAGATCAAGACCGCAACGAATTGTTTGGACATGATGATTCAAGCGAGATAGCCACCAAAACTAATGAGACCGCTTCAGGGATTGCAAATATTCAATCTCATGAATCTGTTGAATCTGAGGGTCAAGATATTTCCATAAAATCCCAAACCGATACAAATGAAGAGGATTTTGTAGAGTCAGATTCAGCCGATCAAAAAAGTAAGAGTGAAATTATCGAAGACCAGACACAACAGTCCCAATTCCAGATAGAGACGGAACAAAAGCTGGTTAAGTCCGACCATAATACGGAAGATACTACCCCATCCGGGGACTTATTGTCAGAAAAACACCCTTTAAACACTTATGGAGAAGTTGCTGCATCTGAACTTCTGCTCTCCAATCACCAGACCAGTAAGTTATCACCTTTTACAAATTGGTTAAAATCCCTTTCTGGAAGCACCAAATATATTGAGGCAGAAGTTCTTCCCTCGAAAATAGGCACTGAGCAAACCTTACCCAATGTTCAAGGCAGAGCAGAGAGTGTGCAAAAAAATATTTCAGAATTTGGTGATAATGTTGTGCTGCAGAAAAAGGGAGCCGGAAAGAAGAAGAAGAAGAAGAAAAAAAAGCTAGAAACCGCACAGGAACTGGAACTCAGACCAGATGTAATTTCGGAAACTCTCGCTGATTTGTTGGCTTCTCAAGGACATATTGAAGATGCCAATGAAATGTATCGACGATTAAGTATGAAATATCCGGAAAAAAGTAGTTACTTTGCGTCCAAAATTAAAAACAGCTAAAAATTTATAAACATTATGCTCGTAGGATTGACTCTTTTAATAGCCCTCATATGCGTTCTTTTGACATTGGTCGTTTTGATCCAAAATCCAAAAGGCGGGGGTGTTGATTCCACCTTTGGAGGCCAGAGCGCCAACCAAATGTTTGGAGCAGCAAAGTCTACTGACTTTGTAGAGAAATTGACATGGGGACTGGCAATTATACTATTTGCACTTTGCTTTTTGGCAACATTCTTCGTCTCCACGCCGGCTGTGGAAGGCGGAATGTTTTAAGATATTACCAAAACCCATGTTTATATCAGAGGCCCGGTGCATTGCATCGGGCCTTTTGTCATTTTGGCAAAGCCCAATTCACTTCCCTTACTGTTTTGACAGGCTATCCATGCTATTTTGTCATAAAAGTTCCTTTGGCACAGCTTGTGATACAGAAGGGTGTGTTAACTATTTTTCTTAACGACAAAATTAAACTAAGTAAATTATGAAGCCTATCAGTGATAGAGTAGTTATCAAACCCGCACCGGCGGAGGAAAAGACCAAGGGAGGCATAATCATTCCCGATACCGCCAAAGAAAAGCCTCAAAGAGGCGAAGTGATTGCAGTCGGACCCGGCAAGGACGGAAATTTAATGACTGTTCAAAAAGGAGATATTGTTCTTTATGGGAAGTATTCCGGACAGGAGATTTCCTTTGAGGGTGAAGACTACCTCATTATGAGAGAGGATGACATTTTGGTCATTATTTAATCTCTCCATTTCACTCTTATTATTTAATTCGATTTTTTTAAAAACTAAACTAGACAAAAGACATGGCAAAAGAAATAAGTTTTGACTCAAAGGCAAGAGAAGGCCTCAAAAAAGGTATCGATGCCCTCTCAAATGCCGTAAAGGTAACCCTTGGGCCCAAAGGGCGTAATGTGGTAATTCAAAAATCATTCGGTGCCCCTCATATCACCAAAGATGGAGTAACAGTAGCCAAGGAGATAGAACTGGAAGATCCGGTTCAGAACATGGGTGCACAAATGGTAAAAGAAGTAGCTTCAAAAACCGCTGACATTGCCGGCGATGGAACTACTACCGCCACTGTACTTGCTCAGGCAATGGTCCATGCCGGAATGAAAAATGTGGTAGCTGGGGCCAACCCAATGGACCTTAAACGAGGAATTGACAAAGCTATAAAAGCGGTTATTGAAAACATCAAAAGCCAAAGCGAGATCATTGGAGACGATTTTGAAAAGATCAGACAAGTGGCTTCTATATCTGCAAATAATGACAATGAAATTGGTCAGCTGATAGCGGATGCTATGAAAAGAGTGTCAAAGGATGGTGTGATTACTGTAGAAGAAGCTAAGGGAACTGAGACTTACGTCGATGAGGTTTTGGGTATGCAGTTTGATAGAGGTTATCTTTCTCCTTACTTCATTACCGACAGTGAGACCATGACTTCTGAGTACGAAAACCCCTACATTCTCATCCACGACAAGAAAATCTCCAACATGAGCGATATCGTTCCTATTTTGGAGAAGGTCGTTAATGCAGGTCGTCCATTACTTATCATTGCAGAAGATATTGAAAGTCAGGCATTGGGAGTATTGGTTGTGAACCGCTTGAGAGCGCAGCTGAAGGTGGTTGCAGTTAAGGCTCCTGGCTTTGGAGACAGAAGAAAGGCTATGCTCGAAGATATTGCAATACTGACAGGTGGAACCGTCATTTCTGAGGAAAAAGGTTACAAGCTCGATAATGTGGAGTTGGAACATCTTGGTACTGCTGAAAAGATTACTGTAGACAAGGACAACACCACCATTGTAAACGGTGGGGGTGAAGGCGATATGATCAATGCAAGAATCAACCAAATCAAGCAACAGATTGAAGTGACCACCTCTGATTACGATCGCGAAAAACTTCAGGAAAGACTTGCAAAACTCGCTGGAGGTGTAGCTGTTTTGTATGTCGGTGCTCCAACTGAAACTGAAATGAAGGAGAAAAAAGACAGAGTAGATGATGCTCTCCACGCAACCAGAGCTGCCGTTGAAGAAGGTATCGTAGTAGGTGGTGGTGTCACCTTTGTCCGGGCTATGGATGCGCTCGAAAATCTTCAGGGTGATAATGCCGACCAAAACATTGGTATTTCCATCGTAAAAAGAGCACTTCAAGAGCCGTGTAGAATTATTGCAGCAAACGCAGGACAAGAAGCCTCTGTTGTATTCAATGCGATCAAGGACGGAAAAGGCGGATACGGGTACAATGCCAGAACAGATCAGTATGAAGATCTTCTAAAGGCAGGAGTAATTGATCCGACCAAAGTAGCCAGAATCGCTCTTGAAAATGCAGCATCCATTGCTTCTATGGTATTGACTACTGAGTGCGTGGTAAATGACATTCCGCAAGAAAACGACGGAGGTGGTCATCCCGGTGGCATGGGCGGCGGAATGCCAGGTATGATGTAATATTTGAGTAAACAGCCATTATTTGCCTGAATAATCAGGCATAAATTTATAAAAGCCCGAAGCTTTATTGTTTCGGGCTTTTTTTATTGCCCCTATCTTTTCTCCCATGGTCGGAACCATTTTGTACTTTTTCACCCCCAACTTTGACCGCTCAGCGAACCCATTTGATTCCCAAAATTCATACATTCTGCGGAAAGCTAATTCTCTCCTATTCGACTTGATTCCTACATTCTTACTCAATTTTCATGAAAACCTGTCAACTATTCCTTAAGGATTGATTTTCAACTGAATAATATCTCCAAATAGAACTGATTGACCATCTTTGATCAATTAATTCAAAGTAAAATCTCTATTCATTATGTCTCTTAAACAGGTAATTATGCATTTTTACTTGTAAAGTATTTGCTCTTTTTCCTAAAAAACTCTTAACTTTGGCTGGAAATGAGATCCAAAATCACTAAAATTAATATCCATGAGGTCGATCTGTAGAATATTTTCGCCTATCAAATCCATTTTTAAACTCCTTTCAGTCTCAATAAAAACCGCATCATTCCTCTTTGTCTCCACATTAATTTTCTCATTATCGGTTCAAGGGCAAACAGAATACCTTCGGGACTCGATTATCCTGCACTACTACACAGAGGGTTGGAGGGCATTAGACGAAGAGAGGCCTGCCCAATCAGTTCCATACCTAAAAAAAGGAAAAGAAAGAGCGCTGTCAATGGATCCACCTGATTACGACTGGGTGGCTGAATTTAACCACGTCTTGGGAGAAGCTTACGATCAACTTGGTTTATTCAGAGAAAACCTCACGCTTTACTATGAAAACCTCGAAATTGCAAATTACATAGAAGACGAACAAAGAGTAATAGAAATCCACTCCATTGTTTATTCCACACTTGCAACTGCTCTGGCCAGAATGGGTCTCTATGAGTCAGCAATACCATATTACCTCAAATCGGACTACATTGACAGAAAATACTTTGCAGACAACCTCTTTTACCACTATTCCAACCAAAGAAATCTGGGGGTAGTATACTTGCGAATGGGGAGTGCAGAAGAGGCTGAGTTTTACCTGAATAAGGCCTGGGATAAACTCAATCGGGCTGACAACTACAATCCTTCCTCGCATGTAGCTCTGCGAAACGATTTCATCAAACTTAACTTTTTAAAAAATGACCTTGACAGAGCTGGTGAACTAATTGTCGAATCCGAAAAAATCATCAATAAATATCCCGAAGAAATAGTCCCAGAACTTTTCCTCTTCTGGCAGAATAATATTATTGAATGGCATGTGCGAATGGGAGATACCACCGCCGCCCTCACTGCAATAGAAAAAGGAACTGAGAAAATTCTTGCAATGCCCTTCAATCTTCCTTATATGGGGTGTAGGATCTATAACTCCAGCGCTGACTTCCTTATCCAGATGGGTCTGTTTGAAAAAGCAAAAGAATTTTTAAATAATTGCCTCGATTTGCAATTGATGGATAAAAACCTCCCCCCCGATCAAATAAATGAAATTGGTCAGGTGCTAAACTCCCGGATTCTCCTGGCAAAAGCCACTATCCTTCAGGCACTTGAAAATTCAAGAGAAGAGAAAATCTCTAACCTGAAGTGGGCTGTAGAATACACAGAGGAGTCCATCAACTTATTGAGACACTTTACTTCGGGTGTCCTGGTACCTCACTCAAAAAATCGCCTTGTGAGGGAACATATGGAGATATTTGAGATTGGCCTATTGGCTCTTTACCACCTTTATGAGGAAACTTCCAATCCAGCCTTTGTAAAAAAGGGTCTTTTCCTGGCTGACCAATCAAGGTCTATAATCTTGCTAGAGGATCTCTTGAGGGGATTCTCCACCGACCCTTCTTTGGAAAAATTAATGGAGAAGGATATTGCATTGAAAGAAGAATACGACCAGGTCTTTCTAAAGTACCACCTACTCTCTGGGTTGGAAAATTCAGAACCGGTTGAACTCCGAAACTCCCTGGCATCTATTCAGGTTAAGCGAGAGGAAATTTACCGTCAAATGATCGAACTGCAACCTGAATTTCACCAGCAGTTACTTGCAGCAGAGCACCCCAAAGAGAGTACCATGAATAAAATTATGGAAATGGACTTTTGCATCCTCACACATTTTCCCGGGAAGGAAATGCTTTTTACTATTGGAATAAGTAACAAGGGAGAAGTATTTCACAAAGTTCCAATCCCGGAGGATTTTTCATCCATCGCTTTTAGTCTTAGAAATGAAATCGAGCGATTTCCAAAAGTAATGGGTAAAAGGGAGGAGTTTACAACACATATTCGAGCCATAGAATATACTGCCTCTAAACTGTATGATTGGCTCATTGCCCCTGTGGAAGAAATCCTTACAGGGCAGATGTTGATCATTCCGGTGGATGAAATTTCAGCTATTCCATTTGCAGCTCTGGTTAAAAAATCTTCTGCAAAAGAGACAAAAAACTATCTGATTGAGAAACAGAATATTCTCTATTCCTATTCTCTTAAAATACTTGAAATTCTCCGCTCAATTGAGCAGGAATTTAGCCAACAAGGATTGGTCTTTGCTCCTGAGTACCATCATCAGGAACTCACAAGCTTTGGGCTGGAGGGTGGAATAACTTTAAGCCCTCTTCATTACAATCAGCTAGAAGCAGCCTTTCTCGCTGATAAATTTGGAGCTCAATCCTTCATCGGTAAGGATGCTACCAGACACAATTTTTTAACGAATGCCCCTTATGCTCCCTGGATTCACATCTCAGCACACTCCTTCATTCATGACCAGTTGCCCGACTATTCCTTTCTAGCATTTTCAGATGAGGGAAAAGGACAGGATCCACTCCTGCCCATTATTGAATTGGAGAAAATCAAACTAAAGGCTGGTCTGGTTTTTCTCAATGGTTGCTGGACCGGATATGGTCCCATTCAAAAGGGAGAGGGAATGCTCAGTCTGCAAAGAGCTTTTGCAGCCTCGGGTGTAAACTCACTCATTACTACCCTTTGGCCTGTTAACGACGAGTCCGCCTGGTTGGTAACCAAAGCATTTTATAAAGATTCGGGTAAACAACCCTTCCTGCCCGCCTCAATCCGCAACGCAAGCTTGAAGTTATTAAATACCGGCGATCCGATCTTGAGTCATCCCTATCACTGGGCAGGCTACATGACCTACGGAAACTGGACGAACCCCCTGTATCCTGGCAGCAGGGGGTCCTACCTGTTCTGGTTAATTGGAATAGGTACTCTGGTAATTGTGTTTTTTTATTTGAAAAGATAAAACTCTGATAGAAACGAAAGTTCAATTTATTCAACTAAAAAAATTATAATTTAATTATTTGTATTAGGCTATTAAATAATAAAGCTCATTTAGTCCTTGTTAATTTCACTCAAGACAAGTCAATGAGGGCCAATCTTAAAAAGTAAACACCAATTATCGGACGCTCCTTTCAGAATTATTTACTAAAGTTCCCCCACTTAACTTCTTTAAATTCGGTAGTTAAGATAGCAATATAATACATTGTCTAATTA
>REEI01000010.1 GCA_007695145.1 Saprospirales bacterium | reverse complement strand
AGGCATTTGCCGACCGAAACAGATTACAGCAATGGGGACAGGCAAGCCGCCGCATAGTGGCACAGTATAGTTATGCTCAAGTTACCCAGGGGCTTCAACAAGCATTAAGCTATGTCCTAAAATCGCCCCAACAGAAATCGATCTTTGGGCCAGTAGTGTAGAGTCGAAAAAATATTTGATGCTATTCAAATTCCCTGCCTTCATTACTTTTTTTATTAATATGGAAAATCGCTCGAATCCTGAACGTTTTCATATATGGGTACCCAATATTTTTAATTCTAAGGGAGGTGTCCAAACCTATTCTGTCTTTTTCCTTAAAGCTTTGCAGGAGATTTTCCCAGAAAGCCAGTATGATGTATTTCTAATGCATGATTCTAAAATCCCCTGCAAGCATCACTTTTTGCCTGATACATCATTTCACTGTGCTGGTTCCTGGTTCCCCAAAGCACGCCCCATTGCTTTTGGTGCACAAGCTCTCAAACATAATTTTTACAAGCCTGCTGATCTAATTCTTTCAACTCACATAAACTTTTCGCTAGTCGCTCAATGGTTGAAATACTTTAAAAATACTCCCTATATGGCAGTTGCCCATGGTATCGAGGCTTGGGATATCCAAAAACCACGACTGTGTTCGGCTTTACAGGGAACCGATCGTATCCTTTGTGTAAGCCAGTATACCCGCAGCCGTTTGAAGGATGAACAAAATTTAAGCTCTGAAAAATTAGGTATTCTACCTAATACCTTTGATGAGAATCGTTTTAGAATTGCCTCCAAACCCCATCGATTGCTTGAGCGTTATGCTCTCTCTATAGATCAACCCGTGATACTGACTGTTGCCAGACTTGACCCAGGGGAAGGGTATAAAGGATACGATAAAATTCTCCGGTCACTGCCCAAAATAAGGCGTTATATTCCTAATGTTCATTATATGTTGGTCGGCAAAGGTGATGATACCTCACGCATTTGTAATATAATTAAACAACATAATCTGGAAGATTGTGTTACCGTGACAGGATTGGTGCCTGATGAAGAGCTTTGTGACTATTACAATCTTTGCGATGTATTCGCTATGCCCAGTAAAAAAGAGGGCTTTGGCATTGTTTTTTTAGAGGCTCTTGCCTGTGGAAAACCTGTAATTGCGGGTAATCAGGATGGTTCAATTGATCCTTTATGTAATGGTAATTTGGGTGTTCTTATCAATCCTGATAATATGAATGACTTGGTAGAATCTCTTATACAAGTCTTAAATAAAACTCACTCTAACTCTTTAATTTTTAACCCTGACAAATTACGTAATAAAACTATTGAAAATTTTGGATTTGAAACTTTCAAGCATGGCCTGAGTGAACAAGTAAAGCATCTCATAAATTCTAAATTTTATTAACATTATTGCAGGTACTTTAAAGTGTGTGGAATTGCAGGATTGATTAATGCCAACTTATCCGCTGAATCTCTTGATAAAGTAGTAAGTCGTCTACAAATAGCACTTCAACACAGAGGTCCAGATGACCAGGGTAAATTTATTGCCTCTGATTTACAAGTTGCTTTGGTCCATACTCGTTTATCAATCCTAGATTTATCTTCAGCTGGTCATCAGCCTATGACCTCATCAGATGGGCGTTACTGGATTAGCTTCAATGGTGAAATATACAATTTCCGTCAACTAAGATCAGAACTTGAAGGGGTCGGCGAGAAATTCTCCTCACAAACTGACACAGAAGTCATCCTCAGACTTTACCAGCGTGAAGGAGCATGTTGTGTAAAAAAATTGCGAGGAATGTTTGCCTTTGCAATTTGGGATGACTGGGAAAAGACTTGCTTTCTGGCGCGCGACCCATTGGGCATTAAACCATTATACTACTGGCGGTCAGGGTCAACGGTAGTTTTTGCTTCGGAGTTGAGAGCGGTTTTAGCATCAGGGCTACCGTCAATAGCTTTAGATGAGCAGGGCCTATATAGTTATCTAACTATGGGTTCTGTTACTGAACCCCTTACTCTAATTGCAGGAGTATCTTTACTAGAAGCAGGTCATACTCTCCTTTGGAAGAAGGGTGATTTGCATCAATCACAGTATTGGCAAATTCATTTTTCCTCTAAACCCCATAGTGACTCAGAAGCTATCGAAAAAGTACGCGCGGCTCTGATTGAATCAGTTCAGCATCATTTTGTCAGTGACGTGCCTGTTGGTGTTTTTCTCAGTGGTGGAATTGATTCTACATCAGTAGTTGCTCTTTCAAGACAGATTCAATCTGGTTCTTTAAATACATACTCTATTGCTTTTTCAGAACCTGACTGGAATGAAGGATTTATTTCGCACAGGGTAGCCGAAGAATTCGAGACAAATCATACCGAATATACAATTACTGCTGCTACCGCCTTACCGTTACTATCTCAATATCTGTCCGCCCTAGACCAACCGAGTGTGGATGGTTTTAATACTTTTTGTGTCTCAAAATTGGCTCACGATGATGGGATGAAAGTAGTACTTTCAGGCTTAGGGGGGGACGAAATTTTTGGAGGATACCCATCTTTTCAACAAGTGCCCAATATGGTAAGGCTTGCTCAAAGAACGAAGGCGATTTTTCCAATAACTCAATTGTTTGCTTTTGGGTTAGAGCGCTTGAGTCCCAAAATACAACTAAGGCGTTTAGCTAACTTTCTTTATGATCCTAGTTCTTTTAATGCTTACCGGAGCATCCGTGGAATCTTCTCCCATTGGGAAGCCATCCAAATCATGAGGAGATATTGCTCAGAAGCAAAGCTTTTCTCTATAGACAAAAATGAGCCGGGTAGTGGTAGTAACAACTTTACCCTTGAAGATATAGTCAGCTACTTTGAACTGAACTACTACATGAAAAATCAACTTCTTCGTGATAGTGATGTGATGAGTATGTTCTGGGGACTTGAACTAAGAGTTCCCCTGGTTGATAGAGACTTGCTGGATACTATCTCCTCCATCCCAAGTTCAATGCGTCTAGTTTCTGGCAAGAAACTTCTTGTGGATGCCGTTCCTGAGCTTCCAACCTGGATAATTAATCGTCCTAAAAAGGGGTTTTCATTTCCCTACGAGAAATGGATGAATACAACATGGAAAGGTAGATTTCCAGAAGGAGTTAACCTATCTGGGGTGCCTCTTAACACCTGGTATCGGCAGTGGAGCCTGGGAGTTTTTGAAAACTGGTGGGAAAAAATATCTGATAGCAATCTTTAAATTCAATGCTAGTCTATATTTTAGGCTTCATTATTTATCTTTTAAAAGTTAAAAGTATATTTGGTTCTTCCGGGTTCATGGTGATAAGCCAAGCTGACATCTACGCACAGCAAGGCTTTCAGCCATTTCGGAAAGCATGAAGCGTATCATCCGATACAGTTCTAGCCGCAGATCCGGAAGAGCTGTATATTTCAAGCTAGAAAGCGTATTTATTGTTAATTCATTTTTGTAAACTTTTTGCCCCTAGTTAACTTATTTTTCCTGATCTGCGGAAGTTCCTCCGCATTTCTCACTAGGTACTCCAAATAGCTTCTACCGCAGCTACTTCTCTAGCCTCAGAAATATGTTCTCACCCCAGTCAACCTTGAAGTGGTCTATATCCCCAGCTAACCAACCGCTGCGGGTTTGTCAGGTCATCAATTGTATCAATGAACATGTTGGTGGTCCCTCATTATCAGTTCCCAGTCTGGCGGAGACTCTAAACAACTATGGT
>REEI01000096.1 GCA_007695145.1 Saprospirales bacterium | reverse complement strand
TTGGAGCAAAAACAGTTAACGACGCATCCGGGTCTGCCAGGGCAGCATCGAGGCCTGATAGTTCCAGGACCGCAGAAAGGGTTAAGTGGTCATCTGAGCCTTCAATAATTTCAAGGACAGTTGCATTTTGACCAAAGGTAAAGGTTGTACAGAAGAGTACAAGTAACAAAGAATGTAATAACTTTTTCATTGTTTAAAAAATTTACGGGTTAAGAAAATAAAATTGACTGCTATTTTTTGCCGAACGACCTTCGGAGGGCTGCCTGTATCCAAATGCGGTTGACCCTTGTGTAATAGTCGCCCGAATCGAAAATCTTATCGAGTCCGAACATAGAGGTGACCCCAAACGACAAGTCGTAATGTTCAATTATTGGCAATTCCACATCTAATCCTAATCTCAGATCGAGATGAAAAAGGTTGATTTCATCCTTTAGCTCGAACCGGGTATTAATATTTTGGTATTCAAATGCACTGTGATTGGGATCAACCTGAATTAATGAATTGGTAATGGATACCACTCGATTAAATCCCATTCCCACACTTAACAGAGTGTTTATCCCATTGGTTTTAACTAGAGGGTTAATTTTAAAATAAATTGGGATGGAAATATTTTCTATGCTGTGTTTTGACTCGAAGTCCGCCAGCAAATCCACAGGATCTTGTCCTATAAATTCCTTTCGGTTGAGCAAAAATTCTGCACTGGCAAATCCAAAAGGTGTGGCGATACCAATTTCATATCCCTGGTTGCTATGGATAGGGTCTTCTTCATGAGGCGAGTAGAGTAATGAAGAGCTGTGACCGGAATTACCCTGCACTTTTTCGTAAACTAGCGCTGTACTTATGCTCAGGTAGTCATTAAGATTTCTTGTGAGTTGAATTCCACCCGACCACCCACTGGCTCTTTTTCTGTAGTTAAAGTTAAATGGGGAAAGATCTCCGGTGTAAGCCCCACTCACTTTCTGATCCCAAATGCTAATTCCACCCAAAACTCCGATTCCCCATTTACTGGAACCTACTTCACCCTTGTTGAAGGTTGAGGGCTGCCAATCAAAATTTTTGAGTAAAAATGGACCAGAATCACCAAAGTCGAGATAGGAGATATTTCTTATTGGCAAGGCTGTGATTGAAGCAGAAGATTCAATGTGCGATATAAAACCACTTTTTAATTCACCAATCAGATTTGAGTGAATTATTTCAATGTCATCACTGACTATAAAGGTTAATTCACTTTTTGAGCCAGTCATACCCGTTGCCTCTGTCGAACCATTTATCCCGTTGGATTGCATGTCGATTCCCCAGCGTAATAGGTTGTTTATTCTGGCTGTACTACCTTCAGTGTCTGATAAGGAAGGACCATTTGTTCTCAATGGTCCACCTGGTTCTGATTCCTCTACCAGACTTTTAGCTAATTTTTCCTGGTCGTATTCTACCTCTTTATTTATGATAGTGGTTTCGATTTCTGAATCAAAACCTGGGAATCCAGAAAGTACAATCTTTTGGTCGTTTTGAGAATCATGAAGGCTGAAAGGCGTATTGTTGGGTGCAGGACCTAAGTGTGAATCCCCTTTAAATGAGGAGAAGTAATATGCTGCACCTGATAAGATGAAAAAACCAAAAAGAAATATCAATAAAAACATTGGCCTTCTACGCCTTAGGCCATTTGTGCTTAAAGATTCCTGAACATTATTCCAAACTCTTTCAGATGGTGTATTCCATTTTTCAGCAAGAATATCTTCCTGTTGAAACTTATTACGCCATATTTCATCAAATCTATCCATGGCTAGCGTTATAAACGTCATTTTTTTTTGCAATCATACCCTGTAAATATTTTCTGGCCTTTAACAATTGGGACTTTGAGGTGCCAATGGCAATTTCAAGTCTCTCTGCAATTTCCTTGTGGGAAAATCCATCAATAACATACAGGTTAAAAACTGTCTTGTAACCCACCGGCATGTTCTGTATCAATTCCAACATCTCTTTTGTGGAAAGGTGGGAAAGTACATCAACCTGATCTGCTTCTTCATGCTCAACTACTGACAAGCTCACGGTGTAAAGGGAGTTTTTACGAATATCCTCCAGACACACGTTAATGGCAATTCTCCTGGCCCAAAATTCAAATAAGCCTTTCTCGGGATCGTACTGCTTCAATTTGCTATAAATTTTTACGAAAGTTTCCTGAAGATAATCTTCAGCGGTTGAGCGATCTTTTGTGTATCGCAAACAAAGCACGAATAAACTGTGCTTGTATCTGTCATAAAGGACCTTGAAAGTGTGGTCCTTTCCCGAGAGTATTTCCTCTATCAGTTCACGATCTAATTTATTATTACTCATACCGTATCTTCCTAATCTACATATGATACAATGCTTGTTTTGGTTGCCTCATCCACCGAAAATATTTTTACCTTATGAAAAATTGCAACCAATAATAGTCGCATTAGGATTAGATTATCAGGTAATCATTGATAGATTGCTTCTTTCAGTCAAATAGCCTTAGCTATACACCTAAAAAGAATAGCTTAATCCTTTGCCCATAGGCTTGATTTGCATTGATTGGTAGGTATATTTAGAAGCAGGAAAATTATCAGGGTGCTTAATTCCTTCAACCGTTGCATATAGAAGGTGAAAGTGATTTATGGTTAGGAAGGCCTCTATCTTTAAAAAGATGAAAATCATCAGTATAAAAATATCACATGTACCCTAAAAAATGACCTTTGCCATCAATCTAAGCCTAAATTTCAGTCTGGACTCAGCAGAAAAATATGTTGAAAACCATGATTGGTTGATTGAAAATTCAAGAAGAAACAATAATTTGCGCTTTGAAAAATTTGGACGTATAGGTAACTTTGGTTCAAATGCATTGATTTTACGAGCCTACTTATGAAAAGGAGCCTCAAAAATTATTTACTTATGAAATGGATACTTTTTTCATTGATTTTATTGAGCTTCATTCCCTTATCCCAGTCCCAGAATGATTATAGGACACTGGATGAGATCAAAAATTACCTCATGGATTTGGTCGATTCAAATAGTGAATTCGCCTCTATGGAAAAACTTGCACTCTCACCCGGAGGTCATGAAGTTTGGTTATTGAAATTGGGGAGAGGGGACGAAGAGCTGAGTCCTGGTATTTTACTATTGGCTGGTGCTGATGGTTCTCACCCTGCCGGGACTCATCTCTTACTCGGTCTTTCCCAGAGGATTGCAGAACAGTTTCAGGAGAAAACCGGAAAGGATCAATATTTCTACCTTGTTCCGGTACTTAATCCTGACGCCTATAAGCAGTATCACGCAGACTTACAATATGAGCGCCTTGTCAATGCCCGGGAAACCGATATCGATAGAGATGGACGGATTAGCGAGGACGGATATGATGACCTTGACGGAAATGGAATGATCACTCTGGTGCGCATAGAGGACCCAACCGGAAATTTTATTCCTCATGAAGAAGACAACCGTGTAATGATTCCGCTTGAAGATCGCTCCAAGGCTTCGACCATTTACAGGCTTATAACAGAAGGAGTGGACAATGACAAAGATGGCAGATTTAACGAAGATGGCCCTGGTGGCATTAATCTCAACATGAATTTTGCATTCAATTATCCGGCATTTCAGCCAGGGGCAGGAGAGCATGCAGTGTCTGAGGAGGAAAATCGATTATTGGCTGAGTTTCTTTTCAAAAGATGGAATATACACACTGTTTTCTCATTTACAAGAGAAAATAATCTCACCCACCCTTTAGTCTTTGACCAAAATAAAGTAAGCTCGAGAATAATTACAGGACCCTTTGAGGGTGACGCAAAAATCGGCCAGCAAGTATCGCAGCTATATAAGCGATTTTTAGATGGTGATTCTGCTCCCAAAATGGATCAGGGGCCCGGCAGTTTTAGTGCCTGGGCTTACTTTCACTACGGCAGATTTAGTTTTGTGAGCCCCGGTTGGTGGCCCGGAACTGTCAAAATAGAGGATGAAAGTGGCGATGAAGGTAGTAAAGGGCCTGGAAGGAATTCGAATAATAGCGAAAATTACGATCTTCAGTTTATCCAATGGGCTGATGCCAACGGAGTGGACGACTTCTTTGTCTCATGGACTGAATTTGACCATCCTGATTTTCCCGGAAGAAAAGTGGAAGTAGGTGGTTTTAAACCCTTTGTCCGACACAATCCTCCTCCGTCCTTTCTCGATCCTGTTATTGACAGCCATTGGGTTTTTCTCCAGGCATACCAGGAAAAATTGCCTGCACTTGAATTTCAGGATGTGAGAGTGGAGCAATTGGAAAGCCGGATTTGGCGGATAAGGGGCAGGGTAGTTAATGTTGGAGACCTTCCGACAAGTACCGAATTAGGAGATAGAACCCGATGGGTTCGCGATATCCGAAACAGAATTCTTTTATCAGAAGGCCAGGAACTCCTCTTTGGAAGTGAGAGAGATTTTTACAAAAGTCTTAAACCGGGTGAGTATTTTGAGTTTAGCTGGCTGGTGTCAGGTAGGGGGGAGGTCACTCTTGAAGTTGCACACCCCATGTCATTTGACGATACTATAAAAATTGATTTACGTTAAAATGTACAACATGAATAGCTCATCCATTTCTCGATTATTGTTTTTTTGTTTGTTGATCCTCGGGTTTCAACTTCCTGTTGATGTTGTAAAAAGCCAGGATGGGGAACCTGGTCTACGGGCCATTGGGACCCCACATGATCCCAGGGTTCCAATGAGTTGGAATCGTTACCACAACAATAAGCAAATTGCTGATTTTTGCAAACGTCTGGTAGAGGCATACCCAAACCTTGCTAAAATGAAAGTCATTGGTCAGTCATTCAAAGGTAATGATATTATTGCCCTTACCATATCTGATTTTGAAACCGGTGATCCTGATCGAAAGCCTGCATTTTTTATTCAGGCAAATATCCATCCCAATGAACTGCAGGGAACAGAAATAGCTATGTACACTGCATGGTATCTCACTGAAAATTTCGAAAGGGTTGAGTTTATAACAAATTTACTGCGGGATCGTACTTTTTACATACTGCCAACGATCAATCCAGATGGTCGGGACTATTTTATTTATGAACCCAATAACCCCAATAGTCCACGCTCCGGGCTTATTCCCTTTGATGATGATGGTGACTGGGAAATTGATGAGGATGGGTTCGACGATCTAAATGGTGATGGCCACATTACTATGATGCGGAGGGAAAATCCCAATGGTCGATGGAAAGTAGACCCTAAAAATCCATTGAGAATGATTAGAGCAGCTGACGGTGAGCCGGGTCAATACGATTTATTGGGGTATGAGGGCATTGATAGAGATGGAGATGGAAGGGTTAATGAAGATAGAACAGGCTATTACGATCCTAACAGGGATTGGGGTTGGAACTGGCAGCCTGATTATGTTC
Organism: Saprospirales bacterium; assembly: GCA_007695145.1. Lineage (GTDB taxonomy): Bacteria > Bacteroidota > Bacteroidia > Chitinophagales > Saprospiraceae > PWJY01. Next base: position 55,831 of record REEI01000096.1, on the reverse strand, counting down.
AGAGAGGGGCACTGATGTATCCATTTGCTACCCCCGAGAATAGAGCTGTGAAAGATTTTGTATTGAGTAGACCCAATATAGCCGGTGCCCAGAGTTATCACAATTATGGTGGTATGTTCCTGCGAGGGCCAGGTGCGGAAGAAGACCGTGACTCATACGACCGGAATGATCTGAGGGTTTACGACCTCATAGGTCAGAAAGGAGAGAAAATGGTTCCAGGATATCGCTATCTCACCGTTTATAAGGACCTCTATTCGGTATTTGGTGGGGATGTAGACTTTTTTCATGGAATGAGGGGCATTTTTTCTTTTGTCAATGAGTTGATGACCTCGTATCACCTCTTTCATGATCGGTCTCAAATTGGTAGATGGGAGGACAGTCAATTCTATGATTTTGACAAATATCTTTTATTTGGTGATGGGTACGTGCCCTGGGAACCATTTGACCACCCGCAGTTTGGACCGATTGAAATTGGTGGACCAAAGAAAAATTATGTCCGCAATACCCCCGGTTTCCTCCTGGAGGAGGAGGCACACAGGAATATGGCCTTTACTCTATTGCATGCCCATCAGATGCCCATGCTCAAAATAAGACAGCCAAAGGTTGTGGAATTAGGCCGAAACCTTTTTGAGATCAACGTAACTATTGATAATACGAGAGTGACCCCCACTCATGCGAGTCATGATCTTCGACATAGGATTACACCTCCCAATTTGATCACCATTGAGGGTGCAGAGGTAGTCAGTGGATGGGTGATGTCAAATCCAGATCTTCAAGTGGGCAATGAACAGTATTCAGGACCTGAATCCCTGAGAGTAAGAAATATCCCCGGTATGGGAAGTGTGCATCTCAGATGGGTGGTTGCAGGCAATCCCAATGAAGTCACAATAATTGTTGATAGCCAAAAAGGCGGACTGGTAACTGAAAATTTTAACCTCAGGCAGCAATAGGGGTGTCATCTGCATGATGCATATTTTGACGCCTAAGACTGCAAGTTGACTAGCACATTCGAATAGAACATTGGAAAAAGGGGCTGACTCTCCTCTTGATAGCAAAATTTTTAACAATTTTTGCAAGTAAATATCCAAGTAAAACCTGTGCCATGAAAGGGTCTAGGGGCGTATTTTGACTGTATAGGTCTGAATTCAGGTTAAATTTGCAAATAATGAAATTTCCACTTCAGGTCAGTAAAGTGCACAGAGAACAAGCAAGATCGATACTTGGCGCCATCACCCTGGAGGCAGAAATAGAACTCCGCGAAGCATACTCTAGATACCAACTTATCATGGCAAAAAGGCAGGTATTTACCGATGAGATTCTCAGCAATGCCGAGCGGGTAAGAGATGCTGCACTTTTTAGCTATCAGCGTGGCGAAATATCCCTTCTGGAGGTCTTGGAAGCGCAGAGGACCCTCAACGAGATTTACCTCAATTATTACGAAACTTTAGGGCAGTATGCTGAGTCACTGGTTGAGTTATCAAGGGCATCCGGAATCTGGTTGGTTGAATTTTAAATGGCAGTCCCCAGTATTTGTGCTTTCCCATGGTATCTCATCATATGCGGTCTAATTTCGGAACCACTTGGTCCTTTCAATTTGGTTTTTTGCTATTTCCATTAATTGTTGTGCTACCTCCATTGGCAAATTGGACTTCTTTGATAATTCCTTTAAGTTTGGCTCTTTACCCTGATTTAGGTCCTCAAGTAAAAGAAATAAAAAGTTGTTCATACTCTCCATTTGCTCATCTGAATCCTCACCACCTGGCAGTAAATCATCTTCTTCATTAAATAAGATGCCATATTCATCCGGATTTCCATCTTTCTTTAAAATTTCCTGAATCAAACCCGAAAGGTAAGGTTGAAGTACGAAATCTGGTTCATCATCCACTATTATCCCGCACTTATGAAGAGCATCAATTAGAGAGAGGAACCCGTTTTCTGTCATTGAATGAATTTCTAATGACAAGGTATCTTCATTGAAATAGGCACGGCTAAAGTGAGGCCACTGATCAAGGTTGATCAATCCCAATTTGTAAACTCCCTGGTTATATTCAATCTCAAAGTTGAATTCTAAAAGCTCTGGATCAATTAAAAATTCCAATTCCTGGGCTGATGTGAATAAAAGAACCGGTTGCCCTCTTACCACAGTTTGATTGAATGTCATAGCTTTTGCAAGCATTAAATAGGGTACAGGGTCATTGTTTAAATCCTTCGAAAATTCCTTTCCTATGTTTTTTCCCAGATTTTTACCTGCCATTTTGCTTATAGCAAAGAAAATTACATCATCAGTAGAAAGGGACATAAAGTAAAGCACAGGGCCATATGTCTCAAAGCATTTTCCGTTATCGTTTATCAGCAATAACCAAAAGTCAATCACCTGATCTAAATCTCTCATTGTTCTGGTCATAGCCGGAGAGTAAATCAAGAATTCCTTGTCTAGCATTGAATCATGGAGCAAATAAAAGTCCGAAGCCTTTTTTTCAAGAAGGTGACAAAATGCATACCTCATTGGCTTTTTAAGGAATCCCTTAAGATAGCTGATTTCTTCCCTGGATTTATTTGAGAAAACTCCATTCTCCAGGTATTTTTTTATCAAACCTCCTTTTTTGAAGATTGTGAATCCCATAAATTGGCCCCTGAGTGAGGCGATTAGTGATTCAGGGATCCCTTTAGCCGCTATGGAATAATTATTTAATTCCCGATTGAATTTTTGATCAGTTTTATCGTGTTTAGCCGAGTAAGGGACGAGTTCATTGTCCACTAAATTTTTACATATTTCCATCCGGACTTCACAGTATTGGCTAATTTTTCTTGCTTCTGTCAGCTTCATTTTGATTGGTTAAATGTTGGAAAAAAATTGATTTTTTTAAGAGATATTAGCGTGTAGGTTGCAATTCAGTAGTCTCTTTAATGAACCAAAATGCATCATAGCGGTGAGCGAGCATTGTGGGCACATAGTTGCCCATTTCTTGAGCTGGATTGTAGACTACACCCATTGCACGATGACCTCTGAAACTGATCAGGGGCGGAAAGTTTCGGTCATTCTCGTCAAAGATCAAAACAAATTCCTTTTTGGGCATTTGACTAAAGAGATGTTCGAAGGTATTGGCCGGAGATGGAGGTATCTCCATTATTTGCATCGGGCTGCCCCAACTACTGCCTGCATTCACTCTTCCAGTATATGTTCCAAATCCAAGAATAAAAATATGCTCCGGACCTAATTCTTTCCTACTTAACTGTCCAATATTTACCTGACCCTGTGCTCCCATTGTGGTGTGACTTGCATCACCTACATGGGTATTGTGCGCCCATATAATCCCACGCGCATCCTCCCCATATCTTTCAAGGAGGCGCTTGCTGGTTTCCCAAAAGTGTTGGACCCTTGCATTCCATGATCCAGCTCTATCGGTAGGGGCCGTCCTGAAGTGGTGTTCGGCATTTTTTAGAACCAACGCCTTTTGATGGAGCCTGAAATTCTGATAATCACTCCATTTTTCCGAATCTTTAGCCCGGGTTTCCAGATATTTTTGCAGCGTGCCGAGATCACTCGCACAGGAGTTGATCATGCCACGTGCAACGGCTGCAGCATAATCCCATTCTTTTCCTGAGAAAGCTCGAAAACACTCTGTGCCTGATATTACTTTCTCGCTTATTTCCGGGGCATTCTTACCTGCCAGGTCAATTAATTTTTCCAGGGCCTCCCATTGTCCATAGACATCTATTCCATATATTCCGACCTTTTGGTCACTTGGAAGCAGATCGTTGTGGCTTCTGAGCCATTCAGCCAGCGCTTCGACCTCTGTGTTCCCCCACATCCAGTCAGGCCACCTGTCAAAAGTTCTCAACACTTCAGCGGCAGATCCAGCTGCTCCAGGGAGGTTCTTTACATACTTGTTCAGTCGGAATATGGCAGCCCAATCGCCTTCCACCCCAATAAAGTTAAAGCCAAAATCTTCAATGAGCATTTTGGAAAACTGCGTCCTTCGGTTGTAAAATTCAGCAGTTCCATGACTGGCCTCACCCATCAATACCAGTTTTCTCTCACCAGCTTTTTCGGTAAGCTTAACAAGGTGCTTGTCATCATAGGTGGGTATTGTTTTCTCGGTGAGGTGATGGAATAATTCCATGTCAGCTTCAGCTATGTTCGGTGTCTGTCCATTGCTGTTGCAGGCAGATGTGACTAAAAGTAATATAAGTAAAAGATTTCTATAAGAAAGAAAACAATGGATCATGGGTCATGCATATTTTAAAGTTGTAAATATGGTGAAAATTTAGATGACCAACAAAGGATCTCCCTGCTTAAATAACTAGAAGTACAATTAAGGGCACGCTGTATCGCACTAATGTCCCTTTTTTGACAATAGTAATTTCATTAAGCCGCTTGCTTCCACTATCTTTGCGGCAAATTGTAATAAATGAATTTAAATATCAGAATGGTTGACCTTCAAGGTCAATTTGAGGAGATTAAAGAGGAGGTTCTAAACTCTTTCGAAGAAATACTGGACAGCACACAATTTATCAATGGCCCACATGTAGGTAGATTCAGTGAAGATTTGAAAAAGTACCTCGGAGCGAAACACCTGATTCCGTGTGCAAATGGGACCGATGCCCTTCAAATTGCTCTCATGGCACTGGACCTTAAGCCGGGTGATGAGGTAATTACCACTCCTTTTACTTTTGTATCAACAGCAGAGGTTATTGCTCTTTTGGGATTAAAACCTGTTTTTGTGGATATTCAGGAGGATAGTTTTAATATTGATCCTGCTCTAATTGAAGAAAAAATAACAAAGAGATCAAAAGTGATTATCCCTGTCCATCTCTTTGGGCAAAGTGCTGATATGGAGGCCATAATGGCTATTGCTGAAAAATATGGGTTATTTGTGGTTGAAGATAATGCTCAGGCAATTGGTTCCAATTATCGCTTTGCTGATGGAAGGGAAATCAAAACGGGTAACATTGGTCATATAGGAACCACTTCATTCTTCCCCTCCAAAAATCTTGGGTGTTATGGAGACGGTGGTGCAGTATCTACCAATTCAGAGGAGCTTGCTGAAAGGCTAATGTCCATCGCAAACCACGGATCGACTCGAAGATATTACCACGATAGAGTTGGGGTCAATAGTCGCCTGGATACCCTTCAAGCTGCGGTTCTTGCTGCAAAATTACCACGTCTGGACGCTTATAATCAAGCGAGGAGGGAAGCAGCTCGCAGGTATGATGATCTTTTTGATGGAATGAATGGTGTTTTATTGCCTTATAGATCACCTCAGTCTTTTCATGTCTTCCATCAGTATACCCTAAAATTTAGTCATGGCCGGGATGAAGTAAAAGCTGCATTGGATGCTGTTGGAATCCCTTCCGGAATCTATTATCCGGTGCCTCTTCATTTGCAGAAAGCCTACCAGCATTGCGGATATCATGCTGGTGATTTTCCAATATCAGAGCGGATGTCAGAGATGGTTCTCAGCCTTCCAATGCATACCTGTCTCACAGAAGAACAGCAAAACTTCATCGGAGAGACGGTGAATGAAGCTGTAAATAAAACAGTTTCAAATTACCATTAAATCCGAAAGCGCTCGCAAAATGGAGAAAATTCTAATTACCGGTGCTGCCGGCTTCCTGGGGTCACACCTTTGTGATAGATTTTTATTCGAGGGATACCAAGTAATAGGAATGGATAACCTTATTACGGGTTCCCTTGAAAATATAGACCACCTCTTTAAGTTAAAGCAGTTTCAATTCTACCATCACGATGTAAGCAAATTTGTTCATGTTCCCGGAAAACTCGACTACATCCTTCATTTTGCATCTCCTGCCAGCCCGATAGATTACCTTGAAATGCCCATTCAAACATTAAAGGTGGGTTCACTGGGAACCCACAACCTATTGGGCCTGGCAAGGGAAAAAAATGCCCGACTGTTGATTGCCTCTACTTCAGAAGTTTATGGTGATCCGCTGCAACATCCACAGAAAGAAGATTATTGGGGAAACGTAAATCCCATTGGACCAAGAGGGGTATATGATGAAGCCAAGCGTTTCCAGGAAGCAATCACCATGGCCTACAACCGATACCACGGGCTGGAAACCCGAATTGTAAGAATTTTTAATACTTATGGTCCCCGCATGAGAATAAATGACGGTCGCGCCCTACCTGCTTTTATCTCCCAGGCCATTAGAGGTGAAGACCTTACAGTTTTTGGGGACGGAAGCCAAACCCGGTCCTTTTGCTATGTTGATGATCAGGTTGAGGGTATTTATCGATTGCTATTGAGTGATTACGACCTACCGGTTAATATCGGAAATCCCGAAGAAATAACCATCCTTGAGTTTGCAAATGAAATTATTGAATTAATTGGAGATACTCCTTCAAAAATAAAAAATCTACCATTGCCCAAAGATGACCCGAAACAAAGAAGACCAGACATCAGCCTGGCAAAGGATGTGCTTGGATGGGAACCGATGGTTTCTAGAAGAGAAGGGCTAAGAAAAACACTGGATTATTTTATGGATAAAGTCAAAGAAAACTCATGAATAGGAAGGGGAAGAATATTTTGATTACTGGAGGTGCTGGATTTATAGGTTCGCATCTCGTTATGATGATGGTAAATAAATATCCGGATTACCGGATATTTAATCTCGATAAGCTCACCTACGCAGGCAATCTTGAAAACCTTAGATCAATAGAGGAAAGCCCAAATTACACTTTTTTAAAAGGGGACATTGTTAATGCTGATTTTATCCAAAATATTTTTGACCAGTACCTATTTGAAGGGGTAATTCACCTGGCTGCAGAGTCGCATGTAGATCGCTCAATAGACTCTCCCAATGAATTTGCAATGACTAACGTCATCGGTACGCTGAACTTACTCAATTCAGCACGAAAGTGCTGGGCAGGTAAGTTTGAGGGAAAAATGTTCTACCATGTTTCAACGGATGAAGTCTACGGTAGTCTTGGTGAGACAGGTCTATTCAGGGAGGACACCCCTTATGACCCACGATCTCCCTATTCGGCCTCTAAAGCTTCTTCAGATCATTTTGTGCGGGCTTTTTTCCACACATATGGAATGCCGGTAGTTATTAGCAATTGCTCAAATAATTATGGGCCTCTCCAGTTTCCCGAAAAACTCATTCCTTTGATGATCAATAACATTTTAAAGGAAAAATCTTTACCTGTATATGGTGACGGAACCAATGTGAGGGATTGGCTGTATGTCTCTGATCATGTAAGTGCTATGGATTTGATTTTTCACAAAGGTAGAAAAGGGGAAACCTATAATATAGGTGGAAACAATGAAATGAAGAACATCGACCTGGTGCACTTACTATGCGATATATGTGATGAGGAACTGTCTCGTTCTGCTAATAGCAGTAGGAAGTTGATTACTTTCGTAAAGGACCGTCCCGGCCATGATAGGCGGTATGCCATTGATGCGGGAAAAATTAAAAGAGAACTGGGATGGGAGCCTGGAACACTGCCAGAAAAAGGCTTTAGAAAGACGGTCCAATGGTATTTGAATAATGGAGAATGGCTTAACAGGGTAACAAGTGGAGCCTATCAGCAATACTATCAAAAATTTTATCTGACATAATTTCTCAGATGGGTTGATTCATTTGGAAATGAATTATTCTATTCGCCCAATTACCCTCACAGCTACTCTTCTATTGAATCTCATTTGGTTTTCATGACGAGCAGTGGGATACATCATATTCCAATTGGAGTATGCGTTCCACTCCAAACGCGAGGAATCTACCCCATGGGCAATTAGATAGTTGTAAACTTTTCTCGCTCTTTGTTCTGAAAGGTCATAAAAGAAAGTTCCCTTTTGCTGAGGTGGCCTATTGGGGTAATTCACATGTCCCTGGATTTCTAATTTATACTTTTCAGCAACCTCAACCATTCTCAACAGTCGAGGAAGGGCATCCTGATAATCTGGCATTAAAATGGGTTTGTTGGTGACGAAGAGTATATCCTCGAAGTTGAAAACTGTACCAACTTCAAGTTTATCGATGGGCAGAAGCCCAAGATTGGAATTTTCCCTTGCCAGATTAATGAACCTTCGCGGTAAAATGTGATCAGGTGAGTAGAACTCAATCGAGAAGGCTGCATTTTGTGCCATTGGGAATTGAAAATTACCAGAAGAATCTATTGGAATAGTGTCTCTGTAATAAAGTGAATTCATGATTAAATAGCCGGGTATACCTAGTGAATCGGAGGTTGAAATTATTCGACCCGAAACATATTCTTTTGCTTCAAAATATCCGGCGCTGACCTTTACGGAACGGTTGGTTTGCCTTCCTTCCGGACTCTCATTTGGCATAAGGGGAAAATCTTCCCCATATACATTATCTAAAAAAAGGTCCGGATTGACCCCTCGACTTATCATTTCCCGGTGTGCAAAATTCAATCTTCGCTGAGCAAGTCCAATATTATAATCATAATCTCCTACACTGTCTGTCCTCGCTTCCAGACGTATTTTTAATCGTCCGTCAGTTTTCATGATTTTTATAAGTTCCTGAAATTTACCTTCTGGAAATTTTTGTGCAATATCCCTATCGGTATCGAAGAGTATCAGAAACGAAAATTTTCTGAACAACATACTGTCCTGATCAGGCCCCGACTTGTATTGACCAAATAGAGCACCTTGAAAAAAAAGGATTGTGCACACAATTATCCCTAGTCTGACTGAAATGGACATGGAGCGAATGTCATTGAACATCACTTTGCAATGGGTTCTATTGGGTGGTATTTTTGGCCGCATTTCCTCTTCTGTTGAAAAGCAAGATTGTAACGAAAAAACACCTTACCTGGTTTCAGTATCTTTGAACTTCCTTACCTTTACACATAAAATAGATTTTTGTCCTGTTTTTTTTGATGTTGCATCAAGATATGCTTAATAGCATTAGTTAAACGGGACTTTTTCGGAATTTCCAAAACATAAAACTTTGCTCCTGGATGAGATTTTTAGTTTTTCTAATTACACTATTTTTATTGGCCAAAAGTATGAACCTCGCGGCCCAGTCTTTATTGCAGCATGAGTTTCCTGACCTGAGGGAATTGATTTATGAGGAAAAGTTTGACAAGCTGAACCCGATTTTAAGTAGATCGACTCTTCCGGACCATTTTTTTGCTGAATCTGTCAGGGATCAACTTCAGGATGTTTCTTACTTAAATAGTATTGAGAAAGATGGTAAGGCGGCAGTATTCCAACTAATAAATACCGGAAACTACCATTTAGAATTATTATTGCAATCACTGAACTTGAGTGAGAGTGAACGCTTTTTTATCTATGAGGTAGATCGGGATATAAATGACGCAACCGAAATAATGAATCTCGAAAGTGCTTTTGTTAAGAAAATGGGCTGGATCATTGTTGAATGGAATGGACCTTCTGAAATGAAAAGTAGTGTTGATTTCTCCAGGTTTATAAGGAATGCCTACTTGCATAGAGATGCCAGCCGAAGTTCAACCACAGGCTTTGGTACTTCCATGGAATGCCATATCAACATAAACTGTCATGAAGGAGCTCCCTTTTCAGAAGTAAAAGATGGAATTGTGCGTATCAGGGTAGTTGTAGAGGAGGGTATTGGTTTTTGCAGCGGGGCTTTAATCAATAACACTGCAGAAGATGAAACCCCTTACTTGCTGACAGCCTTCCACTGCATGGATGGATTTACTCCAATTTTTGATATGTGGAGGTTTGATTTTTTTTACCAGGGAACCGACTGTTCCGACCCTGCGGTAGAACCGGAGTTTTTTAGTCTTACCGGTGCTGAGTACAGGGCAGGACATCGCGATTCTGATTTTATGTTGCTTGAGATTACGGGTCCTTTTCCTGCTGATTTTCAGATTCCCTTCTTAGGTTGGGATCGCAGGGAAGGTTATTTGCCGCAAAATACTGCTCTTATCCACCATCCATCTGGAGATATAAAGAAGGTTTCACTTTACAGTAATAACCTTAGGGTTCATTCCAATCGAATCAATTGGAATAATGGAACCACCACCCCTGCTTTCTCTCATTATAGACAAAATTTAACCTCAGGTACTTTTGAGCCCGGATCTTCCGGGAGCCCACTTTTATCTCCTGAAGGTAGAATTATGGGTCAATTACACGGCGGAAATTCCTCTTGTTCAATCTTTCTAGCCTATAGCGGTATTTTGTATTACAGTTGGGATGTAGGTGATATGCCCAATGAAAGACTTAGAGATTGGTTGGATCCATTAAATACTGGTCAGGACACTTTAGGGATGTTGATGGTGGAACCTACTTTTTTTAAGGTTAATATTCAGGGAGAAATAACTACTGCCCCCGGAGATCCTGTTGGATTGGTACAGGTCTCATTGGAGTGTGAGGACGGACTTTCTGAGCATCTTGTCACCACTTCTGATGGCAGTTTTCACTTTGAATTGGATTTTCTTGAGGAAACAGTATGCCATTTGTTTTTTTCAAAGGATATTGACCCGCTCAATGGTGTCAATGTACTAGATATAGTTGGTATAAGAAGGCATATACTTCAATTGGATCAACTTCAGGGAGAACAATTAATAGCTGCAGACGTACATCCCGATGGTGTTATTAATGTACTTGATATGGTGCAGATTCGAAGGCTGATCCTAGAGATGATAGGCCATTTCTCTGAAGTGGAATCCTGGCAGATACTTCCTCAATCCATAGAAATAGAATTGGATACCCAGGAAGACTTTTTCTTTGAACTCACCGGAGTAAAAATGGGCGATGTCAATTTTTCTGCCGATCCTTCACGGTAAATTTACTCATTTGAGAATATGGTGTAGGGCACCAGGCTATTAAAAAAGTTCAAATATTCATGGTTGACTTTAATTAAGGCAAGTGATTGAGGGTAATCTTTAATAGGATACGACCATTGACTAACGCCCCCTTGAGAATTGATAGCCAAAGTTTCTCACAAGTTAACTACTTTAAAATGGGTTGTTTTAAAAGTAATTTAAAGCAATAAATAATTGCATTATCCATTGTGCATCAATGACCTGTGCTCATGTTTCGCATCTCATCAATCAAATCCCATTTAGGCAGGGTCAGTCCAAGTTTAAAAAGTAACCAATAATCAAGTCTTTCAATTATGTAGCTAGAAACCAGAAGGACTGAATAATGGGTGACAGTTTTTTTTGGTATAAAATCATTGAGCTGTCGCGCCCAATGAATATTGCGATTCATTCAATGTCCATGCTTTGCAATCTCTGATAAAATTCTATCCGTGATATTTCCTCTTAAGTTGTAATGAAAATTTCATGCCAGCAGGGTTCCCTTTATTAAGTCACCGATTTTAAGGTGATAAAGTCATTTATTCTAGAAAGGATTTTGCCGAGTGGTATCGATAGTTAACCTAAAATTTACATATTATTAATATTAGCACTATTTTTGCCGTTGAAGTCTGACAATATCCGATATGATATCAAAGGTCGGACCTCTTCAAATTCATGGCTGGCGATGCTTAAGAGAAAAAAGTACACCATTTTATTAATCCTTACCATTGTAGCGCTGTTTGCTGCTCTTTATTACGCACCTTTTGAAATTTCATACACGGTGAGGACAAAAGCTATGATACAACCAGTTCAGGAGTGGGAGTTAAGTCGATTGCCTGATGGAAGTCTATCCTCTGTGATTCGCAACCAATTGACCGGAGCTATTGAGTCTTACGGCATTACTGAATTCAGAAGAGGTGATGTGGTTAGGTTTGAGTTGCTTTCTGAAGTTTATCTTAAGGGTTATGTGAATGCAGGGGATACGATAGGGAGATTGTATTCAAATGATGAAAAGGTCCGACTTACAGAATTGAGGGGCCAGCTTGACATACTCCAGGCTGAATTGGGCTATTATTTGAGTGGGCAAAAGCCGGAAAGTGTAAAAAGCGCTGAGCGCGAAGTTGAATTGGCTAAGCAGGAAGTTGAAAATCAGCGTCGTGTTCTTGAGCGTTCAAAGTTGTTGATTGGGGACTCGCTTATATCTGTTCAGCAATTTGAGATTGATGAACATAATTTAGAAATGAAATTGCTTCAAGTAGATTTGGCAAAGGCCAAATTGCAAGTTGTTGTCTCAGGTGCAAAATCTGAGAGAATTCAAATGATTGAGACCCAAAAGCGGGCACTGGAAGACCAAATAGAGCAATTGGAAGCCAGAATGGACCAATTGACCATGCTCGCACCAATCGCAGGCAAAGTTGTACTCAATCGAAATTATCTTGGGAGTGATATTCTTGTTAGGATTATTGATACTACTGGTTTTGTAGGGGTAGCTCCCGTTCTGATGCGAGATTTAAATTATATCGCTTCAGGAAGCGGTGTATCCTTGAGGCATCATACGGGAATGGGAGTAGAGATGGCTAGAGGTGAAATTATTGACTTTAATAATGTAGCTGAAATATTAAACGGCGAAACGGTGGTCTTTTTTACTTCTTACTTTAAAAACAATCCACAACCACTTCTTCCCGGTAAGATAATAGAAATTGAAGTGGAAGGGAAATATCTGCGTCCATGGGACTATGCAGTTAAGTTATTTAAGTCACCTATGTGAGATTATTATTGGGTCTTCTGAGCAAAGGTTTTAATTGCATAAGAGAATTGGTGATTAGTGTTGCATCCAGATGGGTTTTTTGGAAAATGTAATTGAATGAAACTTAGGTATGAAAGGAAGTACTTGGTACCCAATCATCTGCTGAACGATCTTCGCTCAGCAATAAAACCTTTTGTAAGACCTGATATCTATGCTGCTTCTGTCGACGACCATCCTCATTACACGGTTAGGAGCATTTATTTTGACAGTATACATCGGCATGCTGTTTTTGAGAAGATTGAGGGCTTGAGGGATAGAAAAAAATTGAGAATAAGGGGTTATGATACCAGGAAGGCAGACAGCCTTGTATTTACTGAAATTAAGCGGAAAATTTCGAATAGGATTTGTAAAAATAGAGCTCCTTTTCTTTACAGCGATATTGAGAGAGTACTCGAAACTGGCCACTATGAGCCATACCTTTTGAAAAATAACCCCATAACCCGCGATGATGCTTCCAGATTTTTATACAACAAAAAGAGGTTCCATATGGAGCCTGTCAATCTCATAGTGTATAATAGGGAACCCTATCACGGCATATTTTCTTCAGATACAAGAATCACTTTTGACAAGGATATTCGGTCTCGAATTTATCCCCAGATTTCTGAATTGTTTGAGAATGTAGACTTTGTTTATCCCTGGGCTGGACACTTTATTATGGAGATTAAATACTATGAAGCACCAATGCCTTCATGGGCCAAGTCAATCGTTTGGGAATTTGACCTAAAAGCTGAGGCACTTTCTAAATATGTTGAAGGCTTTAAATGTCATCCCCTGGCTTATTAATCATCAAAGGAAGAATGGAACAGCAACTTGAAAATATTTTTATTTTTCGCATCACCCCGGCTGAAGCCCTAACCAACCTGGCTGTAGCCCTAATCTGCGGAATTTTAATCAGCTTATTTTACAGGGCCACCTACAAGGGTGTAAGTTATTCATCGCACTATGTTATCTCGGTGATTATGCTGGCTATGATCACCGCACTTGTAATAATGGTTATTGGTAACAATCTGGCTCGCGCCTTCGGTCTGGTTGGGGCAATGTCAATCATTCGATTTCGTACTGCAGTTAAGGATACCCAAGATATTATGTACATCTTTTTCTCACTGGCAGCCGGACTGGCTTGTGGAGCTGGTATGTATGCCATCGCACTCACTGGTACCCTTTTCATAGGTTTTTCTCTTATGATAGCAACGGCAGTTTATGCTGAGAATCCCGCTAAAAGAGAATACTTGCTGCAGATTGTGCACCTAGGATCAAGGGTTGAAAAAGACCTTTTTAATAAAGTTCTTGATCGTTATGTCAACAAATACAATTTGGTAAATGTAAAAAACCTGACAGATGATAGGGGCGAAATTATGGAATTTTCCTACTACATCATGCTCAAAAAAGAAGGTCGATCACCTCAAATGATTGAAGAACTTAAGAAGCTGCCGAATGTTGATAAAGTAAACCTGTTTTTCGATGAGGAATAAAAAGCTGATTTTGATCGGGCTAAAATTCATTAGTTTAGTTTTTTTGATTGGTTTTCCCACAGTCAGTTGTTCTGACCGTTCAAGACCTGATTGTGCAGACGCTTCTGCTGTAAACTACAATCCCGATGCGATTGGATTTGCTGATTGTAAATTCAGTAGTGAGTCTAAATCCCCTGAATTGATCGCAGTACTTAAAGATGCCGTAAAAGAAACCTCCGGCCTTGCTCTTGTTTCAGGTCAGTTAATTACCCACAATGATCGGAATAATACCAATGAACTTTTTGCCATAGACCCATCAACCGGTGAAATTACCAATACTTTTGTCGTGGCAGGAGCAAACAATCGCGATTGGGAAGATTTGGCCGATAATGATGAATATCTTTTCATTGGTGATATCGGAAACAATCATGGAGACAGAAAGGACCTGAAAGTATACATAGTTGAAAAAAATCGCTTTGATTTTTCCAGAAATTACTCTACTGTTATTCCCAAGGGAGTAATTAACTACTTCTATCCAGAACAGAACAATTTTGAAAGGGGAGATTCTCATAACTGGGATGCGGAAGGCTTAGTCTATCTAAGGGGATTTTTGTATATTTTCATGAAACACAGGATTGATAGGCTCAGTAATCTTTACAGGATTCCAGCTATCTCTGGTGATCACGAAGCTGAATTTCTGGGGACATTTAATGCAGGACAAAGGATAACCGGAGCGGATATCTCCGCTGAAAATACTCAGATCGCTTTGGTGGGTTACAATAAAAGCGGTAATTGTGTCCTATGGTTATTTGACCATTTTTCTACAGACGATCCCCTTAGCGGGAATAAGCGCAAAATTGTCCTTGGAACCTTTGCTGAATTGGGACAAATTGAGGCAGTCGTTTACGAGAGTGACACCTCCCTTTTATTATCAGCTGAAAAAGTAAATGGCATACCCGCTAGACTTTATCGACTCCAACTTTGACCCATACTTTTTGTTTGTAAATCCAACTTATTTTACATCGGACATCCACAACGTGGATAATCCGCCAAATTATCGATATTTGCAGCTTCATATTAAATAAAGTCAAATGGACATATCAAAACATTTTTCTCCCGAGAGTACTGAAAAAAAATGGTATGATCACTGGAAAACCAGGGGCTACTTCAAAAGCGAACCAGATGATCGAGAACCATTTAGTATCCTCATTCCGCCGCCCAATGTAACGGGAGTTTTGCATATGGGACACATGCTCAATAATACTATACAGGATGTACTTATTCGCAGGGCCCGGAATCAGGGAAAAAATGCCTGTTGGGTGCCAGGTACAGATCATGCGAGTATTGCAACTGAAGCCAAAGTAGTTAGATGGCTGCGTGACGAGAAAGGTCTCAGCAAGGGCGAACTTGGCAGGGAAGAGTTTTTAAAGTATGCTTGGGAATGGACGGACAAGTACGGTGGTATAATTCTCAATCAATTGCAGAGGCTTGGTGCCTCAGCCGATTGGGACAGGACTGTATTTACAATGGATGATAAGAGGAGTGACCACGTTATTCAGGCATTTGTCGATTTGTACCGATCGGATAAACTGTACAGAGGTCTCAGAATGGTCAATTGGGATCCTGAAGCTCAAACAGTCCTATCCAATGAGGAAGTGTTGTATGCCGAAGAAAACGGCAAACTCTATCATGTAAAGTACCCGGTAGAGGGAGAGAGCGAATATTTGGTAATTGCAACAACCCGCCCCGAAACTATTATGGCAGATACCGCTGTTGCGGTTAATCCCAAAGACGAGCGATATAGTCATCTGGAGGGTAAAAGAGTGTTGGTCCCTATTGCCAACAGGAGCGTTCCTATCATTTTCGATGAATACGTAGATATGGAATTCGGAACAGGTGCCTTGAAAATTACACCGGCCCACGACCCCAATGACTACGAGATCGGGTTAAGTCATGAGTTGGAGGTAGTAGATATGTTTAACCCCAACGCTTCGGTCAACATAAACGGAGGTCCCCTGGAAGGATTAGATCGCTTTGATGCAAGGGAAAGAATGACAGAGTTACTTCAAGAGAATGGGTACTTAATTAAAATTGAAGATCACACACATAAAGTTGGGCGGTCCGAGCGAACCAACTCGGTTGTTGAGCCAAGATTGAGTAAGCAGTGGTATGTCAATATGCAGGAATTGGTCAAACCGGCACTTGACGGGGTATTGGAAAAAGATGTTATGTTTTTTCCTGAAAACATGATCAATACTTACAAACATTGGATGACCAATATTAAGGATTGGTGCATCAGCAGGCAATTGTGGTGGGGACACCGCATACCTGCATGGTATTATGAGGACAAAGTTTTTGTAGCATTAACAGCTGAGGAGGCCCTCGATATTGCCAAAAGGGAATTGGGCAGACCGGATATCCAGGTCCATGACCTCAGACAGGACGAGGATGTTTTGGATACCTGGTTTTCATCGTGGCTTTGGCCGATTTCTGTGTTTAACGGATTTAGACATGAAAGGGAAATGGAGTATTATTATCCCACTTCAGTGCTTGTTACTGGCTGGGATATTATCTTTTTATGGGTAGCACGAATGATTATTGCGGGTTATGAATGGAGAGGAGAAAAACCTTTTCAGCATGTTTATTTCACTGGTATGGTTAGGGATAAACAAAGGAGGAAAATGAGCAAGTCCCTTGGCAATTCTCCCGATGCTCTTAAACTTATTGATGAATACGGAGCAGATGGCGTTCGATTTGGAATGCTGAGCTGCAGCCCCGCAGGAGGTGATTTGCTTTTTGACGAGAGCTTATGTGAGCAGGGGAGGAATTTCAGCAATAAAATTTGGAATGCAATGCGGTTGGTAAAGGGTTGGGAAGCTAAAAATATGCCGGCAGATGCCTCAGAGACTGTTGCGGTGGATTGGATGCGCTCAAAAATCTCCAACACAATTGAAGAACTCGATAAGCTTATGGGCCAGTATCGTATATCAGAAGCCATGATTCGCCTTTATAGCTTGATTTGGAATGACTTCTGCTCATGGTATCTCGAAATAATTAAACCCTCCAGAGGAGAGAAAATTTGCCAGGATATTTTGGATGAGACCTTTCAGTTTTTTGAAGATTTGATGATTTTGTTGCACCCATTTATGCCTTTTATCACCGAAGAGATTTGGCATCAAATAAAGCAAAGAGAAGATGGCGAAGATTGCATCATAGCACCAGTTCCTACTAAAGGGAGCTACAGTAGGGACTCCATTCAATTAATGGATGATTTACGCACACTGGTCACCAGAGTCAGAGAAGTGAGGAACAAGTATGGAATCTCATTCTCGGAATCATTGGATATTCAAATAGAAGGAGAGGGTGACCAAATATCGGCTGGATTTTCTGATGGACATTGTCTCATTTTGGAAAAATTTGCAAAGGTAACTCCCTTGAAGACCACCTCCGAACATCCTAACGGATGGATGTGCTTCCTATCCGGAAATCACAAATACTTTGTCAATGCAGGTAAGTACATCGACCTGGATTCCGAACGCTCCCGTTTGATAAAAGAGAAAGAACAAGCACAGGGTTTTTTAAATGCCGTTGATAGAAAATTGAGCAATAAGAAGTTCGTAGATAATGCCCCACTTGAGGTGGTGGAAAGAGAGCGGAAGAAATTGGCAGACGGCAAAGAGCGATTGAGGATAATATCCGAGAGTCTGGTCGAATTAGAAAAGATGGCTTAATATTAATCCAAGACTTGAAAATTTCAGCAAACTTTATATTTTTTCCTTATGAAACGGATGATAATTGCCGCAGTATTGATTTGTTTTGGGCTGAATTTGAAATCACAGTCTGAAAACTTTGATTATCTGGATGTATTCGATCTTCAAATGGTTGCTAATCCTGCTATTTCTCCTGATGGAGAACTGATTGTTTACGAAAGATATCACTTTGATATTATGACAGACAGGAGGTATTCCAATCTCTGGATCATCTCATTTGACGGAACAGCTCATAAAGCACTAAGTAGTGGTAAAAATAATTTGGGAAATGTCCAATGGTCTCCGGATGGTTCAAGAATTGCTTACGTGTCGGGAGAGGAGGGTCCTGCACAGATATTTGTGAGGTGGATGGATTCAGGTCAGGTATCTTCTATTACTAATCTTCAGCGTCCACCCTCAAACTTAAGTTGGTCTCCCGATGGTAGGTTCTTACTCTTTTCTAAGAATGTACCCACTGAAAAAAGTCATATTGGCGTAATGCCATCACCTCCACAGGGTGCTGAATGGGCCAGGGGACCTGAAGTTATTGAAAGAGTAAAATATCGTCAGGATGGAAATCCCGGCTTTGTACAACAGGAATACCGCCACTTATTTGTTGTTTCGGCTGAAGGGGGAGCTCCCAGAAAACTTAGCGAGGGAAATTTTAATCACCTATATCCAAGTTGGGCCCCTGAGGGAAGAAGCATTATGTTCACTGCGGATTATTCCGGGAATGAAGATACTGATCCCAACAATGCACAGATATTTGAACTTGACCTCCAGAGCATGAAGTTATTGCAAATTACAGATAAGAGAGGGCCCCATAATCATCCTGGAATTTCACCTGATGGAAGGTTTATATTCTATCAGGGTTATAAGGATCAATTTATGGGATATCAGCAGAGTCAGTTGTATGTAATGAATAGGGACGGGTCTAGACTCAGAGAATTAACATCCCAACTTGATGTTGATGTCAATAATCCAGTGTGGAGCAGTGATAGTAAGTCTATTTGGTTTAGGTATGATCAGGAGGGTGTCAGCAAAGTGGGATTGATAGATCTGGACGGTTCCTTTACAGAGGTAGCTAAGAATTTGGGTGCACCATCTATTGGTCGACCCTATGGCGGTGGTTCTTTTACTGTGGCTGATAATAACAGAATTGCCTTTCCAATGATTAGCTCTCAAAGGCCTGCAGAGCTTGCCGTGTCACAGGCTGTAGGCAGAATGCCTCACGTAATTACAAATATTAATCACTTACTTTTTGAAAGGCTTAGGGTGGGTGAAGTAGAGGAGTTTTGGGTTGACTCTTCTGTGGATGACTTTCGGGTACAGGGATGGATTATATATCCACCAGATTTTGCAGAAGGCCAAAGTTATCCTACCATATTGGAGATTCACGGAGGCCCGTACCAAAACTACGGTCCCAGATTTAGTCCAGAGCTTCAACTTATGGCCTCGAGGGGATATGTGGTTTTGTACACCAATCCCAGGGGCAGTACCAGCTATGGTAGTGATTTTGCATCTTACATCAACTTTAACTATCCCAGTGAAGACTACTATGATTTGATGGATGCTGTGGATTACTTGGTCGAAAGAGGAGTAGCAGATTCAAACAACCTCTTTATCACAGGTGGAAGTGGGGGAGGAGTCCTCACCACCTGGGCGATTGGCAAAACTGATCGCTTTGCTGCAGCAGTTGCTTCAAAACCGGTTATCAATTGGCACAGTTTTGCCCTGACTGCTGATTTGTATCCATTTTTTAACAAATATTGGTTTACGGCTATGCCATGGGAAGATCCGGAACAATTTCTCGAACGGTCTCCTTTGATGCTTGTTGGAAATGTCAGCACGCCCACAATGCTTTTGACAGGTGAGCTCGATTTTCGTACACCAATGTCCGAAAGCGAACAATATTTCAATGCATTGAAATTGAGAGGTGTGGATGCTGCTCTGGTTAGATTTCCTGACACTCCGCACAATCTGGTTCTCAGGCCCTCAAATTTAATCCGTCTTGTTAGCCATATAACCGGATGGTTTGACAGATATCAGGCCACGGAGGACTAGTTTTGAGTATCAGTTTTTTTATTAATTTCTTTTCATTAGCGTTAAAAAAGCTAGTTAAAGCATTGAAGCCTCTTAATTTCATGTTAAACCTAAAAATATTGCTAAGTGATTCCAACCTTTATTCGGCTTAACTAATTACTTTTGAGATATCAACTACCTTTTATGGGAAAAATTCACCTCATTTTATGTATTATGTTCCTTTTTTGTCTTGAGGGTGTGCTTGCTGCACAAACAACCGGGACCATAAGAGGAAATGTTTATGACGACGAAACTGGCGACCCTGTAGCTTTTGGAAATGTCTTTGTGAAGGAGACAGAAAGCGGAGTGAATACTGATCTGGACGGTTTTTTCAACTTATCTAATTTGGCTCCAGGTACTTACACCCTGGTATTCTCCTATCTCGGTTTTGATAGTACTGTTGTTGAAATTGAGCTCAGGGCTAATGCAATCGAATATATCAGAGTTTTTTTAGAGCCCTCAGGAGTTACCCTTCAGGAAGTAGATGTATCAGCAAGGAGAGATCAGGCACAAACCGAAGTTCAGGTCAGTAGAGTTAGAGTGACTTCCAGAGAACTTAGGGCATTGCCATCAACCGGTGGTGATCCTGATTTGGCTCAGTATCTTCCTGTTTTACCTGGTGTAATCTTTTCAGGTGATCAGGGCGGCCAATTGTATATTCGGGGAGGTTCACCTGTTCAAAATCTCGTCCTTCTCGATGGTATGACAATCTACAATCCCTTTCACTCAATCGGTTTTTACAGTGTTTTTGATACCGAGACCATTCAAAATGTCGATGTTTATACAGGGGGTTTTGGTGCTCAGTTTGGTGGAAGGTCTTCAGCTGTGATTGATGTGAGGACCCGGGATGGTAATATGAGAAGAAATGCCGGTATGGTTTCAGTAAGTCCATTTCAGGCGAGATTTTTACTTGAAGGGCCTATAAAGAAAATGAATCCCGGCGCAAATGATGGAAGTATTTCATTTATGTTGTCCGGAAAGACCTCTTATCTCGATCGCACTTCAGAAACCTTCTATCCTTACGCCTCCGACTCCCTGGGTTTACCCTTTAGCTTTACTGACATTTATGGAAAGTTGACCTTTCTCGGAGCAAATGGCTCAAAGCTTTCTCTCTTTGGCTTTAATCACAGAGACAAGGTCGACTATACCGGTTTGGCTACAATTGATTGGAACTCTCTCGGTGGAGGAGCAAGGTTTAGCATAATCCCCGCAAATAGCAGTGTAATTATTGGTTCGACCATAGCTTTTAGTCGTTACGAAATTGAAATGCTAGAAGGAGATGAGCCACCCAGAACAAATGGAATAAACGGTTTTGACATAGGGTTGGATTTTACTTACTTCGGCGCATCCAGTGAAGTGAAATACGGTTTTAATGTTCATGGTCTCAGCACTAACTTCAGGTTTCGCAACCCAACCGGCATAACCTTTACTCAGGAGACCAACAATACAGAGATTGCCGGTTTTGTAAACCTGAAACAAAAATGGGGAGATGCTGTGATAGAACCCAGTGTACGACTACATTACTATGCTTCTATCAATACAATGAGTTTTGAACCTCGCTTGGGAATGAAGTGGAATGTAAGCGATGACTTTCGTCTGAAGGGTGCAGCTGGTATATACTCTCAAAATCTAATTAGCACCGTAAATGAACGCGACATCGTCAACTTGTTTAACGGTTTTCTGTCCGCTACCGGTGAAACTATTTACAAGCCCGGCTCCACAACTGTAGAAGCCGACTCTCGTTTACAGACGGCCTGGCATATTGGAGGTGGGTTTGAATGGGATTTGTTTGATAATATGGTAGAATTAAATGTTGAGCCATACTACAAAAAATTTGACCGACTGATAAATTTTAATAGAAATAAACTCACTCGATTGGATCCGAACTACGTTACCGAGACAGGTGAATCCTATGGGCTAGACATTTATGCAAAATACGACAGGAAGAATTTATATCTATGGGCTACTTATTCATTGGCTTTTGTTGATCGTTTCAATGGGGACCAAACCTATCCCACCAATTTTGATCGTAGACATAATGTAAATCTCTTGGCTACCTACACTTTTGGTGAAAACAACCAATGGGAGGCAGGCGCGAGATGGAATTTGGGTTCGGGCTTTCCCTTCACACAAATTAAAGGCTATTTTGGAACCTATCCATTCAGCGGAGCAGATGATTTGGATTATGTGACTGGGAATCCTGAATTGAGACCGATTTTTGATGAGAGGCTCAACCGTGGAAGACTTCCTTATTATCATCGATTGGATCTCTCCTTCAAGCGATTTATTGAGCTTGGAAGGCATACCAAAATGGAAATTACTGCAAGTGTTACCAATGCCTACGATAGGGCGAATATCTTTTACTTTGATGTGGTTGATTTGGATAGGGTAGACCAGTTACCCATTTTACCTAGCCTTTCAGTTCGATTTGACTTCTAATCTTTAGTTGTTTTGGTTAATTGACGCGAAAGCCTTTCAATTAATGTAGGTATTTAAGTGTAAAACCTAAAAAATATTTGGCTGTAGTTCTTACCTTTGCTCATATTTACTTTAATCTAATATCCACATGAAGTACGAACTAGATAAGCAGGAAAAATACACTATTTTCAAGGCGAATGAAGAGAATATTAACTCCCTGATTGCCCCACAGCTAAAAAGTGAGTTTATTTTCTTGCATAACGAAGGGGTGAGAAATCTTGTCATTGACCTATCTAATGTCAAATATATCGACAGTTCAGGTCTAAGCGCTATACTCACAGCAAATAGATTGTGGAAAAATAACGGCAGTATGGTTGTAACTGGTGTGGACAATAATCACGTAAAGAAAATTATTGAAATATCGAGGCTTGACTCTATTCTGACTATTATTCCCACCATAGAAGAATCCGTTGAATATGTGATGATGGAAGAAATTGAGCGTGAATTACTTCAGGGAAGCGAAGAGGAATAATTATTTCCGAAAGGCTTCTTGTATTAAAGCCATTTATGGAATTTAAAGTCCTGATACTTGGAAGTAATTCCGCATTGCCTGCCCATGGTAGACATCCTTCATCTCAATTTCTAACCGTACACAATAACCACTATTTGATTGATTGCGGAGAAGGTACGCAGATGCAACTGGATCGATTTGATGCCAGGAAAAGTAGGATCAACCAAATTTTTATTACGCATTTGCACGGAGACCATTACTTTGGCATTTTTGGTTTGCTGACTACCTATAATCTCCTCAGAAGGAGTTTCCCTCTTCAGGTTTTTGGCCCCGTGGGTTTGAGTAAAATGATTAGTACCGTACTGGACAGCACCGGAAATTCCCTTAATTATTCACTTGAAGTTATTGAAATCGAAGCAAATGAACCTCAGATGATTTTTGAGGATTCTGAGGTTCGAGTACTTACTTTCCCTCTCAAGCACAGAATTCCAACTTATGGATATCTGTTTGAGGAGAAAAGACCCTCTGTAAAACTCAACGGTCATCTCCTTGATAAATATAAGGTTCCTCTGGACTTTAGGGAATCGATTAGAGCAGGTAAAAGTTTTACTTCAACTGATGGCACTGTTTTTCCAGCATCTATTTTTTTCGAAAAAACGATTGAAGCAGGAAAATTTGCATATTGCTCTGACACTGCTCCGTTCCCTTTACTTGAAGAATATGTTCAAGGGGTTGACCTTTTGTACCACGAAGCCACCTTTCTATCAGTTGAAAAGGATCGCGCGGAGCTGACCCAGCATTCGACAGCTGCTCAGGCTGCTATGACTGCACTTAGGGCTGGGGTAGGGAAATTGCTAATAGGACACTTCTCATCCAGATATAAAAATTTGACTCCATTCAAAAAGGAAGCATCTGCTATATTTGAAAATACACACCTGGTCGAAGAAGGTAAAGATTATTTCCTGGACTAGAATTTTTGCAATTGTTCTGAAGATTGAGCCAGTCCAATAAAGGTGTAATCATTCATCCAAATTTTTACTGATGATTTTAACTTGAGAAGTTTCTGTTAATCAGGGTCTACCGTTAGAATTCTGAATTTTTCCTTATTCAGCTTTGGCTGGAAAGGATATAGATAGTATCTTTGCGTCTCCATTTTGATCTCGTAGCTCAGTTGGTAGAGCATCTGACTTTTAATCAGAGGGTCCCGGGTTCGACCCCCGGCGAGATCACACGGAAAATCAAAGGGGGTTGTAGCTTTTTTAGGTTGCAGCCCTTTTTTTATTTGCATACAATTAGCACATAAATTTTAGACTTGCTTGTATGTCTATGTGTCACCTTCCCTCAAGTTCAAGATTTTTCCTGAAGTCACTCCATCTAATCCGTGGTCGTACAAAAAGATAAATAGGATGAGAATGATTACCAACACAAATAGCAATATTACAGACCATAAGTCAAGTTTGTAGGTACCTGTATTACTCGATCCTCTTTCCATACCTTTCAAGGTGAAAAACTAATTCAATATGCAACTGCAAATAATGTGCCTCATTTTTCTCTTAGAGTTTTCTAAGTGACTGATAATAAGTTTGAAAGAAAGGATTGTTTGAAGGCTTTGTAAAAATAAATGGCCAAGACCTGCAGAATGCTTAATCGGGGAATCGATTAACCAACTACTGCTTAGCAATATCAATAAGGAAAATAGTTCAAGTAAAAATGCGAGCGACCATCAGATTCCGTAACGGGCCAAATATCGGAGCAGGATAAAAAAGTTACTCGGTCTTTTTTTTATTTTTTAATAAATATTCTTCCTTCGTAAATATTGGTAAAATCATCTGCACTGAATGATTCTATTAATAATAGAAAAGAACCGGATTCCATCTTACTGATATTTAGCGAATGAGTTTCTCCTGCTAAAAATGATTTTGCTTCTTCTTTTTTAAGTAATCTTCCATTCATGTCATAAATACTGAGATTGAACCTACCTTCAACACCTCCTGATTTAATGTGAAGTTCATTATCTGCAGGATTGGGAAAAAACGTAAAATGGCCAGGAGAGTCCGATATTTCAGTTACATTGGTCGGATCTCTGAAGTACGAATTGGCAAAAGCATATTCTCCCGGTAGAATTTTGTGGATATTGATAAAACCATTGCCGTCATTGGGAACAAAAATGTTTTTAGTATAATAGGGATATTCCTCCCAATCCAATTCAGGTGACGGTCTGTAAACCAAAATTAGGCTGTCTTCAGTAATAGAAGTAAGGTCCGCATCCAGTGGGAAAGTTCCTCGTCCATTGTACCTTAAAACTAATTGAGCATCCCAACTTTCATCAAAAGTACCACCCATCTTAAAATAATGATTTACGCTAAGCCTAAAATCAGGGTCTTCGGACTTGACCGGTTGTGGAGCGGTATAATGATGCTCTATGAAAAATAGTACTGTGTCTTCAATAGAATGAGTAGTCAACCGAGCACCGGTGTGCGGATCATTGATGTCCCCAGTTTCTGTTATGGTGTTGAGGGTTGAAAAGGAGGCCATGTTTAAAAGTTGGCGATCATTTAAAACTACCCAGTCAGGGGTAAATGGCAGCCATATGGTGTCTGTTGAAAAAGCACCTGAACCCGTTAGTCTAACTGCTCTGGTTGTTAGGTGGTTTCCAAAGGTGACCTGGAGCGGTACATTGTTGTGATAATGGGTGGTGTTGTATTGTTGCTGACGAAAGTGCACCTCCGTTAGATACTGTCCATTGTGCGATTCGATAACCCTAAAAGAATCAATACTAAAGTCAGAATATCCGGGAGCAAAAATCCAATCGTCAAAAAAGTCAGTCATATCTTTTCCCGAGTATTCTGAAAGAGCATCCCTAAATTCATGAGCGTTTATGTGGGAAAAATAATTGTTATTCAAGACTTCCTGCATACTGTGCCTGAAAAGACTGTCGCCCAAATAACCTCTCAGGTTGTGAATCATTGATGCACCTCTAATGTAGGTGTGTCTGCCGTAGGTGTTGGTGGCAGGCATAGGCGATAGGGCAAAATAACCACCGTCGTTTACATGGGCTGTTCTTATGGTTGCCTGATGATTGTTTCTAACGGAATTCCAAAGGCCCTCAAACCCACCGATCCACTCTTGGGTCAGATGAGCACCATATTCCGCCGGACCCTCCTTTATCCACATATCCATGGCGGTGGTCAAGGTAGTGATATTTCCCCACCAATGATGGCATAGTTCATGAGCCATCAAGCGTGTGCTTTTCTGACCCCCTGCTATACTATTTGCCGGGTAGGCTGTATTGGTAGGATGTTCCATGGCACCCCTGGTAGTGATTACATACCCAATTCTTTCAAAAGGGTAGGGGCCGTACCAGTATTCCAATGCATCAAGGGCGGCTTCCATATCCTCTACTGAAGACCTGAAGTTTGCAAGATCTGAAGACCTCGCAACGAGCTCAATTTCTACTGGACCATATGCTCCTTCATGAGTCCAGTTCATAGTCCTGTAATTTGAAATCGCTACACTACTGAGATAGGTGGGAATCGGCTGTTCCATTAAATATGACCGAATGATTGTATCCCCTCCCAATTCTTGTTCACCAAGAAAACGTCCCACACAAAATGCCTTCCTCCCTCCAGACGATTTTACGTGGAACTCAAAAGTAGATCGCTGGACAAAATTGTCAAAACAGGGAATCCAGGCTCTTCCAAAGTTATGAGGGTTGGCTGCGAGGCCTATTCCCAGATTGTAAGCGTATCCATCTTCAAAGTAAAAGCCACCAAAACCAGATGGGCAAGTCATCGGAGTTCCACCGTAAAAAACCTCTACATAGACCGTGTCACCTTTACTCAATAGGTTTTCCTCTGAAATCCTGAGATAGCGGCCATCGTGGGAATACGTAAGTGGCAGTCCATGTCTTCTAACAGAGTCCACTTCTAGTCCTTCAAGGTCGAGAGTTATGGTCTCAACCGAATCCATCAATGACTCTAGAAAAACAAGTGTTCTTGCCCGAAGATTGCTGTTTGAAAAGTCTGTTACATCCAAATGTATCTCGTAATGAAAAAGATTGAGAGTATCACTTCTTCGAATTACTTTTTGAGCTTCTTCAGTTCGATGGGTAAATACTCCCCATTGATGAAAATTGTTATGTATGTGGTGGCATCCGTAAGGAGCGTCTAGTGGCTGCCCTATACTTGTACCGTTGAAAAGGGGGAGCAAAATGAAGCTGAGGAGTAAGAGAAATAAAGAAAAGCAATTAAAAATTTTCATGGATAAATTGTTTGTTGAATTCAATCAAAAAGACTATCGTATCTGGAGCCTCCCTTTTCATCTTTTTTATTACTTCTTTTCACCTTTTCGGATCTTGGCTTATTGAGGTCGAGTTGAGAGTCTGGAAGAGCTTTGCCCTCCATCAGCATTAATTTACTTTCTCTTTCCCATTCTTCGAGCATTCTCAGGCCTTGTTCCTCAAAAATTCCGTTTTGAAGATCAACTGAATTCATGAAGTTTGAGGACATCTCCATGAATCGCTCCATTTCACCAACTTTATCAGCGACATCGTCTGCAATAGCTTCCAGCGCCTTGTCAAACATCACCCTCCTGTCATTGTCGCCGGATATAACGTTCATGGCGGATTTCATAGCCGAATGACTAGCTCTAATAGCTTTGCGCTCTTGTTCTTTTAGCTTTACCTGATCCTTGGTATCTTCGAGCAGGATTTCAGAGTTTTGATACATTTTTGTCAATACCCGGTAAAGGATTTCCATTTTTTGCAAAAGCTCTTTGTACTTCTGATTGCTGTCCCTAAGTCTGGCTGCCTTGCGAGTAGATAGCATCACCTGACGTTCGATCCCTTGTTCATTAGCTTTCCTGGCCATCATCAGGTTGGTCTCTATCTCCTTTTCATTATCTGATATCATTGTTTTCAACCTTCTCATCTGGCCCCTGATGGTCCCAATTTGCTTGCCCATCTGACGAAGGTTCTTTTCCAGATCCTGAACATAATTTTTTAAAATGCCTATTGGATCAATAGTGATGAAAACACCGGTTATCCACCTCATAATACTTCTGTATGAATATGAAACCAGAGTGCGCATTCTGGGGTCAAATACCATATAAAGAATGGCAAATAGCACCAGAAGCATTCCCACAAGGTAAAGGGTGTTTTGCGCCAGAATTATTAAAGTAGGCAATGCGATATATAACAGGTAGCCACCACCGATCAGTAGTGCAGCGATAAAGAGCATACCCGTAACTCCTTCTGGTCGCTGCCAAAAAGACTTCTCTTTGAATTGAGGATTCTGAACCTGATTCATAATACTGTTTTTATTGGATAAATATATAACAATATTACACAAACATGTATGAATGTGTTGCTATTATAAGACCAAAGTCTGAAAGATTTGGATGAAGATAAGGAAATACGGGGCACATAGAGGGAAGTTGATTATAGGAAATCAACGTCAGGAGCAAAAGGATATCGCATCAAAAAGTGGATGGCTCTCTTTATGTCATAGTTTTCAAAAACCACATCATAGAGCATTTTTGTGATGGGTACATGTATGTCATATTGCTTACTCAATTGACGAGCTATTTTTAGGGTTCGTATTCCTTCAGCAACTTCGTCCATATTTTGCAGTATCTCCTCAAGAGTTTCACCTGAGCCCAATCTTTTGCCAACTTGAAAGTTTCTGCTTTTTTCACTTGTACAGGTAGCGATTATGTCTCCAATTCCAGCAGTTCCAAGAAATGCGTGACTTGAGCTACCCATAGCCTTTCCAAAGTATATAATCTCCCTTAGACCCCTTGTTATGAGCATGGCCTGCATATTTTTTCCATAATTTAGACCTGATAGCAGACCGGATCCAAGAGCAATTATGTTTTTTAAGGCGCCTGCCAATTCTGCCCCAACCATATCCTTTGAACCAAAGACAAAAAATTGATCGCTAGTCAGTGCTTTTTGCCCAATTTTAACTACTTCTTCAAAGTCTGATGCAATTACTGTCGCAGTGGGCTGACCAGCAAGGATCTCCTTAGCCAAATTGGGACCTGACAGGCAGCCGACTCTCAATACATTGGTCTCCTCCTTAATCAACTCACTCATGGTACGCACGGTCTTTCGGGATATTTTGGCATGTAGTATCTCACCTTCACTCATACCTTTGACATCTAATCCTTTAGTACCATGAATCATTATGTGAGATGGTCTTAGGTGTGGTGAAAATAAGGTCATCACTTCGAGAAAGTTGACTGAGGGAAGAACCGGGAATAAGAGGTTGCACCTTTCAGTGAGTTCCTCAGCGGAGTTCGTAGCCTTGATCTTATCGGGATACCGAAGATGGGGCCCCATATCTCCCCGATTGATCTGATCGACAAAGGATTTTCTTCTGGAGAACAAAATGACCTGATCCGCATTTTTGGAAAGGAGGTTGGCAATGGTACTGCCAAATACACCTGCACCAATAACTCCCACGCATTTTAAAATGCCGTTTTCCTCCCTTGACATAATATGTTTTTATAAATTGAATCAGACGGAATATAAGGGTTTATTTTCTCTCTTCCCATTCAATCTTATCAATCAATGCCTGGATTTTTTGTTCAATTTCTAACAGTAGTTCGGGGCCACTATTGTTGTGGTCAACCGTCTTAGAGCCTTTTTTTATTACCAGGGTCGTTAAGGTGTTGGATAAATCAGGAATGAAGTCCCTTCGGTCAACAGGGTAGAATTCTTCAAGATCAAAAAAACCTTTTTCAAAGGCGTAATCAATTATTTTACGGAATTGGCCTTCATCATAGTGTCCAATGTGAGGCCCCAGATTTTCGACGAAATTTTCACCTGTGAAAATAGCCACTCCCCCAGTGTAAAACAAAACTCTGAATACCGGACAGTCCCCAAAACATCCTGTCCTTCTAAATTTTCCAAGCAGATGATCCTCTTCTTCCTCAAAATCATTGAGGGAATCAATTCTGTCCATCTGAGCAATTTGAGCTGTTTTACGTCCACATCCTGTGGCAACTAAAGCCGTCAGGCTCAACAATATAAAAATCTTAAGAATCAAATATTTATTCATTTCTACGATCATTTTCAAAATAGTCAATATAAATCAAAGCTATTATTTACACTTCACCTTCTTTCAGGATTGAGAAGCTGTGAATTAGTAACCACCATAAATCTAACCGTTAAATTCCAATGTGTGTTCACTCCACTGTTTTTTCAAGAGAGGGGAATCTGGCAAGAGTAAAGCCTCTTCTATCGAACTCTTTACTTCTTGGACTTTTTCTTTCTCTCCTCCGCAATCCGTTGTTGCTCTTTTAGAACTTCCTCCAATCGTGCTTGAAATCCTCCTTTTTTCTTTGGCTTTTTCTTGTTGAGTTCCAATTGGGCCTTGATTTTCTCCTCGTCGAAGATAAAATTCTTTGTAACCACGATTTGAGCGATGTTAACCAGGTTACTTACAAAGAGGTAAGCGGTAAGTCCGGAAGCAAAACTATTGAAGAAAAACAAGAACATTATTGGCATGAAATACTGTATGTTTTTCATCATAGGGTTTACAGCATTCATATCCATATGTTTGGTATTGTAATGTGTATAGAGGACTGTTGTGCCGGCCCAGAGCAATGTGAACAAACTGATGTGTGCTCCGTAAAATGGAATGGTGAATCCCAGGTAAACAATAGCATCGTAGGATGATAGATCTGAAGCCCATAAGAAAGATTCCTGCCTGAATTCAATTGAAGCGGGAAAAAACCGGTACAATGCAAACCATATTGGCATTTGCAGTACCATAGGCATGCAGCCACCAAGGGGATTCACTCCAAATTCCCGGTAAATTTTCATGGTCTCCATCTGCATTTTTTGCTGATCTCCTTTGAACTTTTCCCTCAGCTTTTCCATATGAGGTTTGAGTGCGGACATTTTTGCCTGGGAGTAAAGCATTTTGTAGGTAAGGGGATAAAGAGCCATTTTGACGATAAGAGTCAATAAGATAATGACCAGTGCTGGGGAATTGGTCCAGTTCATTAAAGTGGAGAACATTGGTCTTACCACCCAGCGGTTTATAGTCCCGAAAATACTCCAACCAAATGGGACGATATCTGTCAGGTCATGCCCAATGAGTTGCAATCTTTCAAAATCATTGGGTCCAATATAGAATGTCATATCAAATGAGGAGGTATTCCCCATTGTGATAGGTATGTCAAGCCGGGAGCGAAGAATTTTTAACTCTTCTGCTGATTCGTCGAGCATTACAGTCTCAAGAAAACCACCATGAAAAGTCTCTTTAGCTACTAAGCTGCTATTAAAAAACTGATTGGCGTGGGATATCCACTTGAGCGGTGTATTGGCTTTATTTTCAGTATCACTTCGACGGCAGGAGCAGTAAGAGGATCGCCTTGAATCCTCTTTGAAGTAGACTGTTGAAAAATATCTTTCGTACCCAGTATTTTGCTCAAGTTTATTCAAGTAGTTTACCCAATTTAGGGATACTGGCGCAGGTTCGTTAGCGAGAATATTCTGGAGGTTGACAAAGTTTAGTTGGTAATCAAGTGCATAGGAACCCTCGTGAATGGTATATCGCTGCTCAAAATAACCCCCGTTCTCAGCATTTAGTCTGAAAACTAGGGTGTTGTTCTGTAGTTGGTGATCAAAATACAGTTCTCCTGTTGAAACAGTCATATTATTTTGTCTCAATTGGAGGAAGTACTCAAATCTGTCTCCTGGGTGATCCATCAAGAATAGAGAGTCTCTCATTTCTTCCATATCTTCAGATAGGAATGACCGGAGGTGTTTTTTTACCCAAACCTCTTTAATGCGACCGCCGAGGTTAGAGAAGACGATTCTCAGGTGTTCATTTTCAAGTATGATTTCCTCTTCCTGTACACCCATTGCTGCATTGGCAAATGGTCCATATAGGGATCGGAACTGAGACATCCTTTCGGATTTCAATTGAGCGGTATCAATTGTCGAAGGCTCTGCTATAAAATCTTCTGTGACAGTATCTGCCTCAAGTTGTGAGGCAGTATCCATTTCAGTAGGTTGTTCAGTCCTTTGTGCTTCCTGCCTTTCACGCTCAAGTTTCCTGGCTTCAATCTCTTCCTGAGTAGGGGAATTGATAAAAACCCATATCACAAAAAGAATGAACAATAATACAATGCCAATCGCTGTATTTCTATCCATATTATTATCTTCAAAAATAATTTTGCAAAGGTACAATTTTGTAAACCATCGAATACCATATTATGCATAATGATTACTTAATTGAGCTTGCCGGTTCGTATTACCGGACGATTTATAGTTTGCCTAACCAAGGGATTGACATTCGAATTGGGATATTAAATCCTAAATTAGAGGATTTTTGCAGAAGAATGAATATCCAAACTTGGGCATTTTTGACAGCCTATAATCCTGGGTCATCTTTGGTGTCCTTGCAAAAAAATAATCTTGCGAACACTAAACTTCAATCGACAATTATGAGCAAAGGGTATAACCTCATCGAAGGAATTGGAGTTCCTGACGAATCAGATCAATGGAAACCGGAACCCAGTTTTTTCATTTGGAACATTGACCTTGAGGAAGCCTCCAATGTGGCAGTCCGATTTGGTCAAAAGGCTTTTGTTTACGGATGCACAAATATTCTTCCATCAATCATTTGGATTCAGCCTGATTGAACCTGGCACTACGACTGAAACAGTTTGAAACATTGTTTGAATTGTTGGTATTTGATTATCTGATTATAGCTGTTGTCATTTAATGATGCAGCTGTATTTCTCACTAATGCCTATCTTTGTGATACCTAAAATTATCAGGAGCTTATGTTTGACAGTTTAAATGAGAGATTAGAAGGTGCCTTTTCCCTATTGAAAGGCCAGCACAAAATTACTGAGATCAATGTAGCTCAGTCGATAAAAGAAATTCGCAGGGCATTGGTTGCTGCGGATGTCAACTTCAAAATTGCCAAAGAGTTTACAGAATCGGTTAAGGAGAAAGCCCTCGGGCAGCGAAATGTACTTAAATCTGTGCGGCCCGGTGAACTGATGGTTAAAATTGTCCAGGATGAGTTGGCAGAACTCATGGGCTCTGAGGTTGCCGACATCAATGTTAAAGGAAAACCAGGTCTGGTTTTGGTAGCGGGTCTTCAAGGTAGTGGTAAAACAACGTTTAGCGGTAAGTTGGCATACTTCCTCAAGTCAAAGAAGAGAATGAGTCCTCTTCTAGTGGCTTGTGATGTGTATCGACCTGCTGCTATTGATCAGATTACAATCCTAGGTGAACAAATTAATGTGCCGGTATACAAGGAACCGGACAATAAAAATCCTTTAGAAATAGCCGAGAACGCAATTCTCCACGCTAAGACTCATGGTCACGACGTAATCATTGTCGATACAGCCGGCCGTTTAGCTATCGATGAACAAATGATGAAGGAAATCGAGTCGCTCAAAAGGAACTTGATGCCGACTGAGACTCTTTTTGTAGTCGATTCCATGACCGGTCAGGATGCGGTAAATACTGCCAAAACCTTTAATGAGAAAATCAATTATGACGGGGTGGTGCTGACCAAGCTGGATGGTGATACAAGAGGTGGTGCTGCATTGTCGATTAAGTACACAGTCGGCAAACCCATTAAGTTTGTTTCAAGTGGTGAAAAAATGGATACGCTAGACGTTTTTCATCCGGATCGAATGGCTAGGAGGATACTGGGAATGGGTGATATTGTATCTCTGGTTGAAAAAGCCCAGGAGCAATTTGATGAAGTCGAAGCAAAAAAGTTAGAAAAGAAGATCAAGAAGAATAAATTTGACTTCAATGACTTTTTGTCTCAACTCAACACCATTCGAAGAATGGGGGACTTCAAAAGCCTAATGGGTATGATTCCAGGAATGGGTAAAATGACCAAAAACCTCGATATCGATGATTCGGCTTTTTCAAAAGTAGAGGCCATTATTTTTTCCATGACTCCTGAAGAACGTGCTAATCCTGAGGTCTTAAATATGAGCAGGAAGAAAAGAATAGCCAAAGGTTCCGGAAAATCAGTGCATGAAGTTAATCTATTCATCAAACAGTTTAATCAGATGAAAAAAATGATGCACACCATGAGTAAAGGTAATAATATGCAGAAAATGATGAAAAATATGCAGAATTTTAGGGGCTAAGTATTTGTTTTCGTATTTTTTTATAACTTTAAGCCATAATTATTAAACAATTAAACTTATGGTGTTATGATGAAACAATTACTTCTTGCTTTTTGCTTATTATTTTCCACCTACAGCTACGGCCAATTGACCACCAATTCTGTAGCCCCGGATTGGACTTTAACCGACATCAATGGTGTTGAGCATACGCTCTACGACTATTTGGATGAAGGGAAGGTAGTGTATATAAAATTTTCTGCCACCTGGTGTGGCCCGTGCTGGAACTATCACCAGGGCGGTGCTTTTTCTGACATGTATTACGACTATGGTCCGGATGGAACAGATGAAGTAATGGTTTTTTTCCTTGAAGCCGACCCAAATACTAATACGGATTGCCTTTATGGGCCGGCAGGATGCAACGGAAATACTATGGGGGATTGGGTAACCGGAACTCCTTATCCCATTATTGACCTGCCTGACTTAACTGTGCGCTCAGCCTATCAGGTCAATGCATTTCCAACAGTTTTTTCTATATGCCCTGATACAAGAGTTGTGCGTCCCTGGAACCCCGGCGGACCTCCAAAATCTGTTCTAGAGACTGCCATGGCTTCTTGTGCTATGTCAGCTGAAGTTGCTGCCACAGGAGATGAATTTTGTTTTGGTGATCAGCAGGGTTATATTCATTTAGATGCGGTACCTGGTCATGGAAATACTAATTACTCCTGGAGCAATGGGGCCAATACTCAAGACCTTGATAATATTCCGCAGGGTACCTATTCTCTTACAGTTACCGATCAAAACAATAGAGAAATCTACCTGGATGAGGTGGTAATTTCCGGCCCGGAAGCTGAACTAGAATATGAAATTACTGAAGTGATTCACAATCTCTGTGCGTTTGATGCTTCCGGAAGCATCAATGTTTCCACTTCAGGAGGGACTCCCGGATACAGTTTTATTTGGAGTAATGGGGAATCAAGTCAAAGTCTCAGCGGACTTGACGGAGGGACATACGCCCTGACCATAACGGACGAGAATGATTGTACAGTGGAGACACCTGTGATCGAAATAGATGAGCCAGAAGAGTTGTTTATGTTTGTCGACCCCGCTGATGAAAACTGCGACTCTGAAGATGGTGAAATCTTCGTTTTTGCGGAAGGTGGGACGGGTGTTTATTTCTTTGATATCGGTCTTGGGCCACAAAGCGATCCATATTTTCCCAATCTAACAGCAGGTCTTTACGAGGTAATTCTAACCGATGATAACGGATGTGAAAAATCTGAATTTGTAGAATTGGATAATCAGCCACCTCCTGTTGCAGATGCAGGTGAAGACTTTGATTTTCCTTGTGCTGAGCCTACAGCGCAATTGGATGGCAGTGGATCAAGTGGAGCGCAAAACCTTAGTTTCCAGTGGTCCACTTCCGATGGAAATATAGTTGAAGGGGAAGATACTCCCAATCCTACTATCGATCAGCCTGGTTCTTACCTCTTGATTATTACTAATGACGATAATGGTTGTACAGACTTTGCATTGGTAGATGTAGCCCCTGACCCCAATTCTCCTGAGGTTTCT
Source organism: Saprospirales bacterium (assembly GCA_007695145.1). Lineage (GTDB taxonomy): Bacteria > Bacteroidota > Bacteroidia > Chitinophagales > Saprospiraceae > PWJY01. Next base: position 20,346 of record REEI01000096.1, on the reverse strand, counting down.
ATTGCTCCGCACGAAGCATTGGATTGCGATCTTGTCGAAATTACTTTGGATGGCTCTGCTTCAAGCTCAGGCCCTAACTTTGTTTACCAATGGACAACTCCCAATGGAAATATAGTGGAAGGTTCAAATAGCCCTATCGCCTTAATTAACGAACCCGGTTCATACACTCTGTTGGTTACTCATGGACCAAGTGGATGCGTAGCCTCTTCTACTGTCACCGTAGAATCAGTAGCTGAGGACATTGAAATATCAGCCTCAGTAAGTAATGCACTATCTTGTGAATTGCTCTCTGCTGTACTGAGTGGAGAGGGATCCGCTGAAGGAGATGAAATATCATACAGTTGGATTAATTCTGAAGGTGTGGTAGTCAGCGAGGAAATACAATTTGTAGCTGATCAGGCAGGAGAGTATACCTTTGAAGTTTTAAATATTGATAATGGTTGTTTGGCTTCGGTTGTCGTCATTGTAGAAGATGATTCCGATTTGCCTGAAATAGAGGTCAGTGAAACTTCTTTTTTGACTTGTACTGAGTCATCGGTTACTTTAAGTGGTGAGGGTTCAGCAAGTGGCGACAACATAATATATATTTGGACCAATGTGGAAGGAAGTGAAGTTCTGGGTGAAGAAATGGAGTTGATTGTAAACTCAGCCGGGACTTATGTATTTCAGGTGATCAATACCGAAAATGGATGTATTTCTGAGGCCGCTGTTGAAGTCGAGGTGGATGACGAGGTGCCCTTTGCAGATGCAGGAGAGGAACTTGAACTCACCTGCGAAAGTCCTCGATTAAACCTGGATGGCAGCAATTCTGATGAAGGTGATCAGTTTTCCTACCTCTGGACCACAGAGGACGGCGAAATTATAGAGGGGGAAAGCACCCTAAATCCACTCATTGGCTCCCCGGGAGTTTATACCTTGGTTGTTGTTAACAACGAAAATGAATGTGAGGCACAATCTAGTGTGGTCGTAACCGAATTTATCGATACCCCAGTAGCTGGATTTGAATTCAATGTCGATAATCTAATGATTGCCCTCTTTGATAATTCTCAAACTGAATCTTATACTCTTGAGTGGGACTTTGGTGATGGAAACAGCTCTACAGAAACCAACCCTGAGCATCAATTTAGTCAGGCAGGGGAATTTACCATTTGTCTGACGATCTCAAATGCTTGCGGAAGTGACACTCATTGTGAAACGGTGGAGGTGTCAGGTGCTGGAATTTCTGTTTTTGCAGAAATCATTGATGTCAGTTGTCACGGTGGCACTGATGGAAGCGTTACTGTGGAGGCAGCAGGAAATGATCCGTTTCAGTTTCTTTGGGAAAATGGTGTAGAAGGCCCTGTTTTAGAGGGTGTTGCAGCTGGTACATATGAAGTTGAAATTACAGATAATACTGGATTTACTATCATTGAGACTTTTGTTGTTAGTGAACCGGATGCTATCGAAGTTTATGATGTTAGTATTACTGATGTAACTAGCGCCACTCAAGGTTCTGTCATTGTTAATATTAGAGGAGGAACTCCACCTTACAGCTTTCTTTGGTCAAATGGTGCAACTACTCAAAACCTGGAAGATGTCGGGCTGGGAGAATATACCCTTACCATTACAGATGGGAATGAATGCGTAACTGTGGTTGGTCCTTTCGAAGTAGAGGATTTTTCCAATACTATAGATTTAGAAGGACTTGTCGAATTCAATGTCTTCCCTAATCCATTCGGAAGCTCCCTGATGGTAGAATATCTTTTTGATGTTTCCGAAACTACTCATATTGTAGTTAGAGATATTTTGGGTAGAATCGTTTATAACTATTCCGATATCAATACCTCAAACGAAATATTTATAGATGCAGGTAATTGGGCATCAGGATTTTACACGGTCGAATTGTCCAGAGAGAGTGGCTTTGCGATCAAGAAACTTTTGAAGAATTAGAACTTGATAACACTCTAAAGTTAGTCTTTGGTTTTTATTTCTAAAGGTATTTATAGAAAAAGGAGCATGCGAACATGCTCCTTTTTTTATAAATTGTTACAGATGGATACGTATTGCAAACATATCAGGATAAATTTTTTACGATGTGGCTTGATTGTAGGACATTAAATTTTTAATCCTATAAAGCACAAGGTAATGGGCAATATGTTACCATGGTCCGCTTGTTAAAAGTGTATTGCAGGGCAAACTTCCTATTGTTGTGAAACTTCCAAATAGAAATGTTGCCTAAAGATTAGTTTCAATCTGCCTTATCCTCTTCGGATTTTTTAGAATCGTCTTTAAGACTCCCACTGCTTTTTTTAAGTGGAGGAGGGACAATGGTTTTGGCAATTACCTCATTTGTATTTTTAGATTCTTTTTTGTCATCCCCATTGGAATTGGAGGGAGATTCTGTAGTGGGAATTGCTGGTTCTTCCGCCTCAGAATTGTCACTTATTTGTTCTGTATCAAATGGCCGCTTACCAATGATTTTTTCAAGGTCAGACTTCAGTAGTACCTCATTTTCAAGTAGAGCTTTAGCGAGAGTTTCCAATTCGTACCTTTTTTCTTTAAGCAGAGCGATCGCACGCTGGTATTGAGAATCAATTATATTGCGCACTTCTTCATCGATTATCTTTGCAGTGATATCAGAGTAGGGTTTTAGGAACTGATCCTGAGACATTCCGTGGAATGATATATTTCCGACCTTTTCATTCATTCCATATACCACGACCATGCTATATGCCATTTTGGTGACCTGATCGAGATCGTTTTGGGCTCCAGTTGAAATTTTGTCAAATATTACCCTTTCCGCCGCTCTGCCACCAAGGGTCATGCACATTCTGTCAAGCATCTGCTCAGTTCGGATTACGTGCTCCTCTTTCGGTAAATATTGAGCGTAACCTAAAGTGCCAATTCCACGAGGAACTATAGTCACCTTCACTAGAGGACTCGCATGCTCAAGAAACCAGCCGCAGATAGCGTGACCGGCCTCATGGTAAGCTATGATTTCCTTTTCATTGGGACTGATGATCTTGCTCTTTTTCTCAAGGCCTCCAATTACCCGATCCAGCGCATAATTGAAGTCATCCATGTCGACTGCTTTTTTATTCCTTCGGGCAGCAATAAGAGCAGCTTCGTTACAAATATTAGCGATATCTGCTCCTGCAAAACCCGGTGTCATTTCAGATAGAATAGAAGCATTTACGCCCGGACCAATTTTGATCTGACGGAGATGGACTTTAAAGATAGCTTCTCTACCCTTTAAATCCGGGCGGTCAATTCCAATCTGCCGGTCAAAACGACCAGGCCTTAAAAGAGCTGAATCCAAAACATCGGGTCTGTTGGTTGCAGCCATAAGAATAACACCTTTGTCTGTGCTAAAACCATCCATTTCTACCAATAATTGGTTCAATGTGTTTTCTCTCTCATCGTTTCCACCTTGAATTGCACCTTTTCCTCTGGCTCTTCCAATTGCATCGATCTCATCAATAAATACTATACAGGGTGCCTTTTCTCTGGCTTGCTTGAATAAGTCTCGCACTCTGGAAGCACCCACCCCCACAAACATTTCTACAAAGTCACTACCGGAAATGGAGAAGAAGGGGACTCCAGCTTCACCAGCTACCGCCTTAGCCAAAAGTGTTTTACCTGTTCCAGGAGGACCTACTAGCAATACACCTTTTGGAATTTTTCCTCCCAGGGAAGTATATTTTCCAGGGAATTTGAGAAAATCAACAACCTCCATAACTTCCTCTTTGGCCTCGTCCAGTCCGGCCACATCCTCGAAGGTTACATTGACTTTGGTGTCCTTGTCAAATAGCGTGGCCTTACTTTTTCCTATATTGAAAATCTGACCTCCTGCACCTCCTGCACCTCCTGCTACCCTTCGCATAATAAATATCCAGATAGCAATTAAAATTGCGAATGGGATCACCCAACTCAAAATAGGCCCGAGCCAATTTTGTCTCTCAATGTATACCGGATCAACCCTGTCAGCAGGTGATAGTTGTCTATTCCATTCTTCAAGACGGCTTGAAAATGCTTCTGCAGGACCGATATTAAAGTGAAAATGGGGCCTGTCTGAGAAAACTGAAGTCTGATTGGCATCGCTGTATTCGGGTTTGCTCAAACTGCTCTCTTTGATCCATACATTTGCTGTTTTTTCGTTAATGATCTCCAGCCTTTCCACATCGGCGGCCAAAACCATGGATTCAAACTTTCCAAGAGTTATAGGATCATTAGATGATCCGCTGTAACTCATGAAATTCAAGACGATGAGAAACATCGCTATGATAGCGTATATCCAATATGAACTGATACCAGGTTTTTGTGGTGGTGTGCCACCTTTTCCAGACTCAGATTTATTTTTTTGATCGTTTTTCTTCATGTCAATATTTTCAGAAAAATAGTGGTACAGTTGTCACAGGGATTCAAATCCTGGAACTCTCATATTCAGTAACAAGACCATCGGACCAGAGTTCTTCAAGTTCATAAAAATCGCGAACCTCCGGGTGGAATACATGGACAACTGTAGAGAAATAATCCAAAAGTATCCATGTCGACTGATCTTTTCCCTCTATACTGAAGGGGATTTCTCCTTTGAAGTCTTTGATGGTTTTGTAAATGTTCTCGGCAATAGCTTTGATTTGGGTGTTGGAATCACCTGAGCAAATAATAAAAAAATCGGTCGGACGATCGTGAAGTTCACGCAGATCGATCATTACTATATCTTTGCCTTTGATTTCTTTAATGCTTTCAATGATTGATTCATTGAATGTTAGTGGATTGTAAAACGCTTTATTACGTTTTGTGGCAGGCTGCAATTGATTCAAATTATATGGTTTTCGTTATTTTATTACAAAGATACAATTGAATGGGAAACGAACTAAAATTGGGAAAAGTTCTTATTCACCTTTCTAATACGCAATCAACCAATGATTACGTATCTCAGTTGTTAACAAAAAGCACACCATTGCCTGGAACTGTCGTTTCGGCAGACTACCAGTCAGATGGAAAAGGACAATTTGGCAATAAGTGGCAAAGCGAATATGGTAAAAACCTGCTTTTGTCAGTTTACATTCGTCCAGAAAAGCTAAAAGCTTCTGAGTCATTTCAATTGAATGTCGCTACAACTTTGGCCATCTGTAGTTTCCTTGACCAGAAACTCAATAAAAAAATTGCGGCTATAAAGTGGCCCAACGATATCATCGTTGATGGAAAAAAGATTGGTGGCATATTGATTCAAAACAGTATTGCAGGACGACTGATTACTGAAAGTATAATTGGAATCGGTCTAAATGTTAATCAAACTGAATTTTTACATGATTATAACAATTATCACCCCATATCCATGGCCAATTATTCAGGTAAAAACTTTGAAAGAGGTGAACTGTTGATAGAATTATTACATTGCCTCGAATATTTCCTGACCAATACTTTCGAAAATCCTTATCAATTTGGAGGATATTTTACCAATCGATTGTACGGAAATGGAGGGCTGGTGAAGTTGAAAAGTAAAGATACTGGAAAAGTGATGGAAGGTCGGATACTTGAAGTAAACAATGTCGGGGCTTGTCGATTTGAGTTTGGAAAGAAATATTGTTGGTTGAATATCAATGATTGGAAAATGCTTTTAAATGGGGAGTGAATTAAATAAAAAGAAAGCTGCTATTATCGCTATAGGGGATGAGATACTAATTGGCCAAATCCCTGATACAAACTCAAATTGGTTGGCCATTGAGTTTCATGCTATGGGTATTGACCTTTTGAAGGTGGTTGTTGTGGGGGACGATATAGGCGAAATCCTCAGTACAATTAAGTCTCTCGAAAAAGAAGTGCGGTTGATTGTTTTGACGGGTGGTTTGGGCCCGACAAGAGACGACCGAACCAAAGAGGCAATTGCTGACTATCTGGGCTATCCACTTGAATTCAATCAGTCCGTTTTTGATTGGATCGCTGAACACAAGGAAAAACAAGGCTCCCGGCCCAATGATTTGCACAAAAAGCAGGCTATTTTACCGCGAAACATGAAGTTTTTTCGAAATACCAAGGGTACGGCTCCTGGTATGTTGGGTGAAAAAAATGGGACATTAATTGTATCCGTTCCTGGTGTTCCATATGAGATGAAATCCCTGATGAAAGAGCAAATTTTTCCTTATTTGTTTGATAAGATTGATCTGAAGGTAATCAGAACAAAGACACTGCTTACAATTGGCTTGCCGGAAAGTGAAATTGCCGAAAGGCTGACCGAATTTGAGAACCAACTACCTAAAGGTCTTTCCCTCGCATATTTGCCTGGCCATACTCGTATTCGACTTAGGCTCACCGCAGCATCAAACGATGGAGATGCTGCTGAAAAATTGTTGCAGGATTATGTGCAGAAAATGTATTCAGTACTCGGACTTACTATCTTTGGAGAAGGAGATGATACACTTGAGGAAGTGGTAGGTAAGATTTTGAGACAAAAGGGGTTGACCATATCCACCGCCGAGAGTTGTACAGGTGGCTTTATATCGCATCTCATCACTTCCGTTTCGGGTTCCTCTGATTATTATCGTGGCAGTGTAATCGCATATGATAATTCTGTTAAAGTCGCGGAACTTAATGTACCTGAGGAAGTGCTTGAATCTGATGGTGCTGTTAGCGAACGCACTGTCAGATACATGCTCAGCGGAATTTGTGCGAAAATGTCGACGGATTTGGGTATCGCAATTTCAGGCATCGCAGGGCCGGGAGGGGGGAGTAAAGAGAAGCCTGTAGGAACGGTTTGGGTAGCCGTGGGATACTCCGATGTTCAGGTTGTTAAAAGATTGAATCTTAATCTGGATCGAAAGTTAAATATTGAAAAGTCAGGCCTTCTTGCACTCAATATGCTCCGATTATTTTTATTGAGTAATTAAAAGCTGTACTTTTGCAAAAATTTTGAAATATGGCAAAAATAGATCTGATCATGCCCAAAATGGGTGAAAGTATTATGGAAGCTACCATTCTAAAGTGGTTAAAAAAAGAGGGTGATTCCGTTGATATGGATGAGACCATTCTCGAAATAGCCACTGATAAAGTGGATAGTGAGATACCTTCACCGGTGGATGGAGTCATTACCAAAATTCTCTTTCCTGAGAATGAAGTGGTAGAAATTGGAACTGTAATTGCCCACATTGCCACCGAAGGAGAAGATTCAGAAGTGCAGTCCTCACCTTCTGTTGCAGAGCAGCTTGCTACTTCTGATACAAAGGTTGATAAGGTCAGCGATCCTGCACCTCAAATGAGGAACCAAGCTGCTGCTTCCTCAAAGTCTGAGGGAGTGAGCGAAAGAGACCTTCGGCCCGGTGCTGTAGCCGGATCCGATCGGTTTTACTCTCCTCTGGTTAGAAGTATTGCCTCCAAGGAAGGCGTGACGGTTGCTGAGTTGGAATCCTTACCCGGCACCGGAATGAATGGAAGAGTGACCAAAAATGATATATTGAACTATTTAGACAATCGGTCTCAAGTTCAGCAAACGGATTCTAAAACTCCTTCTCATGAACCTGCACTTGCCAAGCCTCAGCTAGAGGCCCAAACATCTGCTAAGGTTGATAAAGTCACTCCCAAAGCAGGCGCCAATGAGGAATTGATTGAGATGGACAGGATGAGGAAGATGATTGCACACCATATGGTTGAGTCAAAGAGGATATCTCCTCATGTGACTTCCTTTGTGGAGGCTGATGTTACAAATTTGGTCAACTGGAGAAATGCCAACAAGAATGCTTTTCAGTCTAAATATGGTGAGAAGATAACTTTCACTCCTATATTTATGGAGGCCGTTTGTAAAGCCATTCGCGATTACCCCATGATTAATATTTCGGTGCAAGGTGACCATATCATCAAAAAGAATAATGTAAACATTGGGATGGCCACCGCTCTTCCCAGTGGAAACCTTATAGTCCCGGTAATTAAAAATGCTGATAGATTGAATCTTGCCGGGCTTGCTGCCGCAGTTAATGATTTTGCTCTTAGAGCCAGACAAAACAAACTTCAACCGGATGAAATTCAGGGTGGTACTTTTTCTTTGACCAATGTTGGTACTTTTGGCAATGTAATGGGCACACCTATTATTCCTCAGCCTCAAGTTGCCATTCTCGCAACTGGTGCAATCAGGAAGCGACCTGCTGTAGTAGAGACAGAATATGGAGATGTCATAGCAGTACGACAAATGATGTTCTTGTCGTTATCATATGACCACCGTGTGGTTGACGGATTTCTCGGCGGTTCATTTGTTCGTAGGGTAGCGGATTATCTGGAGCAATTTGATTCGAACAGGGATGTCTAGTATTGTGTGTTGATTTTTTTTGTCTTGAGAATGGGTCTTGTGGAGTCTGTAAGAAAACTGTTTGGTTTTGTAGTTTTTATTTTTCTGAGCGGAGTGCTTGCCGCACAGTCAAGTGAGGTCGAATTACTGCTAAGTAAGGTTGATTCATTTATGCTAAGCGGGCATCAGAATAAGGCTATTCCCTACCTCGATAGCGCACTGCAAATCAGACCCGGCCAACCAGATTTACTTTATCAACTTGCCCAGGCGCATTTTGAATATGGAGACTTGGACAGATCTTATTCAATAGTGGTGAGTCTTTTTGAAGAAAATCAAATTCCCACAGCAGATATGTACTTGCTCAGGGGAAAAATTTATCACCATAGACTCGAATTTGAAAGTGCGATTAGGTGGTACAAAAAACATCTTGAAAATGTTCCGGCAAATCATCCTTACCGGAAAATGGTTGCCAATGATATAATACGTGCCTCATCGGGTTTGAGGATGCCCGGCAGGAGGATAGATATTTTAGTTGAAAGCATGGGCCCTGTCATAAATACTCCGGCAGACGAAATACGCCCACTCTTTTCACCAAATATAATGGAGAGAATTTATTTTTCATCCAATCGTGAAGGCTCCACCGGGGGACTCACTGATGCCGAGGGACGCCCAGATTCCACTTATGGGCACCACAACATGGATATGTACATGGCAGAATTGATTGGAGGCCAATGGGATAATGTCGTTTTTTTAAATGAGGACCTGAATTCCCGAGTAAACGATATTGCAGTTGATTTTTCTCATTCCGGCAGAGTATTGTATCACTTTAGGGGCTTCTCCGGGGAGATAGGTCGGGTGTTTGTCGATACATTCGGGATTTCCAAACCAGAATCTGGATATCTATCCAGGTTCTTATCCCCATTCGTGCCGGAACTTGGTGATCAGGGACTCTCATTTGTAAGTGATTCTTTTATTGTTTTTTCTAGCAATCGCCCGGGAGGGTATGGAGGATTTGATCTATACATTGCATTAAAGCGAAATGGAGAATGGTCGGAGGCTATGAATTTGGGGCCCGAGATAAATACCGAGTTTGATGAACTTGATCCATTCATTTCAAATGGGGGAAATGAGTTGTTTTTTTCCTCCAATCGCCTAAGCAGCATTGGACAATTTGATATCTTTCACGCCCGTTTCAATCCCCAAATTCAAAGCTGGAGCAACCCGGTTAATATTGGCATGCCCTTAAATTCTGCAGGGAATGATCGTTTTTTCAGGGTTTCCAATGATGGGAATACCTGTGTATTTGCTTCGGATCGAAAAGGTGGAAGTGGTGGTTATGATCTTTATTTGGCCTATTTCAGGGAAGAATGGAAAGATCAATTTGCAGACTTATCCTCTGAAATAGTAAACGCCTTTTTTCCAGTACCTGAATTGCCGGTTTTTCTTGAATTTGATGGGTCTGCTATTTTAGAACTTTACCGTGATGCGGAAAATCAAAATGATACTTTAATTACTCCTTTAGATGAGGTCAGGACCGAACAATTATTAGAGGAGGTTATTTTGAAGGAGGTCGAGGAGGAATTGCCGCGTTCTGATAAGGATGCTTTAGAAGTTCCGCAAATACCTGAGGATGCTACAATAGAACCTGAAGATGATGCTGTGCTTGAACCCGATGAGATTGCAGTCCCTAAATTTTCAATTCAGCCCTTTTATTACGATGAAAGCGGAAATATTCACTATCCTGACAATGTTGAAAAGGCGAATCGCTTGGCAGACCTCCTAGAACAAAAGCCTGATTTGGACTTAAAGCTCTCTGCCTTTTCTGCCCACTCCGGACCCGTTCATTTGGACTTGTTCTTCTCTGTCAATAAGGCTGTAGAAATAGCCAACATCATAATTGATCGTGGTATACATCCTTCGAGAATAACTGTTATCGGATATGGATCGCAATATCCCCTTGCTCTAAATCAGGTGAATCGCGAACCTTTTTATGCAGGGCAGGAAGCGAACCGAAGGGTGGAACCTGCTTTGTTTCAGGACGGCAGAATGTATCATGGTATTGATATGGAGGGAAAAATCATACCAGAGTCTTTTGGTTCATCCAGGTATCGAGATTTCAAAAAGCAGAGGGAAGAGGTATCCTTTAAAGTACAAATTGGCGCTACCAGATCCATGCTCAATATCCCGGAAATCAATCGCTATGCCCATCCTATGATTGAGAGGGTAATGTCCAGTGAATTTTATCGCTATACTGTGGGGCTTGAAAAAACATTTGAGCGGGCAGAGGTGTTTCGCGATCAAATAAAAATGGGTGGAATTGAGAACGCCTTTATCGTACCTTACATGGATGGGAAACGACTCAGTAGTGATATGGTTAAGAAATTTAGTGTTATCTTTGGTGAATTGATTCATCTTAATTGATCAATTTTAAGAATCAGTTCCAATATTTGTTTGAAGAAGGGTATCCGGATGTGGTGCCCGTTTTTTTGTTAGATTTTTTTTCAGCTTATTGTTTGAGATTATGAAAAGATTGGATTTTTTCTCCGAAAGTTTAAAAAACCTGAAGGAAGTAGGCACTGTGACTAGAAGTTCAAGGTACTTGTGCAGGAATATTACAGATCAAATTGATTTTAATAATGCTGACGTTATTGTAGAGCTCGGTGCAGGGGATGGGGTTATCAGTGAAAAGCTTTTGGATAAAATGAAGGCAAATTCTAAGCTGATTGTTTTTGAGATCAATGAGGTGTTTTGCAGTCAACTTGAGGAGATAAAAGATCCGCGTTTTTTCTTCTATAAGAAGTCTGCTGAAGAACTTACAAATGTGCTCAAGGAACAAGGTGTTAATCATGTTGACTATGTCGTTTCAGCCATTCCATTTACGGTTGTTCCAGATGAGATAGCAAAAGATATAGTTGAGCAGTGCTATAAGTCGCTAAAAGTTGGGGGCAAGTATATTCAGGTGCACTATTCACTGGTGATGAAAAACCTTTACAAAAGAGCGTTTGGGAATATTAAGGTCAACTTTATTTTGAAAAATCTTCCCCCTGCTTTCTTACTTATCAGCAGAAAGACCGAAGAAGTAGCTCCCGATAGGGGATGAGGTTGGAATTAGTTCGGAACACGGCTCACTTTCTCTGTGGAAAATATAGTAAAACCCACCACCTCCTGCACCACAGAGTTTCATAAAGTATCGATCGGACTGAATGCCCTTTTTCCAAATAGATTTTAGATTGTCAGGGATCATCTCATTGAATAGTCCGAATTGTAATTCACTGATTAATAGACAAGAGTGCCACAGTTTTTCCCAGTCTTGATCACTGTAGGCTCTGATGGCTGAATTGACCTGAGGGAGGTAGGTTTTCTCAAATTTGTTCGAGTATTCTTTTGAATAAAGATTTTGCTGAAAAATAGACACTAGTGGTGCAGTGCTTCTCTGAATCTTTGTGTCCAATAAACTAACACCAAAGGTAGGTTGGGAGGAATGATAATTAGACTTTAGGTGGGGCAACTCTCCGGCCCGGATTAAAATTGGTCGATTCAGGTAGCTCACCAGTGGATCAAGGCCCGAACTCTTACCATGGAAAAAGGACTCCATCAATGCAAACTGATGTTGAAGAGCGTGTAGGTCATCATTCTTGACGATTCCGAATGCATCCATTACCGCAGCACAGAATGCACCTGAACTGCCAAGGCCGCATCCGGTGGGTATATTTGAATCCAATCTCAAGCCTGACTTAAACCACCTCTCCATTTGATCAAGATCCAAAAAAAACTTTTCATTGCCTTTTATTACTAGTTTTAAATAATCGATGAAGTTGTCGAGTATTTCCTTTTGAGTGTTTGAACTTTCCCGTATAGTTTTTTCCCATCTTGCATGGTATTTCCCATAAGGCACTGCCAGAGCAGTTTGATCCACAAGGACAGAGTATTCTCCGAATAAAAGGAGTTTTGCAGGGTAGTTCCGCCCGGGCCAATTGTTTTTGTCTATTGTAGTCATACTATTATATTTGCCCTTATTTCCATTTTTCTAGCTCTACTACTTTTTCAGTCAACCAATTCACATCTGCAACATTTTTGGACTCCGTTATCTCTGTTTTCAGTTTGCTCAATGCCTCCTTTTCAAAGGGATCAATATTGGCAAGTTTTTTTGTGTACTTGATTAGGTTGAGGTAGTTTTTCCTCCGCTGTTCTGGAAGCTTATTTTTTTGTCTATTGAGAAAAACCCTAAAGGTGTCCAGAAAAGATAAAAGAGCGTCTATTTCTTCCAATTCATAATAAGATACCAATAACATTGCTTTTGCTCCCAGGTTATAGGATATGTCGTCAAATTCAACTGTCCGGAGCAATTCAAGAACTTTTTTAAAATTACCTTTATAGCCGTGCATTCTTGCAAGATTAAATCGCACCGCATTATCTCTATGTTTTTCGTTGAGAAGGCCACTGTATTCATCAATAAAATTTTCGGTCCATTGGTATTCTTTTAACCGAAGAGCCACCACCACAATATTCTTGAAGGTCCAGGGAGTGAGTTCTCCCTGAATAAATAGGTAGTCATTTTTTAGTGCAAAGTCATAGAGGTAGAAAACCTCCTTCAAAAACTTCTGGTCACCTTGATTTAGTTTTTTGATACAAAAATTTAGTGCAGCATTGAAAACATCTCTGGAATCATCCTTTGGAAACCTCTCGATTTCTTTAAATATAAGACCTTTGAGTTTGAAGTAATGTGCATCATCTTCTGGGAATCGATATACATTTACTACTTCTTTGTTTATGGTGATTTGGGGAATGTCATCATAAGGGTTGTCCTTTAAATGGTCCAGTATTTCATCCATAAATAAAATCTCATAATCGTGTTTTGTAAATCTCTTTTGACTTAGTGCAGTGGAGTAGTAGCGGAGCTTTTCAGCAATAAAAAAGTAATCCAGGTTCTTCGCTATTTGCTCCAAATTCAACCTTCGGTCTCTGGTCATTTCAGATTCCATCATGTTGAAGTAGTTTTTCTCAATTTCATATTGGTAGTAATAGTAAGAAGGAGCAATTTCATATTGTCTTTCTGAAAGCCTTCGGGTCGATTTCAATACCGAGTTATACAGAGGTTCAATCCTTCTTTTGGAGATCGCCTGTAGCAGATAGCTGGCCTCGTGCAGCGGGTTTGCCTTAAATTGTTCTATGGCCAGGAATTCTTCTGTTAGTTTTAACAAATCCGAACACACTTTTCTAAACTTGGTATCTGAATATTTCTTCCCTTTAAAAAGTTGGTCGTATACTTCTAACTTGTCCAAAGTAGAGTAATCCTCTGTGCGGACTGCATTTTTTATGAGATCAAATAATGCTGTAATGGAATGATTAACATTGAAATACGGGGATTGGATAAATTTTTCTAAGCGGTTTAATTCGGCTGTACTAAATGTCCGAATCACTTGAACCACCTTGATGTTTTCAAAAGTCATTTCCGGCATATTGTCATTTTTCTTTTTGCCCCTGATGGAGCTTATTTAACTCAATAGGTTGAAAATTTTCTGTAAAGAAGTAATATTTTTGAAACACATATATATAATTAAATTGTTAGTAATGCAGTAATACAAAGATACATGTAAATTTTACAAAGAACAGATTAAGTATTTGTGTAATATGACATATAAAAAAGTTTTATATAAAAATTATTCTGGTATGAAAAAAGTGATTACCTTTGACCCGTATATCAATCCGTCAAGTCCATGAATCAATTTATGCGGATAATCACCAAACTTTCAGCGGTTTTATTAACTGTTGTATTTCTCAATGCCCCACAGACCGGGATCAGCCAGACCCCCTATCAAACCAACCAGATTTTAGTTGATAGCCAGTTTTATTCACAGGTATTCAATGCATTCAGTCTTTTCATCATAAGTCATCCATCAAACGGTTCGGCTACCAGGATAAATAGCCCCGGTGCCCGGCAAATGCGTTACACTCCCAATCCGGGTTTTATTGGAAGAGACAGCGTATCGATTGAAGTACACTATACCGTTGGCGCCAATCCCAACATCAAGTGGTACCATTACGAAATTGAAGTAAAGGAATCAATTGTTTGGATAAACGACCTGGAAATTGCAATTCCAGCTAATAGTGGTTGGCATTTTATTGACCTCATGGGTAATGATTCCAGCACTTCTGATTCCCTACAACTTTCTAACATTTCTGCTGTCAACCGCGGCTTTCTTGAAATTAGTAATGATAGCGTTTTCTTTAAGCCTATATCTGGATTCAATGGGATGGGGTACATTAAGTACACTGCCTGCGATGAATATAATGAATGCGGGTCAGCAACTGCGCACATCAACATTGTTGATTCTTCAAATGTTGTTGTTGATGGTAATTTACATTTGCATACATTTAGAAATAGGTCAGTCAGAGCCCTTTTGCCATCGATAGATTATGAGGTCGATGAAGAACCCGAATTGGGAACTGTCACCCCTGTTGGCAATACGGGTATTTGGGAGTATAAGCCGATCCAAAATGTTACCGGTGAAGATTCATTTAAATTTCAGTTGAATGAAGAATTCTTCACCACCGTTTATGTCACTATTCATGACATTGATGATCCCAATACCTTTTTGGTGGATGATTTTATCTACACTCCCAAAAACACCAGTGTGGAATTCAATGTTTTGGAGAATGACCTCAAAAACAATATCAACATTCAATCCTTTTCTGCTGTAACAGAAGGTACATTGACTCATTTGGGCAATGGTAACTTTTTGTATCAACCCGACAGTAACTTTACCGGGCAGGCCAATTTTACCTACCGGGTTTGCATTCTTGGAAATTGTGAAACGGCTAGAGTTGCTATTTTTGTTGGCAATCTCAATCCCCAAAATAATCTAACTTATAAATTAACCACTACTAAAAATAGGCCCCTTGTTATCAATTATGAGGTTCCAATCAGTAATTTTATGTTTCACATCACTCAATCTCCTGAATTTGGAGCACTTGAGGTCTATCCTGGCATCGACACAATCACCATTGGGTGTAGAGATGTACGAGGAAATAATCTGGTTGTGTACGAACCCAATCAGGATTTTGTCGGTTTGGATGAATTTGAATTGGAATACTGCGTAGATGGACAGCTTGACTGCCAGGTGGTTAAAATAGAGGTTGAAGTGCTTGATCTTACTATCGATTCGATATGCGTTTGTATAGATGACTGCGTTTGGCCAGGTGATGTCAATTACGATGGCAAGGTCGATATGCGAGATCTTCTTAGCCTTGGCTGGTATATAGGTTCAGTTGGCATCAGTCGGGAGGATGTTGATTTGGTAAATTGGTATGGTCAATCTGGAGACGATTGGGTAAGTAATCAGGTTTCAGGAGAAAATTTAAAACATGCTGATACAGACGGAGATGGTTTGGTTAGTGCAGCAGACACCTTTGCTATATCTAATTTTTACAACAAAGTCCATACGTTACTAGTAGAGGAAAGATACGAGCATCGCGATTTTGCCATCAGTTTAGTCGAAGCTTCGTCGGGCCCATACTATGCAGGTGATTTAGTAAGGTTCTATGTGGTAGCTGGCAGTGAAAGCAATCCAGCTATGGATCTGCATGGCATTGCCATGTCTTACAATTTCAATAACACTCCTTTTGATTTTTCTAATTTGCATGCTGTAGAGTATCCTTCTTCCTGGCTCACATACGACGGTCCCTCCTTATTTATGGATAAGGGCTTTGACAATCAACTTGACTTTGCATTGACGAGAATGGATGGTATCGGTGCTATAGGTTTTGGAATTATTACTGAAGTAGGATTTATCATTGAAGATGATATTGATGGTTTTAGAAGATTCCCAGGTGATGAAGAAATCTTTAGAGTAGGGGTCAGCCTGAACAATGTGACCGGATTCTTTGCCGGTGCGCGTGAATACAGACTGCCGGAAACCAGTTCTCATTTTGATATCATTATTCCCGGAAGAGAAATGCGCCCTGAATTCTCAGAGGATTTACTTCATCTTTTTCCAAACCCTGCCGGTTCTTCCGATCAGATTCAATTGCATCTCAACGGTGGCTATCAAATAAAGTCGATTGAATTATACGATATGAAGGGTAGACCAATTATGAAATTGGATGACATCTATTCAAATCGTCACCACTTTACAATGGATCAATTAGCAACCGGACTATATCTAATCAGGGTTACTACAGATGCTGGACCTGTTACAAAGAAACTTCAATGGATAGCTGAATAAGCTTGTGAAATTCCAATTGAAACTTATACCATTGTTTCCTTTCTTACTACAATTTTTGGGATATTCTTTTCAATGGAATCTTGTGATTTCATTTTATTGAGTTCATCATATCCTGCCATTTGCCCTGCTGGATAATAACTTTGACAACCAATTGACACGGTTTTTTAGAATGGGGTATTCCGCGAATAGTAGTTGGTTATCGCATTCAGCAGTCAGCAACTACCTTTGCCACTGCAATGAGATTAAATCTTTTTTTCTTCATAGTGGCGTTGTCTTTCCTTTCCATTGGATGGTTGAAGTCCCAGGCATTAGTTGTGATAGATGCTGAATCCGGGGAAGCTGTTCCCAATGCACTTGTAGAATGGGTGGAAGGATCCAGGGTATTGTTTGAAATCAGTGATCAGGAGGGCAAGGTATTCCTGAATACTAATGTGGATTTACCCATTCTGGTTAATGTGCGACACCTCAATTATTATTTTTTCTCTGACAGTATTTACGACTTTAATAAACCCCTTCAATTGCAATCTCAGGGTCACTTTTTAGATGAGATAGTCATAACAGGACAGTTTATTCCTCAGTCCGCATCCAGATCAGTCTACCTTGTAAAAACACTCGATCGCCAAGAAATTGAAGCCTATCATCCACGTGATCTTTCTGATGTCTTCTTTCATCAACTCAATTTTAGACCCAACAATGATGTTAGGCAAGGGATTACCTCCTTTAGCCTGCAGGGAATAAGTGGAAATAATCTCCTTATTATGATTGATGGTGTACCGGTGAATGGAAGGACCAGTGATGATTTTGATTTCGGTCAAATATCTCCCGAACAAATAGAACGTATTGAAATCGTTGAAGGCCCCATGGCCGTTCTTTATGGAAGTAATGCTATGGCCGGAGTAATCAACCTTATAACCAATAGGTCTGTAAGGAAGGGGTGGAATTTAATGGCGAGGATTCACGAAGAATCTGTAGGTACTGAGCACGGCTGGAATAAAGGCACCCATAATCTTTCCCTGCAGTCATCTTATGGATTCTCTGAAATTCCTTTGCAGATTGGTGCGGGCTTGTCGCGAAATTTGTTTCACGGCCATAGAGGTGAAATTACAACAAGGGCAATGCTTTGGAAGCCCAAAGAACAGTGGATTGGAAATATCAGTGTTTCCTACAGACCAGGTTTGTGGGATATGTCATATCGTCTTGACTTTCTCGATGATATGATTTTTGCTCCGGGCGAACCAATTGGCACAGTGCGTCGGATAGCTTTGGATGACACCTTTCACTCTCGAAGATTTATCTCACAAGTTCAGGCAGGAAGAGCAATTGAGAATTTTGGCCGCATTGAGACCATATTTTCTCATACTGATTACCAACGTGAGAAAATACAGATGGCGGTAAATATAAGTAATGGTACTTCACAGCTCTCCACCGCTGAAGGTGCCCAGGATATGACTAGTCTGGTCGCTTTTCAAAACAGGAGTTTACTCAGTTATCTTCCGGGTATCAATTATTCTGTTCAAGTGGGTTACGATCTTGCTTATGAGCGAATTCAAGGCGGGAGATTGGTCGATGGCCGTTCGCGATCCATTTTTGAAGTTGCCGGCTTTATGACCATGGAATATCGTTTGACAGATGATTTGAAATTACGACCCGGTATCCGATATACACACAATACCATGCACAGCTCCCCCCTTATTCCCTCTCTGAATGCAAAGTATGATCTTGGACTTGATTGGGGCTTTAGAATGGGATATGGGATGGGGTACCGGGCGCCCTCCTTAAGGGAAATGTATTTTGAATTTTTTGATTCCAATCACAGGATTATCGGGAATGAAAATCTAATACCAGAAAAAGGGCATCATTATTCATTTAGCGTAGTAAATAGGTCACTCTCTTTTGCAGGAAACCCCTTAGTACTCAATCTAAATGGCTTTTACAATACTATCAGAGACCAGATAACTTATGGTAGGTCCAATCAAAATGTACAGATAACCACCTTGATTAACCAAAGTCGATTTAAATCCAAAGGTTTGTCAATTGGAGCTTCTTTTAAAATTAACCTGTTGGATTTCAATACCTCCTTTTCCTACACAGGAAGGAGAAATATCCTGAGTGAGACAGCTAAGGATGTAGGGTATTTGTTCACACCTGAACTTGGTGTAAATCTTGGTTTTCAAAGTAAAAACAGGCTTTGGACTTGTCGATTGAATTATAAATTTTATGGCAAACAGCCTGTTTATGGAATAGATATAGAGGATGATTTTCAGGAGGCCAGACTTTCATCTATTGATCCTTTTCACTGGATGGATTTTAGTATTGGAAGGGTGATTGGAAATCACTTTAGGCTTAGCGGGGGTGTGAGGAATATCCTTAATGTTAAGGATGTTAATTCTACTCCAGCTGTCGGTGCTATCCATCCTACAGGGGATGTTGACTACATTTCATATGGCAGGTCTTTCTTTATGACACTAAATTATTCATTAAAATAAATACTATGATATTGAGAAATCTTTTTTTGATACTATTGACAGTAGCCTTGTTTCAATCTTGCAGCAGTGATGACGACGGGATGGGAGCGCCGCCTATAGTTGATGAACCTGTATTATTGGATATTGAGGTAGGTGGTCCGGAAGAACCATACTCGGTATTTGTTGAGCTTTCCTCTGCAAGGCAGACTCAGATAAGTCGGGATTCCTGGGATCTTGGATTTTATTCCGGTGATGAGGGGTATTATGTGGTAATAAATACCGGAGCATACATGATGGCACAACCCCTAAATAAAACCGATCTTTCAGAGGTTTCGACTTCAGATACAGTCGGTATGATTCAACAGATGGATCAATTTGCGATATTCAATGCAGTATTGGAGAATCCACGACCGGATTGGCTACCAAATTCTGTAAATTGGATTGACCATTCTACTGGTGATCTAGAGAAAACAGCTATTCGAATGGTAGCTGCTGATGATGAAGCAAATCCTGTGCATATTGTAAATCGTGGATGGGACTTACAAGATCGTCCCAGAGGTTGGATGAAGGTTAGAGTTTTGAGAAGTGGAGGAGGGTATGAGCTTCAATTTGCAGAAATTGGAAATGATGACTTTCAGACAGTTCAGATACAGAAATCACCCGATTTTAATTTTACCTTTTTTAACTTTGACAATGGAATAGTAGAGGTGGAGCCACCTAAAGCTGAATGGGATCTTGCATTCTCTTCCGGTTTGGCTCTTTTCAGATTTGCTGGTGTACTTGTTCCTTATGCTTTTAAGGATTATGTTTACCACAATCGTTACGGTGTGGAGATTGCACCAGTTATTTTTGAGGATGATAATGTTAATATTATTGAGAAATTCAATGAGTTTTCATTGGAAGATGTAAATGATCTAGATTTCAATAGTGAAATTAACACTATCGGATCTGGATGGAGGACCATTGGTAATCCACAATTCGGTGGTGAAACTGCTGTTAGGTCAGATCGCTTATATATAGTTAAGGACGTCGATGGTAATTTCTTTAAATTACTCTTTGCAGGAATGTTAAGTGATACGGGTGAACGTGGGCATCCTTCTATTCAGTACGAATTACTTCAACCCTGATTTTGATATAGAACTTTAGAATCAATCATTCACTACCCCCGTAAACCTCTTAATGGTTTTCGGGGGATTTTTGTACGCAATAACATTAGGAGAAATTATCGATTGAAATGGTCCAACCTGAATAGATTATTCGAATTAGGCTAATAAATAATAAGCTTGAATGATGATGGTTATCAAAGCAATCAATTGAATAATGGAAGCAAAGTTTAAGAGACTAAACATTTTCGAATTTCAATAGCCCTATCCCGGCCTTCAAGGATTTGGCGTTAAGA
>REEI01000050.1 GCA_007695145.1 Saprospirales bacterium | reverse complement strand
GTGGAAGATGAGTAAAAGTTATTGATGCACAATTGAAAAATGATTAGTTATATATTTTAATGGCGTGTAAACAATTGATGTCAGGACAATTACTAATGAAAACCTTAGCAATTAAACCTAGGATTTTATGATTGTACAATACCAGCTTGATAGCTATTATCTGCTTCACTTTTCAATGGTAAAATGGGTACCCTCCAGGATTGTAAAACTTACAATAGTTTAGGAATCTATGGGACTGATCCTTACAAATGATTCGATACGGTCATGATTTGCCTGGAGTTGACTCCGTAAAAGGATTTCCCTAAATATGGTCGTATGAATCCTTTGTAAGTAGAATTTGCCGGGTATAGAATTTTCTTCCATCGCTTTTTAAGGTGGATGAACCCCTTCAGACATTTAGCCACCCCCTAAAAGTATCATTTGGGTTTTACCTCGGGACGCTTTGTCATCATTTTGCGTATACAATGCCCGCGAGAAATATAAAAAATTATAAAAATAGTAACAGCAATCCCCACTTGCTTTGGTTTTCCTTAATAATTTAGATGCAAAAAATAAGTAAGTATAAAGTATTGAAAATAAATATAGTGTATCTTTTTTAGGTCAGTACAGAGATTCTTCGTAAAATTTCAAATGGGAATTTATTGCATACATGATAAAAAAAGCTAATAGAAAAGCTAAAAAAGTTTTTTCCACTTTGAAGAATTTACTTAATATTGCGGCTGAAATGTGGGTATCTCAAAGTATGGTTCAATTTTTGCAATACACTACATTTGATGGATGATAAGAAGAGGAGAGGAGGTCGAATTGTTAAAGGTATACTGAATATTTTTCAAGTCCTTACTTCCTCCAGGCGGATTTAGATATAGAAACAAGTGTGCATTCAATGTGCATCGATTATAAGAATGGATTTTATATGTGTACAACTCGATATTTTATTGGGCTTAGTTGAAGTGTAATGACCTGTAAAATAAGTTATTATACTTTATAATTTTGCCACACTTGTAACTTAAAACTTTTTTGTGCAGTTCAGATTGATGCTGACATGCACTTAATGTCTATATTTGCGGAATATATCTCATGAATTATGAAAAGAACTGATAACCAACTATTAATCAACAAAACGAAAATGAATATGAATTCTGGAAATCTACAAGTAAAAAGATCCCCGGAAAGCATTCCGAGAACGCTCGGAAACTTTTTGGCCGGTCTCTCCGGAAAAGTGCTGATGCTCAGTGCTTTTATGGCGGTCTGGGCCTTCTCGGGGCATTCACTGCTAAATGCACAGTGTGGCATTACTCCTGATCCGGGCGACTCGGTTAGTGTAACCTTTACACTGTCACCCGGTGCAAGTTGTGTAACCCTCAATAACGTTGCTTTAGCTGGTTTCATCAATCCGGATGGAGGCTGCAATCTTTATTTTACAGATGATGAGAATCCCGCAAACGGGGATCCTTTATCCTTAACGGTCACAGTTTGTTGTGATGGTAGCGGCGATTTTGATCCCGGAGAGCCTATATATGTCTATGCTGACGATGATGGGGATTTCGATGCTGTCAGTTCGGTTGGCCCTGTCATATTGACGATCAATTTAATAGACAATACAGGACCGACTATTGATGATAGTGGAGCTGATACTCCGAATGATGGAGATGATTTTGCTCTTGATAGTGGACAGGACTATGTCTATGAAACGAATGCGCTAAACAATGTTGGTGCTTTGGTGCCTGAAGGATGTTTTGCCCAGTTATCTTGGACTCATCCGGATTTTTCTGATAACTGTTTAATGGACTCATTAATCATTTCCTTTTCGGCAGGTGCTGGAAACGAACCTGATTTCCTTCCTACTGAAATCGTTATTGTCGGCAATGGCCCAATTGTTGCTGCCGGTGGTGACGACATTTCAGCTGAATTCTGGCCCAGTTCTACCGACGGTGCGGCTACTACTGTTGTGACCTACCGCTTAGTAGATGAACAGGGAAATGAATCTACCTACTCTTTTGAGGTGACTGTAACGGACATGGTTGATCCTGAGATCACTTGTCCTGCAGATGTAACGGTAAGCACCGATCTTGGTGTTTGTTCGTTTACTGTACCCGATGATGCATGGGATGCTATCGCTACTGACAATTGTGCAGTGGTTTCACTCACTCACGATCAGGGTACTCCTGATTCTACTTTACAGGGTATTGTGTTTGATGGTGCTGTAGGAGGCCAAATTACTACCGTTACCTGGACTGCTGTAGATGCTCAAGGGAACTCAGTAGATTGTGATTTTGATGTTACGGTAGAAGACAATGAAGCGCCTGTGATCCTTTGTCCTAACCAGGGTCTTTCTGGTTTCGCAGGGCCATTTGATCCAGCTAATTGGACTTTCGATGATGGTGGTGGTGATGGATCAGTAAATACAATAAATGCTCCTGGTGCTATTACACTAATAGGATCTGACGATGGATTTCTTTTTGGCCCGGGTGTTATTACTACATTGTGTATCACAATACCAGCTTCGGTTGATTCTGTTTTATTCCAGTTTGACTATGAAACCTTTGATATTGATGGACCAGCTTTAGATCGCGCTGGTTACATTTTGAATGGAACTTTGTTTCAACTAACCGATGATGCAGGGCCGGATGTTCAAAGCGGATCTGAAACTGTCCTTCTGATGCCGGGAGACGATTTTTGTTTTTATATCGATGCATGGGATAATGCAGGAGGAGCTGCCGAGATGACCATTTCTAATTTTGCAACCCAGTTCTTCGGTGGGTTCTTTTTTAACACGGTTAGTCTCTGCGGATATGAAGTGGTTGGAGATACACTGGATGCTACTGCTACAGATAATTGCGATCCCGATCCCGTTCTGACGCATGATTATCTTTTGGCGCCAGACCCGAATACACTCGATGGTGCATTCTTCCCTGTAGGTGAAACCACAGTTGTATGGACTGCCACTGATGCTGATATGAATGCCAGTACTTGTGAAATGACAGTTGTTGTTGAGGACAATGAACCTCCGGTTATTGGAGATTGTCCTTCTGATATTACTGTGTTTACCGGGCCTTCAGCTTGTCAGCAAATAGCCAGCTGGACACCTCCATCTGACTTTACAGACAATTGCGCATTGGCTTCATTGGATGTAGTTGCAATCGGACCGGATGGTGATACGCTAAATATTTTTAATACCAATCCCGGAAATTGCATTAGTATTTTAAACTATACCAATGTATTTTCTCCCGGTGCATGGTCAACGCCTCCTTCTCAAACTACGGGTAATGCCGATTTTGACCATACCAATACTCAGCTCTCTGTTATATTAGATCCTTCAGCCCCTCAGGAGACTGATATTGTTACCACTTCTGTTCTGGCGCCTGCTGACTTCAGCGGTGTGGTCTCCATGAGAGTGGAGCAAATTTCTAATGGGCTCATTCCTGCAAGTGGTAGTTCTACTGTTACCATTTCAGTTGATGGAAATGTTGTTTTTTCTAATATGGAGATGGGTTCAGGTGTTGAATTTATTTCATTCAACCTTCAAGAAGGGGAGGAATTAGAGGTTGAGGTCGAAGTTGCAAACGGAATTCTAGCTACAGGATTTGCTATTGTCAATATTGATAATTTCTCATTTATTTGCGATAATACCCAATCCAACCTCCTGGTTGAGCTTGACACTACTACTGTATATTACTATTTAACCGATATACATGATAATGTTGATACTTGTTCTTTCACCATAACTCTTGAAGACAATGTAGCACCTGTAGCCAACGGACAAGATGTGACCGTCCAGGTTGGAGCAGGTCAAACGATCAATGTTCCTGCAACTGCTTTTGATG
>REEI01000113.1 GCA_007695145.1 Saprospirales bacterium | reverse complement strand
AGGGTAATTAAATCATGCATTTTATTACTATTTAAACAACTGACTTTAAAGTATTTAAGTAGGGAGGAATCTTTAGTAAAAAATTCTGAAAGGGGCATCCGCTAATCTGTGTTGACTATTTAAGATTAGCCCTCATTGACTTGTCTCGAGTAAAATTAACAAGGACTAAATGAGCTTTATTATTTAATAGCCTAATACAATATTATTTTTACTTGAGTCGAAAAAATAGTAAAGTATTCATGAGGTGTTTTCACCATACTTATGTGCCTAAAACAATAAGACTTTTCCAATACGGTATCGAATTCACTTTCCAACTTACTAACTCAAGTTTCGCATGTCTTTATGAAGGAAGTAAATCGTATGACCAAAGGCATCTGGTGGAAATTCTAAAGCCAATCTTAAAGGGTGCGGATAACAAAAATGAAGGTTATGATCCAAAGGGTTGTAAGTCGCTGATGAACAGTCTTAAAGATTGTTAAGTTAAGTATTTTATTGCAATATAAACAACAGATTTTGGTGTAGATACCTAATGATAAACACCCGTTGCCAATCTTCAACTTTGGATAGTTTTAATTGGGTC
Organism: Saprospirales bacterium; assembly: GCA_007695145.1. Taxonomy (GTDB): domain Bacteria; phylum Bacteroidota; class Bacteroidia; order Chitinophagales; family Saprospiraceae; genus PWJY01. The sequence goes on along the minus strand of REEI01000113.1, from coordinate 18,511 downwards.
GGGGGTCTGAAATACGAATTCCTTACCGGAACTTTTCTTTAATCTAACTATTTTTGCCCTTTTCTCAATCTGGCCTTATTTTATTACTATGTCTAAGCGAAATAAACTGGAGAAGTTTGCTGACCTACTTGAATTCCCCAATGTATTTGAGTCCTTTCAATTCAAAAGCACAAAACTGACAAGGACACCAACAGAAGAACTGGAGATGGCAGGCCAATGGAATGCTACACAGTTCTTAAATAGCAATCCCATTGTGTTGGAATTGGCTTGTGGCCGGGGGGAGTATACTTTGGAACTGGCCAGAAGGTATCCCCAAAATAACTTCTTAGGGGTTGACATCAAGGGGGCGAGGATATGGAAGGGCGCCAGTATCGCAAAGGCGGAAGGATTGCAAAACGTTGCCTTTTTGAGAAGCAGAATTGAGCAATTGGAATTGTTTTTTAATCCAGGGGAAGTGAGCCAAATCTGGATCATCTTTCCGGATCCTTTTAAAAAAGACAGCCAGATCAATCGCCGCTTGACTTCTCCAATTTTTCTTGAGAAATACAGGCGGATATTGAGTTCAGATGGTTTCGTGCACCTTAAAACCGACTCTGATCTGCTCTATGAATACTCACTCGAAACCATCAACAATCAACCCGGCGTGGAACTCCTACATTTCAATGAGGACATTTACGCCGGAGATCTACCTCATCGCGATCTGGATATTCTGACCTACTATGAAAAACAGCACCTGGAAGATGGCAGAACCATAAAGTATCTGAAGTTTAGGTTAAGATAGTTGCCGGGAATTGGAGGTCAATATCTTTTTGCGTAGGTACTTGTTTCGGAAAGTAGGGTCCATAAAACACTTTGCTCAATCCTTGCCATATTGAAAAGATGTGATGTGCTACCGCATTGAAAATTTGAAGAATCAAGTCCCTTTTCATGCTGCGCCCTCCTGGTATTGGCCCGGACAGGCTATTCAGGATCATTAACTAATCGCTGGTTTAGTCCTTCACTTAACAGTGGCTTAACCATAACTTAAAGCATCGGTAAAGAGGTCTTAATAGTGGCTTAATAGTGTGAACTTACCTTTGTGGCATCGGAAAATAAATTACAAATGTGCTACAATCGGACGATTTACTTACTACTCATCGGGGTATTATTTCCCTTTTCTTTATTGGCCAACGAATTACGAGGATTTGTAACTGACAAGCAATCTGGAGAGCCTCTCATAGGTGTGGTTGTTCAGATTGGCAATTCTGACAAAGTCGCTGTGACCGGGTTGGATGGCAGTTATCAGTTTCGAAATATCGAAGCTGGAACTTATCAGCTGACCCTTTCCTATCTTGGATATGGTACTCAGACCTTTGAGGTGACTAAAAATGAGGGTTCAGATGCAACTGTATTTGATATACCCCTGGAAGTTCAGGGCGAAGTGCTTGGAGAAGTATTGGTTACTTCCAGAGCCATTCAAAATACTGAGTACAGTGCCCGTGTATCTGAAAGAATAGCACCGAATGTTATCAATGTGGTTTCCAGCCAAAATATTGAATTGTCACCTGATGTTACTGTTGCCAATGTGATGCAGAGGGTGTCCGGTGTTTCTCTCGAGAGAAACCATACGGGTGATGGTCAATACGCCATCATGAGGGGAATGGACAAGAGATACAACTACTCGCTTGTCAACGGCGTGAAAATCCCCAGTCCCGACAACAACAATCGATATGTACCCTTAGATATATTTCCAGCTGATTTATTGGATCGTCTGGAAGTAACCAAATCCCTGACTCCTGATATGGAAGCCGATGCAATCGGTGGAGTAGTGGATATGAAACTCAGAGATGCGCCGGAAGATCCTATTTTAAATCTCAATATTGGAACAGGATTCAATACCATGTTTTTCGACAGGGACTTTGTGTCGTTTGACAGAAGTAATGTCAGCAAGAAGTCACCTCTGATGCGCTATGGGAGAGATTATCGGGCAACATCAGATGATTTTCCCCTTGAAAGTGTCAACCACGAATTTCAAAGTAGCAATCCATTTTATCAAATCTATGGGTTGACTGGTGGAAAGAGATTTGGAGCGAGTAAAAGACTTGGGCTTGTTGCAGCGCTTTCTCATCAAAATACCGCAAGGGGGTCAGAAAGTGATTTTTTCCATTTCTCTACAGATCGGGAGACCAATCTTCCGGTCCTTGACAATGCACTTACTGCGACGCGTTCAACTCGTCAGACCAGAACTGGCGCGCACTTAAAGGCGGATTACAGAGTAAATTCTGATAATACATTGAGCTTTTACGCTGCCTTTATGGATCTACAAGAAAGAGAGACACGAACAATGGTCGATACAGCCCTGCAATTGGCCAGATCAGGCCCCGGAACCGGCAGAATTGAAATGTGGAATCGCACAAGACAAAGAATTAGTAATATTTTTACCACCAACCTTCAGGGTGAGCACAAAATCAGCCCAAGTTTTGGTCTCGATTGGTCCGCTGTTTTCTCAGAGGCTACTTATGACGACCCCGACATGGCTGAGTTTATGGTTATATCCGAACGAAGAAGGGATAACGAGACCGGAGGTTTCCGACAAACAGACTGGGTTTATGACAATACCAATCACAGAGGATTTTTTAGAAGGTGGTTGGGAAATTCCGATCGTGATATAGCCGGTTACCTCAATCTTGAATACAAGCCACAATTATTCGGCCAGGAGGTACTTTTTAAATTTGGTGGCATGTACCGGAATAAAGAGCGGGAAAACTACTTTGACCGCTACAGGCTTGGTACGAGTCCTACCTTTCAGGTATATGAAGGTGACGTAACGGACAACACTTTCAATGTAGTAATCAATGGCTCTCCCGCTAATGTACTCAACTATGAATTGACAGAGGATGTACTCGGAGTTTATTTCATGAGCAGATTCAGACTTTTTGAGCGCTTGCAGGTTTTGACCGGACTGAGATATGAGAATACTGAAATGTCATGGGTATCGAATGCTCCTCCCTCTGTTGAAGGTGGAGTTGGTACCATTGATTATAGCGAAATACTTCCCCACCTTCATCTCAAGTACGAAATTGACGAGCGTCAGAACTTGCGCTTGTCCTATTTTGAATCTATGAGCAGGCAAGGCTATTTTGAAGTGATTCCATACAATTTCTACGAAGAGGATCAATTTAGGGAAGCTGGTAATCCAGACCTGAAACACGCATATGCGAGAAATCTGGATTTGAGATATGAGTTCTTTCCGGGAAGGCTTGATCAATTTATGGTTGGTGCATTTTGGAAAGAAATTGACAATCCAATTGAGACGGCAGTTATTAGAAGAGAAGACCTTGCGAACAGGCTCTTCCTTACTCCACAGAATTTTGGAACAGCTACCAATATAGGTCTTGAAGTAGATTTAATCAAATACTTCAATCGATTTGGCATTAGGGGGAATTACACCTTTACCAATTCTGAGATCACTTCCAGTAAGATTGTGCAATTCAGAGATGAAGACGGAAGTTTAGCCAGCCGCATAGAAGATCAAACCAGGCCTTTGCAGGGGCAGTCCAGGCACCTTGGTAATTTCTCTTTGCTTTTCAAAAACCTGCGTACGGGCACAGATGCGCAATTGGCTTTTGTTTACACAGGGAGACGAATAGCCTATATCTCTGCATTCAAGGATAACGATCAGTGGCAAAGGGCATTTACTCAATTAGATTTCAGCTTTGACCAGCGCATCATTCCAGGATTGGTGGCATATATTAAAGTAAACAACATCCTGAATACTCCATTTGAGCTGGAAATTCCCCTTTCTAATGAAAAGGCTGCCGCTGCAGAGCCTCATTTGCAACCCGATTCACACAGGGTGCTTTCCAGAAGTGATTTATTCCACCGAACTTTTCTTGTGGGAGTCAGATATTCAATTTTGTAATCAATCAATCAAAAAATCAATCTTTTTTTTAATCAAATTATCTTCAAATGAATTTATTAAAACTATTTAAACGATTTACATTTCTGTTGGCACTCTCTATGCTTGTCGTTGCGTGTGGCTCTGATGATGACATGGGACCTACTGATCCCGATCCGACAGATCCAGATCCGAATGAATCAGTTGAAATTACTGATGAAACTACTGAACTTAAGGGGAATATGCACGGCACACTCCGCTCCGGTAGAACATACCGCCTTGTTGGAGATCTCACTGTTCTACCCGACAGAGAAATTGTAATGGAAGAGGGAGTAAGGATAGAGTCAACTGCCGGTGGGGAAGCCGGTGGTGAAACTTTCTCATTTATCATTAGAGGAAGTTTTTACTCACTGGGAACCGAACAAAATCCAAACTGGATCACTACCATTCCTGAAAATAGAAGCAAGGAAAACTGGAACCAGGGTTATATTGGTGGTTTTATTGGCCTGGCAGGTGCTAAAGACATTGTGATCAAATGGACTCATATGGAGTACTTTGGTGGCAGAATGCGAGGAGCTTCTACTGTTTTTGATGAAGGTGAGACCATTTATGGATTTTACACCGAAGATGAAAATACACGATTGATTATCGAGGACAGTTGGTTCAGGTATTTTCTTGACGATGTTCTTCGTCCTGAAGGAGCTAAAATTGCCATCTTAAGAAATACTTTTGAGGCCAACGGAGAAGTAGAGGGCGAAGCATTGAATGCTAAAAGTGGAACAGTTGGGGTGTTCGCCTATAATATGATCATCGGGATGGCTACAAACGGACCCAAAACAGGATCTGGTGGTGGCTTGCCTACTCAAACCATCATTGATGTTTACAATAACACCATTGTAAGTGGTGGTTACAGAAGAGTAGCACCTGGAAGAGGCGGGTCTATGAACGTTGAGAATGGTGCCGGCGGTTATTGGTACAACAATGCAGTCATCAACTGCAGATATGGAATGAGAGTAGTCAGCGGTACTGATTATTCAAGAACCTTTATCGGACATACTCATTATTTTGGTCATGGTATATTTGATGACAACGAAGGTCCACTCGCCGATAATTTTTATCCTGAAACTGGAACCATCGGTATTGACTTTCCAGAGAGTCACATCGTAAATGACAATCTCAATAATGAAGACCCCATGTTTGTCAATTATGATGCAACTCAATTTTCACAGGCCGATTATCGATTTGCGCATGAAAATTCATCAATTGCCAATGCAAATTTAAGTTATATTGGCAATCAGGATTTTCGTCTTCAACCTGAGTCGCCTCTTGTAGGTGCCGGTAGTACGGATGCGTTTACTCCAACTGCATCTATTACAGAAGTGGGTCCTAGAGCTCTTAGCTATCCTGTGCCTCCTCCTAGTGCTGATATTGGTGCTTATCCAACTACTGGTTTTAACAATGGTGTTGGAAACCGCCATCTTGTTCGCGATTATTATCCGAACTAAATTCGACTTCCTAAGTTTAAGATATCATACACCTCGGCTTTGCTATAAAGCCGGGGTGTTTTTATTGGTTATGTTGCCATCCCTGGGCCGTTATCTCATGGAAGTTGCCATTTACAGTTTTCAGTTGAATACCTTCTTCAGGGGGTCTGATTTCACCAATAATAGAAATGCCGGGTAACGATCGGATAAAAGGTAAGTCTTTTTCTGAGGCGGTAAAAAGTAATTCGTAGTCTTCTCCACCACTGAGGGCACAGGTTATAGGATCCAGCTTAAACTTAAGTGCCATCAATTGCGTCTCGTCTTTCATGGGTACCAGGGCCTCCTCAATAATAGCTCCAGTACCTGAGTTCTTGCAAATATGGTGGATTTCTGAAGCAAGCCCATCCGAAATATCTATCATACTGGTCGGATTAAAACCCCCTTTTTCAAAAGAAAGAACCATGTCTGTCCGGGCTTCAGGTTTTAATTGTCGTCCGATTAGGTAGGTCTGATCTTCCAGGTCCGGCTGTATTCCCGGATTGGATTGCCAGATTTGCTTTTCCCTTTCTAATAATTGTAGTCCAAGGTAGGAGGCTCCGAGATCACCCGTAACGCAAAGAATATCTCCTGGCTTCGCACCATTGCGATAGCTTATCTTCTCGCGCGCGCCTGTACCAATGGCCGTTACACTAATGATCAGACCCTTTTTACTGGAATTGGTGTCGCCTCCGACAAGGTCCACATTGTAGTTCCGGCATGCTGCAAATATCCCTGAATATAATTCTTCCAATGCCTCAACTGAGAACCTGTTGGAAATGGCAATGGAAACGGTGATTTGAAGAGGTAGCGCATTCATTGCGCAAATATCTGAAAGGTTGACCACCACAGATTTATACCCAAGGTGCTTCAGTGGTGTGTACATGAGGTCAAAGTGTATACCCTCTAATAACATATCCGTTGAGACAATTATGGGTTGCCCACCGTAATCGAGCACAGCAGCATCGTCACCAATTCCCTTTAAAGTCGATGGATTGATGCACTGATGAGAGTTGGTCAGATGGTCGATCAGTCCAAATTCTCCCAGTTTGTTTACATCCGTTCTCTTTGGTTTTTTCTCCATGGTCTTAGTTTTGTGAAGTGCAAATTTCACCTTTTTTGTGGACTTGTTTTCAATTTGAGACCTACCTCATGTCCATTCATGCCAATTGGACGCCCCCATTCTGGTCTTTTCCATATCAAAAGCCTTCCAAACAACTTCGTCAGGTAAATCAGCTGTCAATTCAATGGGTTCTCCTCGGCTGTCGGGATCTGGGAGTAAGAGTTTCCAGGCGTGCAGATGGATGGAGCGGTCCTTGTTTTTTCTCCTTGCTCCGTATTTTACATCTCCTTTAACAGGACACCCCATGTGTTGAAGCATGGCTCTCAATTGATGGTACCTTCCGGACTCAAGTTTCAGCCCGAGCAGGTGATAGTTGTCAATGGAGTCGAGGTATTTGATACAGGCAGAAGCACTTTTGCCTCCTTTTTCCTCCTCTGTAGAAAAAATTGAACGATTCTGCGCCCTCGACTTTTTTATCCAGCCTTGAATTTTAAAATTATCCTCCTTAGGCCGAGAAGCTACTACTGCCAGATAAAGTCTTTTCACTTGATTGTTCCTGAATGAATCGCTGAAGTAGGAGGCTGCCTTTTTGCCAGCTCCAAACACCACCAGGCCGGAAACCGGACGGTCAATTCGATGGATCGGGTGCAATTTATGGCCCATTGTCTTTTCCAGAATTTCCATTAGGGATTCATCAGCTGTTTTATCGGGAACTGCAGGTAGACCTGAGGGCTTGTTTGCTACCAGCCAGTCTTTTCCTTGGTGCACAATCAGGCGATTTTCAGTCATCGTGAGAATAGTTTTATTGAATTAAGATCGGAGAAGTTAATATAAATCATGAATGACTGAGAAAAAAACTGATTTTAGAGGAATCCTATTTGATTTCCTCGTAGTCCGTGTAATCATCCTCATCTTTCTGCCGATTATTGGGATCAATTTTCGGGGACTTGCCGGTCTGACCGGTAATAAAATTGCGAATATGATCGTACCGAAATACAAGTATCAAAATGATAAGCAAGAGCAGCCATTGCATAGAAAAAGAGTTGTTGATACAAAGATAGCTATTGTTGATGAAATGGCCAATTTGGGAATGTCTTTACAGAAATGCCTATTGGCAGCTATTTTTTTCCTACCTTGCAACAGTAAAAAAATGATAACAATGAGTGATTTATTTACCCGCAAATGCTACAGACTGCTTGGTTTACTGACAGTCCTTTGTTTCTATGCTCATACAGTGCAGGCCGCCAAGCCTGATACCATCCATGTCAGGGTGCACGATAAGGTGGATATGGTTTGGTTTGAAAGTTACGATCGTGAGGGGTTATTTCCGATTGCAGACCGCGAATTTCACCGGGTGTGGATGGAAGTGACAATCGGTTGTGCTTCCGGAGGCTGCTCCGATTGGGATTATACAGTTTTAATTCACTTGTTGGCGGATGAAGAATATGAATTGGGCAGGTTGATTACCCCTTATGGTGGCTACATGGCAAATAATGCCAATGGATTCAACAACGACTGGACCCATCGCTACCGCTATGACATTACCGACTTCGTTCATCTTTTTGAGGAAAATACCACCATCCGCGCCTTCTATTCAGGTTGGAGTGCAGGATTTAGCGTCACCACGGATTTTTATTTTATTGAGGGCAGCCCTCCACGCGAAGTTTTAGGAATTGAAAACATAGTACACGGTAGCCACAATTATACCGATGCTGTTACCTATAATGAGGTTCACACCCCTGCAGTAGAGTTGCTTACTCCTTTAGGTACTGTGCAGTCTAAATTGAGGTACCTCCCCTCGGGGCATGGTTTTGACAACAACGTGTTCTGTGCCGAGTTTTGCCCACGGAATTATTTTCTGTATGTAGACGGGAGCAGGGTTGGTTCCGGTACGATATGGAAGGATGATTGTGGAAGGAATGCCCTGTATCCACAGGGTGGTACCTGGGTTTACGATCGGGCCAACTGGTGTCCTGGTGAGGCGGTACCCCTGCATGAATTTGAGCTTGGAGACCTCTTGCAAGCCGGTCAAATGCATGAGTTTGACCTCGATCTGGAGGCCTATACCTGGAGCGGGGATCAAGCACCTTCATACACCACTTCCTTTCAGGTGGTATATTATGGAGATTGGAATATCCACAAGGATGCTGAACTACTTGAAATTATTGCGCCCTCAAGACATGAGGACCACTTTAGGTTAAATCCCATTTGCTCCAATCCTATTGTTTTGGTTCAAAACAGCGGTCGTGACCCCATACAGGATATTACTTTTGAATACGGGTTTCCAGGAGGAGAAGTTTGCACCTATTTATGGACAGGAAGTCTGCAGTTTGGAGAGAGGGCAACCATTGAATTACCTGCTCCCATTTGGAACAGTATGGACGTAAATAGACCTGAATTTTTTGTCAGAATTCTCGAAGTTGATGGGGCCCCCGATGAGGTTTTGTACAATAATGAATTGAAATCAGAAATTGGTATTCCGACTGAGTTACCCAGTTTATTTGCTGTCAATTTTAGAACACACACTCGTTTTTCTGATTTTACCTATGGAGTTTATAAAGAGGATGGAAGCCCTGTATTTGAGCGCGTACCCTCTTCACCGAATTCAATGTTTTCAGATACTGTGAATTTAGCCCCCGGCTGCTATTCGTTTCGGGTTGCCGACCAGGCAGGGTTTGGATTGGCCAATTGGCCCACTGGACAGGGTACTGGTAGTATAGATTTTCGAAGGCCTATTGGTCCAATATGGACTACTCTGCGAACTTTGAGAAGGGACTTTGGAAGTGAATACACCATTAACTTCACCGTTGGTTATGAATTATTCGATGAGCCTGATCGTGGAGGCTGTGGTTTTCCGGTAAGTACTGTGGACGAAATGCAGATTGAAACTGGTATACTGGTTTCGCCCAATCCTACAACAGGCATCGTAAACATCATTTGCGGAAATGAAAGCAGGATACTGGAAGTTTCTGTATATTCTGCTGATGGTAAGTTGGTCAGGCAGAATAGGAATACAGAATATGGTTCCATCAACTTGGATCTTAGTGGCCAGAGAGATGGATTATATTTTATCAGAATTAAAACGGATAGTAGGGTAGTAGTAGAACGAGTTTTGTTGCAGCAATAATTTTCATGGAATCTTGAGAAAAGCTACTTTGCGGTATAGCTTCCAAAATTGGGATTGGACACATTTGGATTCAATACCTTTGATTGAAACTGGTTTAAGAAGAAAGAGTTAAATCCCATTCACATCTAGTCCTTTTTTGCTGTGGTAAATAAGCCGAAATGATTGCTCTTAATACAAAAAACTAAATAGCCAATGCAAAAGACATTCTGGCAGTTGATTGAAACGGATGAAAACAATGCCACGATATTTATTCGTTTTGTAGTCGGTTTGGTGTTTATCTCTGAGGGCATTCAAAAATTCTTACTTCCTGAACTCAGGGGGGCGGGCCGATTTGAACGCATTGGCATCCCATTCCCTGAGTTTAACGGCTATTTTGTGGGAAGTGTGGAACTAGTTTTTGGTTTCCTAATTCTCATTGGACTTGGCACTCGTTTTGCCGCTGTTCCACTGATCCTCATTATGTTGGTAGCTTTGTTTACTACAAAAATACCTATTTTGCTGGGTAGCGAATTTTTGGGCTTCAGTTTACGCGAACTAGAACACTATGGAATACTCAGCATGTTGCATGAATCAAGGAATGATTTGGCAATGCTTTTTTGCAGCTTATTTTTATTGGTAAAAGGTGGAGGTGCCTGGTCCATTGATCGTCACATAGAACCTCACCACTCTGATGGAAAATAGGTTGGTATTGTGCCGTTTCATATTTGATATGGACCCCTCAAATATCGATCTTTTCTTCTAGTTTCTTTGTAAGAAAAGCCTATTCTGCGTTTTTCTGTCTTGAAAATGAAAGGTCAAGCTCTAACTTAACCAGTGCTAAGCTCCCTCCCAAAAGATGCACCAAAGTTTCAATTAAAAATGGTGCCAGTATCATCCCTGAAGATATCCAGAGAAAACAGAGGTGTGTAAATACGATAAGACATTCCGGCATTTCGAATAATGTCACCCCTTCGGGGTTCTGCTTTTCTACAAAGGGAAGGCGGGAGGGAAAAATCAGGGATGAAAATAGTGATTATAGCACCGCTTTATCAGTGATTTTTGTTGATTATTTCAACAATAGGCAACCATTTTCCCTTTCAATGCATACATATTGTGGGGAGTTTTGATTGAAGATGGAGAAAAATCTATAAATGTTTAGATGTTTAAGTTTTTTACTGGTTTATTTTACTGGGATATTTATACTCAATGCAAACTGTGACTGCCCAACTTGTCCTGAGCAACTCAACAGCGGTATTTTAGGTGGCGTGATTTCTCAAATAGAAATATCAGGTGCAACCAATCCAACCATAGGCGTTAACGGTCAAGGTCTGCGTTCAGTAAGACTTCATTTGGTGCATGCCTCCCTGGAAGAAATAGATGTTATTTTAAGCAAAGGTGGCCCCTTCAATTTCAGTCGTCTTATTGAGCAAAATGGTAATTCAACCTCAGATACGGTTACACTTGATATATGTTTTATCAATTGCGATGAAATAGCAGAACCTGATCCGGGCTTTCCCGCTACCTTTGATAGTGGCGCAGGTTATGGCTCCAATCAAATTTATACCGGTTCTTACTTTCCTTCGCAAGGAATTAATGGCTGTTTTAACAGTAGTTTTGATGGCATTTCAGTCAACGGTACCTGGCAGCTAGCCATTTCAGGCTCACCCTCATTCGGAGGAGAATTAGTCAGTTGGGAACTGGACTTTTACGACAATGATGGAACGGTGTGCGAACCTTTTTGCGTAACTCCACTCGCTTGTGATCCCAACGGGGGAGAAATTATTCCCTCTCAACTTACCGCCTGTGAAGGATCCGCCAGTCTTGATTTCGATATTCCTGTCGATTTTGATGGCAATGAGCCCGATCCCAATTTTTACGATTATTTTTTTGTTGTCACCGATGAAGATGAAGTTATTATTGACTTTGCCATTGATCCAAACTTAAGTTCTTTTGATCCCGGAACCTATTTTGTATGTGGTCTTTCTGTACTTGCTGCTGATTTTTCTCTGGTTCCCGACCCGGATGGAAGCTTCTCGCTCTCCGATCTGCAAAATGATATTGATGAAGAAATATACTGTGCAGAACTATCAGATGGTTGTTGGACAATAATTATTATTGAGGATGATTCTGACCCTCAAATAAGTGGACCTACAGAAGCCTGTATTGGTGAATTGAATACTTTTACTTTAGAGGGCCTTCCGATTGAAGATTGGACCGGTGCAAATATTGAAGGACCATTTCTCGAGTTGGAATTTGATCTTCCTGATATTTTTGTCAGTTGGGGTCCGGGTCCATCTACCCGTACCATCTGTTACAGCTACGACAATGCCTGTGGAAGTGGAGAAGTGTGCATTACGGTAGATATCATTCAACCCCCCAACATCAATGTTTCCGGCCCTTTAAATGTATGTGAAGACAGCCCGTACATCTATGATTTGGAACCTTCAGCGCCACCCGGCTCCTCCTGGGAAATAACTATTGAGGGTGGAATTTTGGTTGATCAGAATGACGATAGTTTTGAGGTAGAGTGGTTTGAAAATTCCGGCGTTAACACCGCAACAGTGGTTTTGATCGACGGTCCATGCGGAGATTCCGATCCGATCACTATTGGGGTGAATTTCATCTCCCCGGCTCCTCTGGAAATTGAGCTCTTTTCCAGCCTCTGTCTCAACCAAATCGGACAGGCCTCTGTTGATTTTGACCCACTGATCAACAACTACAGTTGGTTTGGCACTGGTATTTCCATCCTTTCCGGCCAGGGAACCAGCGGCCCTGTTGAATTCTCCATTGATGAAACAGGATCCGTGGAATTGTGTGTTGAAGCTGAAACCTCTTGCGGTTTTGTGGATGCAGTTTGTGAAATAATCGAAGTATTGGTCGATCCGGAACCTCCGCAAATTAGCGGACCTTTGGTAGTTTGTTCCGGTGAGTCAGTAAGTTTTTTTATTGACAACTACGATCCCGATCTTGATTATCAAATTAATATTACCCAAGGTTCCTTTAGCCAATTATTTGTAGAGGATGATGAGATTGTTATCACCTTGATAGGAGGACCTGCTGAGATTTGTATTATCTCCGAAAATTTCTGTGGTGAATCAGATGAGACTTGCCTGAGTATAGAAGTGGAAGGGGATTTTGACCCGGTTGAAGTGGAGGGCACTCTGCTTGTTTGTGAGGGCACCTCTTATTTGTATGAACTTACCCCCTCAGCTCCGCCAGGAACTTTTTGGGAGGTCACCCCGGTTGGTGGTACACTGGTAAATTTGGATGGAGATTCTTTTGAGGTAGAGTGGTTCGAGAATGCCGGGGAAAATACTGCTGCGATAATATTGGTTGATCCCAATTGTGGAAATTCAGACCCGATATTTTTTGAAGTTGAGTTGGCGATTCCCGATCCGGTCATTATACAAGGACCTCTGGCAATTTGTCTGAATGAAATCGGATTTGCGGAGGTGAACCCCGACCCATTGATTGTAAGCTACAACTGGTTTGGAACTGGAATTTCCATTACTTCCGGCCAGGGAACCAATGGACCTGTTGGTTTCTCAGCGGATGAATTAGGAGCAGTTGAATTGTGTGTTGAAATTGAGACCAATTGCAATCAGTTTGAAACCTTTTGCGAGACCATTCAGGTTGAAAATCCCCCCTCTCCGGTCATCGAAGCCGTCGATCCTCAGTGCGAATTGGAATTCACCCTCATAGGTGAAACAAGTCCAGGTTCTTCAGCGATCTGGGCTCAAGTTGGAGGCCCTCCGGGTGCCAGTATTTTAAATCCAACCCAGCCCACTACAGAGGTAATGGTAATTCAATCAGGCACTTACCTTTTTGAACTTTTGGAAGACAATGGTTTATGTGCAGGAAGTGCTGAAATTGAGTTAGTGATACTGGAGGCTCCTGAAGTGACAGAAGGTGATATTTTTTGCGCAGGGGGACAGTACCAGATTCAGTTGATCCTCTCTGGCGGCATCCAGCCCTATTTTGTTGATGGGGAAGAAATCAGTGGAAGCGAATTCCTGTCTCCTGAAATTCCCAGTGGGGAGTCCTACTCCTTTATCATTTCAGATGCAAATGGATGCGAAACTATTGCAGAAGGACTCATAGAATGTCCCTGTATATCCGATGCCGGTACCATGTCTCAGGATTTGTTGGTTGCCTGTATCTCCACCGGTGAGGCTGTAACGGCAAGCTCCGATGGGAATGCTGTATTTGACGTTAACGATATAGGTGTTTTTGTTTTGCACGATCTTCCGGCCAATGTTCTGGGAACCATCATAGACAGTAATTCAAGCGGAGAATTTAGCTTCCAGGCGGGAATGATCCCCGGTCAGATCTATTATATTTCTTTTGTGGTAGGTACTGAGCTGAACGGATCATTCGATCCCAACGATCCATGCCTCTCGGTTGCTGCAGGACAAGCGGTTGTTTTTTACGATGATCCGGAGGTCGAAATTTTACCCTTGGGTCCACTTTGTAATTTGGGCACATTGGAGGCGCTGGTCTCTGCTGATGTCACCGATGTTTTCTGGAGCAATGTCAGTGGCCCCGGTATAGTTGATATTTTATCCCCCGATCAGGTGATTACTGATGTGGAATTTGGTCTTGAGGGCACTTATGTCTTTTCCATAATCGCCACCAATCCGGCTTGCTCTATGACAGAGGAGGTAGAAGTGGAAGTTTTGGAACCTATAACCATTGCGGATTTGGAAATCAATTGTCAAAATTTATTTGAGTTTTTCGTCACTTTTTCCATTTCCGGTGGCGATGGTGAATATTTTGTGGATCCCGCAGGTACTCTGGTTGGCAATGAGTTTGCCTCTGAAGTACTTGACCCCGACCAGAGCTACTTTTTTACAGTGGAAGATGGAAGTGGCTGCACCAATGATTTTGTGGTAGGCCCCATAGACTGCCTCTGCGACAATGATGCCGGAAGTATGTCACAGGAACTTTTATCTGCCTGTATTTCTCAGGGAGAAACGGTTGCAGCAGAATACAATGGGGATGGTTTATTAGAGCCCGGAGATGTTTCAACTTTTGTGCTCCATGACAATCCTGGGCCCGATTTGGGCAATGTATTCGATACCAATGAAGATGGCATATTTGCATTTATTGCCGGAATGATAGAGGGCGAATTGTATTATATCTCTCATGTAGTCGGATCAGAGTTGAATGGCTCCTATGATCCTGATGATCCCTGTCTTCAGGTCTCTGTCGGACAACCGGTAGTTTTTTACGGCGACCCAGTATTTGAGTTGATCTTTGAGGATATCGTCTGCGGATTTGAAAGCGAATTTGAGGTCGTGACCGCCAGTATGCTCGATTTTCCCTCCTGGGAGGCTCTTTCATGGCCTGGAGATGAGCCCCCACTTATTGTCGAACCTAACGGTCTGATTTCCGGAGTGGAAGTCATAGAGTCCGGTAATTACCAATTTGTTCTGCAGTTAGAAAATCCAGCATGCCTTCTTAGGGATACATTTGCATTAGAGTTCTTAAATAATCCGACCATTTCCACTCCCGTTATTAATTGTATCAGCTCCGATCTTTTTGAAGTGAGTTTTGAAATAACCGACAGTGAGAGTGCTTTCGAAATTGATCTGCCGGGTGTGTTGGAGGGCAATGTTTTCACTTCGGACTTGCTTGCAGATAGCATTCTTTATGAATTTACGGTAGTTGATTCACTGGGCTGCGAGTCTATTTTTTCTTTAGGACCTGTGGATTGCAATTGTGTCTCGGTGCCCGGAAGCATGGCCTCGGACACTCTGTTTTTTTGCGAAACGGGTGGATTGGTGATGCCCGATTTTAACGATGATGGATTTGCCGGTCTGCTGGATACCTCTTTATGGGTGGTTCATCAAGGAAGTGGGAGTGAACTGGTAAATCCTGTGTTTTTTACCGACCAACTCAATTTTGAATTGCCCGATACCCTGGAGACCGGTCAGTTGTACTATGTCTCCCATATTGTCACTTCCCTGAATGAAGATGGTGAGCCTGACTTTCAGAGCAGTTGCTTGAGGGTATCTCCCGGCCAGCCATTGTTTGTCTTTGAGCTGCCCGCCTTTGCGCTGCCCGGTGATATCGAAACCTGCCTTGGACCTCTGGAAATTTTGATTAGCAATGGCAATAGTGGAACGCTTGAATTATTGACCAATACTACCGGCAATCCCCTGAGTATCGAATTGGCTGGTGATTTGATCTCGGTCATACCGGAATCAGCAGGTAGCATTTCAGTAGTATACACCGAGTCAAATGGATTGTGTGAATTGAGTGATACTCTGGAAATTTCCTTTCTTGAACTACCGGAATTTACCGATATTTCAGTTGAATGCTCAGGTGACCAATTTGCAGTGAGTTTTGGTTTCGCCCAGGGCAATGAACCTTATATCGTAAATGGTGATACCATTTTGGATGTGACTTTTGTCAGTGATTTTTTTCCATCAGAGGATTTGACTGAGTTTATCTTATTCGATTCAAGGGGTTGTCAGGCTGATACGCTGCGAATTACAGAGAACTGCGATTGCGAAAATGAGGCCGGTGAGATCGAACAAGCTGAGTTGGAACTATGCGAAGGTGAGAACCTGGATGTTTCCCTACTCAATCTGACCGGAGTGAATGTGCCCGATGAATTTGGGTTGGTATACCTACTACTGGACGATCCTGAGCCGGATCTTTCTTCTGTTGTTCAAACGAGCAGTGGCCCTGATATTGAATGGATCGATGGGCTGGAAACCAATCGTCCTTACTATCTGATAGTTGCGGTGGCTCCCCTGGAAAATGGAGAGCTGGATTTTTCAGATCCCTGTTTGGCTTTTAGCAATTTTGCAAGTGTAATTTGGCGCTCCCTTCCTGAAATTTCCCTGAATGGAATGGCAGAAATATGTGAAGGAGATGAAGTTCAGATGATGATTGAAGTAAATGGATCCCTACCTGTAGATATGCTATTGCAAAATAACTTTGGAGATCAGATTGAGGCCACTATCGAAAGCGATGTTGAGTTACTGAATTACAGTCCTGAGCGCTTAGGAGAGGAGCTTTGGGAAATTGTAGAGGTGGATTCAGACTGTCCGGCCATCGTTGAAGGCACTTTCTCTGTATTAGTATCTGAGCCCTTAACTTTCTTTGTCCTGGAAGCACCCCCAATTTGCAACAACACGCTTTTTGGATCAATTTTGGATTTGAACGCTTTGCTTGATCAACCCATACAAGGTAGTTGGAGCTTCGAAGGCGAGCTGCTTGAGGATGGCTTGATCGATTTTGATGGTTTTGAACAGGGTAGTTACGATTTGGAGTTTAGCACCATTGGTTTTGAAGAGCCGTGTCCGGGCCAAACAGTTCAGCTGACACTTCAGGTGGAAGAATGTGAATGTCCTAATCTCGTATTCCCTGAGCGACTGGAAGTTTGTGCAGATATTGGGGAATGGAACTTGTCGGATATTTTTGCTGAGTCGGCGGAGGGCGAATGGTCTTTAATAATTCCGGATGGAGTCAATTCAGCTCCTGAACTGTCGGGCAATTTACTAGAATTTGCAGAAGACAATGAAGGTGATTTTACATTGGTCTTTACTTTAACAGATTCGCTTCCTGAGGAGTGTCCCTCTGTATGGGAAATTGATTTAACCGTAGAGGCGATTGGAAACTCCGGTCTGGCAGCTGATTTACTGCAGATTTGCGAAGGCAGTGTTTCCGAAATTGATTTGCAAACCTTAATTTTTAATTCGGATGAGGGTGGGTTATGGTTGGATGAAACAGGGAATGTCATTGACTCAATTTTTGATGCTGAGGATTTGGCTATCGGTGAAAATAAGTTCACCTACATTGTCACCGGAGAAATATGTGCAAGCTCGGAAACCAATGTATTTATCGTATTAAATGAAAGGCCTGAGGTGAATGTTGAAAGTCAGGACCCCTTGTGCTTCGGAGAGGAGGATGGTTTGATATTTGCGACCATTGTCGGGGAAGAGCGCCCCGGCTTTTCCTTAATTTTAAATGGGGAAGATCAAGGAGATTTGATTGCTACTAACCTTAGAGCAGGAACTTATGAAGTGCTTGTTCGCGATGATTTAGGGTGCCTCTCAGATGAAATAACGATTGTGCTCTTTGAGGCGGATAGTTTTACGGTGAACATTGGAAACGACCTGGAGGTAGATCCGGGTGAATTGCTCGAGCTGGAAGCTGAAACCAATGTTCCTGATGACCTTTTGAACTCCGTTGTTTGGACATTTAATGGAGAGCCTCTGAACTCGAGACTTTTATCTGTTGAGTTTTCACCCTCTTCCTCAGGGCAACTAGAAATCACAGCTACCAATTTGGATGGTTGTTCTACATTCGATGCGATTTTTATCACCCTTTCTGAGCGAACACTTTTTATTCCCAATGTTTTCAGGCCGTCGGGTGACATAGCACCCAATATTTCGTTCGGTCCTTTTGGAACAGATGGGGTACAGAGAATACTTAGCTTCAATATTTTCGACAGATGGGGAAATCGCGTACACAATGTGGCGGATGTTAAACCTGAGAACTCTGCATTGTTTTGGGACGGCATGGTCGACGATCGCAAAGCACCGGAGGGCGTCTATGTCTACAGTTTGGTTTATGAAGATATTGCAGGAAAAATTGAGGTAAGGGCTGGTGATGTGCTTTTGATTAGGTAGTATTCTGAAAATTAACTGTGCGCGGGTGGTTTCCATTTCCCCTTCCTAAAACCAAAATCGGAGTAGAGCTTGCATGCTTTCTGCGTATTCCTTATAGTCTTTTCCGGAGGGAAGGCCGTTCACATCTAAGACTTCATTTTTATAAAAAGGCGTCAGTCCTCGACTGTATCTTACACCTATATCAATATTATTGTGTATTAATGCGAATCAAGGGTTAAGACATAAAAAAAAGAATACACAAAATATTAAAAATCAGCAAAAAAAGTATTAAATAATTCAAATTAGGCTAATAAATAATAA
>REEI01000112.1 GCA_007695145.1 Saprospirales bacterium | reverse complement strand
CCAAACTATTAATTGCCAAAAACCATCAAAAAAATTTTCGTCAAAAAAACTGTCCAGTTCACGAAAAAAATGCACCAGAAAAAATAGGGCCATTATAATAGATATGATTCTAAACCTTGGATAATTGTAGGAAAAAAAAACCAGCCCTAAAACCATTGTGGTGAGCAAAATCTTCTGAGCGATTTCTGTAAAGGATGACTCTGTGAAATCTGCTTCTCGAAAATCAAGAGCAACAATTTGAATGATTAAGAACATAAAGACACTATAAATTGCCAATCTCACAAACAAGGGGAGTAATTCTTTCATTGCTTCAAGCTTAATTTTGTGCCCTTTTAGTAATTTTTTCAATGGAATTTCCGCTAATCAACGATTTTACGGGGTAATTGAAATGATGTTCAAAAATTTCTTTGAAACGGTCTCCGGCAGAAATTAACCATTTATGAAAATGTCTTTTTTGATCCAAACAAAATCTCATCACTTTTTTTCCAGGCGAAGTAAGTAAATAATCCCAAAAGCAGTCCAACAAGTGAACCAATTATTAAATCTGTTGGATAATGAACTCCAATATAAATTCTACTATAACTGATTACTAAGGACCACGAAATCAATACTGGTAGAATCCATCTATAATGGGGCTTTAAAAGTACCCCTATAAAAATAGCGAGCGCGAAAGTACTCGAAGCATGAGCTGAAAAAAAGCCAAACTTTCCACACCTTTTGGCAATAAATCTCATTTGATCAATCAATTCAGTATCACAGGGTCTTAAACGTTGAAAGTAGTCTTTTGAAATATTAGAGGTTTGATCAGAGATAGTAATCATTAGAACTGCAAAAACCAGGAACAGTCCGGTCCTTTTCCAGCCAAATTTTAACTGGATCAGCACAAGCAAGACAATATAAAGAGGGATTGAGGTCCATTTTTCCGTGAGAATAAGCCAGATTCCATCCATGCTTTCATGACCTAAACCATTGAGAAACAGAAACACCCACTCATCCCACTCAATTATTGTTTTCAAACGCTATTTAGGTTTTAGTCACAACAAATATAGCCATGGCAATTAAAATGGGGTATTTAAAAAAGACCAAATTTCAGATTAATCTGAATTCAACCACTTTGTCTTTTTCGATGCCATTTATGAATCAGTGGATAACTAAATACCGCCAATAAAATCATGCTGCCACCTAAATAAAATTGAGTGGATAGGTCGTGGTGGTCCTGAAGAATCACTATGGCCAACAGAATTCCATATATGGGTTCAAGGTTTATGGTTAGCGCAGTGGCAAAAGCCGACAGGTGGTTCAGCGCTTTGAGAGAGAGTGCATAAGCAAGGGTAGTGCACAGAAGGGCTAAAACCAATAAGTACAGCCAATCCATAGGCTCTGGTCGCAAGTTCATCTCTCCTCCTGCAAGATAGAGAACAGGGAGAATAATACTCAAAAACAACCATGCGCCTCCCATCTCAATGGCTGAAATGGTCAGTGGGTCTGAACGCCTGATCAACTTTTTATTGAGTATTCCAAAGGTTGCAGCTAAAAATGCAGAGATAAACCCAACCACCATACCGAGGTAAAAAGCTGAATCCAGTGATTGAACAATTAAAACCATACCCGGTATGATCAAAACACTCAAGGCACTTTCATACCAATAAAATGGCCGCTTTACAATAATGGGCTCCATAATGGAGGTCATAAACGAAGTGGTGGCGAGACAAATTAATGCAACTGATGCATTGGCCAGCTTTATAGCCCCAAAGAAAGTCACCCAGTGCAAAGCTGCGATAGCGCCTATCAAGAGGTATTTTATCACCAACTCCCGAGGTAACTTTTTCAGTGAATTTCTCACCCTGAAGAAAAACAAGAAGCTTATTCCGGCAATGAGTACCCGATACCACACTAACTCAATAGCAGAAAGTGTGATCAGATCCCCCAGAATGGCAGTAAATCCAAAGAGAAACACTGCTATGTGGAGTTCAATATATGCCTTTTTTTCCGCACTTATCATTCGGCAAAAATGAGTTTAATTTACTTAGTGAACACATTTTTCTGGAAAAAGAAAGGCTTTTTGACCAATGGCAATAATTATTATTACTTTAGCTCCATGAAGAATTGGCTCTACTTAACTGTTTTCATTGTTTTCTATTCTGTTTCCACCTTGAAAGGGCAGGTGCCGGAATACTATCAAAACTTAGATCTAACAACCCAAGGTCAGGAACTTATGGTACAACTTTCTCATTTGGTCAGTTCCACCCATGTATTTGAGTTATCCTACACTCCCGGTGTTTGGGAAGCTATAAAACTCACAGACCTGGATCCTGAGAATAACGAACATGTTTTGCTCATTTATGGGTTTGACAACGATGATGGGGATTTCATCACTGACCGAACCAGAGGAGTCAATGAAAATTGCACACAAAGTGATTGTACCGGACTGTGGAATCGGGAACATGTGCTTGCAAGATCGCAGGCCAATCCACCACTTCAATTGAGCGGTGCCGGCACCGATGTTCACAATTTAAGGGCCTGTGATGCGAGGATGAATGAGATCAGAGGGAATCGAAGATTTGCATATGGCGGATCCCATGCAGTTGTAACGCCTGAAGGTGATTTTTTTCCCGGAGAAGAGTGGATAGGTGACGTTGCAAGGATGATGATGTATATGTTTTTGCGCTATGGAGACCGTTGTGATCCCAGTTTTGTAGCTGTTGGAACAAGCTTTTACGATCCTGATGGGCGCATGATTGATCTTTTATTGGAATGGAATGCAGCAGATCCGGTTTCAGAGTACGAGCTCAATCGGAATGAAATCCTGGAAGATCTTCAGGGCAACCGCAATCCATTTATTGACAACCCCTACCTTGCTACCTTGATCTGGGGAGGACCCGTTGCTGAGGACCGCTGGTCACTGAGCACAAATACAGAAATAATTGCAAGTGAAATTCAGCTCTATCCAACCATTTCCACCGGCCTTTTATACTTTACAAATCCGCTTGAGCATGAAGTTGAATACAGGGTCATTAACAATCTTGGACTTATAGTGCAGGAAGGAACGTCCCTTGGCCGCATTCAAATAGAAAGACCTTTTACAGGTTGGCATTATGTAGAGTTGATCCACAGCAGCCAGTCCAGGATACAGAAAGTGTATTTCCAGCGATGAACAATACATGTTGAGTAGGCCTGAGCTTTCCAATGAAATCATCATGAGAAATACAGGGTTTGTCAATTGCTGTAAGCTGCAAGTGACTCCTGCAGAAGCTTGTTACCCAAAGTGCATTCAAGGCATCGGCCTTTGCTGCAGTATTGACTTTTCAGCTGCAACAACCCCTGACTTTCAAGGCCTGTTTTGGCGACTATGCCCATGCGGTTCCAGTTTTTTATTATTCGATTTGCTTCGGGTTTAAGATTTTCCAACCAGCTCAGAGCGCGTTCCTTTAGGTCCTCATTTCCGCTGTATTGACCATAAGCAAAAAGTACAGGTGCCGCCACGTTCAGAATGAGTAATTCTACGGTCTCGCTTCCTGTTTTTTTGGGGTATTTTTTTGCTGCCGGATTGCCAAAGCTAAAGTGCTTATCCCAATATTTTGCTGCACTAACTCTCAAGTAGTGTTTTATTTCCCTGCTGTCAACTGATCGGATAAATCGCCTCAACGGGCGATGGTCACTTATCATCAGTTGAGCCAACTGTGAAATTCGAAGGGTGGGGAATGAAGGCGGTCGAATAGGCATGAGTTTCCAATGGTTCTTTGAGATGGGTTTCAGCCTGTGCTTTAGTCGTAGGTTATTGTATTCCCGGCAGAGCATGTTGTGGTATTGATCTTCGATGGGGGAGTCCAGCATTCCCGCCTGGCCGTATAGCAGTGCGTGGATTTTGAGTTCTTCATACCTGTATTTTGAGATGAGTTGAAAGGGAAAGCTCCTCAACATTTCCATCATGGCATCGGCATTTATATTTCCCACGAGGTACTTACCCATTTGTGCAAACACCACTGAATCCCAGTTTCCCCCGGTTTCCTCAACCTCAGAAAGTATTCTCTTAGATTTGTCTTCCAACCTTTCCAGGGCGAGTCTGGCGAGAAATTGCGGCCAAAAAATGTCCCTATTACTTTGACTAAAGAGACCTTCACATGGAATCCACGACTTTGATTTTTCCAACAAGCGATATTTTTTCAATTGTATCGGATTCACATGGTTTTTTAAACACAAAGTGGGAAGATTAACTCCCCTGGAGGTTTTGATCTCTCGATCGTGCTCCATTACAATGTGAAGAATTACATTGTCGTAAGCCGGGTCATTTTGATGACCATGCAAATCCCAATCAGAAGTTTTGAGGTGAAACTCTATGGGGCCATACCAGGTGATACCGCCGATCCTTATCCGCGCATCAAAAAAATCAGGACCTTCACCCCGGTTGCGGTATCCCGGTCTGATGATGCTAATGGGCTTCCTATCCACAGTTTCAAGCTCAAGCGAAAACAAGCCCCCAGACTGCCAGATAAAATACATAAAGTCCTCTTTCATGGTCTCTTTTGACCATTAGGTGTAATTAGTCCTAGAAAAGTACCCAGGGCCCAACATTTTTTATGCGGCATACCACCGTACATTAATTGTTATTCAAGTTTCGCATTTTGTAATGAATGATTATAAGTCGATTGTTGCAAGATATTTCTTACCTAAGTATTCACCAGTGCTGATTTTTTTGTTACATTTTGTACTTGTACTGAGTGATTTACTAACTACTTTTACAGAACAAATCTAATAGCATCTTACAATGATTTGTATTGATTCCATTGAGAGATTCAACAGAAAATCCCACTCTAATTCTTCCAATGGTTTATGCCTGCTTCAATTGTTTCTTTAAGCTGTACCCCACCTTTGGCTTCAACCAACAATTTTTGTTGGAATCCGTTTCAATTGCTATTGATTTGGAACTTTGTATAAGAATCCGAATTTCAATGGGAGCATTTAGGTGTAGACTGCCCCCTTTGAATGGTAGATATTTAAGGTAGTAGAGCAAATATTTGTCGACCTTGTTGGTCAATTTTAATCAATGGAGAATAAATCAGTAGACCTAAAAATACTGAAGAGGGTGATCGGGTTGACCCGCCCTTATCTGTGGCTGTTTTCCGCTTGCCTTTTGCTTGCTGTTGTACTTGCTCCTGTCGGTATTTTAAAGCCGTACCTC
This sequence comes from Saprospirales bacterium, assembly GCA_007695145.1. Taxonomy (GTDB): domain Bacteria; phylum Bacteroidota; class Bacteroidia; order Chitinophagales; family Saprospiraceae; genus PWJY01. The sequence continues at coordinate 13,984 of REEI01000112.1, read as the reverse complement.
ATCAACGTAATGGTTGACGACTACATCTTTAGATACGATTTACAGGGAATGACCACCATGGCCATATTATTGGTGGGGGTACTGATGCTTGAGACAGTATTGCGCTACTTTTTTATGCTCTCGTCAGCTTACCTTGGTCAGAATATCATCAGAGATCTTCGCATCCGTGTTTTCAACCACATTACCCGGCTGAAACTAACTTATTTTGATAGGACGCCGATAGGGAGGTCGACCACTCGCACCATCAATGATGTGGAGACCATCAATCAGATATTTTCTCAGGGAGTCTTGACCATTATAGCTGATATACTCGGTATAATTGCTGTGTTATCTATTATGCTTTGGACGAGTTGGCAACTCACTTTGGTGATACTCACCGTAATGCCGATTCTGATGATTGGCAGCTATGTGTTTAAGGAAAAAGTAAAGAAAGCTTTTCAGACAGTCAGGAATCAGATTTCCATTATGAACAGTTTTTTGCAGGAGAGAATATCCGGAATTCAGGTGGTGCAGGTATTCAATGCTGAAAATCAAGAGAGAGATAAATTTAGGGAGATCAACAGGGCTTATACAGGAGCCAACCTAAACTCCATTCTTTACTATGCCATTTTTTTTCCATTCGTGGAAATCGTCTCTGCTGCATCCCTCGGCCTGTTGGTTTGGTATGGAGCTGGGGGTGTGCTGGATGGTCATATTACAATAGGGGTTCTAATTGCCTTTCCTCTCTACATCAATATGCTCTTCAGACCCATACGGATGTTGGCAGATCGCTTCAATACCCTACAAATGGGATTGGTCGCTGCTGACCGTGTATTCAATGTTTTGGATCGCAGGGAGTTCACAGATGATTCGGGCAAACTTAAACCATCTAAAATCAAGGGATCCCTGGAATTTAAAGATGTGTGGTTCAGCTATGATGGTGAAACCGATATTTTGAAGGGTGTAAGTTTCGACATTGCTGCCGGTGAAACGCTTGCCATAGTCGGAAGTACGGGTTCTGGTAAGACAACCATCATCAATTTGGTGAATCGATTTTATGATATTCGCTCCGGTACTATTCTAGTAGACGGTGAAGACATCAGGAGTTATGAGTTGGAAACTCTTCGGTCGCGGATTGCTCTGGTTTTGCAAGATGTCTTTTTATTTGGAGGCACTATATACGAGAACATTTCACTCAGAGACCCTTCCATTTCAAAGGAAGAAATGAGAAAGTCGGCAGAAGTTATCGGAGCTGATCGAATCATCAACCAATTGCCCGGTAGTTATGAATTCAAGGTCACAGAAAGGGGATCAAATTTGAGTTTGGGACAGCGGCAGCTGATCTCGTTCGTAAGAGCATTGGTGTACAAGCCCGACATTCTAATCCTTGATGAAGCCACTTCATCGGTTGACACAGAGACAGAAGCCCTCATCCAATACGCTATAGAAAAACTCATCTCTAAACGAACTTCCATTATTATTGCTCATCGACTATCCACCATTCGCCATGCAGATCGTATTTTGGCATTGAAGAAAGGTCTGGTGGAGGAGTATGGCAAACCTGCAGAACTACTCTCCAATCCAAATGGTTACTATCGAAAATTATACGAGAAGCAATTTATTGCAGCGCTGTAAATTGACTCAAGTTTCGCATTTCCTAATGAATGAGATTTAGTGTCAAATTATGAGTCTGTTTATCGAATCATGTAAGCAAGGCAAAAGATCCATTCCCATTAAATTTTTCGAATTAGGCTAAAAAATAATATCCTTGAATGTTGATGGTAGTTAAAGCAATCAATTGAATAATGGAAGCAAAGTTTAAAAGCCTTAACCTTTTCGAATTTCATTGGCCCTTTCCCAGCCTTCAAGGATTTGGCGTTAAGAAAAATGGGTCTCCTACCGTTTACCGGGAGTTTTCATGAGGGTTTCGTCATGAGTGGCCAGATGGCTATAGAAATGGGGGCTTGAGAAGATTTTCTTCCGGAGGCATAGCCGTAGCTACGGTGAGGACAGGAAATCGAGCAAGTGCTTATTTCGGCAGGCTCAATACATTGCATTTATGACGTGATCTTGTCATGTAATAGATACCCTCATGAAAACTCCGGGTTAAAATTTGGTAGTCTCTAAAGGCAATAACAGTTCAACTACTCAGCAAAACCTGTACCGCGAACTATCAACCCATCAAACATGAGTCCAAATGCTACAAGCAGGGGACTGGTAAGGACTGAGTTTGACAAATTTTAGTTGAGAGAGCCATTTTTTAGCCAAATACTTCGCAGCCATGATCAAAGAGGATTCGTATCTTCATTTTCAGATATTGCGTTGAAGGTGTTACCATCATCGGACTTCATGTTGGATAGCCTTTTCAGAAGAACTACATCGAAAATCATATGTGCTGTGATGGCTGAAATGATGCCAATTTCCTCCGTCATGTATCCCAGACCTGCGATAAAAAAACAAAGCAGTAGACCGTAAAGACTAATCCTCCAGTTCCTGGGGTTGAGGTATCCGTGGATGGCTACGAAAATGATGGAGGTAATCCAGATTCCCAGGAGGGGTTGTAGTCCTGCTCTGAAGAAGAGCTCTTCCCCTACTCCCGCGCAAAGTGACAAGAACCAAACATCCCGCGTTTTTAGATTCAATCTACTGATAATTCCCCCGTAGTTGGTTTTTACCTTTCGCATCATTTTTAGCTCGATAAAACCCCAGGCTGCATATCCCCATATCAGCCCAAAGAGGTATCCCGTCAGTAGCTGTACAGGTATGCTGTAAAATCCGGAATAAAATTCCAATAGAGGTGGTTCTCGAGTAAACCATGACAGTATAAGACCTGCTATCCCGAATCCAAAAAGCGTCAAGAAGCCAAGGACCCTTACATTGGTGAAATCAATCTTCATCAGACAAAGATAGTTTCCTTTGAAAAAAGTAAATGGCTCAGTGCGCATAATTAAGGCCCCTGTTTTGAAGCTGGAATAATAAAGAAATGCTATTATTGGTTATTTTTGCAATCCTTTAATAAAGCAAAGCTTTTTCGCAATGAGCAGAGACAAGAACAAAACGCGTTATTCTGATGCTGAACTGGAAGAATTCCAGGCGCTCATCAAAGAAAAATTGGCCAAAGCAAATGAGCAATTGGAATTTTATCAAGCTCAGCTTACCGAATTAGCTGAACAGGGAGATGCTCGCATAAAGGCCCTTGATGACGGGGTGGGAACCTCGGAGTCTGAGCGGCTGATTAACCTGGTCTCCAGAACTAAAAAGCACATCAGTCACCTGGAGAACGCCTTGCTCAGGGTCAATAATAAAGTCTACGGAGTTTGTAGAAAGACCGGTAAACTAATCGCCAAAGAGCGTCTTCGGGCTGTTCCACATGCCACTTTAAGTATAGAGGCTAAACAAAATAGAAAGCGTTGATTTTCTTCAGTTGTTTCACATCATAAATCAATAAAGTATTGACAGATAAGAAAAAAGCCCTCTGGCTGATTGCTGCAGTATTACTGGTGCTGATTTTGGATCAGGCCCTAAAGATATGGGTGAAAACCAATATGAATTACGGTGAGGAATTTTTGTTGCTAGGGCTGCATTGGGCCCGGATTCACTTTGTGGAAAATGAAGGTATGGCTTTTGGGATTACTTTTGGCGGCGATGCCGGGAAGTTGTTTTTGAGTCTTTTCAGGATTGGGGCGGTGAGTTTCATAGGTTATATTCTATACAGATTGTGGAAAAATGGAGAATCACTCTCCCTCTTGCTGAGTTTGGGGCTCATTTTTGCCGGGGCTATGGGTAACATCATCGACAGTGCCTTTTACGGCATTATTTTTTCTGAATCGCCTTATTTCGGACCTGTGGCTGAAATTTTTCCCGAAGGAGGAGGCTATGCCCCCTTTTTAATGGGCAAAGTGGTGGACATGCTGTATTTTCCTCTGATCGATACCCATTGGCCTGAATGGATGCCAGTGATAGGAGGCAGCCGGTTTCAGTTCTTCAAGCCGGTATTTAATATCGCAGATGCTGCAATCACGACAGGTGTCGCTTGCATAATACTGTTTCACAGAAGTTTTTTTCAGAACGGTCCTGTAATCAACAAACCAGCAGAAGAAGAGGAGTAAAAGAAACCGGTTGATGATCGGAAGAAAGTTTGGGATGGGACCTCTTGTATTTTTACTGTTTAATCTTTCCAATCCGGAATAATAGTCGATTTGCTTTCAAATAACCCTTTTACTTGTTCAAGAAATTGTTGATTGCAAACTCTGCCCGTCTTATGATCTCGTAATCGATCGTGTAATGGACAAACTTTCCATCCCTCTCTGCATGTAGTATGCCTGCATTTCGCATAATCCTCAGATGCTGGGAAGTGATGGACTGTTCCAGATTCAAAGTGTTATAGATTTTATTGACGTTAATGGTTTCATTGCTGTCAATAAACTCTAAAATTTTTAGCCGCAATGGATGAGCCAACGCTCGGAGTATTTCCGAGGAGACCTGCAGCCGCTCATTGTTGAAAGTGACCTTCGTCTTTCTCATGCGTTTCCTATTTTGAGAAATAAATAATATGACCTTAGGGAAGCAAATATCTATATATTCTCCATTCTGGCAAAGGAAATATTAAAAAAAATTCAAATAGGAAAAACTGCCTAAATATAGATGGTTGATATTCAGTTAATTGTCCAGTAAAAATTCTTTAAAAAAATTTTGTAAACGTTTGTAATTCAGAATGTTCAGTATTTGGTGATAAAGTAATACATTAACCCGCTAATTCTTCGACCAAACGGCTGATTTGAGCCAGCCTGTCTCGATCAAGACTGTAGTAAATGAACTTTCCCTCTCTCTCAGTGGCAACTACACCGGCTCTTCTCAATATTGCCAAATGCTGTGATGCTACACTTTGCTCCAGGCGCAACTTGATGTAGATGTCAGTAACCGTTAGGGATTCACTCTCCTCCAGCAAGTCTATGATGCGCTGACGGAGTTTATGGTTCACAGCTCTCAATACAAGTACAGCTTTTCTCAAGTCGGCATAGTCCAGGTGTATATCTTTACCCCCTTTTTTCAATGTTACATTCTCGTTCTTTTCTTTTCTCATTTCGATTGGTTTGTTTATGTTTCATGGAATCACGAATACCTTAGCCAAAACTGTACCAAATTTTAGCCTCCGTAAAAAATGATGTTTTTTTCCATGTACATAACACTGTATAATAATTATTTACAGTCACTCATTTCTTATAACGTATTTCAGATATGAAATATTCAATATGTGTATTTTAACTGTGGTCCTCACTGGTCGATCTACCGTGAAGCCCGCGTTCTCTTATTCTCGAAAGATCTGTTTCGCTAACAACTACTCCTAAATATTAATGCAAGTGCTTTTTAATATATATGGCAGTTAAAATGATTTGGCGTTGAATTCTATTGGATTTAGGGTAATTTTCTACGTAGAGGGATATCTATAAGTTGCTCAGGAACGTATTTTGTGTGCAGTTATCCTTTAGTTACTGAAGCTTTCTGGATAAATATGTTTCTGGTTACATTCAAAATTTCAGGCCAAAATATTTTTCGTGCTTTGAGTGATTCGGGCCTCTTTAAGGTAGATTGGTTCAAAGTAGGCCGGATCTTCAAATTTTTTCTGCTCAATTCGTCTCAGAGCAGGTTCTGCTAGATCAGCGGCTGTGCGGTTTAATTCTAACAGTTTGAAGCTGTCTGGAAGGGGAAAGGTGGTGCATTTTTCTGCCCCACTCCCAGCAATTGCCACTGACTTCCCGGAGAAAATATCTGACTTGAAAAATTCTTTACTCAGTATTACCGGTCTCAACTCCTGTTTTTTCTCTAGCTTGGTGTCGTAGGTGGCAGTATATACCTCCAATCTGCGGGCATCCATCATAGGCAAATATAAATCAGCACTCGATTTATTCCTTACTTTATAAGCAATTGCCTCTGTAGTTTCTACACCGATTATGGGCACTTTTGATACCCAGGAGAGGGATTTTATCATTGCAAAGCCCACTCTAAGACCTGTATAGCTCCCAGGTCCAGCTGTTATGACAAGGGCTGTTAAGTTGGCAAGATCGAAGTTTGCCTCCATCATCACTTCCCGAACATAATGTCCCAGTTTTTCGCTGTGCTTGTACCTTTCTGTGGTCACTCGTTCTGCAAGTACCTCTGTGCCGCACATAAGGGCAACTGAACAGTCGTTTTCTGCCGTATCCATGCACAGTAAGAAAGAGGTGGGATCGTTGTTCATTGCTTTTAGTTAAGACTGAGAAGACTGTTGTACCGGTCTTGGTCATGTAGCAGCTTAATGGCTTCCTGTAACTCCTTGGATCTTCTAAGGTTTTGTCGGGTCTTACCCTCCTGAAAGTAATACCTGGATACTATTTCGTCTTCCAGGAGTTTGATGATGGCATCTCTGTGATCTTCAAATGCCCTGTCTTTCATCTCGTCTAATACCCTTCGGATTTGTCTGACCTGACGCTCTATTTCTGCGGAATAAAGTCCGCTTTCAGCTTGTTGGATTAATGTTGAAAGGGTTTTAGCCGATTCTAACTCAAAGTCAAAGTCTCTTTCTTTGACAAAAGCTACAAACTCCCGGTAGCGGTCAAACTCAAAATCACCGGGAGCATCAATACTATCTGTTTTCGATCTGAAGTAGGTGGCATAGTCAAAGATCAGATTTCTACTCTGAAGTTCGCGGATAATTTCGGGTTCTTGAAAATCTTCAATTTCAATATCAGGGGCAACCCCTCCTCCATCCAGAACCTCCCTGCCATTGGTGGTGTGGAACACTGCGCGGAGCGAGTCCGGGATATCGACCGGCTTTCCATCTTCATATCTCACATTTTGTATTCCTCTGCCACTCGGAATGAAGTACTCTGATGTGGTGATTCTCACTTGTGTATTGTATCCTAGAGGACGCACATTTTGAACCAGCCCTTTTCCGTAAGTTCTTCTACCTACAAGTACACCGCGGTCATAATCCTGAATGACACCTGAAACAATTTCAGATGCCGAGGCAGATTTCTCGTTGATGAGAACAACCAGAGGTGTTTTTTCATCAAAGGGATTACTTCTGGTATTGAAAGAGCGATTCCACTCATCCAATCTTCCTCTAGTGGACACCACGAGTTTGTTATTGGGTATAAATATATTGCTAACGTTTATAGCTTCAGTAAGCAATCCACCCCCATTGTCCCTCAAGTCCAGGATAATGCCTTTAAACTCTCCGTTTTCTTCCTTCAATTTTTTCAAAGCATTGGTAATATTTGCAGCTGACCTGGGGGTGAAAACCGAAAGCGAGACATAGGCAATACCATCTTCAACCATTCCGGAGTAAGGCACATTGGGAACTGATACATCCTGTCTCTCCACACTGACCTCAAATCTGCGTTCTTCCCAGGGTCTGTAGAGAGACATAGCTAAATTAGTACCGGAGGCTCCCCGCATGAAGATTATCACATCCTCCCGCTCAAAGCCCTTTAGTGACCTGCCCTCCATCTTTTCAATTATATCCCCTGCCATAATACCGGCTTCGTGAGCACCAAAACCACTGTATACAAATGTCACCACTATCTGACCGTTCATCTCTTCTATTTCCATCCCCACGCCGTCGTATCTGCCCTCTGCCATGTATCGACTGCGTTCCACCTGGTTTTCAGAGACGAATACTGTATAGGGATCCAGTGTCTCAAGCATGGCATCTATGCCGGTCTTCATCAACCTGCCATGATCGAGGTCGTGGTGGTAAAAATTGTTGACCTCCTTGTAAACATTGGCAAAGATTTCAAGATTTTTGGTCAACTCAAAGTAGTTTGAGGAGTACTTCTCAAAGGAGTAAAGCCCAAATACAGTAATTAGTAGCCCAATGGCCAGAGCAATTTGTTTCTTCAAACTCATACTTATATGTGTTGATTTCAGATTTTCAATATTCTTGCGCAGATTCTGTATTTTCATTCCAGTATCGGTTTTGCACCCGTCCGGAAGGTTTCTTTAAGGCAATAAACTACCTTAATTACATTTCTATTGCACTGCAAATCTCTTCAGGCTCAATTATCCGCACTCAAAAAGCGAAGGCTTTGCTCCAGGGTTTCTTCAGGTGCATCAGCGTGAATCCAGTGACCTGCTTTTGGTATGTTGACAATTTCAGAGTTTGGGAAAAGCCCCAAAATAGAGTCCTTTGATTGATTATTTATATACTCTGAGCGACCACCCTTCAAAAAGAGCGATGATTTTTCAAAAGAATTAAAACAGTTTACCTCTTCCAGTATTTTCTCATAGTTCTTTTCTATGGCATCTAAATTGGGCTTCCACTGATAATTACCCTCCCGGGTTCTACTTAGATTTTTCATCAAAAAGAGAACGATCGAGCGGTTTTTTAGCTTGTCCATCAGATGATCTTCCACCTCTTTGCGGTCCGTAGCCGATTCAACATCCACTGATTGCAATGCCTGTAATATTCCTTCATGGCCCCCGGAATAGGCATGTGGTGCAATGTCTGCAACAATCAGTTTATCGACCATTTCCGGATTTTCCAGAGCAAACTGCATGGCAACTTTTCCCCCCATGGAGTGACCCATTATGTGAGCATTGAACATGTGGTGGTCTTCCATGAATTTTTTTAGATCTTCCGCCATATCCGGGTAATCCATGTAAGGATCATGAAAAGATTTGCCGTGATTTCTCAGATCGATGGTATAAACCATGTAGTTATTCGCCATTCTTTTGGCAAATGTTTGCCAGTTGTCGAGCATTCCCAGTAGGCCATGCATGATTACTATAGGATATCCTTCTCCAAAAACTTTGTAGTTTATTTTTTTGTCCATTGGGATCGATTATTCACAAAGATAACAATTCATCTCTGCAGCTGGTTGTCATTGGAGTGCAGCATTGTGCTTATCTTTGTGAATGCCGGCGGAACCAAATACAACTCCTAAGAGGTTGTATAGCCGGGATAATATGGAATTTAATTGCGATAGAATGAAAACAGAGAACTGGGAAGTTGAACAAATTTATACGGGCTGCCTTGCTCAGGGGTCCTATTATATTAGGTGTGGAAATGAAGCGGCAGTGATTGACCCACTTCGTGAGCCGGACCCATATATAGAGCGTTCCAGGCGAGATGGGGTAACCATAAAGTTCATTTTTGAAACCCATTTTCACGCAGATTTTGTTTCGGGTCACCTGGAGCTTTCAAAGCTGACGGGTGCACCGGTAGTTTTTGGACCGGGGGCCGATCCTGAATTTGATGCCCATATAGCTGAAGATGGTGAAGAGTTTAAAATCGGCAACATCACACTGAAAGCATTGCACACTCCTGGACACACTTTAGAATCTACCACCTGGCTGTTGTTGGATGAGAACGGAAAAGAAAAGGCCATTTTTACCGGAGATACGCTATTTCTCGGAGATGTCGGCAGACCGGATCTTGCGCAGGACTCCGGTGACCTTAGCATGGAAGATTTGGCGGGTATGTTGTTCGATAGTTTAAGTAAAAAGATTATTCCACTACCGGATGAGGTAGTTGTTTTTCCCGGTCATGGGGCCGGCTCTGCTTGTGGTAAAAACATGATGAAGGAGACGGTAGACACCCTGGGCAACCAGAAAAAAGTAAATTATGCCTTGAAGGCTCAGAGTCGGGAGCAGTTTATAAAGGAAGTAATAAAAGGATTGGCTCCACCTCCCGCTTATTTCCCTGAAAATGTGTCGCTAAACCGAAAAGGTTATATAGATTTAAATAAACTTGTCAAAAGAAGCTTTCGGGCTTTGAGTCCTGCCGAATTCACGAAAGTGGCCTCAGATCAGATGGCTGTCGTATTGGACACACGAACTCCCGATGATTTTCACAAGGGTTTTATTCCATGTTCAATTAACATAGGATTAAATGGGCAATTCGCTCCCTGGGTAGGTGCCCTTCTGGAGGAAGTACACAAGCCACTGCTCATTGTTTGCGATCCCGGAAAAGAAAAGGAAACCATCATTCGCCTGGCCAGAGTTGGTTTTGATCAGATTCTCGGATTTCTAAAAGGTGGAATTGAAAACTGGAAGCTGTCCGGTCGATCAGTCGATTATATACATAGAGTCAGCCCGGAAGAATTTAAGACTGAATTGGAATCAGCTGAGGATTATGAATTGTGGGATGTGAGAAGGCCCGATGAATTTGAAAAAGGTAGAGTTAAAGGATCACTCAACAAACCATTGGAGTACATAGGAGAGTGGGCCTGTCGAAGAACCAATGGAGTTACCGCTTTTGTTTATTGCGCAGGTGGTTATCGCAGCATGATTGCCGCCTCAATATTAAAAGCAAGGGGAATTCACAATTTTGTCGAGGTGGCCGGTGGATACTCCAGGATAAAGAAATTGGATATAGAACTCGAAGCTACGGATGCTTTGGTGCAGAATGACTGATTGAATCGTGGGCAAGCGATAGGAAATCCAACCATTGGGACAGACCCTCTAGAATAATAGACCTTTGGCATGTTCTTTTAAAGAAGATTGAGAACAAAATACTTTGCCCTGGAATCAAAGCTCTTTTCTCAATCTGGCGACGGGAATTCCCAATTGTTCCCGGTATTTTGCAACCGTTCTTCTGGCGATGTCGTACCCTTTTTCCTGCAGCATCATTTTTAACTTCTCATCCGACAAGGGTTTTTTCTTGTTCTCTGCATCAACTATATCCGATAGAATTTTCTTAACTTCCAGAGTGGAAACATCCTCGCCGCTTTTGGTTTGAATGGACTCGGAGAAAAAGTCCTTTAGTTTTCGGGTGCCAAATTCAGTTTGAACAAACTTGGAATTAGCAACCCGCGAGACCGTTGATACATCCAGGCCGGTTAGTTCAGCAATATCTTTGAGGATCATTGGCCTGATCTTTCTGGAGTCCCCTGTGAGGAAGTACTCGTATTGGTATTGCATAATGGCGTACATGGTGTGATACATCGTCTGTTGTCTCTGACGGATGGCATCAATAAACCATCGGGCTGAATCTATCTTTTGCTTGATAAACAGCACCGCCTCTTTATCTTTTTTGGATACTTTTTTGGCCTCCTTTCTCTTTTGAAAATCTTCCAGCATATCCCTGTAATGCTTGTTTATTTGAAGATCCGGTGAATTGCGGTTGTTCAACCTGAGACTCAAATCTCCTTCTTTGTTCTCTATAATGAAATCCGGAATTACATAGTGGTTTATCGAACTGCCGGCGCCCAGGTAGCTGCTGGCAGGCTTGGGATTGAGTTTGAGTATTTCTCCAATGGCATATCTGAGTTCGTCCTCAGTGATTTCCAGGTATTTTTGAAGCTTACTGTAGTGCTTTTTGGAAAATTCATCGAAGTAATCTTTTAAAATTTTAAGGGCAATCAAACGATGGTCAGCCTGAATTTCACTGACATCATGCTCTTTTAATTTTTTCTTCAATTGAATCAGCAGACACTCCCGAAGATCTCGCGCACCAATTCCAGGAGGATCGAATTCCTGAATTTTTGTCAATATCGACAGCACTTCCTTCTCGTTGGTCTCTATATTGGCCGAAAAAATAAGGTCATCGACTATCGATAATGGATCCCTTCTTAAATATCCATCCTCGTCAATGCTTCCAATAATTTGCAAAGCTACTGCTTCGCGTCTTTTGTCTTCAAAATTCAACATCCCCAATTGATGTATCAGGTGCTCGTGGAAGGTGTTTCCAACCGTTACAGGACTTTCTCTTTTGTCATCTTCCTCAGAATTGTTGAGGCTCATCTGTTGGTAAGTCATTGGATCATCATCGATATACTCCTCAATGAATTCATCCATCTCCATATCCTCCTGAGCTACTTCATCCTCTTCGTACTCATCTTCCCTGTCATCCAGGGTTTCAGTGTTTTCATCTTCAGAATTATCCCCCTCTTCCAAAGCCGGATTGGCTTCTAGTTCCTCCTTAATTCTCTGCTCAAGACTGGCAGCGGGAATCTGCAACAAATTGATGATCTGAATCTGCTGTGGGGATAGCTTCTGTAAATTCTTCTGACTTAGTCTTTGCTGTATCATTTTCTTGTTCTTTCGTCATCCTGATATGCTCCCGGCAGGTATCCTTTTAACAAACAAATACACATGCCAGTTTCATTTTTCGTAAATTTGACCTCCCGGAATAGCCGGCTCAAAATATTTGAGTAGTCTTTTTCCAACGCCATCCAAAAAAAGCGCAAGTTTGGAAACACAAACATATGCATACTTTTCTTAATATGTAAATTATTCTAAGAAAATTTTCAAAAAAATGAAATTGACAATTAACGAGCGCATTGCAAAACTTAGGGAATGGATGCACTCTGAAAGCATTCAAGCCGCCATTATACCCTCTGCCGACCCCCATATGAGTGAATACTTGCCCGATTATTGGAAAACGAGGGAGTGGTTGTCGGGCTTCACTGGATCTGCAGGAACAGTAGTAGTTGGAATTGATACAGCGGGTTTGTGGACGGACTCGAGGTATTTTATCCAGGCGGAAAGTGAGTTGAAGGGCACTGTTATTCAATTGCATAAAATGGGTGAAAAAGGTGTGTTGTCTATTCCGGACTGGCTTTGCAAAACCCTTTTTTCCGGAGATAGGATATATGTAGATGCGTCCTGCATTACATTAGCTGAATTTCGCAAGTACAGAGATAAGTTGAAGGGCTCAGCATTGGAGGTGATAGCAGGGGATGATGTTTTTCGCCACATTTGGGAGGACAGACCTCCACTTCCTGCCCACCCGGTATTTGAGCATCCCCGGGAATTTTGCGGCAAGCCTATGGGGGAAAAATTGTCTGAAATTCGCAGAGAGATGAAACAGCAGTCGGCTTCTCATCTTTTAGTAACTGCCCTTGATGAAATTGCCTGGACTTTAAATCTTCGGGGCAGTGATGTAGAATGCAATCCGGTCTTTTTGGCCTGGTTGGTAATTGATGAGGAAAAGGCTACATTATTTTCGGACAATTCTAAATTTTCTGCTAAAATCATCGGACAATTGGAGGAAAATGGTATAGAGATCAGGCCATATCGGCATATTGAAGATTTTATAGCTGGCTTGACAGAAAACACCAGGCTGATGATTGATCCATTGCAGGTGAACTATCGGATTTCTGTTGCGGCAAATAAAACTAATCTGATTGAAAAGAGCTCCCCTGTTTGTCAATTGAAGGCCAGTAAAACACATGAAGAGATCGATCATATCAAGGAAGCGATGAGAAGGGACGGAGTAGCTGTATTCCGCGCTTTTGAGTGGTTGAAACAGCAGTTGAAGTCTGGCACTGTGCCTGAATATGTGCTGGCAGAAAAGCTCGCTTTCTTCCGGTCTCAGCAATCAAATTACATGGGTGAGAGCTTTCATGCAATTGTGGGTTATAGGGGCAATGGAGCCATAGTTCATTATCGGGCCACAGAAAGCCATTTTTCGGAGATTGAAAAGGAGGGGATGTTGCTGGTGGATTCCGGAGGGCAGTATTTAGATGGCACCACTGATATCACGCGGACCATTCATCTCTCTGAGCCAAATGATAGGGAAAGACAACACTTTACCCTGGTGCTGAAGGGAATGATCGCATTGAGCAGGGCTGTATTTCCGGAGGGGACTCACGGTGTGCAGTTAGACATTTTGGCCCGTCAGCCACTATGGAATCATGGATTGAATTACGGTCACGGGACGGGTCATGGAGTGGGATATTTTTTAAATGTCCACGAGCCTCCTCAGGGTTTTGTCCCTAATCTCTCACAGAGGGGAACTTCTGTCTTAAGGGAGGGAATGATCACCTCAAATGAACCGGGTTATTATCTTGAGGGGCATTATGGAATACGCTGCGAAAATTTGGTTGTTTGCCGGGACAGAGGGGATGGTTTTCAATTTCTGGAAACCTTAACTCTTATGGCATTTGACCAAAAATTAATAAATCCCGATCTTCTCAGCCCTGAGGAGAAAACCTGGCTCAATGAATACCACCAGAGTGTTTACAGAGAGTTATCCTCTTTGTTGACTGAGTCTGAGCGGTTGATTTTGAAGGAGCAGTGC
>REEI01000092.1 GCA_007695145.1 Saprospirales bacterium | reverse complement strand
ATTTTGCCCAAAGCAAAGTCAATATAAAATACAACCTGCTCGACCCACAGGAAGATGATAAAGGACCATTTAATGCCAGGTGGCGGTTACGTATCAATGTGCCGGAAGAAGACATCCTTTTGATGAGTAAAAAAGTAAGTTGATGATTTTACAAAAAGAAATCAGGGAAATAGCTGAAGAACTTCAACTTCCGGGGAATACCATAGACAAGGATTATGTGCTTGGGCATTTTCTCAACGGCTTTTTCAGCCAAAAATGGGCACAGGAAAACTTTCTTTTCAAGGGAGGTACCTGCTTGAAAAAATGCTATTTTAAGGACTACAGATTTTCAGAAGATATTGATGCAACAATCACTAATGCTAACTTTAAACTTACACGGAAACACATTCAGCAGGTCTGTGAACAAGTAATGGATAAAAGCGGAATTGCTTTTAAAATTCTTACATTCAATCCGGTTGTGCTTAATGACATGCCGATAGGTTGGGATGTGGAGGTGTGTTTCTGGGGGGCAAACCATGAGCGTAATAAGCCACCCGTTTTCGGCAAAGACTGTCATACCAAAATCTGGTGCGAATTTCGATCCTATGAGCTGGTTTTATTCCGTCAAAATATGCGGAAGATATTTCATTTTTATGGTGATGTAGAATTAATTCAGACGTCCATTCCCTGTTATGATGTTCATGAGATTTTAGCAGAAAAATTGCGTGCACTCATTCAACGGAACAGAGGTGAAGCTCGTGATTACTTTGACGTTTGGTATATCAAAGAGAATATTAATAGTATTAACTGGCAAAGTGTAAAAAACGCATTTGTGAAGAAGTGTGAGTATAAAAATGTTCCCTTCACAAACAGTAGTGATTTCTTCCAACCAAAACGACTTAATCAAGTTCAAATCACATGGGACAAAAGGTTAAAACATCAACTACCCAAAACCTTTGTTATGGAGGCAGCTGTCATTATCAATGAATTGAAAGTTTTTTTAACTGAGTTGTTTGACTAAAACCATTGGGCGATCCATATTGGGGTTGCATTATTTCTATGAATGAGAATAGATCACCCCACGATGCACCTATTACTATTTGTGTGAAGATTCCTAACCGATTTATAGGAAATGGTACAACAAAAGGTAATCAATGAGACGCTAATATTTCAGTTCCCCTTTATTAAAGTCTTCCCCAAAGACGGCTTAAATGAAGTATAAAATAGGATTACCTCTATAAGCTGTAACATTTGGTTGGTCAAAAACTAACCATGGGTAGATAAAAAAAACCTCGTAGATTGTTATGACAAACCTAAGTATGCCGGCACTTATGGCAATTTAGTAGATTCATTGAATCACTCAAAGGACCTGGATATAGAAAAGTTGATTGTATATGGTAAGGCAATCCGAGATACGGCTGCTATAAAAAGACTTGGCTATTGGTTGGATCAACTTTCTCACCCGGGAGCTGAATTCTTCAATGAAATTGCCCAATACAGCCTCAGTTCACCTTTTCCTTGCTCAACTTCACCGGGATAAAGAAAGGCAGATATAGTAGAGATGGGAGAATATTTACAACTCAATGTGGGTGCATATTTCATTATTTATGCTTTGCCAATACCGGAATATGCAGATGGATACAGATGGAATTAGTCAGGGCTTTTTAATATGTTCTCCTGTTCTCAGATAGGATGAAAATTGAAACAAGACAAATTTATTCGCCAGCTATTTGGTTTTTTCTGTTTCCTGCTCTATTTTTACGCAATGCCAATTACAGGTACACATATTGCCTATTTTCATACCTGCCATAGGAAGCTTTGGTTATTTGCGCATGGTATCAATATGGAACACACCTCTGATCTGGTGGCAGAGGGAAAGTTGATAGAGGAGACAGCCTACAGCCGTAGAGCATCCGGGTTTTCTCAAGTGGCTTTAGATGGCATGAAAGTAGATTTTTACAATCACAGAGACAAAATCATTCACGAAACTAAAAAGTCCGATAAAATTGAAGAATCGCATGAGGCTCAAGTGAAATATTATATCTGGAGGTTTGAATTGGAGGGGATTGAGGGAGTTACCGGCATTATCGAATACCCTAAGTTGCGCCACCGAAGTCTGGTGGAACTTAAAGCAGAAGATCGGAAAGCAATTCCGGAATGGATCAATGCCATTGAAGGTGTAGTTGAAAGTGACCACTGTCCCCCGGCAATCAACAGTAAAATTTGCAAAAGATGCGCTTACTATGAATTCTGTTACTCAGGTGAAGAAGGTAGTTGAGATGGGGCCTACCTATATGAGATTGAGTACGGGTAAAAATACCGGACTATGAAAAAATCCTACTACTTATTCAATCCCGGTCGACTCAGCCGCAAGGACAACACCCTGAAATTTATTCCGGTTGATCAATCAGGAGTGGAGGGCAAGCCCAAATACCTGCCCGTTGAGGGAGTGAAAAACCTGTTTGTATTTGGTAGTTTAGATGCCAATAGTGCACTCTACAATTTCCTTGCCCGGCAGCAAATACCTGTCCATTTTTTTGATTATTATGAACATTACACTGGTTCCTTTATGCCCAAGGATTATCTACATGCGGGGAAGATGCAAATTGAGCAGACAAGAACCTACCTGCGCAGCAATAGGAGGATGCATTTGGCACGGGCCTTTCTGGAAGGTGGGAGCTTCAATATGTTAAAAAATTTGCGATACTATCAGAATAGAGGCAGGCAATTGGAATCAAATATCGCTTCCATTGAGAAGCTTCGGAAAGGTATTGAGGGTGTTGAAGAGCCATCTGAACTGATGGGAGTGGAGGGAAATATCCGGCAGATTTACTACAGAGCTTTTGAAGAAATTATCACTCATTTTGAAATGGGTCCTAGAATAAAACGACCACCTTCCAATGAGGTCAACGCTCTCATTTCGTTTGGAAACATGATGTGTTACACACTAGCCCTGGACCAGCTGTATCATACCCAACTCAATCCAACGATCAGTTTTCTCCATGAGCCGGGCTTTCGCCGATACAGTCTCGCACTTGATTTGGCTGAGGTATTCAAGCCGGTACTTGTAGACAGGGTTATATTTCGGGTATTGAACAAACGTGAGATTCAAGCTAGTCATTTTCAGCGCGAGGTAAAGGGTTGTACTTTGAATGAAACCGGAAAAAAGACCTTTATCAAGGTGTGGGAAGAAAAGGCAGGTGAAACTATAAAGCACAGGACCTTAAAGCGAAAGGTGAGTTACAAGCAATTGGTTAAACTGGAGTGTTACAAAATTGCGAAGTATATCCTTCGCATAGACGAGGAGTACAAGCCTTTCAAAGTTTGGTGGTAAAAAATATGCGGATATGTATGTAATATTGGTCTATGATGTAAATGTAAAGCGGGTGGGAAAAATGTTGAAATTGTGTCGTCGATACCTGCATTGGATCCAGAATTCTGTCTTTGAAGGTGAATTAACCGATTTAAAGCTCAAGCAGCTTAAATCCGAAATAGGTGATTTGATAGATAGCCGTGTAGATAGTGTAATTATCTTTACCAGCAGGCAAGAGCGATGGATGGACAAGCAGATTGTTGGAGTGGATAAAAACAAGTTGGATCAGTTTTTATAGGGGGTCGTCGCTCCCTTGGGTATTTTACACTATTGGGGGCAGACGAGCCCGGCCCCATAATAATCCCAAATATTGATGGAATAAAGTTTTGAGAATTAGCGAAATAAACATATATTTGCAACGGCTATTAATCGCACCATATTGGAATTGAAATCATTGAAAAAAAACCAGATATACTCATAATTCCGCCTATTAATCGCACCATATTGGAATTGAAATTGCCAAAACTCTGTTTGTTTTTCTCTGATGGTGCACTATTAATCGCACCATATTGGAATTGAAATCATTCACTCCTGGAGCCCAGTC
>REEI01000129.1 GCA_007695145.1 Saprospirales bacterium | reverse complement strand
TGATCAACCGGTCAATATTCAAGGGTATTATCTATCTGATAACGACAACCATCCGCTGAGGTGGAGATTTCCGTCCAGGGAGATTCCTCCCGGGGGATACTTATTGGTATTTGCATCAGGGAAAAACAGATTTGGAGATCAGTTACACACCAATTTTAGTATTTCTGCCTCAGGAGAACCACTCATTCTATCCGATCCCGACGGCAATACACTGGATTACATCCCGGCGGTGCCTGTGCCAAGGGACGTCTCTTATGGCAGATATCCGGATGGAGGCTCACATTTCAAGTTCTTCGACCTGCCAACGCCCGGAAGCACCAATATTAGACCTTTCGAAACTGCTATTAGCTTTTCACAATCCTCCGGGTTTTACGCTGATACCCTGGCGCTCGAAATGGAGGTGGAGGGCAATTTTCAGATTTTCTACACTCTCAATGGAGACCTGCCCACGACATCCGACAGCTTGTACATCGGACCTTTGGTGTTATTACCATCTGCAGATATAGAAAACAATCCGATCATTTATATCCCAACCAATCACGAGAGCTCTGATTGGTGGTACCGCTGGAGGATGCCGGGTGAAGATTTATTTCGTTCACATGTAGTTCGGGCGCGGGCTTTTGAAGGAGGGGATCCGCGAACAGAAATAAAAACTGCAACCTACTTTATTGATTCCGGGGCAGATGAGAGATTTGATCTACCGGTAATTTCCATTGTTAGTCCGGAAGATGGCTTGTTTGATTACGAAAACGGGATTTTTGTTCCCGGACAAGGATTTGAGGATAATCCGCAACAAGGGGGTTTTTGGACAGGGGGGAATTTTCACAATCGCGGCAGAGAGTGGGAAAGGGAAGCCGGTTTTTTCTTTTTTGAAAATGGTGAACTCGCACTTGAACAGAATCTAGGTATAAGAATACACGGTAGCGCAAGCAGGTCCCTGCCTCAGAAATCTCTCAGACTGTACGCCAGAGAGGGGTATGGAAAAAATGAGATCGAGTATCCCTTTTTTCCCGATGAAGGGATTCAAAGATTTAAGCGCTTATTGCTCAGAAATGCAGGTCAGGACTTTTTGAAAGCCTATCTGGCTGATCCATTGACACACTTGATCATCAGTGACCTGGATGTTGAGAGACAGCTATACCGTCCGGCTGTTTTATTTATAAATGGCGCTTACTGGGGAATCATAAATATACGTGAACGTCTCGACCCCTATTACTTTGAGTCCCACTTTGGAGTCTCAGAAGAAGAACTCGACCTGATTTCGCATAGTTGGGGAATTCGCTACGAGGTCAATACGGGAACAGCAAACGATTACCTTGAAATGATGGAGTACATAGAAGTGAATGATCTCTCTGATCCCCTGCATTTTGATTTTGTCGCCAACCAGATCGATCTTGAAAACTTTATCAGTTACTACATTGGGAAAATGTTTTTTGGTACGCGGGATTGGCCGGGTAACAATTTGGATTTCTGGAGAGATAGAAGCAGTGACGGCAAGTGGAGGTGGATTTGGTTTGACAATGACGATGCCTTCGAAGACATTTACTTCAATAGCTACGATTACCTCACCATACTATCAGGCGATGACTGGCCAAATCCATTGTGGACCACTCAGCTTTTCAGAAGTTTAATGGAAAATTACGGGTTTCGGCAGCAATTTGCAGAGACTGCCGTACACCAATTAAAGACTACTTATCACCCGTCTCGAACTATGGAAATTGCAGAGTTGGCCGCAGCCAATATTGCCTACGAAATGCCACACCATATTGAGCGATGGAAGTATCCTGACAGCTTTTCAGATTGGAATCGTCACTTTCAGGAGATTCTCAATTTTTTGGCCAAAAGACCTTGTGCATTTTTTGAAATGACTCGCAGCTTTTTTGAAGAGGACGACTTCGAATTGGTGTGGGAAGAGTGTGTGAGCACTGTGGGAGAAGTGAAGGAGAGAAAAGTCTCAGTTTTCCCAAATCCCACTACAGGGAAAATTGCATTTTTTATTGACGACTCCCCTGAAATCGAATTTATTCGCATTTACGACAGTTCAGGCAGGTTGTTATTTCAAAAGGAGAGGCCATTTTACGGGGCTTCCGGAGAAATTTCTGTCGATATCGGAAGTGGCCCACCCGGCATTTACCTGATGGAGGTTATATCCAAAGAAGGGTTCAGGTATTTTTCCCGTGTAGTGAGATTCAATTGATGCCCAATTTTTTCCCGCGAATACCTGGTACACCTTGCCATTGATTTGGCTATCGGGAACTCTTTCAATTGGCTATTAAAAAGTGGACTCCCAACAATCTTCAGGGTCCACCTCTTCGTTGGTGCAGTTGTTGTTTGTTTTTTTGGAAAAATTTATCAAGAATGAACATTTCCGGGGCAATTGCTTGCTCCCTCTTATTGACCGCAATTCTATTTTTTCCTGCACCCTATAGTGCGCAGACGGGGGTTTTTATCAACGAATTTATGGCCTCCAATGGCTTTACTTTGGCGGATGAGGATGGCGACTTTGAAGATTGGATTGAGTTGTACAATCATTCAGATGACACAGTAACTGTTGAGGGTTATTATCTATCTGATTCAGATAGCAATCCCTACCAATGGCGTTTCCCCTCGGTTTCCATGGCTCCGCGATCGTTTTTGCTGGTATTTGCCTCCGGAAAAAACAGGACAGAGGGTGAACTGCACACCAATTTTAAAATTTCCTCTGAGGGTGAGCCCTTATTGCTCTCAGACCCCGATGGAAACCTACTGGATCACATACCTCCAGCATCGCTGGGGCGCGATCTTTCTTATGGGCGTTTACCCGATGGGGGTGCTGATTTTGAAACATTTGAAAGACCCAGCCCTGGAGCGCCCAATCTGCCCAACTTTGAATTATCACTCACCTGGTCTCATCCTTCCGGGTTTTATGATGACACATTGTCTTTGGAAGTTATTGTTCCAGGCGAAAATGAGATTGAAATTTATTTCACAATCAATGGTGACTTACCCGGTTCCGATGATAGTTTACTGCTGAGTAGTATTGAGTTGCTGCCGACAGAGGTACTTGAAAATAATCCCATAATTGAAATTCCCACCAATTCCTCATCCTCTCCTCCCTGGTACAGATGGCGACCTCCCGGTGATGATTTACCCAGAGCTCATGTGGTCAGAGCTGCTGGCTTTAAAGATGGTGAGCCTGTAACCGATGTACTCACAGGGACATTCTTTGTTGGGAGTGAGTATTTTACTCATCTTGAGCTTCCTGTATTTTCTTTGGTGTTAGAGGAAGGAGATCTTTTCGATCATTACCGCGGCCTGTTTGTTCCCGGAAACAGCTATGACGAAAACCCCTGGGAAGGAGCATGGTCGGGTGGAAATTTTCATAAAAGGGGAAGAGAATGGGAACGGGAAACGCATCTCTTCTATTTTGATGAAGCTTTTGAAAAGCAATTGGATCAAAAGACCGGAATCAGAATTCACGGGGGCGGAAGCAGATCAATGCCCTCCAAGTCGATTCGCCTCTATGCAAGATCATACTATGGTGAAGACCGCATTAGACATGATTTTTTTGAAGAGGGACCAAATGAGTACCACAGACTGTTACTTAGAAATTCCGGGCAAGATTTTGTGCGCACCATGTATATTGATGGGCTCACTCATTTGATTGTCGCACCGATGGGATTTGAACAGCAGAGATACAGACCGGCAATCCTGTTCATAAACGGAGCTTACTGGGGCTTGATCAATATTCGGGACAGAATCGATAAATATTACTTTCAAAGTCACCTGGGGGTAGATGAAGATCACCTGGATTTACTTGAATTTGGTGGCTTTACCATTGTGGAAGGCGAGCGCGATGATTATCTGGAAATGATGGAATATGTTCGGAATCATTCTCTTGAGGAAGAAATGCACTTCCGGATGGTAGAAGAGTGGATGGATGTTGAAAACTTCATCGACTATTACATTGCCAAGATGTTTATCGCTACCTATGACTGGCCTGGAAATAATATCAGATTTTGGCGCGATCGATCAGAAAATGGCAAGTGGCGTTGGGTGTATTTTGACAACGACGATGCTTTGGCTGATCTCTACTTCAATCCTTATAATCATTTGATGGATTCAACAAACAATCCATGGCCCAATCCGCTCTGGAGTACCGAGCTTTTTCGAAATTTGATGGAAAGTGAAATTTTTAGGTCCCGCTTTGTCAATGCAATCAACCGGCATTTAGCCGATACTTTTGATCCGGAGCGAACCATCTCCCTTGCTATAGAAACTGCAAATTCATTGAGGACTGAAATGTCCCATCATATTGAAAGATGGGGTTTTCCGGAAAGTGTGGATCAATGGGAACAATTCAATATGGAGGTTTTGGAATTTTTAGGGTCGCGCAGCTGTGTTTTTCTGGAGATGTCAAAAGAGTTTTTTGGAGAAGATTATCAATTTGATTCACTTGGCTATTGCATAAGTTATGTAAAGGATGAAGCCAATGAAAACTCTATTCAATTGATGCCCAATCCCACAAGAAATCATCTCCATGTAGTAGCAGACATTCCTCTAAGTATTCAATCTTATACCATAGTCAATGCTGCGGGGAAGCAGATATCTCAGAAAAGGGTCACTCATTCTTCCGAAACAGGTGAGAAATACAAAGTTGATGTTTCAGGATTGGCGCCTGGATGGTATTTGCTCGAGTTGGTGCTGAATAAGGGCATGAGAGAGTACTTCCCATTTGTAAAGACAGACTGAATTTTACCCGGCAGGAGGAAATATTGACCTTTTTTAGGCAACATCAATTTTAGCCAGCTGGAACAAAAAAAGGATAAGCAGCTGCTAATCAGTTACTTACCCTTTCTTCCTGTAGCGTGGGGGAGACTTGAACTCCCGACCTCAGGATTATGAATCCTGCGCTCTAACCAGCTGAGCTACCACGCCCTTTAATTGGAGCGCAAAGATAAAGACTTTTTGAAGCATACAAGGAAAGTTTTATCAAAAAAATATTTCAAAACTTGCCCCTGGATTTTAAAACTGGAAGAGTAGATTTTTGAACCAAAAGTATATGGAAGGGTCTTGTATAAGGTATTATCTTTGAAAGGAAATTTTTTAGTTTGAAAAAAATCTCCAATATTGAGTAAAAATTAGCCGATTATGAAACCAGTCAGATATAGGGAAATAGTAGAAAATCGATTCCTCATTTACAATAGTCTTTTCCTGAATCTCCCTTTTGAAGATATATTTCAGACTGGAACTTTACTACCCTTGTTTCAGCAGCACTGCAAAAAAGCCTTTGAGGAGGGCATTCACCCTCGTGAGATGGTTTTCAGTTTCTTTGAGGAATACCTGCCTGAATCAGGAATTGAAGAGCAAAGAGATCTTCTGTTTCGGTTTATTCAGTATGTCGAAAGACAGGTAGTACTTTTTGATTCAGTGGAGGATGCAACCTTTGAATGGATAAATGATGTTACAGGGAAGGGTTCTCTTGGACATCTGATGGCCAGAGTGCAGGCTGATGCTCATTCTGAGGAACTGATTGACAAGCTGAATGACTTTGGTCTTCGCATTGTCCTCACTGCTCATCCCACCCAATTTTATCCCGGTAGTGTTCTCGCCATTATTACTGATCTGGAGGAGGCCATTAGACAAGGGGATTTGCAGAGTATCGATCTCATCCTTCAGCAATTGGGTAAGACGCCCTTTATTAACAGAATCAAGCCCTCTCCCTACGATGAAGCAGTCAGTCTGTGTTGGTATCTGGAGAATATTTTTTATCAGGTTATCCCGGCGATCATTGAAAAAATAGAACAACAGGCAGATTATCTGGGTAAAGAATTCCACAACTACAATTTGATAAGTGTTGGCTTTTGGCCCGGAGGAGATCGTGATGGCAATCCTTTTGTCACTCATGAAACCACCCTGAAGGTAGCTGCCAGGTTGAGGGAGACCGCTCTAAAGTGCTATTATCGGGATATTCGAAAACTCAGGAGAAGGATTACCTTTAAGGGAGCAGATGATCAATTGCTGAATATT
Organism: Saprospirales bacterium; assembly: GCA_007695145.1. GTDB lineage: Bacteria > Bacteroidota > Bacteroidia > Chitinophagales > Saprospiraceae > PWJY01. Next base: position 13,510 of record REEI01000129.1, on the reverse strand, counting down.
GAGCGTAAAATATTCAATGCCGTTTATGGTGAGCCCGATAAAGCTTACTACAATTGGGCGGAGCTTCGAGAGGACCTAAACTTTGTAAAAAGGGAATTAAAAGAGCGGCATCAGTCACTTTTTATGGACTTATTGGATCAGTTTATCCTAAAAACCCGTATATTTAAGTTCTTCATGGCTCCTATGGATATCAGGCAGGATAGCCGAAAGCACAGAGCATTGTGGGCAGCAGTAACCAAGTCGGAAGATTATATGCCCGATCAGGAGAGTCCGGAGCTGGTGGATGCAATTTTGAGGACTAAAGCTAATCTTGACACTTTTCAGTCTGACAGTGATTTTTTCCATGAAATGATTGAGACCTTCAAGATCATTCCCACCATTCAGCAGACCAATGGAGAAGAGGCCTGCTCCCGATATATCATAAGCAACAGTATGGGCGCAGGAGATGTGGCCATTGTATTCTCCATAGCCCGGGCGACATTCGGCAAGCCTTCGATCCCCCTCGATATAATTCCACTTTTTGAAAGCATAGACTTTCTCGCGAGTGCACCGGTGATCATGGAACTGTTGTATCAAAACCCGGTTTATCGCGCTCATTTGAAATCCCGTGGTCACAAACAAACTATAATGCTTGGGTTCTCTGATGGAACTAAAGACGGTGGATACCTGCAGGCCAATTATTCCATCTTTAAGGCAAAAGAAGAATTGACGCGGGTATCCCGAAAGTACGGCATTAAAGTGGTATTTTTCGATGGCAGGGGCGGCCCTCCATCGAGAGGCGGTGGTAATACACATGCCTTTTACTCCTCCCTCGGCCCGCAAATAGAAGCACGTGAAATTCAACTTACTATTCAGGGGCAAACCATCAGCACCAATTTTGGCAACCCTCTAGCTTGTCAATTCAATCTGGAGCAGTTGCTGACCAGTGCTTTGGAGAATGCCATTTACCCGGTTCGCCAATGCAAATTGTCAGCTGTGCAGGATCAGCTCCTCGGGGAATTGGCAGCTGAGAGCAGGAGGGCCTACGTTGCCCTGAAAGAGCATCCTGCATTCCTAAAGTATCTCGAACAGGCTACACCTCTCAGGTTTTTTGGAAAAACCAACATAGGCTCCCGCCCGGTAAAGCGCTCAGGTGATGCTCCTTTTACCTTTGATGATCTACGGGCAATACCCTTTGTCGGGTCCTGGGCACAAATGAAACAAAATGTACCCGGATTTTTTGGCTTGGGAACTGCTATAGAAAAAATGGATAAATCCGGCCGTTTGGATGAGGTGAAACAACTCTATCAAAATTCCCCCTTCTTCAGAGCGCTTATCAACAATAGTATGCAGTCCCTTGCTAAGGCCTTTTTCCCCGCAACGGCTTATCTAAAAGACCATCCAGATTACGCTGCATTTTTCGATATTATTTTCATGGAGTACAACCTCTCTGTAAAGTGGATAATTGTTATTTCCGGTCAGAAGGAATTGCTGGAGGACAATCCAGTGTCCAGGGAGTCCATTCGAATCAGGGAAAAAATCATACTACCCGTAATTGCCATACAGCAATTTGCTTTGCAGCAATTGCTAATGAAAGATGAAGAGTTGTCAGATTCAGCTAAGGTGGCCTTGCAAGGCATTGTATTGAGATGCATGTACGGCATTATCAATGCTGCGCGAAATGCTGCCTGAGAAATTAAAGAAGGAATCCGGTCACCTTTCTCAGCTGTAGTTTTTGTTAAAATTAGGCTATTTCTCAAAAAAGATGCCCAATGCTTTGAAAATCCCATTTTTTTCACGTATATTCGGTGATTAAAACTGTCAACTTTAGGCAGTAATTAATGATTCAAGTATGGACAGGCAACAGTTTTTTCCTAAATTCCGTCCGGTTGCACTCCTGATTTTTGTGTGTGTAGCCACCTCCCTTTTAATTTCCTCCTGCAAGAAAGAAACTATCCTTATTTCCGGTAATGAACCGGTTTCTGCTGTCAATATTTCCAGAATTAAGATTGAAAATTACATCCAGCGAGTTTTTATCGATCTTATCGGAAGAGAACCACTAGAACAAGAAATGACAGAGGCTCTTCAGAGATTGCAGGTGGATAGCCTGAAAAGATCTGTTCGAATGGCGATCATATATGAGTTGATGAATGATGAAAGTGCCCGGGAGGGAGAGGGGTCTTACAGAGCGGCCTATATCCTGAACCTCTACAATCTGGCAAAGATCAGATGTATGGAGGGTGTTTCAGATGGCTATATTCAAAGTAGGATCAATATTGCCTCATTTGGCGCTCTTAAAGATTCTCTGGAGGGAAACTGGGATAGTTTTTACCGAAGACAAAACACCATTCGAAAGTATAGAGCCGTAATTGACAGTAGAGAACAACTATTCGATCGAAAAATCAAATTTCACCATGTTTTTGGAACAATGATCAACAATGGTATTTATGACGAGATCAATATGAATACCTTTAACTTCGTGAGGGCTGCCTTTGATGAATTACTGTGGAGGTTACCAACTGAAGAGGAATTTGAAAATAGCTTTCAAATGGTAGAAAATGAAGTTCCCTCCAGAATATTTGACCGTATTGGTTCAAACAAGGAAGACTTTGTGGATATATTGATTCACTCACCCGCTATGGCCGAGGGATTGATCATTTGGGCTTTTCAAATTTACCTCAACAGAGTCCCTTCGCCTTTGGAAATGATTACTTTTCTTCCGGAATTTATCCAGACCGGGGACATAGATTTTATTATTTCAGAGATAATGGTTACTGATGAATACGCAAACTTTAGGTAAGATAGCAGCGACTGCTCTGCTGTTCTGTTTTTTCATGTTTTTTTCTTGCACCGAGAAAGACTACATCTATGAAATTGAGTCGCAGACCATCCTTCCCGTCAATTCTGAGAAAGACAAAGGGAAAACGGAGGTTCAGTACATTTCCATTCTCTACACTAATTTGTTCAGAAAGGCGATGAGTCCCAACGATATGTTAGATGCCCTTCAGGCAATTGAATCTATTGGAGATAAGCAGGTGGCATTTGACATCCTTGTAAGCAAGTATATGAATACCGGGGAGGTGGTGATGCCAAGTAAGGAGGAAATGAGGTCCAACCCTGAAAAATTCATTAGGGACTTGTACAAGAGGTTTTTCATTCGCCAGCCCACTGAGGCTGAGCTCAAGTTTATGAAAAACTACATTAATAGCAGGCCCGATGCACTGCCGGAGCACTTTTTCTTTGCATTTGCAACCAGTAACGAGCACTTTCACTATTAAAAATAATGGTTATGAAAAGGAGAAAATTCATCAGAAATTCAGCACTTGTAGCCGGGGGAGTGATTGGTATGCCCTATATTTTACCCGGAGGCCTTCTCAAAGCACAGACTACAGCACCACTGGCCCAGCATGTGGTATTTGTACTATTTGCCGGAGGGGTGAGGCAGCAAGAATCGGTATTGAAGAGATATCTGGCCGGTAGCCAAAACGAAGACATAGAGGGGAATATCATGTACAATCTGTTGGATGGAGCCCCACCTGAAGATAAAATTGCCTATGGAAGAGACGACACTCAAAACAATATTGTAGGGGCATTTCCAATCGAACGTCTGCTTGAGGATAGTTTAGAGTCCCAGGGAACTCTTTTTCCTGAAGTGAGATTTGCGAGAGGTGGCGCCGGGCATTTCAATGGGTTGTGTACCGGAGTTTCCGGCAACTACTATGTAACCCAGGGTTTGCGTGACCGTCCTGCATCACCAACCATTTTTGAGTACTTGCGCAGACATGCCGGCTTTAAAGCAACAGATTGTTGGTTTGTAGGAGTTGGCATAGGAGGATCAAGACCACTGCTCAACTATTCAGACCATCCCGATTATGGAAGGCAATATGGCGGTAATTTTTTGGCACCTCTGACCACTTTTGGGGCTCCGGGCCAAAAACATTTTATGGATTTCAAAAATTATCACCCGGAAACGGATTGGGAAATCATTCGGGAAATAAGAAACTTCCTAAACAACAATTTTGTGGCGGAAGGGCTTGAGATACCCCATTTGTACAACACTGCTGAAGAGGAGAACAAAATACGCGAATTTGTAAGGTATATGTTTGATAAGGTCAAGCAGGGTCAGGTGATCTTGCCTCCCGTCAATGACAACCGGGATCTTAAAACAATTGGTTATGCAGTTGAGGTGCTGCGGTATTTTAAGCCCAAACTACTGGTTGTAGATTTGTCCGACATAGATGTTTGTCACTCGGATTTCACAGCTTATTTAAAAAATCTTCATAGGGCTGATCACGGGGTGGGGTTTTTGTGGCGTGAAATTCAGCGAATACCCGAGATGCAAGACAATACTATTATGCTCGTAATGCCGGAACATGGCCGGGATAAAGATCCCAACCCAATTCAGGATCTCAACGATTGGTATGCATACGACCACTCGGCAGGAAATGAAAATACCAGGAGGATTTTTTCTCTAATGGTTGGCACCGGAATTGATGCTGGCCTTAAAGTAGGCAGTAGCGACAATCCCATTGGGGATGCTGCAGATATCACTCCCACCATTGCAGATATATTCGGAATTAAGGATCAGGTAAAATCGGCCGGCTTGCTGGATATAAATGCTCGCTCACTTTTTGATCGCATTTAAATCTATCCAATGAAAAAGATCAATTGGATAAAAAAGTATGCCATCTGGTTTATTCCTATAACCCTCGGTGGATTTCTTTTTTTTCAATCTTGCTCTGAAAAAGAGGAAGTGAACCCCTTTGATGAAACTTTGCCCGGTCAGGATACGGTGAATTTCCAAATTACCAATCCCGATCCCAATTCTATAGCTGGATTATTTGTCAATATTTTTCACCCCACCTGTGCTAATGTCGCTTGCCACGACGGCACTTTTGAACCCGACTTTAGAACTATAGAAAGCACCTACAACACCATGATCTACCAAATGCCGATCAAGAACGATGGAAACTATGAATACAGAGTCCATCCGGGGCGACCGGATCAATCTGTTCTTATGGCCAGAATAGACGGAACCATCAGTCCACCAATGCCTTTTCAGTTAGAGCCGGACTCGGATTGGCTGCAGAATAGAGAAGAGTACATTCAAAATATCACCAATTGGATTAAGAACGGAGCTCGGGACATCCTGGGGAATTTGCCGGTGGAGGACCCACAACCAAAGTCGAACTTCAGGGGAATGCTAGTTTTTCAAAGTGATTTATTGCTGAATAGGCATAAAGACAAAGCTGCGGTAATTGTGCCCTCGGAGTTTGACTCTTTACACCTGTATTTTTCAGTTACTCACAGTTCGGTAGATATCCACAGTTTGGATGAGCATCATATTCGGTTGTCTTCGAAAATGAACGATTTTGAAGGGGAGATATCCTACGAATTGGATTTGCTCGATGTCCCGCTTTTTGGCAGAGGATTGTATGGTGATGTCGAAGAGTACTATCTCCGGTATAGCATTTGGCCACCGGATTTTTTCGGAGGAGAGGATCAATTGTATCTGCGGCTGTATATCAAAGAGCCGGACCAATCCATTACAGAAATACCAACTAATGAAGCTTCTTATGATATCAAAAGCTACCTTTCGCTGCTGTTTTCTCAATAGCTTTCTGATTTTGCTGACGTGCCTGATCACTTTTTCTTCCTGTAATAAAGATGATGGTCCGCCTTTTTCAGTAATTCCTGAGATCGAGTTAGTCAGTATTTCTACTGATACTGTTGTTCAATTCAGCGATATTCTCATTATCACCATTGAGTACAGAGATGGAGATGGCGACATTGGACAGGAAGACCCCGATGTGAATTCAATTTTTGTAAGAGATGCCAGATTGGAAAACTACGATGGCTTTTATATTGGTCCCATAGCTCCCATTGGTACTGAGGTAGCCATAACCGGACAATTGAATATTGAGTTTCCCTCTCTATTCCTATTTGGAAATGGATCGGCTGAAAATACATTTTTCTACCTTTATTTGGTGGATCGGGCCGGGAATCAATCCAACGAAATCATCACCCCAACGGTCACAATTGTTAGAGAATGAGAAAAAAATTGCTCAGTATTAAGTATTTCAGTCCATTAGCGGAAAAAACTCGATTTCCCTTCCCATTTGTTTGGCACCTTTTTGTTTGGATCATCCTTTCGACTATGACTTTTTCCTCTGCCGGTTACACTCAGAATGTCTATGAAATGCAAGATTTGGTGGTTTTTGACTGTGAAGGTATATTTACAGACAGCAACAACGGAGCAGAAGAAGGCCAATACGCTCACAATGAAAACTACACCTTTACCATCTGTGTACAGGGAGCCACCGAGATCATTGTGGTATTTGATTACTTTGCCACAGAAGCCAATTTCGATATATTGAGTGTTTATGATGGCCCCGATACCAGTTCTCCTCTTATCGCTCAATTGTCAGGTACCCTGCAGCCACCCCCTACCCTTTTAGCCCTGAGTGGATGCATTACCTTTCATTTCGTCAGTGATGAAAATATTGCTGCAATCGGCTGGCAGGCCTCATGGTCGGTGGAAATAGAGGATCCCCAACCTCCTAATTTACAACTCCCCACTTCGCCCGACTGTCCAATGTATATGGCTTCATTTTACATTGATGATGGCATTCCATGTGATTTGCTAATCAATGAAAATTTTTCACTGGTGGGTCCTTCAACCGCCAATATTCTGGATGTAATTCCTATTGATTGCGATGATGAAACAGGTTTAGCGCAAAACTTTGAAGTCTTTTTTGATCCTCCCCCTGAGGTAACGGGCAACTACCGATTATTTTTTAGTGGGATTTTGCCTGACAATTGCGGAAACAACCATGAAGTGGAAAGCAATCTATTATTTCTGCTCGAGAATTGTCCTTTAAAAGTGGAGATTGTATTAGTTGATGGACCTGGCTGCCCCGGTGAATGTATTTATTTTTCGGCTGTCGTAAGTGGTGGAAGTGGAAACTATTCCTACAGTTGGAACTTTACTGCTTCAAATACAGATATAGTGTCATTGTGCCCCGAATTGACTACTGAAGTGACATTACTGGTAACAGATAATAATGGTGGCAATACAGGAGAGGCCTTCTTTGTCTATACCCCTCTTGAAAGTCCCGCCTTCCTCAATCCATTGCAATCTGATACATTTTGCGCTTCTCGTGGTGACCATATTTTTCAAATGAGCATTACTGGTGGAGAATTTTACTCCGAAATAATTCCCAATGCACATCGGCAGACCGGAAGGTATCAATTTTGGAGGTGGAGAACTGAGGAAGAGCCACTGAATAGAGACATCATTACTTACTTCGCACCCAATGGCTGCTCAGTTTCAGACACAGTATACGTGCGGCATATTCGATCCGGTGACAGGGAGGCAGCATGTCTAGGTGCTGACCCATGGGTGGTTAGTGGTGGCTTTCCAAATGGTGGGTATTGGTCGGGTCCCCATATCGACAGCAGTGGGCTATTTTTTCCTGAAGTAGAGGGATCATTTCTCATTACCTATAATGCACTCAACGGCTGCAGTGAGAGTAAGAGGGTTGATGTAGGTGCGGAATTAATGATGCCCGATATCGATACTATCTGTTCCTCTCAGCTTTATTTTCTAGAGGCCAGTATTTATGGCGGCCGATGGTACGGGCCGGGTATAACCAACCGTATTAATGGAAGGCTTGAACCATGGAGGGCGGCACCCAACGAAAGCTATACTTACACATATATTTTAGAAGGATGTGAGGCCGAAATCGAGATCTACATCAAGGAATTATACGCAGGAGGAGAAATTACTTTGTGCAGTGCAGACAGTTTATTGCTTTTACCTGTAAGCGGTGATTGGTCGGGTCCCGGAGAATTCATAAGTACCGAAAATGCCTTTGATATCAGTTCTTTGAATCCCGGAGAATACGAATTCACCTTGAGCCTGGGAGGATGTCAGGACATTTTAACCCTGTATTTGACTGATGTTCAAATAGGTTCATATAACCCCACCTTTTTCTGCCCCGACCACCCCCCGCAGTATCTTTGGAGCTTTTTGTGGGTTCACCCCTGGGGAGGTGATATCAATGGCAATGGGATTGTGAATGTGGGTGGAGAATGGTATTTTGATCCAACTATTGCCGGTCCGGGTGAGCACTATGTTTATTTCGAAAATTTAGGTTGTAGGGATTCGGTGTTATTGACAGTAGATCAATACGCTGAAATACCCGAATATTGGTTTTGTGACCGCAACAATCCGACTATTTTAACAGCTGATCCCCCGGGAGGACAATGGTCGGGCCCGGGATTTCTCAACCCCACACAGGGCTTGTTTGATCCTTCATTGGCCGGCACGGGCTCACATGAAGTAGTTTATACCGCTCCCTCCGGCTGCAGGACTTTGACTGTTATTGAAGTGGCTGAATTTGAGGAAGTAAGTATAGAGGGGATTGAAAGGAGGTATTGTTATTTTGACAGCCTGATACAAATAAGTCTCTTGCCTTCTGGAGGAGAATTTACCATTAACGGGCTACCGTCTGAGGCTGGATTTTCACCTGCCATGCTTGGTACAGGTATCCATGAATTTCTCTACAGGAGAGGAGAAGGAGTCTGTTCTTCCTCTGAAAGATTATTTATTACCGTCCTAAACCCCCTGAGTGTTCAGTCCGGCCTTGAAAATGACACCATATGTGCAGGAAGTAATGTCGTTCTGGAAGTGATCGCATCAGGAGGAGTGGGTGGGCTGACTTATAACTGGGGTGGAAGCCTTGGCTTTGGTAACAGCCAAATCATCTTTCCTGACTCCTCGGCCTGGTATAGTGTCAGGGTAGAAGACAATTGCTCTGAACCCTTGCAAGACAGTGTTTATGTTCATGTAAATCCCCTGCCCGATATCTCATATACTACCGGTCCATCGGTATGCTTTGGTGAATATTCCTATATTGAGGTATATGCAAACCAAAATGTACCATACCATTTTCTGTGGCTGACCGACAGCCTTAGAGAGGGGCCTCGACTGATTGCGGGACCCGGAAATTACATACTACTAGTTGAAGACCAGGGGACTGGATGTAGTGAAGAATACAGCCTAACTATACCCGGCCCCGGAGCCTTAAGTGCCAATTTTTCGACCATACCCAATCAGCCATGCATAGACCTTATCAATAATCGACTGGAAGTAATTAACTTGAGTTTTGGCCACGAAAGAATCTGGTTGGACTTTGGGGATGGCACCGGTCTACATGAATGGACTGATGAGGATTTAATATTTCACTATTACAACTCACCCGGAGAGTACACCATTCACCTTTACGTGGAGAATGGTCTTGGATGCAGGGACACCATCGAAAGGGACATTTGTGTTGAAAATGCAATAAGGTTGTTCATCCCAAATGCTTTTTCGCCCAATGGAGATGGAAACAACGACCATTTAGAAATATATGGGATTGGCGTTGATGAAAACTTGCACTGGCAAATTTATGACCGCTATGGTGCTCGTGTATTTGAATCCTTCCGAAAAAGTGACACCTGGGATGGCACCTTTCAGGCTAAAGAGTTGCCAGCTGGCCCATACCTGCTGATAGCGCAGTACAGAGATATGTTTTCAGGAGAAGAATTTCAAATTGAGCAATTGCTGTACTTGATAAGATAGCCGGTTATCGCATCTGTCTAAAGTAAATTTCCGACATAAAATGGCCTCACTATATCTACAGGCTAAGCGTTCTGAGTTGAGTATTTGAAAATCAATACTACCATTGATAAAGTAACGGCAGAGGATTCGATAGCTTTTGATCATTAACGACAGCTTTGTCTTCCGATTTCATCACAATCACCAATAGGGAATATGGGCCCTTTATGTTTGGACTGAAAAAGAAAATCCGAGTGGCACCTTTTACGATTGGAATCCCAATGTAAGCTGTGATTAAAACTGAGTTGGGTTCTCCAAATTAATCCGGAGAAGTGCCCTGACTGCTATAGGCAGCTCAGGTTTTGATCTTTCCTAAATGTGCTATGATACAAAAGGTCACTTATAGGTATATACTCTACATTAGTTCGATCTGCTATCCAATTTTCGCAAATACCAAAAACTACCTGTTTCCAATCACAGCTCCAATTTTCCTGTCATTAAACTTTCATAGTTTTCCACCCACCTCGTTTAAACAACCAAAGGGTGAAGAGACCCACGGAGGTTTCAGAAAAGAAAATGGCCCAGAAAACCCCGGAGTGTTGCCAATCAAAATTAATGGCAAGGAGGTAAGAGAGGGGTATTTGGATGAGCCAGAAGAAAACAAAATTGATCCTGGTAGGCGTAATGGTATCACCGGCCCCATTAAATGCCTGAACCGCTACCATCCACCAACCGTAAATAAAAAAGGAGTAGGAAAGAATCCTTAGCCATTCTGCTCCTATGGCAATTACTTGATCATCGGTGGAAAAAACTTCCAACAAACGATGGTTAAAAAAGAAAAAGATGACCGAAACCCCCAATAGAAAAACCATGTTTGCCAGTCCGGTATACCACACTGCATTTTCTGCCCTTTGGGGATTGTTGGCTCCCAGATTTTGGCCGACCAAAGTGGCAGCTGCGTTGGAAAGACCCCAGGCCGGCATGAGGGCAAACAGCAATATTCGAAGGCTGATGGTGGCACCTGCCACGGCTTCACTTCCCACATCTGCGAGAATCCTCATAATAAAAACCCAGGAGGCCATGGCAATAATCATCTGACCTATACCACCAAGAGAGGTGCGGAGAATATTGTTCATGGCTGCTGTATTCACTTTTAGATGCGAAATTGAAAGACGGATGTGTTTGCCCACCCTGAAAAGCATCCAAATCTGGACCAGCACACCAACACCCCTACCGATATTTGTGGCGATACCGGCACCCTCAATTCCCATGGCAGGTATGGGCCCCCAGCCAAAAATGAGTATTGGGTCGAGAACAATATTAATCCCATTGGCTATCCCGAGCACCCACATGGCGATAGCTGCATCACCCGCACCCCTGAATACCGCATTAATCACAAAAAGCAGCATGATAATGGTATTTCCGCCTATCATCCAACGAGTGTAGCGGTACCCCTCCTCTATTGCCCAATCGTCTGCTCCCATAATGGCCAGTAATTCCCTGGCATACACTATTCCTGCTATAGCAAATGGAACCGACACCAAAATTGCTAGGGCAATGGCCTGTACAGCGGAAACAGCGGCTTCTCCCTTCTTTTTTTCTCCTATTCTCCGTGCAATAATGGCCGTCACCGCTACTGCTAAGCCCATGGCTATAGAGTATAGCAAAAACAAGTAGGTCTCTGTAAGTCCTACTGTAGCAACTGCTGATGGGCCCAACTTTCCGACAAAATAGATATCTACTATCGCAAAGGTGGATTCCATGATCAGCTCAAGAATCATTGGAATAGAGAGGAGAAAGATGGCCCTGCGCAGGCTGATCCTGGTGTAATCCAATTCTGTACCCCGAATGGCGTTTCTAAGCTCATTCCATAGGGTCCTACGCTCCAAAGGCACGGAATGTTCCGATTTGGTATGGATCATCGGCTGTGATCATTTTAAAAAAACTGGATATTAAAATAAGAAATTTGACTTGTATTGGCCCTAGAAAATCTATTTGATTATAGGGATTGCTGCATTCTAATATGGTACCAAACACCCCTTTGAGATCGATGAGTCCGCTCTATCCCGATAAAAATTTGGCCCTAATGTAATATCCTGATTCTCTTTACTTCATGGAATGCAAACCGAAGATATTCCCTTCCGTATCCTCACAAATTGAACAGTAACCGTAATCGCCTATTGAAAATTTGGTCTGATGTACTTTTCCTCCGGCCTTTTCCACCCTGCTCTCCTCAACACTGCAATCCTCACAAGTCAAATAAACTACTGTACCTCCGGCTCCGGGTTTACCCATAGGTCCGCTGACAAGGGCCCCACTGATGTTTGGACCATCTTCAATCCATGGAAAACTCACCATCTGATACTCATCCATTCCACCAGGCATTTCCATTGGTACCAGGTCTAATTTCAGGACTTCTTCATAAAATTTACGGGCTCTTTCCATGTTGTCAACATAAATTTCAACCCAGGTAAAGATATTTTTGCTCATGATACAGAATTTTAAAAGTATTGATAAAGTACATAGACGACAAAAATAACCTACCCGTTGGGAATTTTTGATTGTTTATTCAAAATTATTGGTTTTTTTATAGGAAATTTGAATTCATGACAGACAATTGTTTTAAAAATCTGCAGTTTGTGCCAGCAAAATCCTCCTTCTGCTCAAAGACCAAAAACTCTCGATCGGGTTCGTTTTTCGATTTGTAGTTGTGGTTTATTGCGACTTTTGAACACATCTCTGCTTTGATTGGCTCTTGTCTGGCCGCTGATTTATTAGCTCGGGTAACAAAGTAGGGGCAGTATTCCAATACCTTCTGGATAACTTCCTTGTTATACGCTGCACCGTCGGCACGAAAAATCTTGAAGGACTTACCCCTTTTCTGTAGTGCACTCAACCCACCCTCCAGTACGCAAGCCAGTTCTTTTTCAGGCACCGCATTTTCATCCTGCATTGAAACATACAAAGGAGTATTGTCAACATTAAAAAGAGAGGTGTAATACCCTTGTAACAATACTTGCTATTGTGCTTACTGGAAAAAAGCTTGGAATGATCGTGATCCAGGATATCAGACTGAAATAATGTAGGCTCAAAAGCCTCAACAAATGAGATCAACAAGTCATTCATTTTAGAGTTGAAGAAATAGGAGTAAAGCGTTTCGTTGCCTTTTTCGCAAGATTCTGAAGTGGTAAGATTACTGTGTTCTGAAAGCTGACACATAACATTAGTATCCGGAGAGCAAAACTCTTGAAAATGCCCGGAAGGCATCCGCTTTTTTTACCGGTTAAAGTCTTCGATAAATGATCCACCCACCAGGCAATTGGCCATGAAGGTAAACAGGACGTCCTCATAGGAATACTTAGCTTGCTTAGGTCTGCTTCCCAATGATTCTTAAGAGTATCAGAAATCAGGCCTGCATTCTTATTAAAGGAGGTTCTGAAAATATCTAAACGCCCTCCATTTGCGCCTACTTTGCTTCTGCCACAGAACTTCAAAAAAAAATGGCAACAAAGTTAATAAACAATCCCTCCCAATAGCTTTGCTCACTGCTAACTGACTACCATTCACTTTAGCTGAAGCCCCTACCGTACCCCTACCTTGGCCTGCACCCTATACTATTGATGAGGCCCACAAGCCTTTAGCCTTTAGCTGTGCAGGGCGCAAGATCGGAACTTACGTTATTATGTTGGGGCTTACAGGAAATGGCCATCAGATTTCGGTCGTTTTGAGCGAGGTTCCTGATTACCGAAAACCGTCAGTCTCCTATGATTTTCAATAAAATCTCGTGTTTAAGTTTATCCTTTATAATGGGAATAACTGCTGGGGAAATTTCGTACCTTACAGTTTCTCCATCCACAGTACCCTCTAACAGCCCCGACTGCAGACCATCAGGATTTTCAATCTGAATGAGATAGGTCGTGCTGTCAT
>REEI01000098.1 GCA_007695145.1 Saprospirales bacterium | reverse complement strand
GGATGATTTAAAAGATTTTTGAAACAAAACGGTCAACCTTATTTAGGGATGTACATTTGTACATTGTCAATTGTCCCTTGTCCATTGTCAATTGTCCCTTGTCCATTGTCCATTGTCCATTGTAAATTGTCCCTTGTCAATTCGAAAAGTGAAAATAGAAACTTATGCTACAGAACAAATTCGATGTTTACCTGATGGACTCCTACAGGAAAATTGCCTTATATTCGGCCTTTGAATTTATGTTGATATGGAAGAAGAGGAGCTATTTGCCGAAGTGATATTGCCATTGCCACTCAGGGGTACCTTTACCTATAGGGTGTCCCCGGATATGATTGATGCTGTCAGTACCGGATGCAGGGTGGAGGTACAGTTTGGACGGAACAAGATATATTCAGGTTTGGTGCGCACCCTCAGTAATCGTTCGCGTTCAGATATAAAGATTAAGAGCTTGCTGGATGTCATTGATTCCGAGCCCATCATTGGAGAGGAGCACTTCCAATTTTGGGAATGGATGGCCGATTACTATGCCTGCAGTGTGGGAGAAGTAATGGCGGCCGCCTTACCGGGTGCCTTAAAGCTCAATAGCAAAACGACTCTGGTCAGAGGATTTGCATTTGAAGAGGACAATCAGGATGATCTCACTGATGAGGCCTGGCTGATAAGGGAGGCATTGATGCAAAAGGATGAAATAGGTCTGGACGAGGCCCGAGCCATCGCCTCGAGGAAAAATATTAATAAGCATTTGGAGCAATTGATCTACAAGGGGATAGTAGAGTTAAAGGAGGAGCTGATTGAGAAGTTTAAACCAAGCACTGAAAAACATTTTGTTTTGACTGATGAATACTTAAAGGATCCCCAGATGGCGCTTGAAGCTACTAGAAATTCAGAACCTCAAACCAATGTTGTGTTGGCTCTTTATCAGAAAAAGGGGGAATCAGTCGCAAGAAAGTCTCTTTTGCTTCGGCCTGAAATAAAGGAGCATGCGCTAAAGGCCCTGGAAAAAAAGGGAATTGTTACCAGTTTTGATAAAGAGGTCAGTAGATTGTCTGATCAGACCAATCGTTTTGAAACCTCACCGGTGCTCTCCGCTATCCAGTTAGAGGCCAAATCAGCTATTCAGGAACACTGGAAAGAAGGGAGGACGGTCTTGCTCCAGGGAGTTACCGGTAGCGGCAAAACGGTGATATATACTAAGTTGATTGAGGAGGTGTTGAAGGAGGGGCAGCAGGTGTTGTACTTATTGCCGGAGATAGGACTTACCCGACAGATTATATCGAGAATGGAGTCCACACTCAATCATCAGGTCCATGTTTACCACTCGCGTGAAAATCAGAATAAACGGGTAGAAGTGTGGAAGGCAGCGAGGGATGGAGCCGGATTGGTCATAGGGGCGAGGTCTTCCCTTTTTTTGCCCTTCAAATCACTTGGACTCATCATTGTGGACGAGGAGCACGATCCCTCATTCAAGCAACAAAATCCCTCTCCCCGGTACAATGCCCGCGATGCTGCGGTCTTTTTGGGGCATTTGACCGGAGCGAAAGTACTACTTGGCACTGCAACACCATCCCTGGAAAGTTTTTTCAATGTCCGAAAGGGAAAATACGGCCATTTCCGCATTGATGAGCGCTTTGGAGCTGCAACTCTTCCTGAAATAGCTTTGGTGGATATCAAAAAACTGCGGGAAGAAAAGAAAATGAAAGGGCCATTTTCACCTCATTTGTTAGAGGGAATTGAGGATGCCCTGCGACAAAACAAACAGGTAATTCTGTTTCAAAATCGCAGGGGATATGCTCCTAGTATCCAATGCGGAAACTGTAGCTGGACGCAGCAGTGCCACCAATGCGATGTTTCCCTCACCTTGCACAAGCGACTCAGAGAAATGAAGTGCCACTATTGCAATTTCTCAACAGCGCTGCCGGAGGAGTGTCCTGCTTGTGGTTCCACTCGTCTTGAAGTCATAGGGTTTGGCACTGAGAAGATTGAGGAGGAGCTCGAACTACTCTTACCTGATGTCAATACCGCACGCCTGGATTATGACAGCACGCGCACTAAAAAGTCTCTCGAAAAAATCCTCTATGATTTTGAAACCGGACGTGTAGATGTATTGATAGGTACACAAATGATTACAAAGGGGCTGGATTTTGAGAATGTTAGTTTAGTGGGCATCATCAATGCCGACCAATTGTTAAAATTCCCGGACTTTCGATCAGCTGAAAGGGCATTCCAGCTGTTGGTTCAAGTTGGAGGACGGGCCGGCAGGGGAAAAAACCCGGGAAGGGTATTGATCCAAACTTCAAATCCCGGACACCCCATCCTCAAGGATGTATTAGATTTTAACTATAAGTCTTTTTATTTCAGGGAATTGCACGAAAGGGGAAAGTATCACTATCCTCCCTTTTATAGAAATTTTAAATTGGAAATAGGGCACAAGGACATCAATGTAGTCTGGAAAGCCGCCGGTATCATAAGGGATAAACTAAGGGAAAAGTTTAACCACCGAATTCTCGGACCTGCAGAACCCATGGTGCCCCGAGTAAAATCATACTTTTTGTTGGAGTTTATGTTCAAACTAGAGAAGGATGCAAGCTTGATTTCCAATGCCAAAAAATACACCATTGCATTGCTGGATCACATAAAAACCAAGGACCCCTTTAAATCGCTGAGGGTTAAATTGGATATTGATCCAATGTAAAGTAGCCTTGGCTAAAGTCATGCAAAATGTTTGGCCCAAAAGTATCAGTAGTAAAAAAAAGGGGCAACAAGGCCCCTCTTATTCAATCAATCAAATCATTTTACCACATCTAATTGCTTAGCCATCCGCTTTGATTGGGCAATGAGGTGTTGCCCTAAAATTATTCCAATGTGAAGTGAATGTGCTTTCGCTCCTTTTCTTCACATCCATGATCTATGCAAGCTGTGACTTCAAGGTGAAATTCTGTGCCCGATTCAAAGCCCGACAAATCAACCACCTCAGTAAATTCAACTACCTGATCATGTGTGTGACGATGCCAGTCAATTATTTTGTTAGAATGGTCACCCTCGGGATGCAACTCTATATCAATGTCATGATTCTCCTCTGTGGCTTCAACACGCACAGAAATAAGGACAATAGAGGCTTCTTCCGTTGAAATAATCATATCCTCCTGAGGAGAAATGATGATGATGTTAATTTCATTGTCTCCATGGTGATGGTGGTCATCGTCGTCACCGCAAGCAGAAAAGCTAAAAGCTAGGGCAAAAATCAACAGTAGTGATAGTAGTTTGGTATTCATTTTATAGTTTTTAGTTAAAAAATTTAATGCAACAACGTTGCAAATGTAAGACAAATTTTTGATCTCTCAAAAAATTTCTCAAAAAAAATCTGTTGGCAGCTGAAGGTTGGCCTATGGCTTGACGGTTGTGTTTTGGTTACTCAAGCACTCTGAGTTGCCTTCTGGTCTGTTCGATTTGATCCCGTTGTCTTTGAATTGTCACTTCGGTTTCTTTTTGCTCCTCAAGATTTTTTTGGATATTGGCTCTTGATTCTTCGATTTTTTTCTCGGCATCGCGAATGTCTTTTTCGTAGCCGTCTTTATCCCTTTGCAATCTTCTCAATTGTCTTTCCAGAGAGTTGAGCTCACTTTCCTGTTCGGATAGAAGTTCTTCAATTTTGACCTTTTGGATTTCTTTTTTTAGGTTTTCCATAAAAAGAAAGAGACCTTCTCTTTTAGTGGGATATTTTTCAGTGGATAGGAAATTATCACCCATTTGGAACCATACATTCACAGAAACGGCGCCGCCAGCCTCGTTGAACTTTCCATAGATGTTGAGTTCATTGGTCGCATCTATACTCATAATGTTTACACCTGAGGCTACAAATTCATCTGCTCTCCTATCTCTCCTCACTCTGGTGCGATATTCACTTCTTAAAAAGGACTGGAAGGTATTGGATGCCATTCTTTCAGATACGCCATCCATTGTGAAGCTAAAACAAGGTTGGCTGCCCTTGCTCATAACATTGTTGCACTCGCTGATTTGAGAAAAAGAACCTGAAACTAATCCCAGGGAAAAAAGAATAAAAAAAGCTGCCTGTAGAAAATTGGTTTTTAAATGTGTCATAGGATAAATTTATTGGTGAAATAATATTTCTAAAGGTACGGATTTCGGTTATTTATCAGGTAACAGAAAGCTGAATTTTTTTTGGAACATTCCGATTTTTACGCTTTCAGTTTGATATCCCTCTCCATCGATTTCTATAAAGAACCGGCTGCAGTTCGATTTGGCCGTGAATTCCTTAAAGTTAAAACAATTTACAGTTTTAGCAAGTTTCGAAATATCTCCATAGTACAGGCTGTAAATGAGTCGTGGGATCGCCAATAGCGAAGGTTTATTTATGATGGTGCACTTTAATTCGCCACTGGAATTAGATTGTGGGAAGAATTTCATTCCACCTCCGGTTTGTCTTCCTGTTCCTATGTTGATAGTAAGAGGCCGGTGAGTTGCTTCCTTGCCATCAACTCGCAAATAAAACACGGGATAGGCGTAGGAAAAAAAATGCTTCAAGGCCAGTCTCAGGTAGTTGGCTTTTATCCGATCACAGTCCCTCAATTTTGCGAGTTCCTCCACCACATTTCCGGTAATTCCCATGCCGGCAGAGTTCCAAATCAGTACTTTTTTTTTCTCGCCATTTTGGAAAAGGGTGGCAAGACCACAATGCATTTCTTTTTTTACCCCGAAGTAAACGCTATCGATCCATCTTTTAGGTTGAGTAGGATATGCCCGTTCCGATGCCCAGTCATTTCCCGATCCGATTGGAAAAACAGAAAACAGAGGCAGGATTTGTTTTTCATCAGAATGACTGTACAATTGGTTAAGACATTGATGCAGGGTGCCGTCCCCACCGGCCAGAATGAGCCATTTTTTGCCACACTCAATTACAGATTTAAGACGCAGAGATCCTCTGGTCGTCAATTCGATTACTTCAACATGGTGGCCTTTGGATTGAAGCGATTGAGATATGGAAGCGATTTTCTCCTCTTTGCCCCCACCTCCGGCCAGTTTGTTGAAAAAAATTATCACATTATCAGGTGGTTTTTCCATATACCGGAACTTGCCATTCGTATCAAATTTTTAAACTTTCGTCCAAATATCTTAAAGCCTGCTTAATAAGCAGCTACATTTGCATATAAAATTTTTACAGCATGGCTGAAACTGCGTTGAGAGTAGAAGAAGTAACCAAGCAATACCAGGGCCACCTCGCCGTGGACAACATTAGTTTTGAGGTGGAAAGTGGAATTCTTTTTGGAATGTTGGGCCCCAATGGTGCTGGGAAGACATCCACCATTCGGATGATTACCGGAATTACACTTCCCGACAAGGGAAAAATTTTCCTGAATGGTAAAAGAGTGGATGGAAGTCTAACCTCCGGAATAGGGTACCTGCCTGAAGAGCGGGGTCTCTACAGGAAAATGACTGTGGGGGACCATCTGATGTATTTGATTAGGTTGAGGGGTTTTTCTTCAAAAGAAGGAAGAAAGAAAGTAGACGAATGGGTTGATCGGTTTGAAATTGGCAGCTGGTGGAACAAAAAAATTGAGGAACTTTCCAAGGGAATGCAGCAGAAGATACAGTTTATTGCTGCAGTCATGCACGATCCCGATCTCATGATACTGGATGAACCCTTTTCCGGTTTAGACCCTGTCAACTCCAACCTGATCCGAGAGGAGATCAGAAGATTGAGCAATGAGGGAAAGGGGGTCATTCTCTCCACTCATCGAATGGAACAAGTGGAGGAACTGTGTGAAAAAATTGTACTGATCAACCGGGGAAGAATTGTTCTGCATGGAAATCTTGAAAGTATTAAGGAAAGCTATTGGGAAAACCGTTATTCAGTGGGGTTAGGCGAAGGTCAGGGACTGCCCGTCATGGAGGGTGTTGAACCGGTAGCAGTTCACAAAAACAATAGAATTGAATTGCAATTGCACGAGGGAATGGGCTCCCGGGATTTGCTGAGAGGCCTTCTGGACCACGAGTTGGATATTCAACTTTTTCAAAAGAGTCTTCCCTCTCTCAACGATATCTTTATCAAGGTCACCGGAGAAGACCTGGTTCAGGCTGAGTGATAGAAAGGTTGGGGTAGGCTTGCCTGGTTTAAATTTTGCTGAAAAGTTGGGCCAGGAAATCCAGGAAATTCTGCAAGCCATAATTTATAAAAAATTAGAGAAACAAACAATCATGAATAAAGTAGGAATCATTGCAGGTAGAGAATATTTTAGCAGGGTTAAAAAACCTCAGTTCTTATTGATCACCCTGGGGGCGCCTATATTGTTTGGGCTTTTTTTTGTAGTGGTGGCCTTTATCTTTAGCATGACAGGGACCGAGCAAAAAAAAATCCTGATATCCGATCCCTCCAACATTCTCAATGAAAGATTCGAAGCCGGTTCCAACCTTACCGCAGAGTTTAGGACCGGTACCCGGTCTCAGCTAGTAGAGTGGAAGCAGGCTGAGGGTTTCGATGGAATCTTGATTGTGCCCCAGGTGGATAGTCCCAGCGTTAGCTCGGTAAATCTTCGCTACTTATCCGACCAGAGACTCAATATCGATATGGATCAGTCCATCTCATCATATTTTAACCGACGAATGCGGGAGTGGAAAATCACCCGTCTCGGAGTAGATGAAGAGTTATTAGCCAGTCTCAATACTCGAGTGAGGATTTCTTCGTCTACGGATCTGGCTGCAACCGACCTTGATGATGATGAAGTGGGTGAGGGCAGTAGCATTGCCCCCTATGTAGCCGGGGGTATAGGACTGGTGATAGCAATGCTCATCTACTTTATGGTATTTATCAACGGTACGATGATCATGCGCTCGGTTATGGAGGAAAAGGTCAACCGAATAGTGGAAATCATGATCTCCACTGTCAGGCCTTTTGACTTGATGATGGGCAAGTTACTTGGAGTAGGTGCAGTAGGTGTTACGCAGATTTTGATTTGGATGATATTTATGCCTGCAATTTACTTTGCTGTGATTGCGATTTTTGGGAGCAGTATGAATATGGAGGCAGCAGCCGGAATGGGTGGTGAGGCCCCGGAAGTGGACAGCAGTGTGATTGCCGGTATTGTAAAAGAACTGGCATCTTACAACTGGCTGTTAATTTCCATCTCTTTTATCTTTTACTACGTGGGAGGATTCTTTCTGTACTCCTCGCTATTTGGTGCTCTGGGAGCTATGATGGGAGATGATCTCGGGGAGAACAACAGCCTTTCTCTGGTGGTTACCATACCCATCATTCTGGCAATTTATATCGGAATTGTAGCGGTGCAATCTCCCAATAGTTCGCTGGTGGTGTGGAGCTCTATGTTTCCCCTTTTTTCACCTATTGTGATGCCCTGCAGACTGGCATTTGATCCG
Source organism: Saprospirales bacterium (assembly GCA_007695145.1). GTDB lineage: Bacteria > Bacteroidota > Bacteroidia > Chitinophagales > Saprospiraceae > PWJY01. The sequence goes on along the minus strand of REEI01000098.1, from coordinate 55,150 downwards.
CCGCTCTGGCAGGTATTTGTTTCGTTTGCCTTGTTGATTGCCTTTACGCTTTTTGTGGTTTGGTTTGCCGGTAAGATTTATCGGGTAGGAATCCTAATGTATGGTAAAAAAGCAGATGTAAAAGAGTTGATCAAATGGTTGAGGACTAAATAGGTGTTGCTGGTTTTTTGCTTTTCGGGGTTTTCTTGACAGTTCTCTGTTAAAGGATTTGTTGAGTAGTCGAACTGTTATCGCCTTCAGACACTTCCAAATTTTTCAAGCTGGAGAATTCATGAAGGTTTTGATTGCAAGGCCAGATTGCGTCATAAATTGTCAATGGAAACATAGCATTTATTTCATTGAAAAGTAGTGCAAACTTGAGTTAGTAAAGGAGTAAATCACTTTACAATTTCTGACTTGAAGGGCAGACTGCAATTATCAACAAAAAAAGCCAGACCACAATGGCCTGGCTACTGTCGGGATGACAGGATTTGAACCTGCGACCACTCGCCCCCCAGACGAGTACTCTACCGGACTGAGCTACATCCCGTTTTTGTTAATCTTCTTCCTGGTCTTCATGAGAGTCCCTGGATCTTTCCCAATCGCGTTCTTTGTGTTTGCGTTGGCTTCGGATCATGCCCAGCAGCATTCGGGACACTTTGTCCAATTCCTCATAGAATTCCTCGAATTCTTCATCGGAGATTCCGCCGAGGTCTTTAACCGTATGCAAGAGCGTAATGCATTCAAATACGCTTACTCTGGAATCGGTATAACACCTCCTCTTATCGTGGACAGCTATGCGTGCCGTCCCTTCTGCCAATTTGGCCGAGATATTGGTGAGCAGCAACTTGAATTCCTGGGCAAAGAAATCATCCAGGGTTGGGTGATACAATACCCATTTCATCATCCGGGCATTCAAACTTCTGATCTCCTGATAGAGATCCAACTTTTCAAAGTCAAACATTTTTCCACACTCTACTGAAAGTAATAATCCTTTTCATTCCCGATATCTGACCGGAGAATCTGTTTCGTGGGCATTACAGGATTCGAACCTGTGACCTCTACCCTGTCAAGGTAGCGCTCTAAACCAACTGAGCTAAATGCCCTTTTACAGCCGTATTTTTATACGGAGCGCAAAAATAAGCAGATATTTTTTCTTAACCAACAACCATGCCTAAATATTCGCATATACAGAGTGAGAATCTACAAGATACCGCTATTTCAAGGCCTAACTTTTTCAAAATTCAGAATAGGCTATTCATTTTGTAGAGAATAATGTTGAATCTTTCAGCACCCTGTGTTCAATGCGAATAAAATAATTTCCCTGAGGTCTATTTATTGCTGCGTATCCATTCTTCCACAAAGAAGTTGTGAAGTTTGCAAGATTTATTTTTCCTCTTCGAGCTGCTGTGAAAATAAACTACTCCATTTTACAATCCAACATTTCCATTTTTCTACCAGCCTGGGATAAAGTTCAAGCCAAATCGAGCGCTCCCCCCTTCTCTAAGTGGAAAGGCGTAGTAGGGTTCCAAAATCATCGCACCGAAGAGGTTGACTCTGAGACTTAAACCAGCAGACATCAATACTACGGATTCCCCTTCCCTTCCGCTGCCAAAGGTGATATTGTCATAATCATTAAAGGCGACTCCAATATCAAAAAACAGATTCAAGTCTGAGGCTAGAAATCCGGAACTGATGACAGCAAGACGCTCAGGCCCTGTAAATGGCAACCTCACTTCGGCGCTGCCCAGGATCACTTTTGATCCGGTAACCTGATTGACCAGTAGTCCATACCGCTGATTCAATTCCCGGCCAGATAATTCATACCCTCGCACCAGACCCATTTGACCGATAAATATTGGAAAATAATTATTGGCATCGGTGCCAAAACGGGAATAATGAAAGCCTCTAAAGGCAAAGGTGACCGGAGCAGTATAAAAGTACCTCCTTCCATCTGCAACTACGGAATTGAAGCTGTATCCGCCAAAGAATCGATCATAGCTCAATCGGTAGCGATAGCCCAACATGGGCGCCGTCAGGCCGAAGTAGGAATTATCCCCCACAAGGGCTGTGCCGACATTATGGGTAAAGGCTTTACGGATGAGCACCCCACCGAGAATCACATCTCCCTCTATGGGTATTTTCTCTCGCTGTCTCCCCAGGAAAAACCTGCCGGACTGGTCGTAGTAATCGGTAAATCTATCTAATCGGAAAGACCTGTAGCTTGTCCCAAGAGATAGCTCCGCCCTCATTCGAGTATTAAAGGGATAGCGTGCAAAAATGCTGGCCTCCTGTTCAAAAATCCTGAGCAGATCAGTGCGTACTACCGGAACAAGGACGTCGGTTCCGGGGAACTCTTCCATTCCCAATGAAGAAAAACCGGTTCTATAGGGAATATGCCCAAGGCTCGCACCCCAGTTTATTCTTCTTTTGCGGTTGAGATAGGTGCCAATCAATCCTATATCGTATATCTCTCCATTGAGAAATAAAGTGGTAAACAACAGATGATCACCCAGAATATCAGAGAATAGCAGCTGCACACCTCCGCCCATCATGACCCCATTGTTCATCGCTCCACCTCCCACTCCCACTCCTATACCCATGGATTGTGTGGCTGCCACCAGGGAAAATCTCGGATCAAAGGGCAGATGTTCAAATGAGAGTGTGTCTGGAAAGTCATCGATCACAATCCGGCTGAGTCCCCCATCGGATAAACTGTGGGCCACCCTTCCGACCGGAGGTAGTTGACCTGCACCTTCCGTGTTGACATCATTCCTGTCAACAGGGATGCGCATAAAGGCGTCCAGTCGGGCCGAAAAAAGACTGTAATTTCCTCCTTCGTATACATTGTACATCACGCGGGGTACCCTCCTCGCAATGGTGAGGGCCGGAGCAAAAGAGGTGATACCTGATACGCCTGTGAAAATCCGCGTCTGTCTAAACACTGAGTCCGATTCCGTGTCAAAGAGGTATATATCTCTGAATCCATCTCTGTCTGACAAGAACCAGATATTGTCATCTTCATCAAATACTGGATTGAGGTTATCTACCCTGGGGAATAAATCCAGGTCAGTTATTTCATTGTTCTGTATGTCCAGTATCGCGAGATTGTGGGTCCATCTTCCTTCTATCATGCCCTCCCTTTGACTTACCCTGTCTGTTGACATGACAATCTTGTTTCCATCCTGTGACCAGGCCGGCAACAGGTAGGAGTGTCTGTCGTCCGTCATTTGACGGAGCTGTCTATTGTCCAGATTAAAGAGGAATAGGTTGGGTATTCCACCTTTTAAACCGCTTAGTGCTATGGTATTGCTGTTGGGTGCCCAGGCTGGATTACTGAAAAATGCCAATTGGGGGATGTTGTACTCGCCTGTTCTTCGGCCGGTTTCCACATCCACTGTGATGAGAACATTCCTCCCTTGCTTGAATCCTACATAAGCAAAAGTGCGACTGTCGGGAGACCAGGTGCCCGCTGACTCAATCACATCCATGTGATCTATATCTGAAAATCTCGCAGAACTGGCAATTCTTCGAATAATCTCTCCATTGGAGGCATTTGCGAGAAAGAGGTCAACTGTGAAAAGGTCTTTTTCAGATAGGAAAACTACATATCTGCCATTTGGGCTAATGGCCGGAGAAACATTCATTTGACCTGCAGTCTCTGCAGAAATAATATCTCTTCCCACAGCGCCAAATTCGTCGGAATCGTATAAACCGCTGTAGAATTCTCGTACTGTATTGACCCACTCGTCAGAAATCTCTTTCATAGGCCGGTCAAATACCCTGCTGAAGGCCTGTTCCATTCCATACATGGCAATATGATTGAATAGAGGAGGTATGACGGCATCGCCGTAGGTTCCTGTTAGATAGGCCCAAAACGCATGACCATAGCGGTAGGGGAAATAGCGGGGATTGCTCATATTCCTAATGGATGGGATGTCATCCCTCATGACTGCATCGCGCATCCACATGGCCGTAAAAGGGTCATTCCTTCCCCTACTGAGGTATTCTGCCTTGCCTTCAATCATGAAGAGGGGAATGTTGCGGAGGTTTTCAGCCGACATATTTTCATTCCTCAAAATCATGTTGAATTGAAAGGCGTGTACCAGCTCGTGTCCCAATATTTGAAAGGTCTTTTGATTGGAAATCGTGAGGGGCATGATAACTCTGTTTCTCAGTGCTTCCGTCACACCACCTGTGCCCACGCCAACGAAGGACTCAATGGCATTGGTTTGCTGGAAACCTGAGTGATCGTTGTAAAAGATGAGTGGGTTTCTGCTGCGAATGGTATCTTTGAGAATTCTTTGGTGACTCCTGAACCACAGTTCTGATTGGTTGGCCAGGTCAAAGAGTAATTCTTCATTGTCGATATAGTGGTATATGTCAAACGAAGGGGTTTGAAGTACCCTGAAGTCAAACTCGGCGTACCTGGGCTTATTTCTTCCAAAATATTGTGCCTGTAGCTGAGGTAGTTCTGAAAAGAACAGAAAAAGTCCCAAAAGGATGATCAGTATTTTCATTTGTTTGCGGTCTTAATTAGTTTATTGACAGAGTTTTCTGTAAACATGGATTTATCAAAGCAATAACAGATTTTTTATAAAAAGAATTACATTTAATAACCGGAAAATCCCCTCAATGGGTTGGCAAAAAGCCGATTATTTGTAAACTTAATACTTACAACTAAATGGATTGGAATAATTGTTACTCTCACCGCCGAGTATTGAATCCTGAGAAAGAGGAGCCAATTAGTCATCGATCAGCATTTAGCAGGGATGCTGATCGTATCATTTTTTCAACTCCTTTTCGCAGGCTACAGGACAAAACTCAGATATTTTCACTGCCTGGTAGCGCCTTTGTCCACAACAGACTCACCCACTCTCTTGAGGTTGCAGCTGTGGGCAGATCGCTGGGAGCGATATCTGGAAGTGAATTGGCCAGGACCCTTAAGACTGACCTGAGCAGTTCGTCTAAAGAATTTTATAAATATCAACTCTCAGAAGTAATTTATGCAGCTTGTTTGGCACACGATATTGGCAATCCGGCCTTTGGACATTCGGGTGAGGATGCGATTTGTTCTTTTTTTAAAAACAATCAGCACACAGTAATTGCCGATGGATGCACATTGAAGTCCTATTTCGAGCATAGGGAATGGAGTGACCTCATTCATTTTGAGGGCAATGCAAATGCCATACGGATGCTGGCAGGTGAGCGCAAGGGCGTTGAGCCGCGAGACCTCAATCCTACCATCACCTCATTGGTTACATTGGCAAAGTATCCCTGTGAGTCCATTGCATCACAAGGAAAAAAGGGCCCCATTCACCGCAAAAAATTTGGATTCCTTCAGAAGGAAAAGTCCCTTTTTCAAAAATGTGCAGAGGTATTGGATATGGAAGTGGAAAGTGAGAACCCTTTGGCTTTCAAGCGCCATCCATTTGTCTACTTACTTGAAGCTGCAGACGATATTTGCTATTCTATTGTAGACCTGGAAGATGCCGCAAGACTTAGAATTTTACCTTTTCAGCAGGTTTGTGATATTCTCAGAGACCTGATAGGAGAGGTGGAGGGAAAAAGTAGTCTGGATGGCATTGATGGGTATATTCAGCGCTATGTGGAGGAGCCTGAAAAGCAATTGTCCTTTCTTCGCTCCAAATGTATTGGTTTACTGATAAAGGGTTGTAGTAGTGCCTTTATAAGGCGACATGAACAAATATTGAGGGGTGAATTGAACCAGTCTTTAATCGATGTTCAGGAAGAGTCGGTGAGGGACTCCATGAAGTACATAAGAAGACTATCCAATGAAAGGATTTACAACTCGGAGTCCGTGATAAAAATGGAATTGGCAGGCTATCGGATTTTTTCTGATCTATTAGAACTTTTTGTGCCGGCTCTCTTGAAAACTACTCCTGATGCCCGAGAGGAAAAGATACTAAAAATAATACCCTCTACCTATCGCCCAAGGCAGGAGGAAACCCCTTACACCAGGATGATTTATCTAATCGATTATTTGAGTTCAATGACCGATAATTACGCTCTTGAACTCTACCGAAATGTTATGGGTATTGACCTGCCCCGACATTGACTCATGTTCGGACCTTTTGTATTCATGAGGTGTTTTCGACATTACTTATGTGCCAAATACGAAAGGTTTAATCAACTGGCTGCATGATCAGATATTTCGCTTAACAATGCCATCGATTGGGTTAAGTCTCAACTGCGCTAAACCAGAGAAAAGGTTTTTCTGTTATGACCCTAATAAAATCAATAAGTGTGGATATCAGATACGTCCCTTTCGAAGAAATAGATAAAGTAAAGTGGAATTCCTGCATCCACTTTGCGATCAATAGTGAGGTAAGTGGATATTACTGGTGGTTGAAAGCAGTAGTTAAGGAGTGGGATGCTTTGGTCGAGGGTGATTACGAGTCGGTATTGCCGATTTTTTACAAAAGAGATGTCTGGGGCAGGAAAATCATCTATCACCCTCCCTTGATCGGCCGCATTGGTATTCAATCTATTCACTTGCTTTCCAGGAAAAGAGTGATTGCGATGCTTGAAAAAATTCCGGTGAATAACAACTCCAGGTTGCAGTTCAACGAAATGAATATCATACCTCCGGACTATGATGCGAGCACTTCGCAAAAACAAGCCTGGAGAGTTCTGCTGAATAAGTCACTCCCGGCCATTCGTGCGAATTACGCTCCGGAGGTCACGGAATTATTGCGCGATGAAATGCCGGACGGATACTTTTTTCAAGTGAGTATGAAGCCCGAAACCATCATTCAATTTGCTAAAGAACAGGGTCAACTGCCCTATGAAGAGTATGCTGCACTGAGAATTTTTTACAATCTGCTTCACAGGGGAACCCTTGTAAATACCGTTATTCTCGATGAGAAAAAGAAGCCCGTTGCGCAGCTCACATTTACTTATCACTTGAAAAAGATCAAAGTATTGATGAGCGTGCAGTCTAAAAAAGGAAGGGAATTGAACGCCATTTACCGCATGTATGATCACGTATTCAATTTGCATCAAAACAAACCCATGATGTTTGAATTTTTCCAGGATGACGGAGAATATGCAAAAGGGTTGGGAGCCGAATCTTATGTTTTTTGGGAATTGAATAAATCAGACTTATTGGGAAATTGGTCCAAAAGGCTCGAAAATATCGCTCTTTTCAATTGATTTCAAATAAGGATACTCAATATCTGTAAGGTATAATCCATGAGCGGGAACACTCCAGGCTTTTTCTAGTCGCTGTTGATTTCTCAGTGCAAAGTCTATTTCCTTTACAGTTATTCGACCTGTTGCGGCATTTAAACAGGCTCCTGTCATTAATCTGACCATTCCCCGGAGAAACCTGTTTGCCTTTACCTCAAAGTACAGCACTTTAGATGAGATTTTGTGCCATCCTGCTTGCATTAGGTTGCATCGGTAGTGCTTGAGGTCGGTATCAGATTTTGTAAAGGGAAAAAAGGATTCAGAATTAAGGATGAGTCGGGAAACTTCGCGTAAAATGGTGACGTCTAACTTGTGCATCTCGCGGTAGAAAAAAGCAGTTTCACTTCTAAAGGGGTCTTGATGAGCGGTGAGGTAATACCGGTAAGTGCGGCCGGTGGCATCAAAGCGGGCATGGGCCTCATCGTCCACCTCAAAAAGGTCGAGAAAAAGAATGTCTTCAGGCAATATTCCATTGAATTGGCGAAGGGCTTTTCCCTTTTCCAATGGGAAGTCACAATCAAAATGGAAAAAATAGCACGATGCATGTACTCCCGCATCGGTGCGACCGCAACCAACGACCGCAGTAGGCTGTCGTATTACTTTTGACAGAGCATCCTCAATGAGACCCTGCACGCTACGACCATTTGGCTGTTGTTGCCATCCGACATACTGAGTGCCGTTATAAGCCACTTTTCCGAAGTATCTCATTCGGCAAAGTTACAACAAAAATGAGCCTGTGAACCCAATAAAATTAAGAGGAGCCGGTTAGAGCCCCTCAAAATTTTTCAGAATCTCCAAGGGCCAGGTCTACTTATTTCCAAGCAAGAATTGTGCACCCTTTGGGAATATTTTTGTCCTTTACTCTCGAGGACCAGCTAAGAGGCCATAGCCAAAAGCACCGCCGGCAAGAGCAATATCCTTGAGGAAGTTGGCAGTAGAGCCTTGATCGCCCTCCAAAAATCCCGGAAGATGTATACTAAGTGCAAAGATCAACAGCATAATTCCAAGAAGAAAACAAGCGAGTCGATCGTGTTTTCTGATGATGATACTCACAGCTGCCAAAATTAAAGCAAGTCCTGTGAGATAAACCCAGACGACACCCCCGGGGAGAGGGACCATTCCTGCCATGTCATTTGCACTCATAAAGTGAAAAATTCCAAATACCGCCATGGGTATTGCGAACAAATACCTTCCCAATGCTAAAATTCCATTCATGATTTAAGTTTTATGGTTATGAATGGCCGCAAGATAGTTAATGAAATGCTAATGAGCAATTAAATTTTATAAAATTTACACATTAAAATTTTTTGTAATAAGTTGACGCTGATTTTTAATGGCTTTTCTCTATTGAAGTGGATAATATAGAATATTATTTCAAGTTGGAGCTAAATAGCAGCATTGTTTGATTGGTGAAATAGTGGCAATTTTTGACCTCTTACATAAATATTTTAGGGGAGAGATGAAATTCCTGGATTTCGATACGAATTATTTCCATAACTTTACCATCAGGTTTTTAACAATAATCAATGGAAAAGTTTATGAAAATGAAGTTTTTACCTCTTTTTGCTGCTGCAATGTTTGTATTTCAAATGTCATATGCCCAAACTTGGTTCGAGTTGGGTGCTAAGGGTGGTTTTGGTCCAACTGCCCTTTGGGAAAGCAATATAAGTGACAGTGACCTTCACGATATGAATATCAATTCGGGCTACAAATACGGGCTTAATGTTACCACCAATTTTGACAATGGTGGTGCGGTAGTTTTTGAACTCCTGTTTGCCAATAGTAAGCAGACTTATGACTTTGATGGATTGGAGCCAATACTTTCAGGTACAAATTCTGTGGAGTGGAAATCAACCAACCTATACCTACTTTATCGCATGGTAAATCGCGGAGCATTTTTTGAAATAGGACCAAAAATGAGTTTCGTCAACAGCGTTGATCAAACTTTAGGCAACTTTGAGTTTGATGGAATGGATGATGCCTATGCGGATAATTACTTTTCCGGTGTTTTGGGCTTTGGAGGCTATTTATTCGGTTCTAGAGACTTTACGCTTGGACTTGGTTTGCGCTTTGAATATGCATTTCAGAATTTTACGAGCAGCACAGGTAAAGATAATAATTATCCACTACCTTATGACCCAACCTACGATGCCGGCAATTTAAGAAATATCAATGTCTACGGTACGATTGAGTTTAAAATTCCCATCGGTAGAATTGCGAGAATTAAGTGTGGTCAAAGAGGTTTCTTATTCGGGGGAGGATAATCAATTAAATTAATGAATGTTTCGATCCGGTTATGAACTGAGTCTGCTGACCCGGTTGATATGGATGTTTCTTGGTGCTGATTTGCGGTTATTCAATGACGGATTGACCTTATTCTTTTGGAAATCGGCTTTCCCATAATTGTATTGTAAAAGGGTCTGAGCGTCCCTGCTATTTTAGAACTTTCATTCTACATCACTAGTTGTTGGAATTGGTGAGAGTTTAAGCTCGATTTCACTAATGTGGTGTCGCATAGTAATTTTGATAGTTTTTGGGATTTGCAGAGAAATATTGTAGCATTTAGCAATTGCAATAGTCAGAGCTTATAGGCTAAAAGCTGGCATTTAAGCTGTGTGCAAATTTTATATTTCTTTCAACTGCTGATTCCCTCTTCCAAATGTACAATAATTCCAGTGTGTACATGCATGCCAGAATGATTAAGGCAAGTTAATGCACCATTTGCAGCGGAGGTGATTTGTAACCTGAGTTTGAGAACCAATTGATAGAAAATCCCAGCCAAGATTTAAAAATGCACAAAGCCCATGGCTTCAGTTTCCGTAATCCTTCCCGTGAGAAATGCATCGGCCACGCTTGCTGATGCCATAGAGTCGATTATTTCTCAGACCTTTGAGGACTGGGAGTTGCTGGTAATAGATGATTCTTCAGGGGATAAATCCCGGTCTATAGCTATGGAGTATTCGCGGAAGGACCAGCGCATTAAGGTGATTTCCGCTAATGGAAATGGGATTGTTGATGCCCTAAACACTGGACTTAAGGAATCCGGGTCCGGCATAATTGCAAGAATGGATGCCGATGACCTCAGTCATCCCACCAGGTTGGAAAAACAATACGATCTCCTTGAAGAAAAAAACGAAATTGGACTCGTTTCCTGCCTGGTGAGTTATTCAAGATTCCATGAAATGGATGGTAGAGGTATGAGCGCTTATGTCAATTGGGTAAATGGTTTGTGCAGTAAAGGAGATATATTTCTACAGAGGTTTGCTGAGTCACCACTTCCACATCCTACAGTCATGTTTAGGGCAGAATTGATTCATAGATTTGGAGCATACCGCAAGGGTGATTTTCCCGAAGACTATGAGCTCTGGTTGCGATGGCTGGAAAGGGGGGTCAGGATGGAAAAAGTCAAAGAGGTCTTGTTCACCTGGACGGATCATTCAGAAAGATTATCCCGAACTGACCAAAGGTATAGTAATGAGGCATTCTGGAAGATGAAATCTCACTATTTGAGCAATTGGTTACGAGAGAAGGTCAATATGCCCATTTGGATTTGGGGGGCTGGAAGAGTTTCCAGACGCCGGGCTTCACATTTGGAGCAGGGGAGCGTAAAAATTGAGGGATTTATTGACCTTTTTTCCGATAAGACCAATTCCTATCCTTGTATTTCATTCAGGGAGATTCCACCACCAGGCCGAATTTTTATCGTGAACTTTGTTTCATCGAGGGGTGCCACGGACAATATCAGGGACTACCTGAGAAAGGCTGAGTATGTTGAGGGGAAGGACTTTCTCATGGCTTCCAGGTAACGGCCTTGATTGTGCCAGCAGCACAGATATTTAGATAATAGCGCACTTGAATTCAACTATGGCCCAAAACAGAAGTATGTTTAAAGCAAGCCAACCAACCGCAAGGGTTTAAGTAAATTCACTGTTCAACTCCTTCACCAGTCTTTCTATCATTTTTTACCTCCTTAGTCGAATTAATCTTAGCATTTTTGGCGCGTACTCAGAAACCTTCCATATTTATTTTGGTTTCAGAATATTCCATTGGAAAGTTGCAGAGACTTTCTTAATTTTGACCCACTTTTTAAAATACCTACTAAATTATGTCATACCTATTCACTTCAGAGTCTGTTTCCGAAGGACATCCCGACAAGGTTGCAGACCAGATTTCCGATGCCATTCTCGATCAGTTTATCGCCTTTGACCCACAGTCTAAAGTTGCTTGTGAGACCCTTGTAACCACAGGACAGGTAATTGTGGCAGGAGAGGTAAAATCTAAAGCTTATGTCGATCTGGAAAAGGTAATACGCGAGGTCATCAACAATATCGGTTACACACGCAGCGAGTATAAATTTGTCGGTGATTCTTGTGGAATTCTGACGGCCATCCACGAGCAGTCTCCCGACATCAATATGGGAGTAGAGCGCACCAGGCCTGAAGATCAGGGCGCGGGCGATCAGGGCATGATGTTTGGATATGCGACTTCAGAGAGTGACGATCTTATTCCTTTGCCCCTCTTTTTGTCCCATCGCATTTTGATGGAGATGGCAGAAATGCGACGTGAAGGGGATGTGATTTCCTATTTAAGGCCGGATTCAAAATCTCAGGTAACCATTGAGTACGATGATGCACACCGGCCCAAGCGCATTGATACCATTGTGATTTCAACTCAACACGATCCTTTTGAACAGGACAATGAGGTGATGCTAAGTAAAATTAGGTCTGATATAAAAACCATTTTGTTGCCGAGGGTCTTCGACAATTGTTCGGACAGCATCCGGAAGTTATTCAATAACGATATCAAGTTTGCCATCAACCCTACGGGCAGATTTGTGGAGGGAGGACCGCATGCAGATACCGGACTTACCGGGAGAAAAATTATTGTCGACACCTATGGAGGAAAGGGTGCTCACGGAGGAGGTGCTTTTTCCGGTAAGGATCCAAGTAAGGTAGATCGTTCAGCAGCTTATGCGGCTAGACATATTGCAAAAAATCTGGTGAAGGCAGGTGTGGCTGACGAATTATTGGTGCAATTGAGCTATGCCATCGGTGTAGCTGATCCTGTAGGAATTTATGTAAACACCTACGGTACCTCTAAAGTTGGTTTGAGCGATCATGAGATTAGCCGCAAGATCAATGAATTATTTGAGTTGAGACCCTTCCATATCGAGAAGAATCTGAAACTGAGGAATCCTATCTATTTTGAAACAGCGGCATACGGCCACATGGGTCGCAGTCACAGTACTGTAAAAAAATCCTTCCCTTCTAATGGCCACAATGGTGGTGTTTCGTTGGAAAAGGAAGTAGAGCTATTTACCTGGGAGAAGCTGGATAGAGTGGCGGATATTCGAACTGAATTTAAATTGTAAACTGGTCTTAGCTACCGGTTGTTTAATCACTAAATTTTAATACAAAACCTGTAAATATGAATTTGCTGCATCCGGATAAATTTTCAAACCGCCATATAGGCATTTGGGAAGCTGATCATGAAAAAATGTTTAAAGCTGTAGGAGTCGAGTCTGCGGAGCAATTGATCGACGAGGTCATCCCCGCTCATATTCGCATCAAAAAGGAACTGGACGTACCTTCTGCACTGAATGAACACGAATACATAAGGATGATTCGATCCATTGGCGCCAAGAATAAAGTCTTTCGCTCCTACATTGGATTGGGATACTCCAACACCATAACGCCCTCTGTAATCCTGAGAAATATTTTTAACAATCCAGGTTGGTATACCCAATATACACCTTATCAGGCTGAAATAAGTCAGGGGCGGCTTGAGGCCTTACTCAATTTCCAGACGATGGTTTCAGAATTGACCGGTCTGCCCGTGGCGAATGCTTCCCTTTTGGATGAAGGCACAGCAGCAGCTGAGGCAATGGGGATGTTTTTCGCACTTTCGCAACGCAAGTTTAAAAAGGAGAATCGAAAGAAGTTCTTTGTCGATATCAATGTTTTTCCACAGACTCTCGATGTTTTGAGGTCAAGGGCACTGCCTCTTGGGATAGAAATTTCTGTTGGCAACTGGATGGAGTATAAAATAGATGAATCTTATTTTGGGGCGCTTTTACAATATCCGAATGGAAGGGGTGAAATCGAGGATTACAGGGACTTTGTGGAAAGCTCTAAGGGTCATGGTGTCATGGTAGCTGTGGCAGCAGACCTCATGTCTCTATGCCTGCTTTCACCACCGGGAGAATGGGATGTTGAGGCAGTTGTTGGTAATACTCAGCGATTCGGAGTACCTCTGGGTGCTGGTGGTCCTCATGCCGCGTATTTTGCAACAAAAGAGGATTTCAAAAGACAAATTCCGGGAAGGATCATAGGTGTCTCTAAAGATCGGCATGGCAATCTGGCTTACAGAATGGCGCTTCAAACCAGGGAGCAGCATATAAAGCGGGAAAAAGCCACCTCTAATATTTGCACAGCCCAGGCACTGCTCGCCATTATGGCCGGCATGTATGGCGTGTATCATGGGCCAAAAGGTCTCAGAGCTATTGCCGCTTCTATTCATGCCAAGACTAATTGGCTGAATGATGCGCTCTCCAATATTGGTTTTGAGCAGGGAAATAAGGTCTTTTTTGATACGCTCTGTTATGAGCTGGATGATGCATTGATTGCCAGAGTAAAGGAAGTTTCAGAGGAATACAAAATCAACTTTTTTTACAGGGAGAATCTCGTTCAAATCAGTCTTGATGAAACTGTCACCCGCTCGGATTTAATGGAAATATATCAGTTGATGGCTGTTGCTGCCGGAAAAGAGGGCATTTCGGTTGAAATTCCAGAAACAATGGACCCCAATATCCCGGATTCAATGATGAGAAAGGACAATTGGCTGGCCCACCCCATTTTTAATAAGTATCGCACTGAGACGGAAATGATGCGCTACATTAAAAGTCTGGAGAATAAAGACCTCTCACTGATGCATTCGATGATTCCTCTAGGGTCCTGTACGATGAAGCTGAATGCTGCAACCCAGTTGCTGCCGGTTTCCTACGATGCTTTCTCTGAGATTCACCCCTTCGCTCCTGTCGATCAGATGAAGGGGTATGAGCAAATGATATCAGAATTATCTAACTATTTGTGTGAAATCACCGGATTTTCAGGTTGTTCATTTATGCCGAATTCCGGAGCACAAGGTGAGTTTGCAGGGCTTATGGTGATCCGCGCTTATCATCACGATCGTGGAGCGTTCAATCGAGATGTGGCGTTGATTCCCTCCTCTGCTCATGGTACCAATCCCGCTTCAGCAGTAATGGCAGGTATGCAAGTGGTGGTTGTGAAATGCGATGAAAATGGTAATGTTGATTTAGGCGATCTTAGGGAAAAGGCTGAAAAATACAGCGAAAGGCTCTCGGCCCTCATGGTTACCTATCCGTCCACTCACGGGGTTTTTGAGGAGTCTATAGTTGAAATTTGTGACATTATTCACGATAATGGAGGACTTGTTTACATGGATGGTGCTAATATGAATGCCCAGGTTGGTTATACCAATCCTGGAAATATCCATGCCGATGTATGCCATTTGAATCTTCACAAGACTTTTGCTATCCCCCACGGTGGTGGCGGGCCGGGTATGGGGCCCATTTGTGTCAATGACAAACTATTGCCCTATTTGCCAAATCATCCTCTGACAGAGACTGGTGGACCTAAGGGTATTCCGGCGGTGGCAAGTGCTCCCTATGGAAGTGCCAGTATTTTGCTTATTTCCCATGCTTACATTCGATTATTGGGAAAGAAGGGCTTGAAAGATTCCACTATGTATGCCATCCTCAATGCCAACTACATACGAGCCAGACTCGAAAGTGCTTACGAGGTGCTTTATGTCGGCAAAAACGGCCATTGCGCTCACGAGGTGATTTTAGACCTCAGACCCTACAAGGCGGTTGGAATCTCAGCGGAGGATGTTGCAAAGAGGTTGATTGACTACGGTTTTCACGCCCCGACCTTATCCTTTCCGGTAGCGGGTACCATCATGATAGAACCTACTGAAAGCGAGAGTTTAGAGGAGCTGGATCTGTTTGTGGATGCTATGTTGAAGATCAAGGAAGAAATTGACGAGGTGGCTCGCGGTGAGTACGATCAGGATAATAATGTACTTAAAAATGCCCCACACACCTTGAAGGAGCTGACTGCGATTACCTGGGACTATCCTTACTCAAGGGAAAAAGCTGCCTACCCCCTCGACTACCTTAAAAGCGGGCACAAATTCTGGGTGCAGGTCGGACGAGTGGACAATGCTTACGGAGATAGAAATCTTGTTTGCACCTGCCCTCCAATGGAGGCTTATGAAAGCATGGAATAAACATGGAGAATAAGATTTGAAGGTTGAAACAGGAAAAGTCAGTGTGCTCAATCCAAAAGCGATCTGTCCCTTTTGACTTGAAACGCGCTCGGAGGAGACAATGGATACTTCGATTTAGCTTCTAAAAAATAGGTCATGATTATTGTCACGGGAGGAGCAGGGTTTATTGGCAGCTGTCTAATTGACCATTTGTTTTCCAGAGGGGCAGGACCCGTGGTGGCTGTCGATGATTTTTCCGTTGAGAAAAAGAGAGGAAACTGGGAGCAATACCCAAGACTAACCAGGGTGGAGAGGTCTGGATTTTTCAAGTGGCTGGAACGAATAAGGCCGGATGTTGATTTTGTCTTCCATTTAGGAGCAAGGACGGATACCGCGGAAAGGAATAAGGCCATTTTTCAAGAGTTGAATCTCAATTTCAGCAGGAACATTTGGAATTGGTGTTCAGAGAATAATGTTCCCCTTGTCTACGCTTCGTCAGCAGCTACCTATGGCGATGGAAGCGCCGGATACTCCGATGCGCATGAAAATATTCAGAGCTATCAACCACTCAATGAATACGGTTGGTCCAAGCACCGCTTCGATTTGTACGCACTGGAGCAGCTTGCCCACTTTCCTCCCAACTGGTATGGACTTAAATTCTTCAATGTTTACGGACCGAGAGAGTACCACAAGGGACGCATGGCATCGGTTGTTTTTCACGCCTATAATCAAATACGAGATCATGGAGGGTTAAAACTCTTTCGGTCGCATCGACCTGAAATAGCTGATGGTATGCAAATGCGCGACTTCATATATGTAGTGGACCTGCTTAATATTTTTGACTTCCTGTATGTGCAGCGACCCCAAAGTGGTATTTACAATGTCGGTACCGGTAATGCGAGATCTTTTTTAGATTTGGGCAATGCAGTTTTTTCTGCGCTTGGAAAAGAGGCGCGAATTGAGTTTATTGACATTCCGAAAGATATCAGGGGAACATACCAGTACCACACGCAGGCAGATGTTTCTAAATTGCGCAAAGCAGGGTATGAAAAGTCCTTTTTCAGTCTGGAGGAAGGGGTGGCAGATTATGTGGAGAAATACCTGCGCTCAAAATTTGGCGCTTGAAGCCTTATTTTTTTTATCTATAAAATCAATGAATGGGTGATGTTCGCTTTTTCATAGATAACCAATGGGGCTCAAAAAAACTTTGAAAAGACAACTTTCAGAGAGAGGATTAGGATTAATTTAGGAGATCATTTAAATCAATGGTTGTTCCATTTTTCAATAGCGAAAGGGCCTTGAATCCACCGGTGGTCCAGAGGCCAAATAAGAACAAACTGCAGTCCATTTTCCCTGCTTTCAGGTATTTCCTAATTCTTGTTTTTTTCTCTACGGAAAAAGAAGGATGTAGTGTCAGTGCATCTGTATTGATCTTATAAACAGGAACCAACAGGGGCCATTCTTGACGCAGGGGATTTGATTTGCTGACTTCATCTATTGGAGTCATTAAATTGGCTGCCGGAATTGTCGATTTTGCAAATTTTGATTCCGGGATTTTATAGAATACCTCAGAGGGATAAGCCAGGAGGGGAGTGGGTGAGGGGTAGTAAATTAAATCGCCTTCCCAGCAATCACCCTGGTTGATATTGTGACTGAAAGGCTCATACCTGAAGGAGTAAAAGTTAAGTTGGGCGTAAAATCCACTCTTTCTTCCCAACATCCAACAAGTGTTTAGTCTGAGGTTTTCTATCCAATCTAAAGTATGGTGAAGGCATTTCCACTGATCATTGACAGGGATGACCCACTCAAGGTCTTTTTT
Source organism: Saprospirales bacterium (assembly GCA_007695145.1). Taxonomy (GTDB): domain Bacteria; phylum Bacteroidota; class Bacteroidia; order Chitinophagales; family Saprospiraceae; genus PWJY01. Next base: position 37,851 of record REEI01000098.1, on the reverse strand, counting down.
TCTCCAACTCATTCCACAGAGAGAGAGGGTTTCGGCTTTCATCAAAATAGGTAGTGAATCCGCCTTTAACAGTGCTTTTGCCAGGGTATAAAGTTCAAAGAGCAGTAACAAACCCCCTGATTCGTCCCAGTTATCCTTTTCTAATTCCCCGGCTAACAATCTGAGTTTTCGGGCAATTGATCCGTTCTGAGTATCCACCATCCTCACTGCGATAGAGTCGAGTCCAAATTTATTGCTGCGCAAAAGAGCAGACACTCCCTCTGAAAAGAGGTCTTCCAGCCAATTGGCGAATTCTCTCGCTCCGGATTGCATGAGATCGATGCGATCTTTTCTCCTTTCGTTAGCGAAATACTCAATAAGTCTTTCCTTGGGAAATATATTATCGGGGGCGATGCTCATTTACTCCTCTTCTGAAGGGGATGTCTTTAAGGTGAGCAGGGCTTTTTTAGAGGCAATCTGCTCAGCGCTTTTTTTACTGAAATCTTCTCCGGTAGCCACTTGATCCTCATTTAGATAGACGGCCACTTTGAAACGATCGCGCTTGTCTTTTTTAAATTTTTGAAGGACCCTGTAAGTAATTTTTATCCCAGTTTTCTGACAGAGCTCCAGCAGTTGACTTTTGAAGTTGTCGTCCAGGCTTTCCAGTTTTTCGACATCTAATTGATTCCGGATGATTTTTTTAGTAATGAAGGTTTTGGTTTTGTCGTAGCCATTTTCAAGGTAAAAAGCACCCAGCAATGCTTCCAGGGCATTCCCTAGCATCGATTTGCTGATATCAGTTTGATTGTACTTCAGCAGCAGAATATCCAGACCCATTTGCTCCGCTATGTCGTTTAGGGTTTGTCTTTTCACAATCTTTGATCTCATCTTTGTGAGGAATCCCTCGTCTCCTCCGGGGTATTTTTTGAATAGGTACTCACCAACTACACAACTCAAAATGGCATCACCGAGAAATTCTAAGCGCTCATTATTTGGGGTACCGGTTTCTCTGTCATTACAGCCGGATTTGTGGTAGAAAGCTACCTTGTACAAATCAATATCCCTGGGAATTACACCGGTGATCATTTTTATGCTTCTGGCAAATTCCCGCTCGGGGGACAGAGTTAAATTGTAAACCTTGCGCATCAAAACCCGTTCACTCCAAATTTTTAATGATGATAGTTGAATTGTGCCCGCCGAATCCAAAGGTATTGCTCATGATCACATTGACCTGTCGCTCCTGGGCTTCATTGAGGGTAAGATTCAGCTTTGGGTTGATTTCGGGGTCGATGTTGAAATTATTTATAGTGGGGGGAATAAAATTGTGGTTAATGGCCAAAATGGAAGCCAGGGCTTCTACTGCTCCTGCTGCACCTAGCAGGTGACCTGTCATTGATTTGGTGGAGGAAATATTCAGTTTGGGGGCGTAATCCCCGAATACCGTTTCAATGGCCTTTAGTTCGGCAATGTCTCCCAATGGGGTAGAAGTGCCGTGCACATTGATGTAATCCACGTCTTCAAGATTGAGTTTTGCTTCCTTCAGCGCTATTTCCATTACATGAGCAGCGCCTTTCCCGTCCGGATGTGGTGCCGTGATGTGATAGGCATCAGCAGTCATTCCGGACCCGATGACCTCACCGTATATTTTTGCGCCTCTCTTTTTGGCGTGTTCGTAACTCTCCATAATAAATGCGGCTGCCCCTTCGCCCAAAACGAAGCCGTCCCGGTCTTTGTCAAAAGGTCTGGACGCAGTCAGCGGATCGTCGTTTCGCTCTGAAAGAGCTTTCATAGAACTAAATCCTCCAATGCCGGTTCTGGTAATGGCCGCTTCTGATCCACCGCATATAATGAGGTCGGCTTTGCCGAGCCTGATATAGTCAAAAGCATTGATCATGGCATGGTTGGCAGAGGCACAAGCAGAAACAGTGCCATAGTTGATACCCTTAAAGTTGTATTTGATAGAAATGTGTCCCGGAGCAATATCCGAGATCATTTTCGGGATCATAAATGGATTGTATCTGGGCGTTCCACTGCTTCTTGCAAAGTCTTCTATCTCATTTTCCAATGATTTGAGTCCTCCAATGCCGGAGCCCCAAATGACACCAGCCATAAATGGATTGATTTTGTCCATTTCGATACCAGAATCCCGGACCGCAGAATCAGCAACAATCAAAGCGTACTGGGAGAAAGGATCCAGTTTTCTGGCCTCCTTGCGATCGAGATGATCATTGACATTGAAGTCCTTCAACTCGCAGGCAAATCGGGTCCTGAATTTTTCAGCATCAAAACGAGTGATGGGACCAGCTCCGGAGATTCCCTTTTGCATGCTCTCCATAAAATCAATGGGCGTATTTCCAATAGGACTCAACACTCCAACTCCTGTAATTACGACTCTTTGCATAATTTACCAATTATGAATTTGCGCTAAGATAAACAAAGTTTACTTAGCAAGTTATCTTTAAATCCGATGCTATCAGATCAAAAGAGTGAGGACCGGTAAAAAAATCAAGTGGGGGGAGGGAAAGAGAATGACCGACTGACTAGTTGATCAGCCGGTCATGCCCGGAAAACATAAGTTCTAGATCAGGAATTGACCTGCTCTTCTAAGTAAGAAATCGCCTGACCTACGGTTTGAATATTTTCAGCCTGATCATCGGGGATTGAAATATCAAATACTTTTTCAAACTCCATGATCAACTCAACTGTATCCAGTGAATCGGCTCCGAGGTCATTGGTGAAGCTCGCTTCAGGAGTAACCTCTGCTTCCTCAACTCCAAGCTTCTCCACGATAATTTCTTTTACCTTTTCTGCAACATTTGACATCGTTTACAATTTTGATTTAGGATGCAAAATTAACTCCATGTACCGGGTTTCACAATCATTTTTAAAAAATTTTAAATCTGGCTTTTATTTTCATTGATAACAAATGAATTACATGTTAATAAAAGTAGTCATTTAAAATGAGTTGATGATCTTAGGGAAACTGAAGAGATGGTTTGGACCAACTGTTTATTATAATCTGGAATTAATTTAGTCCTGAATAGGGAATGATGACTATTGACTTATATTTGCAGCTTTTAGGGCATTTTTAATTGATAACAGGTATGGAACGAGAGATTATTGAACAAACCGATATTACTTCACATCAAAATACAAAAATCGTTGCCACTATTGGTCCTGCTTCAAATAGTTACGAAAAATTGTTGGAGTTGGTGAAGGCCGGTGTGGATACCTTCAGACTTAATTTCTCACACGGTGTGCACGAAGAGCATGGAAAGGTTATAAAGTTTATTCAGCAAATAAACGAAGAGTATAAAGTTCATATAGGGATTTTGGCAGATCTTTCAGGTCCTAAGTTGAGGATAGGTTCCGTTGCGGATGAAACCTATTTGGAAGAGGGGAGTGAATTTTCTCTGGTCAATACACCCTGCACAGGAGATGAAAAAAGGGCATACCTCAATTATATGGACTTTCCCAAGGATGTAGTACCGGGTGAAAAAGTCCTTATCGATGATGGGAAAATTGTACTGGAGGTTATAGATACCAACCAATTGAATGAGGTGAAAATGGTGGTTAGATTTGGAGGTAGATTGAGCTCCAATAAGGGTGTAAACCTTCCGGATACCAAAACTACTTTTCCCTCCCTGACAGAAAAGGATCTGCACGATTTAAAATACATTCTCACTCAGCCTGTGAATTGGATTGCTCTATCATTCGTGCGATCACACAAAGATATTTTGGCACTCAGAAAGAAGCTGGACAAGGCTGGTCATTTTGCAAAGATCATTGCTAAAATTGAGAAACCTGAGGCCGTAAAGAATATAGATAAGATCATTAAGCACTCCAATGGAATAATGGTGGCCAGAGGTGACTTGGGTGTTGAAGTTCCCATTGAAAAACTTCCATCTATCCAAAAGATGATCATTCGAAAATGCATTCAACGTGCACGCACTGTCATTGTGGCCACCCAGATGATGGAAAGTATGATTACTGCTCCAAGTCCAACCAGGGCTGAAGTTACGGATGTAGCCAATGCCGTGTTGGACGGTACTGATGCCGTAATGCTCAGTGCAGAAACTGCAATGGGAAGACACCCGGCCAGGGTCGTGAGGGCTATGGATAAAATTATAGAGGAGACAGAAAAGCACTACAAGGATCATCCACAGAAGCGCCCTAAAGCATCTCCGCATTCTTCCACCTTTTACTCAGATGTGATTTGTTTTAATGCAGCCAAGACTGCTGAAGACATAAATGCCGCTGCAATCATAGGGATGACGGTATCCGGCTATACGGCATTCAAAATTTCCAGCTATAGGCCCAATAATAAAATATACATTTTTTCTGAGGAACGTCATGTACTAGCTACCCTCAATTTGGTCTGGGGTGTCCGATGTTACTTTTACGATAAATACACCACAACAGATGAGACCATTGAAGATGTGCAAGAAATCCTAAAGAAAAACCGTCGAATAAAGTCCGGAGATGTGATTGTTAATACAGGGAGTATGCCCATTCACAAAAAACTCAGAACCAATATGTTGAAAATTACCGTAGTGGATTGACAAGACTTGCTATTGGGCCTTATTCACCTCTGTAAACAACTCCCGAAGTAGGTGTTTCATTGAGTCTAATTTTTTTCAAACCCGGCAAATTCGGTTTAATTCGGTTCCAGATGTAAATGGCAATTCGCTCACAGGTTGGATTTTCCAGTCCGGGTATGTCATTAAGTAGGTAGTGATCGAGTTCTTTGATCACTGGATTCACCGCTGCCTTCACCACTGCAAAGTCTTCTACCCATTCAAACTGCTCCTTCAGCGGCCCTTCAATATAGACCTCCAGTATGTAGGTATGCCCATGTATGCGTCGGCACTTGTGATCTTCAGGAACATTGGGCAGAAAGTGAGCTGAGTCAAAGGTGAATTGTTTGAATATCTCAATTTTTGCAGACATAACGGATTTTTGTTTAGCTCTGTACGGTTAAAATTTATTCTTCCACATCATGCTTTCAACCGGCTTGATAGTGCGTTCAGCATATTTTGGATTTTTTTTGCTGTGGTAAAAATTGGCCACCTCCCCGGCGATTTTGAAATAGATCAGCTGGCCGATTGGCATACCCATATAAACCCTCACCGGCTGAACGCAGGATATTTCGAGGGTCCAGGTATTACAAAATCCCACATCTCCCTTGCCGGCCGTTGCATGAATATCTATGCCCAAACGGCCAACGGATGATTTGCCCTCCAAAAAAGGCACTGCATTGTGGGTTTCCGTGTATTCTTCAGTGACTCCAAGGTAGAGTGTCCCCGGCTGCAAGACAAATCCCTCTTGTGGTATTTCAAACACCTCCACCCGGTTGTGTTTTCTTGCGTCTAATATTCTGTCGCAATAGGTGGCCAGGTATTTGCCCAGATGCACGTCGTATGAGTTGGTACCGAGGCATTCCCTTCGATAGGGTTCGATTACAATTTCCCCATTTTGAATGGATTCCTCTATGGCCTTGTCTGTCAATATCATAATATATCTGCTTCTTTAGGAGGTGCAAAGGTAAGGCGATTTGAGATTACTGAATGCGCAATAAACCGTTTTTGCAAAATCTTTTAAAAGCATACTCTAAGCCGTAACCCTCCAAAGCATTACACTTCGGTCGTCCCCGGCAGAGCAAAGTATGGAAGTTTCTCTATCCCAGTAAACGGTATTGACAGAATTGATATGTCCGCTAAATTTCAAACGATCGATGACTTTGAGAAGCTTTTTACTGCTCAAATCCCAAATTCTAACCTCCTTATCCCTCCCGGCAGTAGCAAACCATCGTCCACAAGGGCTCAGTGCCATGTCGTTGACAGTAAAAAGATGGGCCGGTATGGCATGTTCCAGCACCATTTCGGGATACTGCCAAAAATGTACCATGGCATCCCTACCTCCGCTTATTAAAGACCCTTCGGAACTCAGTAGAAGGGAGAATACGGTACTCTTATGGGCATTTTCAACCTGATCTATTACCCTTAGGTGCTCGGGTTCTACAATGTATAGATGTGTGTCAGATGAACCTGCCACTATGACTTTTCTATCTGGATCCCAAATGAGAGAACGCACCCGGTCATCAGCTATCCGGCGCGTTTCTTTTGGAAAGAATGGGTCCTTATTCCAAAGTGTTAGGGTGCCATCTCCACCACCTGATACCAGACTGTGTTCCAATTCCAAAAGGGCAAAAAGGCCCTTTTCATGTGTTTTCCATGCCTTAGTTTCACCCCTTTCTGTTTCAAAGTAAATACGATATAGGGAGCCGTTCATGTCACCGGCAAAACAAGCATTTGTAGACCCGGAGTACAATCCACAGAAAAATTTGTACTCGCTTTTGGCTCGCAATTTCCCATTTTCAGGATTTTTTAAATCCCACTCAACAATTTGGCCATCTCCGGAAAAGCTTAGAATTGTTCCCGGCTCAGGACCACCACAAATCTTGTAAATCCCTGAACTATGGCCGGTGAGACCGGTTATTTTTTGTAATTGCATTTATTGATTGTCAGAATTAACTCTGGTTATTTAACCAATTTCAAAGCAGCTTGTTTTTATTGCTCATGCAGATTATCTTTGGAGTTTTAACTTAAATCTAATGCCACTTTTAGAGAAGGGTAGACTAAATGGCTTATGCAGCTATTCTATTTGGGAGCTTAGGGAGCCTGCGGATTTTTTTATTGATGGTCTTTCGTCAGCAGGCGATTTGCTCAAAAACTGTCTGGAGGTGTCGAACCCGAAAAGAAGGCTTGAAATGCTGGCATCTCGCTATCTTCTCTCAACGCATTTCAAAGGTTTTGAGAATATTGAAATATTCCAGAATGCCTCCGGGAAGCCCTTTCTACGAGGTGCAGAAGAATTTATCTCCATCTCCCATAACCGGGATATTGTGGCAGTAGCCGTTTCTAACATATCTGTAGGCATTGATGTTTTGTACAGAGATGAAAGGATGGAGCTTCTGCATTCAAAGTTTATCGGGCCGGAAGAACTCTCTGCAAATGAGACTGACAGGGAGGATGCTTTTCATTTGATCTGGAGTGCAAAAGAGTCAGTTTTCAAAGCTTATGGTAAGGGGGGGCTGGATTACAAAAGAGATCTTTTTGTCAAAGGGATGGCATGGCCGAAAAGTGAGTGGCAACCCGCTGAGGTATTGATGTTTCCGGAATCCGTTGCTGAAGAATTTCATTTGTACTATCGGAAGCAAGGGGATTTGTATACTACCGTTGCAGCTTCAAAAAGACAGATAAAAAGAAGTGGTTTTGCCGCTGGAAGTTTTTGACTACCTGGGGTAAGGGAGAAATTTGAGGTAGAATTGCCTCGAGCTGTTTAATGGTTGTGCTTTGAGATCTTTGGATAGATTGCTTACGTTAGAACACGGCACATTCTTTAGGGTAAAAATTTTGCCCTGTGTACTAATTGGAAACCTTGTGATATGGCTAATCATAAAACTATCTATTTTTGATTCCATGAAAAGCATTGAATCAGTGCTTCCACCTTTAGTTAATTATATTTGTAGAAAAAAAGCATTGGAAAAGAGTACCGATTTTTTAGCTGAACGTATAGAGCAACTAAGGAGGCAGGCTGCTGTATTGGAGCCGGGGCCTGAAGGCAGAACCAGCCTTCTCAATGATGTGGCTACATATGGCGAGGGGTTTTATAAGCGCATGGAAAGCGGGAAGTCCTATATTCAGGAAGACACTTCTGATCTCCTGGCAGACCACCCTATCTCAGAAGAGGGAGAATCTCTTAAAAAATTGCTCGAACTTTTTGAGGAAGCAGTAGAGAAACCCGGAATCAATCCCGCTTCAGCAGGTCATCTTGGATACATTCCCGGCGGCGGCATTTATCCCGCAGCTCTGGGGGATTATCTTGCAGCCGTTACCAATCGCTATGCAGGAATTTACTTTGCCAATCCGGGAGCAGTGCGGATGGAGCAGATGATGGTAGATTGGATGGCATCAATAATTCCTTATCCACCAACAGCAGGTGGAACACTTTGCCCGGGTGGTTCATTGGCCAACCTCATCGGAATAATCGCTGCACGAGACCATCATAGGATAGAGGGTAGGAATGTTGAAAAAGCGGTCATTTATCTTACCGATCAGGCCCATCACAGCCTTCCAAAAGCTTTGAGAATCGCCGGTTTGGGTTCCTGTATTTTCAACCGCATTGGTCTTGATGATCGATTTAAAATGGACGTGACAGAATTGGAGGAGAAGGTAAGTATCGATCGAAAAAATGGACTGAACCCTTTCCTGATTCTCAGTTCTGCGGGAACGACGGATGTCGGAATAGTAGATCCTATGGAGTCCATATCGAAGGTGAGTGAGAAGCATGGCCTCTGGCATCACATTGATGCGGCCTACGGAGGGTGTTTTATTCTGGTCGAAAGTTTGAAACACCTTTTCAAGGGGTGGGAAAAATCGGACTCCATCACCATCGATCCCCATAAAGGTCTTTTTCTTCCTTATGGCACAGGTGCTGTTTTGGTGAAAGAACCCGAAATTCTGCTTAAGAGTCACCATTATCTGGCGAACTATATGAGGGATGCCCAGAAGGAGGAGTTCTTCCACTCTCCAGCTGATCTCTCACCTGAATTATCCAGGCATTTTCGAAGCCTAAGAATGTGGCTTCCCCTAAAATTATTTGGGCTACGGCCATTTAGAAAAGCCCTGGAAGAAAAGCATTTATTAGCCCTTTGGTTTCATGAGAAGGTTGCGGAATTGGGGTTCGAAACAGGACCCAAACCAGAACTTTCTGTTGTAATTTACAGATACACCCGGGGTTTGAAGAAGAGTGAATACAATGCCTTCAATCAGCAAATCATCCAATTCTGCCACAAGGATGGCAGGGTATTTCTTTCGAGTACGATTTTAAAAGGGGAAGTATGGCTCAGGTTGGCAGTCCTAAGTTTTAGGACTCATTTGGAAACCATTGAGAAAGCACTGGAGATGTTGGAATCTGCAGTTAAAAGGGCAAATGATGAATTGGTAGGCAGCGGGAAATTCAGTTCTTGAATGAGGCAGATCCGGGCGATTCTGAATATCAGAGCTCAGGCAACTTTAGCCATCTATCACTTTTTCAAGGTCGCGCGCTGTTTGCAGAAATTCTGCTACATTCATTTCTTTGAAAAATATGAGTCCATGGCTGGATCGAACCTTTGCAATTTCGTGCTGGTAAAAGAAGTTTTTCCCGAGTAGCAGCTGCAGGTCTTTCAATTGCTGCACCCAAATTCTCCTCGCCAGTGTGCTGAATTTTCCGTTGTGCCTATAACTGGGAAAGGAGGCGTTTACCTGACTGAGATAGCAATTTGAAAAGGATTCTTCCATGACGGACATATCGCTGAGTGAGACCGGCACGATTACATTTGCTTCAGCAGGGTGAAACTGGTACCAAACATTTCGGTAACCAATAATTCGCAATTCACTGAGGTCTTTTTCAAGACTCCATTGTTTGACGGCCTCAGCAGTGGCCTGCAAGACTTTGTAATGTGTGTCTGGTCCACTTCCCTCCGGGTCAAGAGTAAGACTGATACAAGTGGGATCAATCTCTCTGAACAGCTCGACTATGGGTTGGACATCCCGATCTTTTTCAGGCAGGTCAGTGAAAATGTCTCCTGTATAAAAGCCGAGCCGCAGGTGGTGTACATTTTTTACCTGGACTCCAAAATGAGCCCAGACCAATTCTTCCTCAAATTCCCGGATCATTCCTTTGAGTTTTTGGATCTCCGGTGGATTTTTTTCTCCGTCGTAGGAAGCTTCCAGAATTTCTATGACATTTTTAATTTGCAAAACCAAATCTTCGCAATCGCCAACGCCATAGATAAGGACCATTGCCCGCACCAGTCTGTGACACAATCCCCTTTCTCTTTCAGAGGGATTCTCAGCAGCTACATTGGTGAGAAAGTGATAAATATCTTTATCTGTTTTCAACCGATATCCGCTCGAGAAAAAGTCCGGGTATTTTATCATCTGAATTTGACCTGTGGAAAGCAAATGCAGCGTTTTCTTCAAACTGTCAATGACAAATGCATTGGTAACGGCAGTAAAACCAGAGGTCAAGACCGCAAAATGAGCTTCATTTGAAAACTCTCTTAACTGCTGAGTTATATAAGGCAAAATTCCGAGGGAAATATCGTCGTGGTGTGGCCCGGTATGCAGAAAGCGCTGTTTTTTTGGCCGCTCTAATCCGCGTTTTATCTTTTGGATACTGCGATCTATTACAGCCTGGATTTGATCCATGGGGGGACCCGGTATCATTGAGGCATAGGGGTCTGAATTTAAATCTTTAGAGGTCAGCCTGTGACCGTAAATCTGCTTTTGTACACAGAGGTCAATAATAGATCGATCCGTCTTTTCGCTCGTCCAGGAATTATTTTTATAGTAGGCATCCATCGATTCTGTAAGGGCAGAGGCAGCACCTCCTGTCAGGTAGAACCGACTGTTTTTGAGTGTTTGGAGAATGGTGGCAGGGTACAGATTACTCATTTCAGATTCAAGTGACTTGCGAATAATCCCTGACTTAGCTTCACCTGCAGCGAAAATAATGGCTACTGCATCCGGGTTGTGAACAATGGTTTCCAGGCCAATGGTTATCACCAACCGTTTCGAGGAAACTTCAATTCCACCGAGGTCTCCAGCCGCAACTGCCTTGGTTTCAAAATTGGTGTCTGTCAGGCGAGTAGTCGAGTGCAGATCACTGCCGCGAATATTAAAAGCTATGTGTCCATCAGGTCCTATTCCCCCAAGAAAAAAGCCTATTCCGCCCAATTCTCTGATGTGGGTTTCATAGTCGCTGCACCATTGGTCGATCATGAATATGGATTGTTGTTGCACCTCCTCAAAATAGGAAGCCGGCTCGCGATACCTAAGACTCAAATCTACCATACCCCGTGGAAAGACCCGGTCAAATCCGTCTCCATTAGCTAGCTCGATTTTATTGCAATTGATCAAAAGGCTTTTGCTTTCATCCAAATTAAAACCGTCGATATAGTATTTTTTGACGTAGTGGTAAAAGCTGTTGGTTTGTTCAGGAGAAATGGGGTAAAATTCGTCGATTTGCACAAAATGGAGTCCGTGCAAATCCGGTTTTTCCATGGCGGTAAACTCAAACTTCTCCTTGATTTCCTCGCATTTTTTGGAATTCCAATTGTTGAGTATCCATTGAGTCCATTTGATGAAATACTCAGGTGTTTTCCCAGTTGGCAAACTGACAACCCCCTCGGGATTTTCCATTACCCACTCCAGAAATCTGCAAGCTGTTATTAGTCCAAGTTTGGGGAAATTTTCCACCACAATATAAGGCACAGCAGTTTCTGGCAGTGCTCTTCCGGATTCTTCAAAAAAACGTCGCTCTACGATGGAATTGAAAATCTCGTGAATCGATCGGCCCTTTTTTTTCATGCTCAACTAATACCTAAATTCGCTCACAGTGTAAGATTATTTCTCAATCAATTACCCTCAATTTCCTCCCTACTTTTTCGAAGGCGTTCAGTGCTTTGTCAAGGTGATTTTTTTCATGGGCAGCACTGAGTTGCACCCTTATTCTCGCCTTGCCTTTGGGTACTACAGGGTAGTAAAAACCAATGACATAGATGCCCTCCTGTAATAGATCAGATGCAAATTGTTGTGACAATTTGGCATCGTAAAGCATAATGGGAACTATGGGGTGTTCACCTGGAATGATATCAAATCCCCGCTGTTCCATACCCTTGCGAAAATAGTGAGTATTGAACTCTAATTTGTCCCTTAGCTCTGTTGTTGCAGAAAGCGTGTCCAGTACAGCTATAGAAGCCCCTACTATTGCCGGTGCAAGAGTATTGGAAAACAAATATGGTCTTGATCGCTGGCGAAGCATATCTACTATTTCTCTCCTCGCAGCTGTAAATCCTCCGGAAGCACCTCCGAGCGCCTTGCCAAAAGTACCTGTAACGATATCAATGCGATTCATTACATTTTTAAGTTCATGAGTGCCCCGTCCGGTTTTCCCCATAAAACCTGTAGCATGACAGTCGTCTATCATCACCATTGCACCGTACTTATCAGCCAGATTGCATATTTCATCCAATTTGGCAATGGTTCCGTCCATACTAAAAACACCGTCTGTTGCTATGAGTTTCCTCCTGGCCCCGGAAGCTTCTTTGAGCTTCTCTTCCAGGTCATTCATGTCGTTGTTCCTGTACCTGTATCTTGCAGCTTTGCAGAGCCTGACTCCATCTATAATGGAAGCGTGATTGAGCTCGTCAGACAGAATGGCATCCTCTGATGTGAGGATGGGTTCAAACAGGCCACCGTTTGCATCAAATGCTGCAGCGTAGAGGATGGCATCTTCCATCCCGGTAAACCTTGCAATTTTTTCCTCCAGTTCTTTGTGGATATCCTGAGTTCCGCAGATAAACCTCACTGAGGACAGACCAAATCCGTGGGTTTGAATAGCCTTCTCTGCAGCTTCGATCACCTTTGGGTGCGATGAGAGACCCAGGTAGTTATTTGCGCAAAAGTTGAGCACTAGCTGGTTGTTGGCTGTAATCTCTGCCGCCTGAGGGCTGGTGATGATTCGCTCTTCCTTGAAAAGGCCGGCCTCTTTTATCTCATTCAATTCACTCTGAAGTTGTTTTCTTATATTTTCAAACATAGTATCAAGATTTTTGAAGTTGTCTATTTTTTATACCCCTGTACATGGTTTCCGTCAGTTTGGCGATGTCGAATTTTTGCTCCCAGCCCCAATCCTCACGGGCTGCGCTATCATCCAATCTTCGCGGCCAACTGTCGGCAATTTTCTGCCTGAAATCAGGTCGATATTCAATTTTAAAATCGGGTTGAAGTTTCCGAATTTGATCAAAGAGTTCGGCCGGGGTAAAACTCATGCCCTGAAGATTGTAGGAAGTCCTGATCTTAATTCGATCTGCCGGAGCATCCATGAGTTCAAGAGTAGCTCTAATCGCATCGTCCATATAGATCATGGGCAGTCGGGCATCTTCTCTGAGAAAACAGGTGTACCTGCCCTCTTCAATGGCCTTAAAAAAAATATCCACTGCGTAATCGGTAGTGCCTCCTCCAGGCATACTCTCGTAACCAATTACGCCGGGATAGCGAAGAGAGCGGACATCAAGGCCGTATTTTTCATGGTAGTAACAGCACCAATTCTCCCCTGCGGCTTTACTAATACCGTATACCGAATGAGGAATGAGGACCGCATTTTGCCCGGCTTTTTCCCGATCAATGCCCTCTCCAAAAACTGCAATGGAGCTGGGAAAGAACAGGCGATCTACCTTTGAGTTCCTGGCTGTCTCCAGAACGTTTAACAAACCATTCATATTGACTTCCCAGGCCCTTGCTGGATTTTTTTCCCCGGTGGCTGAAAGGACGGCTGCTAAGTGGTAAAAATCAGTGATTTTATTTTCTTCCAATATGCGCTGCATTCCCTCTTTATCGAGTACATCCAGCCTAAAGTAGGTGTTTTCAAATCCAGGATTCTCTGAAATATCGGTAGCAATTACGTTCTCTTTGCCAAATTTATCAACCAGGGCCCTTGTCAAAATTTGGCCAATCTGCCCCCCGGCTCCGGTCAACAAAATCTTTCTTTCTGTCATTTTTCGATATTTTGGAAGCCAAATATACGGACTTCAGTTGGGAAGGATGTCATTCTGATGAATGTTCTGAAAAAAATAACACAATACTATTTTTGATGTAATCAGCTGAAATATAGTTAAATAAGTCTGTTTTCTTCTTTTCTGGAAGCGATATTTAGCATGAGTTTGGTGCTTGAATGTTGAGAGTTATTCCTTGGCAAGTTGCTCCCCAGCAGAGCCTGCCTCCGCTTCACTCTGAGATATAAAGATTGCAAGCCCGCTTTTTTTAAACCGGGAAGTTATCCACATTTTTTTAGGTTTTAGGGGTAAGCTGTCAACCTATATTATGAGGGCACATCCCAGGGGATCATAGAGATTAGGAGATGATATTTCAGCTATATTCACTCAAATCGATATTCTCTTTTGGAAGAAAAATTTTGCTGCCGGCCTCCCTTTTGAAGAAATAGCTTTTTGGGCCATTAGTTATTAGGAGGCAATTGGCCTTTACTTCGATATTATATCGCTCTATTTGTTCGGCTGTAAGCACAATGTCCATTTTTTCAAAAGATTTACACTCAGCCAACAAAAAGGGCTTGCCAGTTTTGTCGAATACGATCAAATCGCATCGCTTGCCGGTCCTGTTTAGTTTTATCCCCACTTCGGATTTCATTCTCCCAATTGGTATGCAGTGGACATTAGCCAAGTAGGCTATCAGTAGCTGTCTTACAAATTCTTCTGGCTGCATCTGTAAGTATTTCTGCCTCGTAGGATCCCAGATATAGTCTTTGCCCTCTACCTTTTTCATTCTAAGAGAAGGCAGCATCTTCATTAGATTGATAGATAACTGTTTTGCTGACATTGAATAGTTTGGCTAAAACTCACTCATTGCAAAAAGCATGTAACTCATTTTATTCATAAAGGTTTTTTTCAGGATACCATGCCCATCAAATGTTGTGCATTGAGTCCTTGAAGTTTGTATTCGACCTAATTATAGTCCTTACAGTCACAAATGGCTTCGCATGCGAGAGATAATTTTCCGATGCCCTGACTCCGGTTGTTTTATAGCCTTTCCTGGTGAAAGGGGCATGGAGAATTTGGGAAATGTATGCCAAACTCAGCGGTGACATTAGTCAGAATATTCTAAATTTGATGTTTTTTAGACCAAAGATATTTCGAAAATGACCAATAGAGAACTGGCTGCAAATTTCAGAAAACTGGCTGACTTACTTGAACTTTTGGAAGAAAACCCTTTTAAAATCCGAAGCTATAGAAATGCCTACACCACCCTAAGGAGGTTGCCGCAGGAGGTTGCAGATATGGAGAGGAGTGAGCTTGAAAAAATAAAGGGCGTTGGAAAAGCCATTAGTGCAAAAATAGGTGAGCTGCTCTCTACAGGGAGTATGAGCGCATTAGAAAAAAGTCGCAGACAAATCCCTCCGGGTGTGGAAGAGCTTTTGAATATAAAAGGCCTCGGTCCAGGCAAGGTAAGGAGGCTTTGGAAGGGTCTTGAGGTCAACTCTCCAGGAGAGCTTCTCTATGCTTGCGAAGAAAACCGATTGATCAGTCTCAAGGGTTTTGGAGAAAAGTCGCAATCGGATATCCGCTCCAAGGTGGAATATTATTTGAGTCAGAGAGGGTTGTTTTTTTATAGCGAGATGAAGGCCGCCGGGGATGAATTACTCGATTTGTTGAGAGGAAGATTTCCTACAGAGAAGATGGAATATACTGGAGAAATCAGGCGGCTAATGCCCACCCTGTCGTCTATTGAAATCATTACTACATTGAAAAAAGATGAGGTTGGACAAATTGACCTGAATGAACTTCAAATCGTAAGAGGTCAAGGCCAGTTGCATGAGTTTAGGTGGAAGGACCACTACTCTGTACTTCTTCACCATTCCAAATCGGAGGAATTTGGCAACAGACTTTTGGAAACCACCGGGCCGGCTGAGTTTTTAAAGGAGTATGGACTTGATGATTCTAAGGAATCTGCAAGTAGTGAAGAGAAGGCTTTTCGCAATACAGAGAAAGCTTATGTGCTGCCTGAGCACCGGGATTGGGATCTGCTTGAAAGAGCGGCAAAAGTCGAGGATCAGAATCTGGTTCGATTAGAGGATATAAAGGGGGTTGTTCATGCACATAGTCACTACAGCGATGGGATGAATAGTTTATCCGAAATGGCGCAAGCTTGTAAAAACAGGGGATTTGAATACCTCTGCATCAGTGATCACTCGGCATATGCTTCGTACGCGGGAGGAATGCAGAAAGATAAAGTAGAACAACAATGGAGGGAAATTGATGAGATCAACACCCAATTGCAGGATTTTAGATTAATTAAAGGAATAGAAGCTGACATTTTGCCAGATGGCAAGCTCGATTATGATCCCGAATTTATCAAAGGATTTGAGGTAGTTATTGCCTCTGTTCACTCCATACTCAATATGGATGAAGAAAGGGCTGTCTCCCGGCTTATTAGAGCAATTGAAAATCCAGCCACTCAAATACTCGGGCATCCAACGGGTAGGTTGCTTCTCTCCCGTCCCGGGTATCCGCTCAATATGCCAAAGATTCTCGATGCCTGCGCAGCCAATGGGGTGGTAATTGAAATCAATGCCAATCCCCACCGACTTGACCTTGACTGGAAGTGGATTCTTCCGGCAATGGACAGAGGAATTAGGTTCTCAATTAATCCCGATGCCCACCATGTTGATGGGATAGATGACATTCAATACGGGTTAGCTACCTCAAGGAAAGGAGGAATGACAAGGGAAGTGTGCATCAATGCACTTCCTGCGGATGAATTTTTAGGACAATTGAGATAGTCACAGCCTTGTTTGGATTAGAGCCATTGAATTGATCGAGTTGCCGTTTTTTAACTATTCGGCAACATCTGACACATTTTAAACCCAGACTTGGAAAAAACTGGAGAATAATTCGAACTTTTGTAAAATAGCGCAATAACAGAAGCCGTTTAATACTCGATTTTTTTTGACTTTTTTAAAACCAAATAGCATCACATTGATTTACCTTTGTGATTCATAAAAAAACTGGAAGTAGCATGAAGTATTTAAACATCGCAATTTTAATTATGGCAGTGGTCCTTTTCTCGGCCTGCCAGGAAGAAAATCCAGCCAATGCTGTAGAATCAGCACCCGAAGTTGTTGAGCAGCCACAAGGTGAAACAGCACCACAGGCCGCTGACAGGGAGAGTCGAGTTCCACCACCACCTCAAGGTCCAACAACGACACTGCGCTTTGATGAGGAAATCGCTGATTTTGGAACTATTCGTGATGGAGAAAAGGTAACCCACACTTTCTCTTTTACCAATACAGGTGATCAGCCATTGATCCTTTCCAATGTTCGTGGAAGCTGCGGTTGTACTGTTCCAAGTTGGGACAGCGATCCTATCCCTCCAGGTGAGACCGGTACACTAACCGTGGAGTATGACAGCAGAAATAAGGGAAGCGCTGATGGAAAAGTGGATACAAAATTCGTAACAGTTACTGCCAATACCACACCTAGCACACACAGGCTTACAGTGAGGGCCAATGTTGTGTCAGAAGGTTGATACAGAACCTATACAGATATACTTTTACAGGGGTTTGCGCTGAAAATGTGCAAACCCTTTTTTACGTGTATAGAGTTGCGGTCTTAGAATACCTCAATGCTTCCTATTTTCCATGCTGCGAGGGTGAAGTCAAAATAAATTTCTTCCTTTTTGAGCGGTGAAAACCGGAGAGCTACCTACCTGATCTGGTTCGAATTTGTCAGTCTTTGGGGTTTTATTTCTTGAGAAACTCTATAAATTTTCTGAAAGCCCTTGCTCTATGGCTAATTTCATCTTTTACAGAAACTGGCAGTTCTCCAAAAGTTTTTTTATAACCCTCTGGAATAAACACGGGGTCGTAACCGAATCCATTTTTCCCTGATGGTACGCTAGCTATTTTGCCATTTACTATGCCTTCAAAAGTGACTTTTTGGGTATTTGAAAGATAGGCAATCACCGTTCTGAATCGTGCATTTCGATTGGATTGACCATCTAGTAATTCGAGGAGTTTTTGGATGTTAGCAGTAGGGTCATTTTCAGGACCGGCAAATCTGGCGGAAAAAACACCGGGTGCCCCATTGAGCGCCTCTACCTCCAATCCCGTATCTTCAGCAAAACAAGCATCAACATCAAAAATTTTCAGTGCCTGTTCGGCTTTAGAAATGGCATTTTCCTCCAGTGTCATTCCCTCCTCTTTCAATTCCCCTTCAAACCCCATTTCATTGAGATCTGAAATGTGTAGGCCATCATCTAAGAGGTTTCGGATCTCATTGGTTTTATTAGCGTTTCCGGATGCAAATAGGACAAAACTAGTTGACTTGGTCATTTTTGAGTAATCTTTTTAAGTTCGGCCCACAACTTTTTCTTTAAAGGGGTGGACTTTGAAATCGATTTAAGACTGTCTGCAATCATCAGCTGAAAACCACTTTGGGATATCCACTCATAGGATGTTTTTATTCGGATGTTCCAGTTCGTTCTTTCAGTTGGAAAATCGAATAGAAGTATGTATTCAATTCTGCTGGTATCGTAATTTTTGTGATCGAATATTTCACCCAATTGCAACTCAATCAGCTTCAGGTCTGTCTCCGGGTTCATTCCGGTACTGCTGACAATTTTGCCGACCAGTATCCGCTCATCTTCCGCGAGGACAGGAGTTAGGATCAACATTTTTTCCAATATTTGTTTGGATATTTTTTCATCAGGGAAATTAAATTCTGATGGAATTTTTACCAGTTGGTTTTTTTCGAAGAGGTGAAAAGAGGTCATTGAGATGGAACAATTAAGATATTAGATTATTTTATATTGGTACTTTCCCATAAATAGGCGGTACAAATTTAGGGGTTTTATTGTATATTAGCGCAAATTACGAGATATGAGCAAGATAAAAACGATAGCTGTAGAAAATTCCAGTTTAGACAATGTCGACTTTAATAACATCCCATTTGGACGGGTGTTCTCAGACCATATGTTTTCCGCTGTTTACAGAAACGGTGAGTGGCAGGATTTGAAAATATGTCCGACTGAAAATATAAATGTACATCCTGCGATGATGGCTCTACATTATGGCCAATCGATATTTGAGGGTATGAAGGCAACCGTAGATCAGAGTGGAATTCCTCTTTTATTCAGACCAGAAAAGCATATTGAGCGACTAAATGCTTCTGCGAGGAGAATGTGTATGCCGGAAATTCCGACAGATATTTTTCTGGAGGCAATTCATCGCCTGGTGGATTTTGACAAGGCCTGGATTCCCCCTCAGGAGGGAAGTGCTCTCTATATTCGGCCTTTTGTTTTTGCAACTGATGAATACATAGGGGTTACTGCCTCTCAGAATTACCGTTTTCTCATTCTCACCCTACCGGTAGGTCCTTATTACAGCAAGCCTGTTTCCCTAATGGTGGAGCGAAAGTATGTAAGAGCCGTTAAGGGCGGAGTAGGGGAGGCCAAAACTTGCGGGAACTATGCTGCTTCATTACTGCCTGCAAAATTGGCTAAGGAGAAGGGCTTTGATCAGGTAATGTGGATGGATGCCCATGAATTTAAGTACATACAGGAAGTCGGTACCATGAATTTGTTTTTTGTATTCAAAGATAGAATCGTCACCCCCTCAACAGATGGGGCCATACTAAAAGGAATCACGCGAATGTCCATCATCGACTATCTCAAAGGAGAAGGACACAAGGTGGAAGAATATCCTTTGACCATAGACGAGGTGAAAGAGGCTTACAAAAAAGGGGAACTCATTGAGGCATTTGGCAGTGGTACTGCCGCTGTGATTGCAAATATATCCCGGATAAAGGATACGGATATCGACATGCAGTTCGACGCGTCCCATTGGAAGCTGTCCACAGAAGTCAAGTCCTTTTTCAATGGGGTTAGAATTGGAAAAGTTCCCGATAAGTACGGTTGGATAGTCCCTGTAAATTCACAGGGGAATTAATCCGGCTAATTATAGAATCACCTTTCAAGCCCGCGTTTAAAAGGGTGGCTTTGCAGGTTTGTTTTCCAAAATATTTTCGATCTGCTCTAAGACTTCCCCTGTGAGTAAGGGCAAAGCATTGAGGGAGCGCAGGTTTTCCAGTAATTGCTCTTCTTTGCTTGCACCCAGTATTACGGTACTCACATTCTCATTATTCGCACACCAGGCAATGGACAATTGCGCAAGGGATACATTTAGCTCGTTGGCCAATTCGTTGAGTTTGCGGACTTTATTGAGTTTCTCTTCAGTAAGGGCCCTCTCTTTCAACCAATCGAGTTCTTCTCTACCAAGACGAGTATCACCCGGTATTTCATCAATGTATTTAGAAGTGAGTAATCCTGAGGCCAAAGGGGACCAGATGGTGGTACCCAGTCCAACTGTTTTGTAGATTTGGCTAAACTCAACCTCCACTTTATGTCTGTAAAACATATTGTACTGCGGTTGTTCCATTACAGGACCTATCAGTCTATTCTCTTTTGCAAGCATGTGTGCTTCCATGATTTCCTGGGCAGACCATTCAGAAGTACCCCAGTAAAGGATTTTCCCTTGTTCAATCAGAGTATTCATCGTGCGCACCGTCTCCTCAATGGGGGTTTCCTTATCGGGCCTATGACAGAAATATAAATCCAGGTACTCTGTCTTAAATCTCTTAAGAGATTTGTGGCAAGCCTCAAGGATGTGCTTTCTGCTCAGTCCACTTTGATTGGGCTTTTTTCCACCGTCTCCAAAATAAACCTTGCTGGAGATAATATAAGAAGAGCGATCCCAATTCTTTTTAACAAGGATGTCGCCCATCACTTCTTCTGCCTTGCCATTGGCATAAATTTCTGCATTGTCGAAGAAGTTTACGCCGTGATCATAGGCGACGGACATCAGGCGTTCTGCTACATCATTTCCTATTTGATTGGCAAAAGTGATCCATGACCCAAAAGAGAGTCTGCTGATTTTCAATCCTGTTTTCCCGAGATTTCTGTACTGCATATTTTAAAAATTCAATTGATGAGTGTTTAATTGCTTGACCTTAAGAGGAGAGAAAGTTTCGTTAACCTCCAATTTCTACCCAAAATTTCAGCAGGGTTAAGCGGTCTATACCTATGAAAAAGGGAAACGGCCGCAATGTTCAAAAATAATCAAAAAAGCCGGGAGGCAAAATACCCCCCGGCTGTTTAAATATCGGTTGTTTCTTGCTACAATTATTGAATGATAAGTCGGTCGGTCACCACTCCTTCATCAAACATGATCCTGGTGATGTATATGCCGGACGGAAAATTTGAGCTATTTAATTCAAACCTGATTGTTTCCAGAGAGCTTCTGTTGTAAATAAGTCTTCCCTGGATGTCGTAAATTTCTACAGCCCTCATTATGGAGCTCTGCTCAGCAATAAAGTGAACAGACCCTGATGCGGGATTGGGGAACATTTTGAAGCCCACTTCAGAAGCGTTGATTTCCTGCGTGCTTGATGGATCTCCAAGACCGAAAGCGATATAAGCTCTGGGTATCATATAGCCAATTATTGTATCGACATATGTTCTACCCTTTTCCGGACTCATATCCGGATTGCTGATGCCACTGATCACATGAAAGTTGCAAACGGTAATGGGGAGGCCGTCAGGGCAGTTTGGATGAGGCTGCTGAGACCAGAAATCAACATCCCACCATTCCCAGGGAGAACCCTCGAAGGCGGGTTGATTGTTAAGTGGATTGGTCCAGGTGGGTCTGATGAGCGGAAAGAGTCCTTCCAATCCATCATTATTTGCATTGGCTGCCTGTGTAAAGGGATCATCCAATTCAGCCTCAATGAAAACATTATTCAACCCAAGGGCATTGGCTTTTTGTTGAGCGAGATATGAACCCTGTACTTCGACAATGAGATCTCCGGTAGTAGGTACAATCAGCACATCCTCCATATAGGGTGCAAAAGGATCGGAGGGTACATGGAATGAAATCATGGGCGGGTTGTTTTCAGACATCCACGAAGTATCCCCAAGCGCACCTCCCATATTGACTGACAGACTAACATCCGAATTGATGGGGGTGCCATCGTCGTATGTTACAATATTTGCTATGCTAATTGCGGCATCTAAAGTTCCAAATGGGTCACCATGAATGGGTTGAATCACATAGGGATCAGGGTTCCCGTCTCCGGTTACATCAGGCCCAAAAAATTTGGGAATGAGGATGTCTACATAATTGTCCAGTGTGGCTGCTCCAAAAGAAATATAGCCTCCGGTACCCTGTCCGATGTAAGCAATCCTATCGGGATGTATTCCGTAATTATTGCCGTGGTCCACCACGTCCTTTCTAAAAAACCTCACTGCTGTTCTGGCATCTTGAATACCCCTGTAGGCTGCATTGATCAGGGTGCTAATACGCACATCGAGATCTCCCAGTGGGTTCCAACCCTTTCGATAATCCGGCACAGCAACCACATAGCCCTTAGAGGTGAGTCGGGAAACCATTTCCATAAGAACAGAATCTGTTCTGGTACCTGCTGTTGAACCATTTAGGGGATTTGGCAAGAAATTTCCGGTGTGAAAATACAGAAAAAGTGGCCTGTCTGTAACATCATCTCCTTCCGGCTGATAAATGTCCATTTCTAGCTGAACAGTTTCGGGACCTCCTGTGATTACCGAAATATTCGTGGAGTAAACCACTGTTTCTTTTGTAAATCCATCAAAAATGGGTTCAAGGTAGCGTTCCTGACCTATAAGCCAGCCAGAAAGCGCGATTAAGCAAATGGTAATTAAGTAGATTTTTTTCATGATACGATCTTTTATTAAATAATTCTTTGAAATGCTAAATATACATACTTTTTTATACAGTACTACAACATTTCATCCTATGGATTAAATGGTAATACGCATTTAAATCTTTGACAACGGTAATTGGAATACTCTAAGAATCAATTTTTCACAAAATCATAAATGAGACTGATATAGGCAAGTCTGCCTATCCTCGGACCACCATAGGTGTGAAAAACTTGATTGTTTAGGACATTGGATGCACCAACTTTAAGACTTGTGTTATATCTTCTGAAGTCCATGCTTACTTGTGCGTCCAAAAGCCCATAGGAATCTATTGGACCTGTGAACTGTGGAGATCCTTCAAACAAGAATCCTTCCATCCACTTGTAATTGACACTAAATCCGAGGTGGAAATCTCTGGTTAAGGGGATCGCTCGCCCGGAAAATCCGATATTGAATTTGTGCTCAGGAGTATTAAAGGCCGGAATAATGGGGTCATCCACTTCTGAGTTAAGCTTATTCCAGGAGTAATTACCTGAAATCGTGTAATAATTCATAAGGTAATAATTCAATCCGATGGCCAAACCCTGGGTAGTGACCCGATTAATAGAGTTAGCAGAATACCTGAAAACCCTCAATCTTTCAGGTAAGCCTGTCTGATCATCAAAGGTGGCATCTATTCCGATATTGTACCCAAGAAAATCATTGTAAATATTGAAATAGTATCCCACATCTGCGTACAATTGTTCAAATAGGGTAGTGCGGTACCCTATTTCAAAGGTTCTAACTCGCTCGGGCTTTACCGGGTTGATATCGAAATACTCCAATAAATCTCTGTTGAGGGTGTTGCGATAATCATTAAAGGACTCAATGGTTATAAGGTCCTTTACGCCATTTAAATTACCAGAAAGTATGGCCGGTCCAACATCCAATCTAAGATACTGATCGGTGAGGGTTGGATTTCGCAAGGCAGATGAAAAGGATAGCCTCAAAAAACTCCCGGGCCTGGTTTGCCATACTATTGATGCCGCCGGAGAAAATACTGCGTCGTAGTTCTCATTTTTATCCATGCGTAGGGTAGCACTAATCGATAAGTTATTTTCGAAAAACTTTTTGGTAGCCCCGGTGTAAACACCAAATTCAAAATTGGTAATGGCCTCATTATCCCCACCGTCATCGAAAATGGTTCCGCGAGATCTAGGTGCATAATAGCGGACATTTCCACCTACAATCCATTCATCCACTTCTCTAGGTAAAAATCTATATTCTCCATGCAGGTGGTAAAGGGCACTGCGATCGTAGAATTGGGTGCCATTGAGTGAGTCGTTGTTCAAACGGGTAGTGATATCCCTAAATGCCTCATCAAAGCGATCTGTTCCGGGTTCGTAAAAATCGCTACTGGCACCCGTACCGGCTTTGTCTGCCACCTGAGCAGCCAGAGTGTGCCAGGCACTTAATGAATCTCTGTTGTTAATTAACCATTGTTCGGCAGCCTCTCTATCAAATGATGAGAAGGGGGGCACAGGTATAATTTGCAATTGTGGATATCCCTGTTCAACCATCCAACGACGGGGTCCATTTGAACCGATCCAGAAGTTGGTGTAGTCTCTCGACCACTCTTGGTGACTCTTGGCCCGAGTCTGTAATCTCAGAGCAGTAAAATAAGGGTCATAAGAGTCTCCTGCGTCGGTCACAGTGTAATATCCCCTCACAAAGTAGCGGTCTCTTTTGCTGAAGTCCAGTACTGTCTGGAAAAACTGAATATTTTTTAAACTGAAGCGATTGTCTCCCTGATACACGGTAGTTCCCGTACTGTAGCTGGAAGTCCATTTTAGTTCGGGAGATTCCAATCCTCTGGAGGGCTGAGTTCTAAAATAAAGACCAAAATTAGCCTTTAGGTTTCGGGTGTCGTAATCCACTAAATCCTTTTCGCGGTATCCTCTCCTGTGCCACTGACCGAGTCCGGCAAATGGACTGGAAAGCTGTGCTGAACTGAGGTCCATATTGGTTCGGTATTCATCTCCGTATATATTTACTGCGTCGAACCTTCCCGGATTATTTGCATCGATCTGAGAGCCAAATACCGGATCGTAGTTATTTGCTACCCAATCATCTGCGCTCATATAGGAAAAGTTGAACTTATAGGCAAAAAAGTCTTCGCCTGCTCGATTGCTTACAACATCTGCCCAGCGTATGGCAGTTTCAATAAGGTTTCGCTCGCCTGCTTTTACCAGGGCGCTCAAACCCTTATTGAAAAAGGGATTTTTTGATTCCATGCTGATTACCCCATTAAATGCACTGGGGCCATAATAGGCGGAACTTGCTCCGTGAATTACCTCCACGCGCTGCAAGTCAAGCTCAGTAGCACCTAGAAAGTTCCCGAGTGAAAAATTTAGACCGGGTGCCTGGTTGTCTACCCCATCGATTATTTGAAGGGAGCGAACCGGACTTGTACTGTTAAAGCCCCTGGTATTAATAATGGTGAATCCAAGGCTGGCCGTGGTCATATCAACTCCTTTGAGGCTTCCAAGCCCTTCGTAGAAGTTAGCAGAGGGTGTTTGCCTTATGCCAATAGCATCCAGTGATTCAACCGTAAGCGGGGCTTCCCTTTGGCGGTCAAGTATACGACTTCCTCTCACCTCAACGGTTTCTATCAGTGAAGCATCGTCCTCCAGAAATATTCGCAAGGGGCTGAAATCTAAAATTTCAACCTCTGTTGGTTGATAGCCTATGTAAGTGATGAGCAGGGTGATCGGTGGATTCATATCTGTAGAAAAAGCAAAGGCGCCGTCCCAGTCAGTATTCATGCCCGTTGTTGTACCTTTGATTACAACATTGGCCCCAATAAGTGTGGAGCCATCTGTCGCGCTGTATATGGTTCCCCTGATGGTATTCTGAGAAAAACCCAATTGTGCTCCCAGGAGTAACCAAAAAGTTAGATACACAATAGATGTGCTATTCCAAACATTTTTTTCAATCATTAGTTACTGATTTGACAATTCTATTCCGGGGCTTAAGTACCTGTTACTAATCGCAATTTTCAATAATCTATGGTAAAAAACCACACTAAGATAATATCAGAAATTATTTTTCGAGCGCTATTTTCAGTTTTTTTCATTATTTCTTTAGTGAGTTGCATCAATGCACAGTCCGGAATCATTAAAGGAAAGGTTTTCGATGCTTCAAACAGAGAGTTGATTCCTTTTGCGAATGTGTTCCTCACCTCAGAGGAGGCAGGGACAACCACGGATATCTACGGGGAGTTTTTACTTAAAAATATTCCGCCGGGTACGCATGAACTGAGGATTTCTTTTGTGGGCTATCGCACCAAAATACTATCTGAGATAGAGGTGCCCGCCAATAGACCTCTGGAACTGGAAATCGAACTGGAACCAAGCAGAACCGATTTGGAGGAGGTAGTAGTTAGGGCGTCGCCATTTAGGAGAACAGAAGAGAGCCCACTCTCGCTTCGAAATATTGGTGTAGCTGAAATAAAGCGTAATCCAGGTGGCAACCGGGACATATCCAGAGTTATTCAGTCCTTGCCGGGGGTTACTGCGCCCTCAACTTTTAGAAATGACTTGATCATTAGAGGTGGGGCGCCGAATGAAAATCGCTTTTATTTAGATGATATTGAGGTGCCAAACATCAATCATTTTGCAACCCAGGGCGCTACAGGAGGCCCTGCAAGTATCATCAATATTGACTTTGTACGAGAGGTTGACTTTTACTCGGGAGCTTTTCCGGCAAACAGAGGGAATGCACTCAGTTCTGTATTTGGCTTCAGGCTGGTGAACGGCAGAAGTGATAGAATCGGGGGGAGAATGACTGTGGGAGCCAGTGATATTGGAGCCTCACTTGAGGGACCTATTTCAGATAATACCACTTTCATTGCTTCAGCAAGAAGGTCTTATTTGCAGTTTCTCTTCAGTGCTTTGGGGCTTCCATTCCTTCCTACCTATAACGATTTTCAGGTCAAAATCACCCACCGGTTTGCCTCCGGAGATGAACTGTACTTTTCTGGAATTGGAGCCATCGATAATTTTGAATTGAATCTCGATGCGGATGATAGCGAGGAAACCAGATTTCTCCTGGAAAACCTTCCTGTTAATGAGCAATGGACTTATACTAATGGTCTTGTATATCGGCACTTTAGAGACAATGGCAGTATGATTTTTGTGCTCAGTAGAAATATGCTCAATAATGAAGCTACCAAATATCGGGACAACCAAACCGAAAATGAGGAAGAGCTTATTCTTAAGTATCGCTCCCAGGAAATAGAGAATAAATTCAGATTTGAACATGCATTTAGAGAAAACAGCTATAGAGTTCTCTACGGGGCAGGGGTTGAATACATCCGATACAACAATAATACATTCAACCGAATATTTACTTCGGCCGGACCTGAAACCGTAGATTTCTCAAGCGAGATTGATTTTGTGAAGTATTTTGCGTTTGGACAGTTGAGTCGGGAATTTATGGATGGAAGGTTGGTTGCATCAATTGGTGTTA
Source organism: Saprospirales bacterium (assembly GCA_007695145.1). Classification (GTDB taxonomy): domain Bacteria; phylum Bacteroidota; class Bacteroidia; order Chitinophagales; family Saprospiraceae; genus PWJY01. Next base: position 11,008 of record REEI01000098.1, on the reverse strand, counting down.
GAGCAGATGGCAACTCATTTTCACGAAAATTTTCCAATCCCATGGAACACTTTTCACCACGGGTTTCAGCCTCTTATTTTGTGCTGCCGGAGCTCTCTGTCAACTTTACAGCAGGAATTTATTATCAGCTTCCTCCCTACACTGTTTTAGGATTTAGTGAAAATGGAGAATTGGTAAATAAAAACAATGCGATAACATTTGTAAGAGCCGATCATTTGACTCTGGGTCTTGAATACTTAACCGGAGAACGCTCAAGAGTGACTATTGAGGGCTACTTCAAAAGGTATGACAATTATCCTTTATTGCTGCGTGACCGGGTCTCCCTTGCTAATTTTGGAGGAGATTTTGGAGTTGTTGGAAATGAGCCTGCCAGCCCGGACACAAGGGGAAGAACATATGGACTGGAGGTACTTTTTCAGCAGCGTCTCCAAAGAGGCTTTTATGGTATCGCTGCCTATACCCTTGGGGTGAGCGAATTTACCAGTCCATCTGCAGGAGACGGATTTTTTCCATCCGCCTGGGACTCGCGACACATTATTAGTTTGACAGCGGGTAAACAACTAGGAAATAATTGGGAAGTTGGTGTTAAATGGCGGTTTCAGTCAGGACTTCCGCGCACTCCTTTTTCGAAGGATTCAAATTTGACATTCAATTGGGATAGACGTGGAAGGGGCTTGCCGGATTTTAGTAGAATCAACTCTCTAAGAGGCGACTTCATCAATGGCCTTGATATACGCATAGATAAGCAGTGGTTTTATGAAAAGTGGTCGCTGAATCTCTTTTTGGACATTCAAAACGTGCTGGCCTCAAGTTTGAGTAATCCCGAATTAATTTTGGACAGGCCACTCGATCAAAATGGCAGACCCATAGGTTCAGGGACCATAATTAATCCGAATGACCCGGCGGGTGAACAGCGATACTTGTTAAAAGAGATTGACACAGGAAGCGGAACAGTCTTGCCAACAATCGGCATTGTAATTGGGTTCTAGAAAAGTCAAAATTTTCCCAGAGAGCTAAATTGGTTTACTACGTTCCAACAAAAATAACTTGTAGACATCCAACAAAAAGAGAGATGGCCTTTTTGAGTGAAAATTTTTCATTAAAACTTTTTCCGAAATAGAACCTAAAGCCCAAATAAGTCGAATTGCACTCATCTTACGCAATCTGCGATGCCATCTGAGTAGAGGCGTTTCACTGCCATCCAACTTTCCCATTTTCATGAGAGAGTGAAGATTTTCAATAGATTCACTTGTCTTTTTAATGAAATCCCCAGCAGTATTCAGGCCTAGATGAAGTACCGGATTATCAATGTGAATTACAGCTGTGCTTTTTTTCTTAAGTTCCAATGCCCATAAGAGGTCCTCATACCCATACTTAGTAATCTCTGAATCCATTGGACAGGAGAGATAGCGATCTGATTCAACTATGAAATTATTGGACTTGAAACTGAGGTAAGGGTTTTTTTCTCTTAACTTTGGTGGTAGTGCTTCCCTTTTCATACCGAATTTCCAATGGAGCATATATGGGCCCTCAGGCGGATGGGTAAAATAGTTAGTGCCCCCGTAAAATACCGATCCGGGAGAAAGAACTTCAAAATAGGTGTTGAGATAATTAGCAGGAATCTTGCTGTCGCAGTCCAGAAAAAGTAGCCAATCCCCAGTGGCCATTTTCGCCAGGCGATTTCTAGTAACTGCCCGGCCGGCATTGACTTGTGATGAATAAGTGCAGCCAAAATCAATTGCAGCTTTCCTATTCTCCTCCACAAAGTCCTCCGAACCGTCCTCCAACAAAATAATTTCTACCGCTGCTCTACAACCTTCAGCCTGAGCCCGGAGATCGGCCACCAGCGGAGCTATCGCAAAGTTATATACTGGAATAAGTACTGAAACCTTCAATGGAATATTTTTACAAAGATAAGGACATTTGGATCGTCCAATGGTCCCGTGTTAGGCTAAATAAATTGGAGAGACCTTTTAATTTTGGCGGTTGTGTGCCCTCACAATATAGTTTGACAGCTTTCCCCAAAACCTAAAACAGATATTCATCTGGTGTTTTCTATAATGTTTATGTGCCTAATGCGAAAAACTTTAAAAAATTTGGTTCATTTGTTGCTGAACTTAAAAAACTAATTTAACTTTGTGCGTGAAATACGATATGAAATGGAGGAGCAAAGGCTCAATTATATACACGAGATAGGTTTGTTTTTTGATAGACTTGGGGTGGCCAGGACGGCTGGAATGGTATTGGGGTATTTGATGTCAGCTTCTGAATCTGAAATTTCCTTTGATACTATTCGCAAGGACTTAAGGATTAGCAAAGGGGCAGCCAGTCAAAATTTGAAATGGTTGGCCGAGAATGGTTTTGTAGAAAAGTGTTTAAAGCCTGGAGATCGCAAGACCTACTATCGCTTTAAAATCATGGCTGCAGAGGTACTTTTGGAGGAGAGGATTCTGGTTATCAATCGACTGGTTGAACTCTTTGGAAAGGGAATAGAGATTAGAGGGGCAACAGGAGATGCTGCACAGCGAGAATTGGAAAAGGCCATCGATACCTATTCCTGGATAGTATTGAATATGAAAAAGATGAAAGAAGAGTTGAGAAAGTCAGGACCTGTATAGTTGATCGATTTAAGTTTGCCTGCAATGAGATTAATCACATATTTGATTCAGTTTTGCCCATTAAATTATATTCTATGAAAGCGCTACATTTTTTTGCCTGCTGTTTTGCATTTTCACTTTTTGTCTCGATCGCTTCATCTTCGGCACAGGATGCCAGAGAAATTCTTCTCAATATGGAAGAAGTCATGCGTGGAGACGCACTCTATTCTGAAATGACCATGACCATTGTCAGGCCGAGATTTGAAAGGGAGGTAAGTATCCGTTCTTGGCTGAAGGGAAGAGACTTCTCAATGATTTTGATAACTGCCCCTTCCAGGGATAGGGGAACTGCCTTTTTGATGAGAAAAAACAATATTTGGAACTACGATCCGAGAATTGACCGGACGACCAGAATGCCTTCCTCGATGATGTCACAATCGTGGATGGGTTCTGATTTCACCAATGACGATCTGGTAAGAGACTCCGATATTGTAGATGATTACGAGCACCGGGTTTTGAGGATAGAAGATTATGGTGGAAGGGAATGTCATGTGATTGAGCTCATACCCAGACCGGAGTCTGCCATTGTGTGGGGAAAGGTGAAAATGTGGGTGGCTACAGATACCTATATTCAGATGAGAATGGAGCAATACGATCAGAGAAATGAACTGGTCAATGAGTTGCTCTTTGAGGAGCTACGCCAGTTTGGAGACCGGGAATTGCCCTCCAGAATTACCGTAGTTCCGGCTGGAAAATCCAATCACAAGACAGTGTTGGAATACCATAAGATGGACTTCAATGCAGAATTGAGTGAGGATTTTTTTAGCCAAGAAAACATGCAGAGATTAAATTAAAGGCGAAAATAATTGACCATGAATACCTATTTTAAACTTGCATGGCGGAGTATCTGGCGGAATAAAAGGCGTACTTTGATTACCATCAGCGCTCTGGTCTTTGCAGTAGTTCTTTCCGTTTTCATGCAGTCCCTCAACCGCGGATCGCACGAATTGATAGTAGATAATATGACCCGATTTCAAACGGGCTATCTGCAAATCCAGGATTACCGCTTTGAGGACGAACCTTCTTTGGACAACTCCTTTTTTTTTGATGCTGAATTTGAGTCTCGCCTCTTATCTGCAGACGATAGAATAAGATATGCTCTCCCCAGGATTGAAACCTTTATGCTAGCTGCCAATGAGGGGTCCACCCGGGGTGCGATCGTCTTTGGGGTAGAACTTGAAAAAGAGCATCAGTTCAACAAGTTGAAGGATCGATTATCTGATGGGAGATTTTTCAATGATGGAGAAGAAGCAATAGTCCTCAGTCGCAGGTTTTCTGAGCGTCTTGGGCTCACAGTAGGAGATACTCTTGCCCTGATTGGTCAGGGAAGGTTTGCCATGTCGGCCAGTGGATTGTTTGAGATCAGTGGAATCATAGATCATCCTTTGCCCGACCTGGATAACCAGACTATATACATGTCACTATCAACCGCACAGAACCTCCTGTCTGCTGAGGATCATGTATCGGCAGTTCTGGTGGGACTGGACCACGACCGCCACACCAGTCATGTTGCCAATACTCTTAGAAGTAAATTTGATGAAACAGAGCTTCGTGTATTTACCTGGCCAGAGTTGATTCCTGAGTTATTGGAACTACTTGAATTTGATCTGGTAGGTGCTTATTTGATGTCATACATACTATACATTGTAATTGCATTTGGTTTTTTTGGAACCATACTCACAATGACCCTGGAAAGGATCAAAGAATTCGGAGTGCTGATATCGGTTGGAATGGCAAGGGCCCGATTGGGATTTACCTTGTTTCTCGAAGTGTTTATCATCAGTCTCTCCGGTGTAATAACTGGGATTATTTGGGCATGGCTGCTACTTTATTACTTTTATTTAAATCCTATTGAGCTGACAGGAGACCTGGCTGAAACCGTAATAGATATGGGTTGGGAGCCCATTCTTCCCATGTCCTTTGCTCCGGATCAATTTTACAGTCAGGCCATAATTGTTTTTGTAATAGCGATGATTATTGGCATTTACCCTGTTTACAAGATTATGAAATTAGATGTGATAAAAGCTTCAAGAGCGTAACAACTACCCCTGGTAAATAAAATCCTATGAAAATTCTATTGACCATTGCCTGGAGAAATATTTGGAGGAACAAGGGCCGCAGCGGAGCTCTATTGGCCGCAATAATTGTGGGCCTTTGGGCAGGAGTGTTTACTGTCGGTCTCATGAGTGGTCTTCTGCAGCAGAGAATGGATTATATGATCGACAGTGAAATTACACACCTTCAGGTGCATCATCCGGAATTTAGAGCAGAGCGCCGTCCAGAAATGAAAATTGAAGACCCTAAAGCGATATTGGATTGGTTTGATCAAAAAGAGGAGGTAGTCGCATACTCTGCAAGAATTCAGGTGGAGGGCATGCTACAGTCCCCCATCAAAACATCAGGAGTTAGAATTAGTGGCGTTGATCCGGAAAAAGAGACCCGAACTACTACCTTTCACAAAAACCTTATAGAGGGGGAGTACCTGGATTCTGAACTGAGAAATCCTATTTTTATCGGTCAAAGCCTCGCACGCGAGCACAATATGGAAATTGGCAATCGGGTGGTGCTCACTTTTGAGACCGTCACAGGAGAATTGAGTTCATCAGCCTTCAACATAGCGGGCATCTTTAGATCGGGCTCTACCCATTACGACGATTCGCATGTTTTTGTAAAAAAATCGGACCTAAATGCGTTCGTAAGTGAAGCAGTAGTAGTTCATGAAATAGCCGTCATGCTCACCAATGTTGAACACGCTCAAAATATGGTTGATGATTTGAATCAAACTTTCGATAATGTTGAGGCCCTACCCTGGAATGAGATTTCTCCTGAGTTGGGAACCTTGGCCTTGCTTGGGGGCTTTATGTTGTTTCTGGTGACTATGATCATAATGATAGCGCTAGCTTTCGGGATACTGAACACCATGCTCATGGCCTTGTTTGAGAGGATTCGCGAAATTGGCATGCTCATTTCTATTGGCATGAGCAGGTTTCGAGTCTTTTTTATGATTATGCTGGAAGCCATTACGCTTACACTTACCGGGTCCATCATTGGGATATTTTTGGCATCACTTAGTATGATGATGTTGGGGGAAAGCGGGGTCAACCTGGAGTTGTTCGCAAGTGGAATTGAAGAAATTGGTTGGCCTACAGTCATTTATCCCTCAATTACAAGGGGTGAATTTATCAATATTGTTTTTGTAGTAGTGTTTATAACCTTCCTTGCCTCCTTATATCCCGCCTGGAAAGCATTTAAGGTAAATCCGATGGAAATAGAGAAGGATACATAGTTAGGTTCAGCAGTGATTAAATGAATTTCAAGCAATAGAATTTTATCGATAAAGACCAGAAAAAAAATGAGCTATGGCAATTATACGAACTGAAAAAATTTGCAAGGTGTACAATCCGGATACCATCCCTGTCCACGCCCTAAAGGATGTCTCAATTTCAATAGAAAAAGGGGAGTTTACAAGTTTGGTAGGCCCTTCAGGTTCCGGAAAAACGACCTTGCTGAATATGCTGGGGGCCCTGGATATGCCCACTTCAGGTAAATCCTTTATTGGGGATGTAGAGGTAACGGGTTTATCGGACAAAAAGCGTATTAATTTCCGACTCCACAATATTGGCTTCGTTTTTCAACACTACAATCTAGTGCCTGTATTTACTGCACGCGAGAATGTTTCATTTATCATGATGCTGCAGGGAGTCGATGCTAAAACGACCAGGGAGAGAGCTGATGAACTACTCGAACAGGTTGGCCTTGGGGATAGAATGGATGCACGGCCCTCTCAATTATCCGGAGGCCAGCAACAAAGAGTGGCAGTTGCAAGAGCTTTGGCTTCTGAGCCTAAGTTTATACTTGCAGATGAACCCACTGCAAATCTCGATACCAGGGCGGCAATGAACCTGCTGGACCTCATGCAAAAAATGAATGAAGAGCAGTCTGTTACTTTTGTCTTTTGTACACATGATCAAAGGGTGATCAAGAGAGCCAGAAGAGTGATTACCCTGGTCGATGGCGCAGTTTATTCTGACAAAGAACAGGAACCTACTATTGTAACTGAGCCTTAACCATCCTCCACCATACGACTGAGAGGAAAAGCGAAGCCTTTTAATGAAATACATTGCATTGTCGTTCTTATTTCTCTTCTTACTGCCGACAATCACAGCGGCAAATCAGGGAGAGAATTTTAGTTTAGGAGGGTATTTTCAGGGGAACCCTGTTTATCTCAATGCAGAGCTGCCCATGCCCTTTGGCGAGGTCGACTGGATGGAATACCGGCTTCAAAACAGATTGAATGTCAGGTGGAGTCTTTCGTCTGAGATTGATGTGCATGCTCAGATGCGGACCCGATTTTTTGCAGGGGACCTTGTGAGGAATATACCCGGCTATTCTGAGGGGATTGATAGTGATGATGGATTGATGAATCTCTCCTGGCTGGTTTTTGATCACAGTAATTGGTTGCTGCATTTTATACCGGATAGATTGTACTTTCAATACACCAGGAACAACTGGGATGTAAGAGTAGGTCGTCAAAGGGTCAATTGGGGGGTCAATATGATCACCAATCCCAACGACATCTTCAATATCTATTCGTTTTACGACTTTGACTATATTGAAAGACCGGGATCTGATGCCGTTAGAGTTCAGCGACATATGGGATTTGGAAAGCGTCTGGAGGTAGCCATTAGACCTGATCGAAGGTTGAGGAATAGTGTGGCGGGATTGCTCTATGCCTTTAGGGCTAATGATTATGACGTACAACTGATCTCTGCATACTACCGCAACAGGATAGCCATTGGGGGAGGTTGGGCTGGAAATCTAGGGTCTGCCGGCCTAAAAGGTGAAGTGATGGCTTACCGCGACATAGAGAAGCAAATGGGGAGGCGATCTTTTAATTTTATCTCTGCTATTTCTGTCGATTATATGTTCCCATCTGGTTTATTTGTTATTGGTGAATTCCTCTACAATCACGATGGAGGGCAGGAGGCTTTTGTTTTGTTGGCTGAAAATCTTGCACCGGACAACCCCTCTTTCTCTCGATATCAGTTGGCGTTGCAACTCAGATATCCCATCAATCCACTTTTGGACCTCATCTATGCCAATATTTACTACCCCGATGAAAAGGCAGTTTTTATTTCCCCTGGAATTAACTGGTCTGTAGCAGAAGATCTGGACTTTCAGCTGTTGTCCCAGATTTTTGTAGGTAGCAGGGAGTCGTCCCTTTCCAATGCTGCAAGTTTGGTCACAGCTTCTCTCAGGTACAGCTTCTAAAAATTCGGAGGCAAGGTGCAATATAAATGCCTTGTGGTAATGATTGGCCAATTTGGTTTTAGGATCATATGGCTGTTGAAATGCAGGCGGTGAAGGAATTCAGTAGGCTGTGCTTTTGAGAGGGGCTAAAAACCCTCTGTTGCAAAGAGGACTAGCGCATTTTCAAGGGCATTACTTTTTCAATCTCTAAGATCGATTTTCCGTTTGAGTTGTAATGTTTTGTTCCGATAATGGTCACTTTTTTTCCCCAGAATTGAGCAATTTTTCCGGCGGTCAAATCCTTGGCTAAGAAGCCGTAAACCATGCCCTTTTCAGTCTTAATTTTAACCTTGAGATTTGAATATTGCAGCATTTCAACAATACCATCTACAACAATGGGCTTAGGTTCAGGAATTTTGTCTTCCAACACTTTAAACCGCTGAAAGTCTTCCAGCCTCAATTCCAGAACGGGGATACTTCCGGCATTGGAGATTGTGAAAACTTCGTCCTCGCTATTGAGTACTTTTTTAAAATTCTTCAGTTCTCTCAAAAGCGGTTTATCCAATAATTCGTCCCCTTCATTCTCGGCCATAGCACTCTGAAATGATTTGATAAAAAGTGACATTGGAGTTTCATCCGGCAATGCAGCTTGTGCCTCTGCCCGAAAGATATCCATTTGAAAGAACCCCAGGTTGTTCTTGAATTGATTGGCCTCAAGATTTAATACAGTACTTCCCCTTTCAATACTTGTCAATGTAACTTTAAGGGCATCTTGCAAAGAGATTTTTTTCCGTCCCCTTGAGAGACTGATTCCTTTAAGTCGAATAAAAAGAGCCCCCTCAGAAATTTTTTGGATCCCATTTGCAATATGAATCAGACGTTGAAGGTCTATGGCACCACTGGGTTCATTTCCGTTTTCAATTTTTATCTCATAATTCATTGGGAAGCAGACTTGTTAGGATTCAGAATTAGCCACAAATTTATTGATAATCTATAAATCCAAGGCATACTCGGATCAGTTTTTTGCCATACCGACCAATAGGCCTTTTGGACAGTTACCAAAAAGCGCTGAATCTTTGGTTGCTCAATAGAATAGCTGAATTTGATCAGGTAAATGCCCGACAGTAGAAAGGTTGTTTTTATTTCTATTGTATTAGGCTATTGAATAACATAGCTCATTTAGTCCTTGTTAATTTCACTCGACACAAGTCAATGAGGCCAATCTTAAAAAGTAAACACCGATTAGCGGACGCCTCTTTTGGAATTATTTGCTAAAGATTCCCCCCACTTTAAATACTTTAAAGTCGGTAGTTGATGTAGTAAAAAAATGGATAATTTAATTTCCTTATCCAAAGGTTTATCAATGACTTGTACATACCCTATGCTATGCTATTGAGTTCGTTAAAGGCCATGGATGATTTGATTTACTTTTGCTATTATTTTTTTGAACCGCAGTTCTTGATCTTCATAAAAAAGATTGGCCAGGATAGCTTCTTGCTTGACACTATCTTTCATAATATCTCGAAAACAAGATAGCAGGTACTTTTTTACCCCTGCATCTGCTGATGAAATAAGTTCAACAATATTGGACCTGTAGTTTAATATGTAAACAATGTCTTCAAAATCATGGCTTGTTCTGAGGTCAGTAATGCCTCTGTCATAAAATGCAGTAAATTTTGTGGCTAAATAATAGGGTAAAGAAAGACATTTGATCTGTACGTCATCAATTTGAAATGAAATGGGGGCTTTAAAGCCCGGTTCAAACCATCGGTTGGCAGGCCCCCAACCAATCGCTTCTGTGGCCATCACATCTACTTTTATATCCTTTTAGCGAAAACGACACATCACAGTGTCTTCAATGGATTGATGAAAACCTTTTTGCGAAAGTTCTTGCCGCAATTTCTCCAATGCTCCTAAACCGGCAATTTCCAAGCTGATGTCAATGTCTTTTGTTGGGCGAACATCGTCAGCTGAAGGATCGTCAATATAGAAGCTGACAACCGCACCACCTACATAAACTACCCTATTGTTTAACTCACCCAAACCTTTGGCAATGGTTCGTGTGGCAATTCTGTTTATTTGGGTATTTTTTAGCATAGTTTTTTTCTAAGTAGCTCAATAGCTTGATTTTTTTCTCGTGCCCGGCCTACGCGCAGCGCATCACACAGCGCCATGTATTCATAAAATTCAGGGTCTTTCAAGCAAGCTTCCGGCAATTTTGGGTGTAGAGGTTCAATGGATTCTCCACGCACAGTTCCCTCCCCGTAAGGCCAAACGTAGGGTTCATTACTTGCGATTTCCTCTGCTAGTGGAGGGGCGGCATGTGCCGTAGGTACGCCTCTTACTCTAGCTCCGGGCTGTTGCGGATATACATAGCGCAAACCATGTTCTAAAAAATCTAGTATGGCGAGTTTCATCAATCGCTTTTTGTCTTTAGCTATCAGGCCGGCAATGGTAGAGCGATTCAAGCTTTCGCTGATTTCGCTAGCGCTAATACCCAACTCTATGGACAGGTCTTTCATCATCCATGGGGCATCTTTTTTAGCTGCTATTTTCAGCAAAACTACTATGTCGTGCGGGCGCATGCCACTGTGCTTCTTCATTCCATTATCCTTTTAAAGCTTCAAATATACGAAATAATTTGCAATTCGCGAATCGCGAATCAAGAATTGATCGTTTTCCCCGCTACAACTCTTCCATATGGGAAGGTGAGTCTTGACCTGTATTATGGTTTCACCAAAGATGGACACAGATTTTCTCAGATTCTTATCTATGTTGATCCGTGTTATCTGTGGTGCATCATTCACCTTATTATCCGGTTAATTCCTTTCTTCATATCCTTTACATTGAAATTGAGCAATAGCCCCAGCTTCAATCCTGATAATTTCAAGTAAGTCATCAGCCGTGCAGTATGTATAGGTGCTATTTCATCTACAGCCTTCAATTCCAAAATGACTTGATTATTCACTAAAATATCAATCCGATAACCAGCCTCCAATTTGATGTCACCATAAACACTCAGCACCCGGCAAAGCCTCTTACTTTTTGGATCAGGTTCAGGACCTCTATAGGATAGAGGAAAAATGCCGGAAAGAAAACTT
>REEI01000064.1 GCA_007695145.1 Saprospirales bacterium | reverse complement strand
ATTAATTAGTCATTGTTAATCTCACTCGAGTCAAGTCAATGAGGGCCAATCTTAATGAGTATAGGTGAAACAGGACAGTTATTGATTAACGAACACCGATTAACGAACGCCCATTTGCGAACTTTTTAATCATTGAATGCATGATTAGCAATAATTTGTAGGTAAGAATGATTGGAATTAAAATCTGAAATCGTTAATCGGTGTTCCTTGTTCGTAAATCAAGATTGTCCATTAGTGCCGGAAATGTTATTTTTACTTGAGTCGAAGAAATAATAAAGTATTCATGAGGTGTTTTCATAATACTTATGTGCCTAAAACAATAAAAAAATTACTTGCTATCTGATGCAGTGATTTGGTGGTGATTATTTTTGTAAATAGCTTTGGTAATATCCTGCATTAAATGTGGGCCTTCGAAGATCATTCCAGTAATCATTTGAATTAAGTCCGCTCCAGCTTTAAGCTTTTCCTCTGCATCCTTTACGGATAGCACCCCGCCGCAGCCTATAATTGTAAAACGGCCTCCCCACTTTTCCCTGCTCAGCCGAATGAGGTCAGTGGACCTCTCCCGGCACAGGCTACCACTGAGACCTCCCCTGTAGCGGTCGGGAAGCTCTTCAGGGAGCGGGGCATCTTCATAATTCTTATTGAGGTTTCCGATGACCAGACCATTTACCCTGAATCGATCGAGTACTGCTAGCAACTTAAGATATTCAAACTCGGGGAGGTTGATCGGCATCTTCACATACAGCGGTTTCTCATATGGCACTTTATCAATGGCTTCAAAAAGCGATTGAAGCCTTGCACTCTCAGCGAAATCCTCACCCCCGTGTACATTGGGACAAGAAATATTAATGGTGTAAAAGTCCCCGACATCTTCTTCCACAAGCCTCCTCAAAGAATAGCAATAGTCCTCTATTCCCTCTTCAAGGCCTGCACTCAGCTCGTCATTCGTCTTGGCTATACTCACTCCAATAACAAATCCCGGAATCCTCTTCCTCGACTTCAAACGGTTTATGATGACATCTACTCCCTCATTTTTCAGCCCCTTGTAAACGATCAAGGATTTAGATTTGACCATTCTTCTCAGTCTGGGAGGATCATTTCCACCGCACGGTCTGGCGGTCACAGACCCCACTTCGACAGAACCAAAAGAAATTGAGGGCAAAATAGCTGTGAGTCTTCCGTTGTAGTCAAATCCAGCCGCCAGACCAACCGGGCTTCTGTAATTGATACCATCAACTTCAATCCATCCTTTTTTTATAGGATTTCCATAAACAATGCGGATGATAAAGCGACCAGGGCCAAACCTCCCAAGGGTTTCGCCGAAACTCACAAAAACATCGTGCACCTTTTCAGGATCCATTGAGAATAGCAGCGGACGCAACAATTTTCTGTAAAGAAACCTTTTCATAATATCACACCCACTTTTCGGGCGACCTCCACAAGCCGGAAAGTAACAGTTCTCTCATAAAGAAGAAGTCCTTGGGTGTTTTATCATACATCCTCTCAAACAACTCCTGATGATCAAGCAATTCACTTTTCCACTCTTCACGATCCACAGACATGATGTTTTCAAAATCTTCCTTAGAAAAATCAATGCCTGTAAAGTCGAGGTCTTCATATCGAGGCATCCATCCAATAGGGCATTCTATTGCGGCAGTTCGACCATGCACCCTATCAACTATCCACTTCAAAACCCGCATATTATCCCCAAAACCGGGCCAAATAAAATGGCCTTCCTCGTCTTTTCTGAACCAATTTACAGCAAAGATGCGTGGTGGAGCCTGTAATTGACGGCCAAATTTTAACCAATGATGAAAGTAGTCAGCCATATGATAGCCGGCAAAGGGCAGCATCGCAAAAGGATCTCTTCTGACCTTGCCAATTTGTCCAAATGCTGCAGCAGTCATTTCCGATCCCATAGTAGCAGCCATGTAAACTCCAAAATTCCAGTTATAACTCTGGCAAACTAAAGGCATGGTAGTGCTGCGCCTACCTCCAAAAATGAAAGCACTTATGGGGACTCCTTCAGGGGACTCCCAATTTTCATCAATGCTGGGGCATTGGCTGGCAGGAGTAGTGAAGCGGGCATTGGGATGGGCTACCGGATCGCCTGATTGAGGGTCGTGTACTTTATTTTTCCAGTTGATAGTTCCCTCAGGGGGGGCGTCAGACAAGCCTTCCCACCAGACATCACCGTCGGGGGTAATGCCCACATTGGTGAAAATGGAGTTGGCTTTTATGGTCTCCATGGCGTTGGGGTTGGTGTCGTAATTTGTTCCGGGTGCCACCCCAAAATAGCCAGCCTCGGGATTGATGGCATAAATTCTGCCGTCATCCCCAGGTTTTATCCATGCTATATCATCCCCTACGGTTGTAATTTTATATCCCTGGAAATTGTCCGGAGGAATGAGCATAGCAAAATTGGTCTTTCCGCATGCACTGGGGAAGGCAGCGGCCACATAGTCTTTATTCCCCTCCGGATCTTCAAAGCCTAAAATCAGCATATGTTCAGCCAGCCACTGCTCATCTCTGGCCATAACAGATGCGATCCTCAGGGCGAAGCACTTTTTGCCGAGCAGAGCATTCCCCCCATAACCACTTCCATAGGAGACAATACTTCTTTCCTCAGGATAGTGGACAATATATTTCACATCCGGATTGCAGGGCCATTTCACATCCTCCTCCCCTGGCGCCAAGGGTGCACCAAGAGTATGTAAAGCCTTGACAAAATCCCCCTCACTTCCCAACTGATCCAGAACAGCTGCCCCCATTCGAGTCATAATCTTCATATTAACAACCACATATTCAGAGTCAGTGATTTCAATACCAATTTTGCTAATCGGTGACCCCAAAGGACCCATGCAAAATGGTATGACATACATGGTGCGACCCTTCATACTGCCCTCGAGCAGCGGTCGGACTGTTTTCTTCATCTCATCGGGATGCATCCAGTTATTGGTTGGGCCTGCATCGCTTTTCACCCTACTGCAAATGAATGTCCTGTCCTCTACCCTCGCAACATCGGAGGGATCCGAAAAACATGCATAACTATTCGGACGCTTCTTTGGATCCAGTTTTATAAATGTTCCCTTCTCTACTAACTTACTACAAAGCTCATCGTACTCCTGATCACTACCATCGCACCAGTAAACAGCATCGGGTCTGCATACTCCGCTGATCTCCTGCACCCATTTTTGAAGTTCTTCATGCCTTAAATTTTTAGCTTGCTTTACAATATTCATAAGTAAAATCGTCTTAATTTGTGGATAGCTCAAAGATAAAAAAAAGACAGCTTTTTAAACCGGAATTGGGTGTTTTTTTAGTGGTAATAAGCGCCTTTTTTAGTAGTGAGTTGACGAAAGCCGAAGGACAAAGCATGAATCGTACTTAACTTTTATTTACTATTCATGGCGTTTTACTAAAATAGGGGGCCAGATAATAAAAACGGCTACCGGTCAGCATTATCAATAAAGGAGAAAAAATAAACCAAATTTGTTTATGAGAAACTTCCTCTAGAGAGTCCCTTTGTCAAAAATTCTGAATTAATAACTACTTCAAGGGTTTAATTCGCTTTAATTGAGAGTGAAAAATACTGTAAACAATACCGACAACAAAAATACTGTACAGCCAGGTAGCGGGAAAGCCTTTAAAGTGCCACCCAAATAACTTTGTTTCCATATCAAACAAGCCCTCCATGAGCAATGAGACGCCAATGAACCCAAGAAATATGAACATGACAATAATCAATTCGGGATGACTGTGGATGAATCGATAGATTTTTTGAAGGAAAAGCACTATCAAAATCCTCGAAATAATCATCCCGGTCATCAATAGAGCAAAGTTTTGAGAAACCGCTATTACCCCTAAGAGGGAATCGTAAGAAAAAACGAGGTCTATAACAGCCACCCAAACCACCATATATGGAAGCGCCATATCAATGAGCACAACCTGATCCTCCGTCTCGATATCATCCTTATCCAAATACCTTTTAATCTCGAGAAAAGCATGAGTGATGAGAAAAATTCCCGCCACTGCAAATATCAAGCCCCTACTTCCAATATCTATACTAAACCACTGCAAGTCCACTTCAAATAAATGGAGCGTTGTTCCCAAAACTGTTAGTGCGGTACCTAATATAGCTCCACGCAATAAGATAGATAGGAGGAATCCGAAGATAATTACCCTGAGTCTGAACTTTCTGGCCTTTTTCTTCAGTACTGAGAAAAGGACTACCAGATTATCGACACCGAGAACGATCTCAACTACCACGATGGTTAGAAGCGTGAGGAGAATATCTCCCTGAGCTATTTCCAGCATATGGAAAAATTTAACCGGCAAAGCTAAAGTCACCTGGAAAAGCGCAATTCATCGGTGACCCGCTTTATTGATCTAAGAGATTTATCATTAACCTATTTCGCGAACTATCCAACTCATCAAGAGGAGGAACATCCCTTGCAAATGATTACCTTTCAACTACCTGCTCCAGGACAGTATATCCTTGCAATCTACCCCTTCTGTTGTAGTCTTCGGATCGCACCATTCCAAACCTTGGGGAATAGTACTCTATGGAACTAGATCGCATCCGAATCACTGCCCGCACCGTTGAATTCTGAGAAATTTTATAGGCATCAAAGGTTCCTGCAGGGGTAGTCACTTCTTCCCTGCCTTCTACCAGGCGATCCGTAATTTCGACATTCATGGTCAGTGGAATGGGGGAGGTAACCCTGACTTCCATACTGGCATCTGGCAGGCTTGTTCCTTCAGAGAGCTTATTCGGAAGACTCAGGTCATCTCCAGATATTTCCATTTCAACATCCCGGCCAAATGATTCGGAAAGCCCCTGTAAATGGTAGCTCTCCATGCTGATGAAAAAAGTTTCATTCTCACAGCGAGCGGTAAATATCGTTTCGAGAATTTCCTCTTCGTTTTCATCGTACATCATAGAGGATACAGTGGCCACCACTGCCCCGTTTGAGCGTTCAAGGTCAACTACTTCCCAACTTTGTCTTCCCTGCAACCTGTCCCTTTGGTCATAGGTGGCGTAAGTCATGCTTTTGAAATGTTCAAATGGGAAAAACTGATTGCACTCACCTTGCGCATAATTTACATTGAGGGTTACTATCAGAATAAGAGCGGCTAATAAAATCTTTTTCATCACTAAAATTTTTTATGGGTTTTGAATTACTTATCAGTTGAGTTTTCCCTCGTGAAAGAGAACTCCAAAGTTACAAAAAAGTCTGCTGCCTTATGAGTCCATCAGGCTAAATAAGTCATTGTTTTCTTACCCTGATGCTGAGTGTAGACCTGTTTTCAAAGCTGCCCATCAGTTCACTTCTAATATAAACATGAGTTTCAAGCTCTACCCTTTCGACCCAGCCTGCCTGTGCATCAAAAACAGTGACACCATCAGAATGGAAGCCGGCTAACACACTAAAGTCTTCTCGCTCTTTATCGTCTTCTTCATTGTCTTGCATCAAGCTCTTCATCTGACTCATGGTTTCGGTAAAAGCTGACAGATCAATATCAGTCTCCTCCAAAATCCTGTACACCCCCTTCCTATCAGAAGCCTCTATTTCATATTTCACCGTCTTTACGGATATTGTAGAATAATCTAATGGGTTTTGCTCCTTCTCAACCACCGTTACAGGCCGATCCATCCTAAATGTATGACGGAAAGGAAGAAGTATATACATCATGTCGTCTTCAACTATTTCGATGATTTCTTCTGCAAAAGCAAAACTCTCCAAACCCAAACCAGAAAGGTCAAAAAGGGCCTTAAACAGTGAGTTTCTCTCCTCAATAAGGGCACCTAACTTATCAAAAAATGACTCCATATCACGGGCTAACTCCTCTGTATTCAGGATTTCAAATTCTCCGTTTTCACTGTTGACAAATAGCTCTATTTCCAAATCCGGCACCAATGGAGCAATATATTCGCTTTGCAAATCCTCTACTTCAAAGCTCTGATACAACTCTCTCTTTACGGGATGATCCATAGTTAATACTGCCTTGTACCCATCCTCTAACTCCTCCAAAATAATCAATCTGTTGGTATAATTCTGAGTACTGGGAGGTTGCTGGATATCTCCATCCATTTCAAAATTTACAATTTCGTACTCAATGATCATCGCCTCTCCTACTTTCCAATTGATCTGAAAATCAATTGACTGACTAATCAGTGAACCCGGTATGAAAGCCAGGATTATAAAACTAATATATTTAGACATTCCTTTTGATTCTTTGATCGTTTTGATATGCCATTCAAAGATAAAAATATTTTCTTACTTGAGTTGACAGAAATGGCATTATAAGCAAGGGGATTTAGGGAATTTTTGGTCATGGGATTATCTCGACACAAAGGAGAACTTTGCCTGACCTATTGATTAACTTTGACCAATGAAATCTGCATTAAAGGAGCTGGAGAATAGCTACAAACCTTCCATTTTTTGGAGAGGGGGCCATGTGGCGACCATTGGAACGCACCTGATGAGGTCCTCAGACTTCAACTTTAGCGGAAGTGATTATCTGGATACTCCGGATGGGGATTTTCTTTACATTGAGACCCATCTTACAGGCAAGAGAGATGCAGTGATTATTATGCATGGTCTGGAGGGCAGCAGTGGGCGCCCATACGTCAGAAATATGGCCAGGGCTGCAATTGGTCTCGGATTGGATGTGGTAGCTATGAATTTTCGTGGGTGCGGAGGACGTATGAACAAAAAAGCCAGATTTTATCACAGCGGCGAGACTGGTGACCTCCGATTTCTGATCGACTATCTCAAATCAGAAAAGAAGATTGAAAATTTAGTGGGGGTGGGTTTCAGTCTTGGCGGCAATGTACTACTCAAATATCTGGGAGAATGGGGTGAGGCCAAAAATTCTGGAATAACAGCTGCATTGGCAATAAGCGTTCCCCTCAATCTCAGAACCTCTGCCTTGAGAATTGAAAAATGGGACAATTTCCTTTACATGAGGAGATTTTTAAGGTCTCTCAAAGAAAAAGTAAGGGCCAAGATGTCTCTTTTTCCGCAGGAGGCAGATTGGAAGGCAGGACTCAGGGCCAAAACTTTTCACGAATTTGATGACTCCATTACTGCACCGCTGCACGGATTTGCCGGAGTACTGGACTACTACGAAAAGTCATCTAGCCTTCCCTACTTGTCAAAAATCAAGATTCCCACACTAATTTTAAATGCCAAAAATGATCCATTCCTCAGCCAGGATTGCTTTCCTCTTTTGGAGAACCATCCCCCACTTATAACTCTTTACCCCAGCTTCGGCGGCCATGTGGGTTTTCCATTAAACTCACCACGGGAAGACAATCTTGCTGAGAGGGCATTTATACATTTGATTGAAGGGCTAAAAAGGGAGGGCAGAATCTCAATGGGATAGGTTGATTTTTTTTACTAACTTTACTGCTTCGTTCGGAATCTCATTCGAGACACCCGGGTTGGTTGCAAAAAGTTGGCAATAAAAGATTATTTAATGTCGGGATAGTTACCAAAGTTGGCGGATCTAAAACTTTGAGTCTATAACCTTTTATTGAATAACTGATGCAAAAAGCCAATGGAGGTAAAGAGTTATTTTGTTTGTGTTCAATTAATCAGAGATGAAAAAGATACCATTAAAGAAGGATGTATTTGCAGCATGTATCAAGCGGCAAAAGGAGTTGATTGATAATTTTACTGCTGAAATAGAGGAAACTGAAGCGGAAATGAATGACCGGGACAACATGCCCAGTCAGACCGACCACAATCCGGCTGCTGAACACCTCACCATGTACAATGAACTAAAAAAAGAGCTGGAATTTTTAAAATATGAAATGAGAGTTCTTGAGGACATCGATCTTGATAAAGAGTATACAGAGGTGGAGCCCGGTGCTGTAGTGGTTACAGATCAGCGAATATTTTTTGTTTGCGTATCCATTGAAGAAGTAGAGGTTGGAGACTTTAAAGTATTCGGCTTGTCAACTGAAGCGCCAATATATGCCCAAATGAGGGGAAAGAAGCAGGGAGAAGCTTTTGAAATGAGGGGTATAAACTATAAGGTACTAGACGTCTATTGAGATTAGAAAGCCTCTTCTGACTTCAACATCCTGACTGTCCCCCGGAAAATTGTCATCGATGATTAATTATCCATTAACTGATGGGCTGAGTGGGTAGTTTATGGCAGCATGTTTTCTACCCTCTCAACAAATTCCTCAAAGGTTGGGACAAAATTAGTACTACCAAGCGTCTGTATCTCTGTTTGGCCACTTTCTCGATTGGCAACCAGATTGAATACAAAGACCGTTGGATAGCCTCTGACCCCAAGGGTTTGTTGGAGCATTCCATTTTGCTGTTGGATTTCTTCCGGCACTGACCGCCTTCTGGGAAAGTCCAACTCAAACAACACTACTTTATCGCTGGCCCATTGCTTGAAATCTTCATGATCGAATACTGCAGCAGAAAACCTCATACAGGGTCTGCACCAGTCACTTCCGGTAAAAAATGCCATTATTGGCTTTCCGGTTTGCTGGGATTCCCTATGAGCATCTTCAAGGAGCACATGCCAACCTTCATGAGCCGGTTGATAATCCTCAGTTTGAGCTTTGAGAAAAGGAGACATCAGAAAAAATAAGGATGCTATAATAATCGAATACGTGATTTTCATAAATTATAATTATCCATTGATATGACTAATATAAAACTATACACCAATTCATGTATAGTTGATTGACAGTAAACAAAATACCTGCTGGTATTGAGTTCTGCTAGTCAAGCATTTGCTCTACAGAGGCAGTAAACTCTTCTACTGACGGCATAAAACCAGTGCGACCCAAAGGTTCAATTTCCATTTCACCGGACTGAGCATTTTGATTGAGGTTAAAAACCCAAACAGTGGGTACTCTCGTAACTTGAAAGGCCTGCCTCAAATTTTGATTCTGCTCTCTTATCTCCTGGGGAACCTGCTTTCTTCTAGGATTATCTAACTCAAGAAGAACAACCTTTTCCTTTGCCCATTCATTGAATTCAGGTTGGTTGATAACGGCCGCTGAAAATCTGCGACAGGGAGGACACCAATCGCTGCCGGTAAAGTAGGCCATTATCGGCTTTCCGGTTTGGACTGATTCCTGATATGCATCACTGAGTTGCACATGCCATCCTTCATGAGCCGGTTCGTAATTTTCAGCTTGAGCATTCAGGCTGAAAGCCAAAAGGCCTATGAAAAGAGTGGTTACAAAAGTTTTCATACTCAATACTATGTTTTGTTCGCAATTTGCTGTTTATAAACGGTGCAAAATAAATAAGATTTGATCATTAAGCAAAATTTTTCGGTCAGACTTAATAATTCTTTACCATTCTAAACCCAATTGTTAAACGAATTGCTCAAATTTTCCTTACAAGTAGCAGGAGGCTATCAACAAATCAGGTATATTTTTAAAAGGAGATTATCCGAACCTAATTGCAGTTTAGAAAGCCCAAATAGTCAGGAATTCTTAATTTTGCTCTTCACTAAAAGCATGCCAAATGGATATTACAAATCCCATTCCAGTGGTTGATCTGGCCAGGAAATACAATTGTGTATTAAAAGGTCGCCAAGACCTTACTGTTCGAGGAATCAATGAAATTCACAAGGTAAGAGAAGGTGACCTCACATTTGTTGATGTTGAAAAATACTATCGAAAGTCTTTGAACTCTGCTGCCACTGTTATCCTGATCAATAAGGAGGTGGAAGTTCCTGAGGGTAAGGCTATTTTGGTCTGTGAAAACCCCTTTGAAGTTTACAACCAACTGGTGGCATCCCACAGGCCCTTTGAACCCTTTACTGAGAGCATAGATTCAAAGGCCGACATTCAACCGGATGTAATTCTTGAACCCAATGTTGTTATTGGCCCATATAGCTCCATTGGCAGTGGTACTTATATCAGAGCCAATACCGTAATTGGCAGCCATTGTCACATTGGAAAAAATGTGATCATTGGCCCCAACTCTACCATTGGTGGAGATGCATTTTATTACAAGAAAACCCGGGAGGGATTCCAAAAGTGGGTTTCCGGGGGCAGGGTCATAATAGAGGATGAGGTCGAAATAGGTGCCAATTGCACCATCGACAAAGGGGTTTCAGGTGATACGGTAATAGGGAGGGGTTCAAAACTAGACAATTTGATTCACATAGGACACGGCGCTGTGCTCGGCAAAAACTGTCTTTTGGCAGGTCAGGTAGGCGTGAGTGGAAAGACTATTTTAGGTGACAATGTAGTCCTGTATGGACAGGTCGGAATTGCTCAAAATCTCACCATTGGAGACAATGTGGTAGTTATGGCTAAATCCGGAGTTTCTAAAAGTATTCCGGCCGATAAAGTATATTTTGGTATTCCCGCAGCTGATGTAAAGGAAAAGTACAAGGAGATTGCAGGTATCAAACTAATGCTGAGGGATAAAGGAATTATCTGATTGGGCTTGTTTGAGTAACAGAAAACATACCTCCTATCCGTTCCACTTCAAGTAACAATTTCCTTATCTTTGCGCCTCATTTAAAAGAAGGACGAAATGTTTACCATAAATATATACCTGAGGTTTACCCTAATTGCTATACTGCTTCCACTGGCCATATGGCTATCGTTTCAATTTGGATTTTGGTACAGCTTCCCCTTTTACTTAATTTGGCTCAGCCTGATAATTGGGTACGTCCTGTTAGGTACTGTGCAGACTGCGGCAAAAAAAATGGAGAAAATGGATTTCCTCGGAGCAGAAGAGCGCCTTCGCCTAACCCTGGCTCCAAAGTATCTATTCAAAACCAATCGTGCCTACTATTTTATGTTGAGAGGAACAATAGCTCTGAACTTGAAAAACAATGAAGAAGCAGAGCACTTTTTACTAAAAGCCAAGGAAACAGGGCTCGCAACCGGCAATGAAAAAGCAATGGTTCACCTCCAATTGGCCAACCTGGCAGCCGGCAAAAACAACTGGAATGGCGCACTAATGCATTTCAGACAAGCTAAGAAATTCAAAGTTACCGATCCACAACTCAGAGAGCAAATGAGACAGTATGAAAAAGCCCTTGCCAATCGGGGAATCCTTAAATCCGCCGGAATGGGAAATAAAAACATTCAAACTGCCGGAGGAAAGAGGCGCCGCCCCAAAATGAGATAGTGGACTTTGACCAAATTGCAGTTTCAACTGAAGCTTTAGCATTCAGAAGCCCGCCAATACCCTTTCAAGAAATGAGAAAGTCCCAACGGGGCAGCAAACAGCTCTATTCCTTTCTTCAAAGGATAGCCACTGGATCAATTGCCATTGAACCAACGCACCAAATACATTCCTCCCATGATCAGAATACTGATCAAAATACAAGTAGTCAATGGAAAGTAAAAGGAGAAGTTTTCCCGCTGAATGTGGATATCGCCCGGCAAATTGCCCAGATGCGGAATTCTTATACCAAAGTGCCAACCGAGCCCAACTACAATCAAAATAACCCCCAGTATCACCAATAGCTTACCCATTATTTCACTTTTTCTTTTGAGAACGAATTTTGGCGAAAAAATGATTTGCAAAGTGACTTTTTGAGCAGTCTATAAAAAAATCACTTTCATCAGGTATACTGATACTAAAAATGGGCAGAGAGGCTAGTAATTGTAGGCTTCAGAATTCAAAAAATCCATCTTTTTGAAAATGAAAACCTTATTCATTTGTTCCCCAAGTCTGTTAAAAAACTCTTACCGGTTGAAACATTATACAGCTCAACCCTTTTTATAAAGTAATTTGGACGCAATAAATCAGCAATCCCATGAAGAATTCTAAGATCGGACACCTCAAATTGCTCAAGCCAAAACTTTTACATTTTACTTTGGCGACCTTTATAGCCTTTTGCTCTTTTAGTTTGGATCTCTATTCCCAGGACAGACCTCAGACGCAGGTAGACAACTTGCTGCAACTAGCGCAAAAGTGGAGTGAAGAAGACAGGCGGGCCTTTGAAGAGGCCACAATGACTGCCCGCAGCATCGGTGTCCCCGAGCGAGTGGAAACAGAAGATGGTACTGTTTATCAGCTAATGCGATTCATCAATGGGATGCCGGAATACTACACCACCCTCAATGCGCGGGCAGCGATTTCGACTGCAACCAACCACATACAGGAAGGTGGACGCACAGGAATGAACCTCACCGGGAAGGGTATGATAGTCGGAGAGTGGGATGCAGGAGCAGTGCTCGAAACACATCAGGAACTAGTCGGCCGAGTAGAGCAAAGAGATGGCGCTACTGATGTTCACAACCATGCGGTGCATGTTGCAGGTACTCTTATAGCTTCAGGAGTAAATCCAGAAGCCAGGGGAATGGCACCTGAAGCTACACTATGGGCCCATGATTGGAGTTTTGACTCTCCGGAGATGGCACTGGCTGCTGCCGAAGGATTGTTGATCAGCAATCATTCTTATGGCTCATTAGCCGGATGGGCCTTTGGGGACTGGTCTGGAGAAAGTGGTTGGCACTGGTGGGGAAATATTGATATTGATCCAGAAGAAGACTACAAATTTGGATTCTATGACAGCCGTGCAAGTCAGTGGGATGAAATATCCTATAATGCTCCTTACTATCTGATCGTAAAATCTGCCGGCAACAATAGAAATGACAACCATACCGGAACACATTTTGTCTATGTTCCGGCTCTGGGTGAGTGGGTGCAATCTAATGAGTTCAGACAGCCGGACGGAGGTCAGTTTGGCTACGACTGCCTACCCACCTACAGCAATGCAAAAAACATACTTACCGTGGGCGCTGTCAATACCGTAGCAGGTGGCTACTCCAACCCGGCAGCAGTGCAAATGAGTAATTTCAGCAGTTGGGGGCCCACCAACGATGGTCGCATAAAACCCGATATTGTTGGAGATGGCGTCGGTTTACTGTCGAGCAATGGGAACAGCAACACCTCCTACAATCAGAGCAGTGGCACTTCAATGTCAGGACCCAATGTCGCCGGGTCCCTCCTTTTGATCCAGCAACTGCATCAACAGCTACATGGAGAATACATGCTTTCTTCAAGCTTGAGGGCCTTGGCCATACATACGGCCGATGAAACCGGTGATGGTCCCGGCCCTGATTACCGATTCGGATGGGGCCTCCTAAATACAGAGCGTGCAGCCAAATTTCTGATCGATTCCGGCAACAATCGCCTGATAGAAGACCATCTTCACCAGGGAGACACGCTGCAATTTGAACTTTATGGTAATGGGGAAGACAAAGTAAAGCTAAGTCTTGCCTGGATAGACCCTGCAGCAACTCCCCTCCCCCCTTCTTTAAACGATCCTACAGCTCGACTGATCAACGATTTGGATGTTAGGCTGATCGCGACTTCAGGGCCCGATTCAGGCTCTGTGTTCAATCCCTGGATTTTGGACCCTGCACAGCCTTCCCTACCTGCTGCCACAGGAGACAACTTCAGAGACAATGTAGAAGTCATCGATGCAGGAGTTTTGCCCTCCGGGACTTACCTGGTCCAACTCACTCATAAAGGGGTATTGCGGAATGGAAGTCCGCAGTTGTTTTCTCTCTTGATTTCAGCGCCCATTTCAGACTGTAAGACTTTTGTGTCAGCATTTGAAACAATAGATCCCAGCTGTTCGCACTCAGATAATGGAACGGTAACCCTTGCCGGTGAAGGGTCCGGACCCTTTACCTACTCTTCAGATGGTCAGCTATTTACCATGGAAAATCAATTCGGCGGCTTAGGCCCTGGCTTGCATTACTTTTATATCAAAGACAGCCTTGGTTGCACGGGAACTACGGAAGTGTCTCTCACTGCTCCAATACCCGTCTCGGCTGAAATGACCGGTCAAATAGCGGTCAGAATAACCGAACCAATTGAATACAGAGAACAATTGGCTTTTTCCAACTCCTTTCAAACCAGTAACTGGGGAGGAGATCCGGCTAGCGGATTGGTCGCCGGTCAATTAATACCCATGGACGATGGTGGAGGCAACCTTCTGGGTTGTTCAAACCTGCTCAATGAAGCAGATATCGAAGGAAATATTGCCATTGCACGCAGAGGGGTTTGTCAGTTCGGAGATAAAGCTATTCGTGCACAGAATGCCGGTGCGACTGCTCTCATTATTGTCAACAATGAAGATGGTTTGATGCCTATGGGGGCCGGCAATCTCGGCAATCAGGTAAATATACCTGTGTACATGATATTGAATGCAGATGGGGAAGCCCTAATAGATCTTATGGAAGAGGAGGAAATACATCTCAGTCTCGGCTCCCATATCGCAAGCATCCCTGCCTCTTGCCATCAATCCTCAGATGGAAGCCTTCATCCATTTGTAACAGGAGGTCAACCTCCATATTCCTTCCTTTGGAATACAGGAGCACAAACTGAAACGCTCGAAAATGCAAACAGCGGCATATTCACTCTCACAGTTACTGATGCAGAGGGCTGTGAATTTGATTTTGAAATGACTGTTGAAGCGCCTGAAGCTTTAAAAATAGAATCCTCGATTTTAGAAAATGTGAGTTGCGCCGGGGCAGCTGATGGACGCCTGGAAGTTATCTCTGCCGGTGGAACAGGCGAGCGATCTTACCTCTGGAGCAATGGAGCAGTTGGCCCAATAAATGACAGCCTTCCCACCGGAGTTTACTCCGTGACCATTTCCGACCAAAACGGCTGTGCGCAAATCGACAGTTTTGAAGTCTCTAATCCCGAACCCTTGTTGTTTGAAGATATTATTGCAAATGCCTCCTGCCCGGGAGATTCTACCGGTAGCGTCTCAATTGAAGTGACAGGAGGTACGATGCCTTTCAATTATCTCCTCAATGGAAACGAAATGCCAGAACAGCCTTCTAAGCTGGACAGCGGCACCTACCTGATTTCCGTCGTAGACCGATGTGGAATAACTATAGAAGACAGTGTGACTATCAGACTTTTTGATGCTCCCTCAGTTGAAGTGATATCCATAACTGAACCTGAATGCGGCAACCAAAACGATGGAGAAATACTCCTTCTGCCGGAAGTCGATGCCACGCCCTATGATATTATTTGGTCTCATGGCGATATATCTGAAAATCCCCTTGGCCTTTCAGCAGGTACATTTAGTTTCACACTAACAGACGCCTGCCAAAATCAGGTCATTGACACAATCGAAATCAATGCCCCTGAAGTGGTCAATGTTCAGGTTATTGAATTATCTCACCCAACCTGTCCCAATGCAGAGGATGGCTTTATCTTAGTGGAACTTGCGGGAGGAATTGGGCCGTTGGAACTCTCCTGGAGCACCGGAGACTCGACCACCTTAGTTACAGGTCTCGCGGACGGACTCCACCATCTCCTTGTAACGGATACTTTGGGTTGTCTGTATGAATTTTCCTTCCAACTAGATGAACCACCACCACTAATCGCAAACTTCACTTTTGAGCAAAGGGATGGAATCGTAATCTTTGAGAACCTGTCAGACTCTGCTGATTACCTCTGGGACTTTGGTGATGGTAACACATCTACAGATATCAATCCCGTTCATGAGTACACGGAAAATGGAGAGTATCTGGTTTGTCTTTTTGCAACAGATGAGTGCGGAACCCGGGAATTCTGCAATACCATTCAAATCGTTGGAAGCAGCACGGAAAATCTCTCCAACCGGTTAATTGTCGAATTGTACCCCAATCCAACCAGGCATACTCTAAATATAGCCCTAATTGGAATTCAATTGCCGGAAACAATTTACGTATACAATAGCGCAGGAGAGAGATTGTTGGAGAGAGAGGCGAGCGAAAAAATGCAGATCGATATCAGAGGGTTACCAGCGGGAATGTATTGGCTCCGGGCGGGGAATTTGAGCAAAACTTTTAAGGTAAGTAAATAATGCCATTCCCATTGGAAGTTTTTTAAGGGGAAGAAAAAAAAGGAAGCTGATTTCTCTGGCACCAGATATACTTTAGAGCGCCAGATTTCAATGCTTTCGCTTTACTCTGTTAGAAAGGACATTCATCCCTTCAACTGAAAACGCCCATGACCCATGCTATGATTTGAGTCGAATGAGCGATTGCGATAAGTTTGCAATCAACAGCCACTAATATGCTTCCCTTTTCTGAGTTGAGAGAGCAAGAAATTCCGATGGCAACCCCAAAAATTTAGGGAATTCCCGAACGGAAAAAGTAAATTTTTAGTTGAACTTTCTGTTAGGGATGTTTAAATTTAGCAGGAAGCATGAGATGATTTTTCAAATGGTGCTCCATCCTTATCCAAAAATACAAACCTCAGTCATGAAAAAGTCGATTCAAAGTTTGGAACAATTTATCCGAAAAGACCTCGAGGGGTTTGCTGAAAAGTACGACGCTGCATTTCACTCTCTTATTGATTGGTCAAAACCTGCAAAGTTTATCAGTGACAAAATCAACAGCGATATTCTTCCTGAACATTTAAGATGCACTGAGGATCAGTTGCAATATCTGATTTCGGCCTTTAATCTTGCCGGAGAACCGGTGATTTTCTCTCTCTCGGTGGTAATTACGGAAGACCGACAGGACTTTGTTGTGGAGTTCTCTGAACCGAGGATCTATAATCCATCTATGAATCCGAGCCAGGATAAGATGGAAAGTGCGGATTTAGAAGAGGAAGAGTTGACAGAAGAACAAAAAGAATCTCTTGAGAAGGCACAAAGATTTTTTGACAACCTCAAAGTACTCACTGCAAAAATAAAGGAATCAAAAAAGAGAAAAAAACCCGACAGCAGTAAATGCAACTCTTGTGGAAGAAAGGACCTGCCACTTACCACTTCTGTGAATGGTGTATCCGGTGAGATAAAGTACTACTGTACCCTTTGCCTAAGTCGACTCCGGAATGACATGACCAAAGAAAGGAGCCTTAGTGATGTTGAATCCGAGATCAAGAAGATGGAAACCATGGCGAGCAGTCTGGAGGAGATGATCAATTCCCACGAAATGCCGGAGGTCCCGGAGGGATTATCCATGTTTGCCTTTACTCCCATTTCACTCTACAAATCAATGCAGGCAGCCCTTGCCGACCTCAAATCCGAAAAAATGGAAATCCTTGCCAAAATGGATACTGAAGCGCGAATCAAGAGAGAATTAAAGGAAGCCCTGGGCCGCGAAGACTACAAAAAAGCCGAAAAGTTAAAGGGTCGGCTTGAACAGTTGCAAAAAGGAAGTGGAAAGAAGTAATTCAAAGAATTGGGGCTTGGATGCGGCCCTTACAATACCCTTTAAGCCTCCTTACTTTGAATCAGCCCGGTGACCTCCCGCGCTATATCAACGCTGACCCGCTCTTCACTTTGGTTGCCATCAATGATCACAATATGCTCACTGTGGGATAACTGGTCAAAGGCGCGGAAAAAATTTTCCCTGACTTTTTTCAAGTTTTCAAGTGTCTCGTAGAGATCAACAGCCCTCCTGGATTTTTCCATTCGCTCCATACACGCTTCCGGCTCAACGTCAATGAACAGATTTATATCGGGTTGGAGCAATTGCCTACTTTGAGCATTCGCCTGAATCACCCATTCCATATCCATATGGGCACCCTGATAAGCAAAAGAGGAAAAGTAATAGCGGTCGGCAACTACTGATATGCCCTGCTCCAGTTTTCCCAAAATTCCATTGGTCTTATTCAGCAAATGATCCAAACGATCTGCCACAAATAGACCCGCAATCGTCCGGTGGTCCGCCTCAATGCGTCCCGAAAAAATATTGCGAATCAAGGATCCCACAGGCCCGTCTGTAGGCTCAAAAGTAGGATATACCGGCCATCCGGCTTCCTTTAGCCAGGTAGTCAAATGGCGGACCTGAGTGCTCTTTCCGCTGCCGTCAATGCCCTCCAATGCAATAAACAAAGGCTTTCTTACCATACTACTTCCATTTATACAAGCTGCAAAGATAGTGGAATAATTCAAGCTCTGAACTTCACCTGCAGGGATCTCTCCCTCGATTTAAAGCTCAAGCTTCGCATTTCCTATTGAGTCCAATCAAATTTGTCTTACGAGACAGTTTGCCAAATCCTTTAAGCAAGTCAAAGGGTATCTTCCATTAATTTTCTGGAACCAAATACACCCAAACAGTGAATCGGCTCGTGACCTCTCACCCCTTATTTTATCCGGCCTTCAATGATTTGATTGATGAGGATTGAAAAATGATCAAATTATGTATTTTTATTCTATATAAACAACTGATATTAAAGCAATTTTCTAATGAGAAACTTTAGTTTTTAAGGCAGCTTTTCCCTAGGAATAGCGTTCAATGATTATCCCTTCCGCAGTCCGTAAAGGAGCAACTTTAAAATGGAGATTTTAACTCAGTGAAATATTTTAGGACAAATAGGTCTTATTTAGGTTGAAATTCGTATCTTTGCAGCAATATTTGTCGAATCAGCGTCCGGAAAAATGTTTTCAAAATCCTGCAAATACTCAATCAAAGCCCTGATAATTAATGCGAGCCAATCGCTTGAAGGCCGCCGTGTAATTTCCATTGAAGCATATCGTCTATTAACATCTCTTCCGGCATATTTTAATAAAGCCAGGGCATTGAGCCAAATGGGGTTTTCAGTTCTCTCAGCTATCCGGAAGGAGGACTTTTCACTGAAAAGGAGATGTTCCATTGCAAAAGAATAAGTGAGATTACGTGGACAATCGAAGCGAAATCAGCTACTGTATTTTGAAGCAAAAAAATTTAAAACAATTTAGGACAATTTGGTCCGTTTTACAAGTGCCTCGACCTGATGAGGAACTGACACGGTTTGAAAGTAATTTTTGACATAAAAATTTAAAATATGAAAATCACAGAAAAGAGCATCATTGGAGAATTGGTAGCTGAAAACTATCAGACGGCAAAAACCTTTAAAAAATACAAAGTTGATTTTTGTTGTCAGGGAAGTCGCACCATTGAGGATGCGTGCGCAAAGAAGAAAATAGACCCCGCTATAATGGTTGAAGAGCTGAATGAGGTGGTCGCGGAAAAGAGATCGGAGGTCATTGATTTTAAGAGCTGGCCTATGGATCTTTTGATTGATTACATTGAAAAAAAGCACCACCGGTACGTAGAGGAGCAAATAGCCATTATCATGCCCTATCTGCAAAAAGTAGTCAAAGTACACGGCCAGCACAATCCGGAGCTGATTGAAATCCATGAATTGTTTGCAGAAGCAGCTACTGAGCTCACATCCCATATGAAAAAAGAAGAGCTCATTCTATTCCCTTACATCAAAAAATTGGAGGCAGCGAAAAGGGCCCGGGCGACTGTTGAGCCCCCACAGTTTATAACTGTTGAAAATTCAATAAGAATGATGATGCATGAGCACGACACAGAGGGCGAGAGATTCAGGAAAATTTCAGAGCTTTCTGATACTTACACTCCACCCATGCACGCCTGCAACACCTACAGAGTAAGTTTTGCACTCCTAAAAGAGTTTGAGGAGGACCTGCACATGCATATTCATTTGGAAAACAACATTTTATTCCCAAAAGCGGCTCAGCTAGAAAAGCAATTCCAACATCAACCCACTGTGCAATAATCCCCATGTTTTGAAAAGTGGTCTCCCCTGGAAATAGCCCCAAATGGAGAATTATGACAAAATCCAGTTTTTTATGCAGGATTTAGAGTAGCAAGCTGCCAACCTAAATCCTGCCTTTTTTCACAGGGGATTTTACTGCCAATCCGGCAGATACAGAACCTTTGATCAAAAATCCGGACCATGCTCACCCCATCTTGGGTTGAAATCCGGAGCATATTGACCCCTCTTTGAAACCAGCCCGGATCGTGAGTGCACCTTTTCCACCCGGAATATCCCATTCCCATACAACTCGTACCGCCACCGTAAAATATTCGCGCCTATCACCTGCACGGCGAAGAGGTTATACATTTTACTCCCAGCAGTGAGACCAATCACTCTTATGCCCGACCAGGCCATCACTTCCTCCTTGCCCAGGGCACTGATAGCAGCAAGCGATAAATCCCCTTTGTAGTCGAAAACCCAATGCAGATAGTACGCAATTTGATAGTTGAGGCCGGAAGAGCCCCCCTTTTATACTTGATGATGACCGCAAAACAAACCACTGCATCACCATAAATTCCTGAAAAATATATGCCGATCCTACCTACAGCATAAA
>REEI01000011.1 GCA_007695145.1 Saprospirales bacterium | reverse complement strand
GGAAAACCGGCTTGTGGGGGCCTTTACCGTGGAAGAACTTGTACCTGGAGATTATGTATATAACTGTTTTATCATCATCTCGGGCTTGAAATTTTGTAGTGTCTGAAGGAGATATCAGTTCGACTGCTCAACAAAACCTGTGTGATAAGACTTGATCAGTTGAAGGTTGGATATCATACAAACTCAAGGAGGGTGATCCGATAGCTCCTGATAGACATCATATAATAAGGTAAATCTTTGGGGGGATGGATTGGAAAGTTGATTTTACATTCAATTGACAATTCTATAATAGCTTATAAGCATTGACAATCAATATGTTGACCATCTTAAAATTTAAATTTAGGAAATTTTAAGAATTGGTACATGAACATTGCAAACTTCCAACCCGTTAGATGCCCATTCTTCATCAAAACACAAAAATATGAAAATTTCAATGATTTGGATGGGCAGCTTATTGCTATCGGTTGCGCTTTTTACCTTCTCCTCCTGTAGCAGTGATGATGACAATGGCCCGGTTACGCAGGATATTGTCTCCTTTGCTGAAAATAGCAATGATTACACTATTTTGGCTGAGGCTCTTAAGACAGTAAATCTAGATGGGATACTTAGCAGTGCCGGCCCCTTTACGGTTTTTGCCCCTGATAACGCCGCTTTTCAGGCCTTACTGGATAGCAATGCTGACTGGAATGGTTTGGGAGATATTCCGGAGACGACCCTGACAGCTGTTTTAACCAATCATGTGCTTGGTGGTCAGGTCAATTCCTCCGATCTGGTGGATGCCTATTACACCACACTCAGTTCTACGGATTTTGACGGAGCGGTAACTACTCTATATGTCAATCTCGATGATGGAGTCACCCTGAACGGTGGACCCTCTGTGGTTGCTCCAGATGTAATGGTGAGTAATGGAGTTATTCACGGTATAGATGCGGTCATCACATTGCCCACTGTGGTCACTTTTGCAACCAGTAATCCGGCACTTTCTTCTCTGGTATCAGCCCTTACCCGCTCGGACTTAAGTGCTGATTTTGTCTCTGTATTGAGTGGAGATGGTCCCTTTACGGTATTTGCTCCAACCAATACCGCATTTCAAAACCTGCTCAACAGCAATGATGACTGGAATACACTGAATGATATTCCGGCCGCTACCCTGGAAACTGTACTATCTTATCACGTGAGTTCTGCCGGTAATGTTCGTTCTGGTGATTTGACAGATGGCATGAGTGTACCTACACTGGCCAATCAATCATTGACGGTCAACCTGTCTGGAGATAATCCAGTAATCGAAGGTGGCAGTAGTAGCGCTCAGGTATTATTGGCAGATATACAGGGAGTTAATGGTGTTGTTCATGTAATTGACACCATCCTTCTGCCCTGATTAACCCGAACCAATCCTAAGATTTTAACCGAATCCGGCAAAGCGTCCGGCTTCGGTTTTTTTAGGAACTAATAACAGTAGATTTCCGCTGTCTTGAAAATGGGTAAGATTTGCATATTCCCCGGAACTTCGACCTTCAAGAACAACTTTTTCTACAAGGTACAAGTCCGGTATCTGCAGCCCTATTTATCCGGTCAGATATACAAGCAGGAACCAAATGATCAGTTTACTTTTCATGATTTCATTCGTTTTAGTCATTAAATCTTGAGAAAAGATAACTTTACGATACTTCTATGATGGATCCCGGCCTATTTGAGAATATTGGAATATTTTAACAGCTGGGATGGGATTGCAGAAGTTTATTCAATAGAAAAAATAAGTGGATAACTAATGCCCCACTTTTGTTTGCCTGCATTCATTCTTTCTTTTAGGATTGCGCCATCCACAGAAGGCAGAATGTTCAATTTCTTTTACAACCCTGAATGGCTAAGTCATTCCTAGACTCGGTCCGAAGTGATTTTTTTGGGTTTTTCTTTAAGGCCGGTATTGGGCTTCCGCTGCTTTAAAAAAATACCATGAACGCCAACCATATGAAGTATCCTAAATGCGAATGTTCCCACTATTAAGTTTGATGTTTTTGACCAGGAATACTCCTTGAATTCGCATCACTTTTTTGTAAAAATTTTCACTTCGTTGAAGTAATCCGAAGCGACTTCGATCATATAGGTACCCGGGTTTAAAAAACCCACCCCTAGCTGTTTTGAGTCGTAAACGGTATTAGAGTAAATTAATTTGCCCGACAAATCGTATATATGAACATTAAAATAGCTGCCAAAATTTATATGATTATATAGTTTAAAATTGATGGTTTCACTGACGGGATTGGGGTATATTTCCCATTTAAAACCTGGTTGTTCTACATTCACTATAGATGTTCCCAATTCTAAATTAAATTCGTAAACTGTACCTTCAGGTGGAAAATTGACTAGAGAAATAATGGGTGGCCAGGAATCTGCCGATTGAGGGATAAAGAATGAAGGAGACTCAGCCAAACCTACCAATACCAGGAAATTCAAATCACCAGTATCCTCCCACTGCCCTTGCTCATTGTAAATAGATTCTTCAAAACCAAAATACGTGTGAAGAAACTCATCTGCTATTATTTCTGCTCCTTCAGCGGTGATGGTGGATGGGCCGTAATAATATCTCACTCTTGAATCAGACAGCCTATATTCAATTTGGAAATTGAATCGCGATTCAAGGAAGCCACTTCCCCAAAGAAATTCCGCAAGAAGAGCTACATTTTGATACTCAACACGGATAAATTCTTCATCCTGATACAAAATGACGAAGGATTGATCAGAATTGATCGGGTCTACAAGTGCGGAACAATAGTCATCAAGGGGCAGTCCAGCAGCTAAATCCATAAATATTTCCCTCCTGTTTTCCGGACAGAAATGGCCCAGCCCGATCCCCCCGGAACTTGTAATCCAAAGTTCATCATATAAGCGATCTTCAAAGCCGGAAATGACTACCGGAGGATTAAGTGGGATCACCTCAATAGCAAAATTAAACCCCCAGGGGTCGTTATCTCCGCCTAAAATGGTATCGCCCTGAGTTAGTGGAGTGTAGGCCATGTTCAGGTGCTTAAATGAAATTTCAACATTGAATTGTGAAAATAAAGGTTGAGCCAATGTACAGGCCCACAAAGCGATGAATAGCTTTAAATTGAAGTTCAGTATCATAACTGTCTTTATTTCTTAATTATTTTTTTTGATTCAATTCTATCAGCAAATTTTACTTTGACTATGTAAATCCCAGCCGGTAAATCACTGATATCTATTCTATTCTCAAAATATTGGTAAAATGCAGCCGTCCTACCCATCACATCTATAATTTCTATACTTTTGGGTGATTCTGCGATTTCTCCAATATATAGCTCTCCTTTCGCAGGGTTGGGGTAAATAGTAAAGTTGCGACTAAATGTGGTTTCTACTGAAGAAGGTACTGGAGAAAATCTAATAACCCATCCCTCTGGGGGTAAATCTCTTAACCCCCTAATTGATTGATCGTGGTAGTTCAACACATCAAAATCATTGTGATTGCCTGAAATAAAGTAACTGTCCTCAAAATCAAGACTTGCAATTCCTACATCTACGATTATAGGAATCAATAAATCCTGATTAGTAAAAATCAGGAAATACCCCACTCCAGGACTGTACCCGGGAGAGTGCTCTAAATTCATACTTCCGAATCTCATCTCAATGGCTCCATCCTCAAAAAACCAAACCTGGTAATTCAAATGACTATCGTGTTCCTCTACGGATGGATCGTCAATAAACCTTACCTTTGTATATTGAAGTACTAAGCACTTGAGATCGTTTTCAACGGTCAGTTTATACCTGATATCTGATTGAATATTAAATAAATCAATATCCTCATCAAACTCGGTAAGAATATTAAAAAGTATAATTGGAAACCAATCAGGATCAAACCCATAATTTCCATTAAATTTTCCATAAATTGAGCTGTAAACTGAGTCAAAATATGGGAACTCAAAGTCCAGATCAAATCTAAAATGCCAAGGTCTTGGTCCTCCAATATTTAAAATCAGCGAATTATAGTCCTCTATTTCACTGTATTCACTCTGAAAGGCCGTCACTTCATAAGTCTGTGCCTGGAGGAAACCGGCCTGAA
>REEI01000012.1 GCA_007695145.1 Saprospirales bacterium | reverse complement strand
GATGCTGTCATGCATTGGAACGTTCAGCTATTTGGCCTGTCCTCGGCCATTCTAGACTGGCTCAACACACTGAAACCAAGGCAGTCTGTAATAAATTGAACCTCGTTGCGCATCTCGTGGGCCGCCAAAATAATTGTCATCTAATAGAACCTTGCGATCACACTTTAGATGTTTTGGATTCACGGACAACTTTGAAGAAAGAGCGCAAAGACTCGATACAGAGCCAGCTAACGACCCTGTTCAGCGGCTGTAAACAGCCATGAAATCAACACAAGGTAGAACTGGTCAGTCCGCTGCAACAGCTTGTTGGGTATAAAGTGTAGATACTTATTCGTAAGTTTCCCTATTGACTCAGTACACAAAACAATATCCAAATAGTTAAACCAAGAGCTCCAATAAAAATTGCGGTTCCCCAAGTAATGAACCGATTTAGTTTTTTAAGTCTTCTCTTACGAAAAGCATTGAAAGTTTGTGGAGCAACCGACTCATACTGCGGACGTAGACCGAACAAATAAAATATCGCCGCTGCCAGGAAAAGTATTGGCGGTAGGACTGCAAATTTGGACAGAATTGTGCTGCCAATTTTTTCAAAGCCTATATATTTCAGGATGGCAAAATATATGGGAATGCTACCTGTTGAGGTACTTAGCATCGTCTTACAGAAATCGAGGGCTATGTCGCGTGACTTTTTTGTCCATTCTTCAAAGTCACTTTCGATCGGCGATGACGCAGGTACTGTATTTGTCGCGAGGGCGATATCCACTTCTGAAGCCAGACCGATAATTGTTAAGCCAGTTGGTTCGGAAACCGCATAAGAGAAATTTTTCTTTGTCTTAGGACAGGTAAGCAAAATCTCACTTTTACGTCCAGTTTCTTCAGTTGCTCCAGTGCCTCCAAATATTGGAACTTCCTCCTGCGCTTTTCGTTGGGCAAGCCCCTTTAACTTGAAAGAATGTGCTTCATTGCATCTAGGGCAGGGAGCAACCTCATAATCTATGATTTTCATAATGCATTCGTTTGTCATTTTCTCTTCCCCGCGTAGATGGTTCCACATCAAAGCGCGTCAATCGTTAGTAGAGTCTGTAACCAATCCTCACCATCACCCGACAGGTTTTTCATCGATAAATTTGAAAATTGAAAAATCGCTTCAAAAGAAGGTGATGGTCCAAGGTAGGTAAACAACGCTCTATGCAACGTAGATTTTTCCGATCCTTCGTTAATTAATTGTTCCGCGTAGGCCGGATCTTGAATCTGGTGAAACATATTGATAAGTCGAGAAACAGCGTCTTGATCAGGAGGCGGGGTGAGGGCAGCGATAAAACTCCTGACAATATCAAGCGCAAAGGGGTTCAGCCCATACGGTGGCCCAACCACCCAACTTCGCTTTACATTCAACAGACCCTTCACCAAACGATTCTTCTGATTCACCGTAACATTCAGATCAATTTCAGTCTGAAAGCCACCGGTCTTTAGTGTTATATTCGTACCACGATCTTTTGTTTCTCTGTCTACTTCTGCGAGGTGAAAGAATGTCCAGAAGTCAGAGTTCATAAATTCGTCGTAAGTCATGTAGTATTTTTCGCCCATGTACTCCGACCATAGAGGTCGCTGAACAAAGGCCGCAAAAATAACCTTTTCAAGTTCGGTAGAGGTAATACTCCAAGATCCATTTTTTAGTTGAGCATCAACACCTGCAGCATTGAAATCTTTGCACAGTAGT
Source organism: Saprospirales bacterium (assembly GCA_007695145.1). Classification (GTDB taxonomy): domain Bacteria; phylum Bacteroidota; class Bacteroidia; order Chitinophagales; family Saprospiraceae; genus PWJY01. The sequence continues at coordinate 2,361 of REEI01000012.1, read as the reverse complement.
GAGTTGCCGGGCCATGGATCGAGATAAGTAAAGCGTTGAGTATCCTTATCATATTCCAGCAAAGTAATAGAATGTCCCAAATAACCATCATGATATGCAATTGGAAATGCCATAATCTCGTTCATCCCAAATAAATCGATTAGGGCATTTACAACCTCTTTGGAACTCATTTTGATAACTCGATCAATAGCATCTGTCGGGACTAAAGGCTGTTCGTTTGAGAGAAGACATACCGGTAATTTTCCCGTAAAAAGACCATTTGTTCGCCAAATCTGCTCAAGCGTTCCCCCTTTCTCAGGATCACCATAAAGTTGCTTTCCCTCTTCTGTAGAAGTCAGCTTGAAGAAAGCCTCTTCAAGCACTTCCAACCACAGAGGACGCTCGCCGGGTTTTGGTTTTTTGAATTCAGCTTTTTTAGGTGGTAATGGACCAAATCCACCGAAAATGATTTGTTGTTTGTCTGCCATAGTAGACCCTCTAACTATTTCCTTGACGAAACGGTTAACATCTATGTCATCCAGGAAGCAGATCGTTGTCTCAATGGGGTATCTCCTTACAAAAGATTACGAAAAGTTCATCACTGAAAACTCGATTTGACAATTGGCTTAGGGGTTTTATGAGCCGAATATGCAGTATGTGCCACGCTCATTAGCCACCCAACGTTCGCACTCACCGGACTCAGACAACCTCTGCGACATAGCTACTATATTGGTAGTTCCGGTGCAGTGCGGTTGTTGGACTGTGTTAGAACCTAGATTTAAAAGTTAAGAATTGGATTTGAACTTTCGATTTATAACCTTAAGCTCTTCATCTGTAGGAAGCTTAGCAGCATGATCTACATCAAGATCTGTGCTACGTAATCCTGCCGTGTTAAGCAACATCTCAAAAGAGCATCCTTTTAGAGTATCGTTTTCTGCTCGTTCAACAGGAAATGGAGCACCATCACTTGGACTGTATCTTCCGCTACAAAAATGTGTTCTTTGAAATTCGCAACCTTGAGGAATATCAAATCTTGAAAAAGCACACTCAATAGCTTTTTCACGTACCGCCGAGCGAGAAAACTCACCTAAAATTTGCACGGCAAAAGCCTGAAATTGTAACTCCATAACAGCTTCAGTGTTAATTTGAGTGTCAGGTGTACCAAAGCTACCTAATTTTCCTCCAATTTCAATTATAGGAACGCGGAAGGTTTGAGTCATTTGCTTCCAGAGATTTAGATCAGCCATAGGATTACCACCACACCAGGGATTAGCTTGCCGGAATCGAATAGCCTTCTCCATCAATGCCTCCAGATTTAATAATTCTTTTTTTCGTTTAAATGAAGCAAGCCTTTCAGAAAAGATTTGTTCAAGCGAATGAAAATCACACTTACCAAGTAAAGTTGATGCAAAAAAATCATACTTCTTAGGCCATTCTTCAGGCAAACCAATGTTTAAAGACTTTTCTTCTTTCAGTGCTTGGACTAACTTAACAAAACGCCACGCAGGATTCGATGCACGCCACTGCTCTTCCGTTGTAGGAACTACTGGATCCCAGCTTATTTGCATAGCAAGATCACAAATAAATGGGAACTCTGAATATTTCTCCTCCCCACATTCTTCCAAAAACCATTCAAAAGCTATCCAATACTGTTTAGGCAGAATTGATTTATCCCAGATTTTTGATCTATCAATATCGTGAATTTGCTCTAAATAAGTAGCTTCTACAAAGTGAGCGTGTCCTTCAGTAATCTCCTTTCCTTGTAATACATGTGATGTCCCATTCACAGTAATTGTTGGATTGGCTAACCAAGGATAGGGCCGTAGCTTCAAGCCCAATTCTTGAAGTGTCACGTTTGGACTCGGCAACCAAAATCGTGCTCTACAGAGATTGATCATCTCTAAAACAGAGCGCTCGATCCATACTGCATGCATCAACTGCTCTAAACCCAACTTTGCGTAATGTGCTAGAGGAAGTCTTCGCTTCTGATTAGGTATAGCTGAAGCTTGGCTCCACTCGTTGTAAAGAAAGGATGTTATCTGACGGTGGCTATCCCAAGCGATATGTCCATAACCCGTGAAAATCGTTTGAAAGAAATGCATGTACTCATGCATTGCCGTTGCTTCAGATTCAATATCAACACTCATCCCTTCGCCAAAGCTGTCAGGTGAGGTATTAAGACGCATATGCAGCCTTGTAGGAATAAAGCTCCCAAGAACAGTATCGAGAAGGAATGATATGTTGTCTTGATAATCTTCTTTCACCTACAACCTCAGGTTTTTTCTAGAACAGTTTACTGGCTTGTAAGATTTGCAGCCCAACTCATAATTAGAGGGAAAATTTCTGCCTAATACCCCCATGCAGGATCTTAGGTGGAAATCT
>REEI01000122.1 GCA_007695145.1 Saprospirales bacterium | reverse complement strand
AAAAAATTAACCCATTGATTATCAGTACCACTTTTGATTATATTGGCCAAGTTGGTTTAACACTTCAAACGGCCCTGACCTTCTAAGGGATCTATAAACATTGAATCCTTCAATTTTAGCTTCCATGCTGTCCGGAAAGGCCCATGAAATCAATATTTGGTCATTTTCGAGTTCTAAGTGAGAAAGAGAGGTGGGATAGACATAAATGGGGTCGGGCTGTCCTTTTACATGGACTGTGTCACTGTAAGGACCGTATCTGCCGAAGTAATTGAATTACTTTGGAGAAAATCCATCATTCGATTCAGAAGACAGTCAAAATTCATTTCCATCCTTACCATCAACAAAAACCTAAATTGAGTTGACCTCCATATTATTCATCAAAAAACCTGCGATAGCGGTCCTTGTCTTTTTCGTTTTGGAACTCGGGTAAATCCAAAAACTCGTCTTCCTTGTCTTCTTCTACTTCCTCATAGGGAATATAGTCTCCATGGGGTTCTTGTTCGAGATCTTTTTCAGCTTTTTCTACTCTTTTAAAAAGCAGTGCTTTTCCAAACAGAAATGCGATTACAAGTGGAAAACCAACAATGGTTAGAAAAGTCATCACGATACCCCAAAAAGCATTCCTGTTTAAAGTGCGGTAGAGGTATTTTCCGTAGTTCAATACAACACGGTAATCCAAAATTAAAGTGGCAATAAAAAGGAAGGGTGCTAACCAGGTAAGCAGTCTAAAAACTCCCCTTGCTACAAAAAAGATAAGCATAAACACTATTACCAGCATAATGAGACTGATAATTGTATTGACTGGATCTTTCCTTCGACCATTTACCCTAATAAAAAACATCTGATGACTTGAGTTAACTGAATTTACAAAATTTTTAGAGGCCTATCATTGAGATGGCTATTTATCTAACGGTAAAGTTACCGCAATCGTTTAAGACATTCCACCCTAAGGGGAAATATCCTGCCTGATAGCAATATTCGGCGACAAGTGGAGTATTTTTTGGTACAAACGGCAAAATTGAAATCAGGTTTTTGATGGATAGTCAAAAGCCTTATCTTTGACAAAAAGTTACAAAGACCATATGTATAGATCATTTCTGCGCCCCCTTTTGTTTTCTCTTCCCGCTGAAAAAGCTCATCATCTTGCGGTGAATGCTCTAAAAATGAGCATGAAGACTCCCCTGTTAGGCGCCATCATGACATGCGATCCAAAAAGGGGTAAATCGGTGGAATTAATGGGATTGAAGTTTCCAAACAGACTCGGCCTGGCAGCGGGCTTTGACAAGGATGGAAAATCCTTTAAGTATCTGGGACGCCTTGGGTTTGGTTTCCTGGAACTTGGCACCGTCACACCCTTGCCACAGGAGGGTAACCCAAAGCCACGTTTGTTTAGACTACCTGCAGACAAGGCCATCATCAATCGCATGGGTTTCAATAACGAGGGAGTACAGAAACTTAGGTCCAGATTGGAAAAAGGGCGAACCAGTGGTATAGTGATCGGCGGTAATATTGGAAAAAACAAGGACACTCCCAATGAGGAGGCAGTAAACGACTATCTCAAATGCATGAAAATTCTCCACCCCATTGTCGATTACTTTACAGTGAATATGAGCAGCCCTAACACCCCTAATTTACGCGAATTGCAGGACAAAGAACCACTCAGAAAGATTCTCTCCAGCCTGATGCAATTCAACCTAAGTCAAACTACTCCCAGACCGGTGCTGCTAAAAATTGCTCCTGACCTCAGCACTCATCAATTGGACGATATCGTAGAGATCGTTCTGCAAGAAAAACTGGCGGGCGTGGTGGCTACCAATACCACTATCTCAAGATCAGGCCTAAAAACTGCTACACGAAAAATTGAAAGTATCGGTGCCGGGGGACTGAGCGGTGCTCCTCTGGCAGCTCAATCGCTTCATGTGGTCGAATACCTGAGAAAAAAAATGGGGTCGGAATTGGTCATTATTGGAGTAGGCGGCATTATGTCCCTGGAGGATGCGGAAAAAATGCGCTCTGCAGGTGCGGACCTTGTGCAACTATACACCGGATTTGTATACGAAGGACCCGGCCTGGTCAGGGAATTAGTCAGGGGAATGGAGTGAGTTTTAAGATGCAATTTTTTTGTAAAAAACCATAGTGACTATGCATTTCTCAAAAAGTAGTCTGCATATTTTTTTAGAACCCGAGAAAGCCATGTGGCATTATTTCTATGATTCAGTAAAGCACTTTAACAAGCTAAAAAATTGAAATTGTGATCTATCTTGATAAGAGGCATGGAACTGACACAATAAACAAAAACTGGCCTATCTGATTAGATACCTGGCTTAAGTCCTGCTGTATATATAGCAATAAAATGCTTGATTCAACAATCCTCTTACCTGTACATTGGTGACTTATACCATTTTTCTCAAGCTTGTGGAAGCCATTTCTCACAACGCTAAATCATCTAAGATTGAAAAAATATGGATTGAATGAAGACGAGCCGGAGTACTGATTCGGCGTTTGAAGCCTCAGAAGCAATAAAGGAGGATGATTTCTTAGTAATTGATCATTTTAAACCTCCTCAATTTCATCCTTTTGCCTAGTGTTCACAAGCGACAAACTACCCCAATACTCCTAAGACCCTTTTTATTTCACGTTAAGCAAAATGTATAACTGGAGTTATGTAAAGTTTTTAATGCAGTATTCGTAGTGCCTTTCTAAGCAGTTTTCCATTGGGTGTTCGTGGAAATTCCCTGAGGTAGAGTATTCCTTTGGGCATTTGGAATTTGTGAAAATGGGACCGGAGACTTTCCCTCAATTCAGCTTCAGCTTCTTCTGTCCAGGGTTCCCCTTCTATGACCAGCACTAGTTCCTCTCCGAGCGCCCGATGTGGTCGTGAACTGATTGCAAATTCCCCCGGTATAAATTTCTCCAATTCAGCTTCTAGCGCTTCCGGATGATGCTTTACTCCCCCACTGTTGATCACATTGTCCCTCCTCCCCAACCATCTGAATCGCTTCTGATCCAATACTTGGACCACATCCCTGGTTTTCAGCAAACCTTCAAAAAGACTAGAATTCTCAATGATCAGACAATCTTCATCGTCTGTGGAGATGGTCGTATCCCCAAGCACCCGAAAGGAATTCGAAGGCTGTGCCCCATTGATTCTTCGAACAGCAATGTGGCTGGAGGTTTCGGTCATCCCGTAAGTTGAAAAAATCCGGGTTGACAGGTGAACAACCTCCTTCTCAAGAGCAGGCAATACCGGTCCGCCACCCACTATAATGGTCTCATTTTCTGATCTTCCTTGCAGATCATCAATGGACTGTCGAAGTTGATAGGGGGTAATAGCACTAAAATCCAGCTTCTCTTTCACCGTCCGAAACGGATTTTGGGAAGGTTTGACATAGAGAAGGTTAGCACCTGACACTGCAGCGCGAACTACCATCATTTTACCACCTATATATTCTACCGGAATACATAAAAAACAATTTTTGCTCTGATCAATCCCAAAATACTCGCAAGTCTGAAGGGCTGAATGTATCATTTGGCTTTTTTTGAGCCTAATGGTCTTGGGACTTCCTGTTGTTCCGGAGGTTTTCTGCTCTATAAAAGGTTGGTCATCCAGCCAGTATCTGATAAATTCGAAAACCGCAACCTCCCAATTTTCAGTTTCTGCAGCTCTGATCTTACTCTCACTGAATTCGATTAAGTCCTCATAGGAATAATAACGGTGATTGATTTTGAGTCCGGTCTTCATCTCTCAATTTTTCAAAATGGAGTTTTTTATACAATCAACTAAAAATCAATGAATGGTCCCACTTAACTTCAGGGTCATAAAATAATTTTGGGCCTCTGAGATTTAGGGGAGACGAGAGGTTGTTTGAATACAGCTGACCGGTACCGAGCCCCTGAACCAGGCCAGGCCTTTTCATAAACACCCACTGCGAAATTGCGTTGAGACCTACATTGCTTTCCAGGGCTGAGGTAGACCACCATTCTACCTGGTATTTTTCAGCCAGTCTGATCCATTCATCCGATTTTCCAAATCCACCCACCAAACTGGGTTTCAGAATGATAAACTGCGGAGCAATGGTTTTCAAAAGGGATTCCATTTGCGATGAATCCACGACCCCAATCAACTCCTCGTCCAATGCAATTGGAATCGGACTTTTCTTGCAAATGGTGGCCATTACTTCCCATTGTCCCTGCCTGATAGGTTGTTCAATGGAATGAATGGCATGTTCTGAAAGCTTATGCAGCTTTTCGAGTACATTGGAAGCTTGGAAAGCACCGTTGGCATCCAGCCGAATTTCAAGATCTTCAGGTAAAAAAGCCTTCCGGATGTTACTCAGAATTTCCAGTTCCTGGTCAAATTCCAGAGCTCCTACCTTTAACTTCAGTACTTTAAAACCCTCTTGCAATTTTCTCCTTATACCCACCTCCATTTTTTCCCTGCTTCCCATCCAAATTAGTCCATTGATCGGGATTCCCTTTTTCCCCTGCGTGAAATCCGAAGGAAACAGCACAGATGGGGATGCTCCTTTCAACCCCAACAAAGCCTGCTCCAGGCCAAATTGAATGGAGGGATAGTGGTCCAGATCGGATAGTTTGTATTCGCCACCTCGCTTAAAAGCATCCACAACCTCCCTTATTTTGGTCTCGTAACTACTGTCGTATTCCGGATTTAAACCTGGTATAACCGAACACTCACCGATACCCACTCCATTTTGATTCCTAAAGCAAATAAACCAGGAAGGTTTTGTATAGAGGGTACCTCTTGAGGTGGTACCCGGATGTATAAATTTTAAATCGTGCTTCTTGACGGTAGCCTTTATCATAAAGTTGGTTTTTCCAATAACAACCAGGAAGAATCCGGGCGGTTTTATGCTATAATCAAATAATTAAGCCCAGTCCAAAGGTAATCGAAAACAAGAGAGTGGTCATAGCCAGTTTTTTCAACTCAGGATAGAGGTCTAAAGACTCCCGGTAGGTAAATACACTCCTTAGGTTCTGAAAGAAGAAAGGAAGGGTAATGAGAAATAATAACTGAATGGGGGACTGATAATCCAATAGCGTAAAAGTCAAGGTAGTCAACAATGCCAATGATAATAAAGTCAGATGGTAGAACCGCGCCCTTTCCGGTCCGAGAAAAACCACCAGTGTATTTTTTCCGGCCTCTTTATCACTTTCATAATCTCTTAGATTGTTGAGGTTCAAAACCCCGGCACACAGCAAGCCGATAGAGGTCGCCGGCAACAAATGAAGAGGAATAAAGACCCCGCTGTGAAGAAACTGGGTTCCCAGTACGCCAATCCATCCAAAGAAGAGGAATACAAACACATCTCCCAGACCTTTATACCCGTATGGGTTCTCTCCAACCGTATATTTAATAGCTGCTATAAGTGCTCCGATACCAAGCAATAGAAAAACAATAATCATCAAAGCATCCGTTGAGGACTCTCCAATGAAAATCAAGCTTATACCTGAAACTAGAGCAACTATGGCGGTTAGGCGAATGCCAGTCTTCATTTCTACAGGCGAAATGAGGCCGCTTTGAACTGCCCTTCTCGGGCCGATGCGATTTTCATTATCCGCTCCGCTGACAAAATCTCCATAGTCATTGGCGAGATTGGACAAAATTTGAAGCAAAAGAGTGGTAAAAATAGCTAAAAACATCACTGAAAGGCTAAAGCTTCCGGCTGATAGTGCCAAAAAGCTTCCAGTCAGTGGAGTTGAAATAGCCAGAGGCAAGGTGCGCAACCTCGCTGCTTCTATCCATGACTTTAATTCGCTCATTTGCAGAGAGTTGAAGATTGCTTTGGGAGCTGAAAATTTTGTTTCAAAATCAGTTGAGGCGCCAGGCCTATAGGCTCCCCCATTTAAAAATCAAGGAAAGCGTGGAAACTTCTTGAAATCAGGCAGCCTTTTTTCTAGAAATGCATTCCGACCCTCTTGTGCTTCCTCCGTGAGATAATACAGTAATGTAGCATTTCCAGCAAGTTCCTGTATTCCCGCCTGTCCGTCAAGTTCTGCATTGAGTCCAACCTTAATCATCCGAAGTGCAAGTGGACTCCTGAGCATCATTTTTTTGCACCATTCCACGGTGGTATCCTCCAATTGATCGAGGGGCACCACCTTATTGACCATTCCCATCTCTCTCGCCTCTTCAGCAGAGTATTGATCACAGAGGAACCATATTTCTCTGGCTTTTTTCTGTCCTACATGTCTGGCAAGATAGGAAGAGCCGAATCCAGCATCAAAGCTTCCAACCTTGGGTCCGGTTTGTCCAAAAATTGCATTCTCTGAGGCTATGGTAAGGTCACATACCACATGCAAAACATGCCCGCCACCTATAGCAAAGCCATTCACCATGGCGATTACGGGCTTCGGAAGTGAGCGAATCTGTCGCTGCAGATCGAGCACATTCAATCTCGGAACACCATCAGTCCCCACATAGCCACCAATGCTCTTTTTGTTTTGATCTCCACCACTGCAAAATGCCTTGTCTCCTTCACCGGTGAGAATAACGGTAAAAATGTCGTCGTCTTCCCTGCAGATCACCATAGCATCTTTCATCTGCTGAATGGTGTCTGGCGTGAATGCATTGTAATACCTCGGTCTGTTGATTGTAATTTTGGCTATCCCTTCAAAAAACTCAAACTTGATCTCGCTGTACTCCTTCAGAGTAGTCCAGTTGCGCTTATTACTCATATCTGATCCTTAGATTTTTAAAATATTTCTGAAATATTCGGGCCGATTCATTACCATCGGTCTTTATATGTAGAACCGCAGGGCCGCATTCTGGTTTAAAGAGCAAAGGTAGTAATTCCGAAATAGATTGGAGATCACCAGCCTCCATATAGCCCACTCCAAATGCCTGGCAAAGTTTCTGGATGTCCACTTGATGGGGGGTTTCGATAAAGGGCAAAATTTTCTCCACTTCAGGCCCACTTTCTATCAAGCGGAAAATATTCCCACCTCCATTATCGATCAAAATGATTCTCAAATTCTCGGGCAAATCGACATTCCAAAGTCCATTGCTGTCATATATGAAGGCAATGTCGCCCACCAGTAAAATATTGAGATCATCTGTTGCAATAGCTGCGCCTACTGCTGTGGAAAGGCAACCATCAATCCCTGAAGTTCCTCTGTTGGAGTAGTAATTTAAGTCTTCCCGGACTGGAAAAAGTTGACAGTATCGAACAGCAGTACTGTTTGCCAAATGCAAGCGAGAGTTAGTGGGAATTGCCTTCAAAATCACTTCATAGACCTTCAGATCAGAAAAGGGCAAGCCATTGAGAAATGAGTTGTGAATTACCTTTATTTCCTCCCTGGTCTCTGCAACAAAATGACAATAATTTTCCTCTCTCGCTCCGGTATCCACCAATCTCTCAAAGAAACGCAGTGGTTGAAGGGGGATATTTAAACTCAGGCAGTTGAAGGTATCCTTAAAGTGCTGATATTCATCCACATGCCAATGTTTTTCCGGGGGGTGGGTTCTCAGATATTTTTTCAATCGTTTCGATACAACAGAATTTCCAATGGTAATTAAAAGATTGGGCTGAAACTTGATAGCCGCATTTTCATCAAGGGCTGCAACAAAACTCTCGGGATGATGGATAAATGCCGGATGAATAAGATTTGATAAGTTTTCTGCTATCACTACAGCAGAACCTGAGAGGGCCATCCGACTCAACAGTTGTCTAAGAGGGATATTCTTATTGTGAAAGAAGCCACAGACTATCAACCTCTTCTCATGCGATTCGAATTGTTCTTGCAAACTGTTCCAATTTTCTGAATTGAGGTCTTTGTGATGTCTTGTAACGGGTATTGGGGATGGAACATCCTCTAATTGAGCCAGGCGATTGTACAGCGGTTCCCTCAAGGGCACATTGAGGTGCACGGGTCCTGGGGTCTCAGACAAACTGAGACTCACCGCTTCACTTACAGAACGTCTGAAAAAAAACAAGTCCGATCTTTTTTCAGTGCTAACCGGCAAATCAAAAGACCTTTTTAAGATATTCGGAAAGAAGCCATATTGTCTAATAGCCTGTCCATCGTATTGGTCGATCCACTCTGGCGGTCGGTCAGCAGAGATTACAAGTAGAGGGAGTCCCATATAAAATGCCTCCGTTAAGGCAGGACCGTAATTGACAAAGGCAGTCCCTGAAGTGCAGATCAAAGCAACCGGCTTTTGGGTCTGCTGTGCTATGCCTAAAGCTAAATAAGCGGCAGACCGCTCATCGCAAACAGACAGTATCTGTATAGAGCCACAATTGACCATTGATAAAATAAGCGGGGCATTTCGCGAACCGGGGGATACCACAACATAATCAACTCCAAATTGATGCAGAATGTAGGGCAATTCACTAACTCCCCTGAGAATACCGGACATTTACTTATGTTTTAAGCTTTGAATGATGAATTCCATGGTTTTTTTCTTGTTACAAGTTTCCTGCCATTCCATCTCAGGGATGGAGTCGGAAGTAATACCGGCCCCTTGATAGTAAAATATGGATTCACCAATGGTCTTCAGGCTTCGAAGGTTGACATACAGATGGGATTCATTAAATAAATGGAAAGGACCCAGGAATCCTGTGTAGTATTCTCTTTGATGGTTCTCGATTTCCTTGATAGTTCTAAAAGCTCGTTCCTTTGGCAATCCACAAAGGGATGGTGTAGGATGCAAATCCGCGATAAAACTCAAGACTTCATCTGGTATGGAATTTTTCATTACAAAATCTGTTCTCAGATGTTCAATTTTTCCGGCCCGATGGGTATACGGCCCACTGATTGAAACATCCTCTATTCCATACTTTAAGATCAACGACCGGATATACTCAGTAACCACTTGCTGCTCGTGAATTTCTTTCTGGCCCCATTCCAACTTGTCAGAATCGGGTTGGTACTCTCTGGTTCCTGCCAGTGAAACAGTATGAATATAGTCACCCTTAGATATCATCAGAGGTTCCGGACTGGCTCCAAACCACAGTCCATTTTGAGGGAGATTAACCATAAATACAAATGCATCTTTGTAGGCCTGCTTTAAGCGGTCAAAAAATAAGGAGGGGGAGAATTCCGGAGGAATTTTCTCATTACTAATGCGGGAAAGAACTACCTTTTCTAAAGGGCTGTCGCTGATCATCTCAACGATCTGACCAACTTGTCGGATATATTCTTCTCTAGAGGATTCACCTGGAATTTTCCGACTTCGAGAAGAGTGTATTCCATCGATTTTTTCAGCCTTCTGGCTAAGCGCGGTAGAAATATCAGCCGGAAGGATGTCCCCGTGAATGACCAACTCAGGTCGTATCAAAACCAGTGGGTGCTGATCATTGAGGTCGAAGGGAGCAACCACAAATCCGGACTCTCCCTCCAATTCTGCAATAGTGTCAAACGAATCAGGCCTGGAGGAAAATTCGATGACAGTATGAGTTGTATCTGAATGAGGAAGCCTGTATGACGCAAAGGACCATGAGCAAGTTAAGGCATATTCCTGGACAGCAGCAAGGGATTGAAGCTTTTCGGAGGTTAATCGCATCAACTATCTCTTTTTGGTACAATCATATTAGTCAGCCTGCAGGCTAATAAAATCCTATCGTTCTCACACTGAACAACAACATCCCATACATGAGTTGATTTGCCCTTGTGTAACAATCGGGCCTTACCTGTGACGATACCGGAGGAAACAGATGCCAGGTGATTGGCACTGACTTGCATACCTACCACATAATAACCGGCAGGATCAATCAAACTCATCGAACCGGCACTTCCCAGGGTTTCAGCAAGAGCAATAGAAGCGCCTCCATGCAGCAATCTCATTGGCTGAACAGTTCTAGAGCCAACCGGCATTTTACCTTCTATAAAGCCCTCCTCGATTCTGGTAAATTCAATGCCGAGATGCTCGATCATGGTATTCTTGCAAAACTCATTAAGATCCGAAACAGTCATCATCATTTAATTGATTGGGCCTGCAAACATACAATTTTTTGAACTTTTTTGTTTACAGTCAGGTATGAGCAACTGGGATTGAAAACAGAAATGCAGGGATTAGATATGGGACAATTAGGCAACCCATTCTCCTTCGCAAAAATTGAATGAGAAAATGGCCGTTAAAGGAAATTTGACTTACAAAAGGTTCCCCTTTTCAGAAGTTTCTCTCAAGGCTCAAAAGTTTCTGCAATGTAGAGAAGCTCTATTATGATGGCTATATTTTTGAGGAAGTGGGTAAACTCCAGCATTTTCATGTCTCTGCTCCTTTCGAGCCAAAATCTATGAATGGAAAAAGTGGCTATCACCAGGAAAATACATAGACCTGCGATTCCATAATAGAACATCCATTTTGTGATTAATGTGAGCCCGCCAAACAAAAGTAGAAGTCCGCTTAGGTGGACCATTAACTTTGGAGCTAACAGATTCCTCTTTTCGGCGTACTCTACCAAAGTGTGCTTGTTGAAGAAATGATTAAAAGCATTGGCTATAAAGAAAATACCAAGACAAAAAATTAAAAGTGTTTTGACCATTTTAAATTAGTTAAAGCTTGAGGACAAAGTCTATAAAGTTAGATATTGATTTGAAACCTGGTAAATATAGAGACCTTTAAAAGATTTTGAATGACATGAGAATTCACAGTAAAAACTTAATTGAAAAGTTGATCCAATCGGTTTGGGTAAACAGAGTAGATAGTGGGTAGCCGCATAACAATCAGATTCCGCTTATAATCCGGATCAATTCAGTGTTTGAAATTGGCTACAACCTATTGCAACATAGCTCTGTAGTTGGGGTCAATTTGCGATCCTCGATTTTCTGCAGCCTGCATATCCTCCCTTGCCTGTGGCAAATTTCCCAATTGATAATGAACCCTGGATCGCTCAAGGAAAAAGATACCTTTACTACTGTCAAGCTGAATAGCCCTGCTATAGGCGTCCAGGGCTGATGGTAAATCACTGAGAAACCGGTGGGTTCTACCTTTTTCGTACCAGATGTCCGCATTAAATGGATCGAGTGAGGTATAGGTATTCAGGTCCTGCAAAGCGAGATCATGTTGTTGCACCTGATTGTACATCACAGCTCTGTTGGCATATCCCTGAGCAAAATTGGGTCTGAGTTCCAACCCTCTGCTCATGGCCTCTATTGCTTCCTGGATTCGTCCCATCATTCCCAGAGTGGCTCCCAAATTGGTGTGGTACTCACCATTATTCGGCTCAATAGATATGGCTTTTTGGTAATCCTCCAGTGCAAGTTCAAATTGACCATTGTCAAAACGCAACTTCCCGCGACTATTGAAGGAGGCATGTCTTTGGGGGTCCAACTGAATGGCTCTGGAATAATCAGCCAGGGCCTCATCCAGCATCCCCTCATCCCTGTAGAAATTCGCCCTGTTTCCAAAAGGCAGCGGAGTGTTTGGATAATATTGAATCACATGAGACCATAAGGTGCCGCTGTTCTCCCATATTTTGGTTTGCTGAAAGGTCCAATAGGAATAAAGCAATCCAATTGAAGCGAGTCCGGCAAATGCAATTTTACGCTTGTGTTCAGCAATGGCCTGAATGCCCTTTTCAATATAAAAGGCATAGGCAAAGAACAAACCAAAATAGGCTACATAGGTAAAGCGGTCTGCAAGGTAACCCTGACCTGCGCCAAGCACCTGCAAAAGAAACATAATATTAAAGGTAAAGAAGAGCAATCCGAAAATGGCTACTTTTTTGTTATTCTTCCAGAGGTACCATGCGATGGCACCGATGAGCAATACCCCAGGTATCCCAAGGTACTCGTGCCACTTCAAAGGATCATTATACGGGTAAAGAGGAGACATCTGATAGGGGTAAATCGACTTAACAACATATACCGTATAACTGTACATACCAATAAAAAAACGGTCAACTATCCCGTGAACCGCTGTCGCCTCCAGCGAACCTTCCATCTTTAGAAATACTATACCGGCTAAACCTATCGCCAGTGAGATTATGAAGTAATGGGCTTTTTCGAGCACTAATTTTAATTGGATTTTGCGGCCGGCAAGATAGTCTATGGCCAGCATGGAGAGTGGCAGGGAAACAGCTTGAATTTTTGAGAGGCCCGAAAGAATAAATAGTGCCAAAATTGCTGCGGCGTCCCATTTTTTTCTGCCGTGCAAGACCCCCCTTGCATAAATCAATAGCGCCCAGAAGTAAAAAGCCGCAAATAAGACATCCTTTCGCTCCGTGACCCAGGTGACTGATTCAACCCGCATTGGATGAATAGCAAAAAGTGCAGTTAGGATAATTGCAGCCGTTGAGTTCAACTTCAACATCAAACCGAGTTTGAATACGAGAAAAACACAAACCAGATGGAGCAATATGTTATTGAGGTGAAAAACAAATGGATCGAGCCCAAAAAAGTGTTTTTCAATGGCAAAAGTGAAAATGCTCAACGGATTGTAGTTGCCAATTACGGTTGAAGTGAAAATTCCCTTGATGTGGTCCCAATCGAATCGATTGAGGTTTTCATTGTTCAGTATATTGTAGTCGTCATCCCAATTGACAAAGTCGGCATTGAGGGAGGGAAAAAAGGCAATAAAGGTAATGAGGAGTATAGCAGTAATGGAGATCAAATTTTTCCTGCCCTGTACACCTGCAATATTTCCGGTGCCAGCTGCTGTCGACTTTGCAGCAGCTTTGTCTTTCTTCTTTCTAATCTTTTTTTTACTCACTTCAGCTAAGTTTCTCCTGGTAATTCAAAAAATGGTCATTGTTGACCGTAAAGATAGGAATATGCGGGAAGTCAAAAAATTAAGGCCGGATTTTGTACTGCCTTATAAAACAGCTCATAATACACCCCCATAACACTACCCTTAATTTCAGCAACTGAGTGACTGTATCAATGGTCCAGGCTAGCTGAAATTTGAGAAAATCTCCACCTGGCAATGGTCGCATAAACCTTCAAAACTTTTAACTTAAAAAATATTTTGTGGCTTTTGCGAAGTCGATACCTTTGTAATCTTAAAATTGGGACCGATTAATGCACTGTATATGGTCAGAAATTTATTATCATGAGGAAACTTCAATAGCCTATGCAAATCTTCTATACCGATAAAATTGAGGGCTCATCAGCCGTTTTGGATGAGCGTGAGACAAGGCACTGCCTGAAGGTACTTCGCAAACGGATAGGAGATGAGATTATGGTCACAGACGGCCTTGGAAATTGCTTTAAGGCGAGAATAGAATCATTTTCGAAGAAAAGCACTTCTTTAAATGTCCTCAAGCTGGAAAAAAGTGAGGAAGTTCCTTCCAGATTGGTATTTCTGGTTTTTTCTCCTACTAAAAGCGCCGCAAGATTTGAGTGGATGATAGAGAAATGTGTGGAAATTGGAATTTCAGGCTTTATTCCCATTCTATGCCAAAACAGCGAGCGAAAAAAGATGAACATGGAGCGAACCTCCGATATTATCTTGTCAGCTATGAAACAATCAGGGCGGCTCTTTCTCCCGGAATTGCATCCGATGACCTCTTTAGATGGTGCCATAAGCCTTTTGAAAACCAAGAGTGTAGAACGATTGTACACAGCGGGGCAAAAGGCTCGTAGCAGCTTGATACAAGAGGATGATCCCTCTAAAAATTCAGCTGTTTTCATAGGTCCGGAAGGAGACTTTTCAGAGGAGGAATTGAAACTCATGCATCAAAATGGGATGATTTACGTTAATCTAAATAATTATAGGCTCCGGACTGAAACAGCGGGAGTGGTTGCCATAAGTTTCTTGAATTCAGCCAGGGTATATTGATGAACCCAAATCAAAGGGCTTTCAAAAACCTAAGTCTGGAATCAGTTGAATTAAGCGGGGGTTGTACCCGGCAAGAAAAGATAAAAAGATATGAAATTATTGGCTTTAGCCGCAGTATTGATTCTCTCTGCAGCACCAATCGGCGAGATGACCTTTTCCTCTGAGGAAAGATATTCCTACAGACTGGGTTTACTCAGATACGATGGTGGAGACTGGTACTCCAACCCGACGGCACTTCCCAATTTAGCCCGTTTTGCCAATCAGCACATGAACATGAACATTGACCCCAGCTTTGGCACCGTCCAGGTGGGGAGTGCAGATCTGTTCAACTACCCTTTTGTTTACATGACGGGACACGGCAATGTTCTGTTCAGTGATTTCGATGCCGAAAACTTGCGAAACTACCTTATCGGGGGAGGTTTTCTGCACATTGACGACAACTACGGCATGGATCCATTTGTAAGAGTGGCCATGAGAAAGGTATTCCCGGAATTGGAGTTTGTGGAATTGCCTTTTGACCATGAAGTGTATCAGCACCCCTTCCCCTTTCCCAATGGATTGCCAAAAATCCATGAGCACGATGGGAAGCCCCCACAGGGATTTGGCCTATTTTGGGAGGGCCGACTGATATGTTTTTATTCCTATGAATCTGACCTTGGAAACGGGTGGGAAGATCAGGAAGTGCACAACAATCCCGAAGAAATCCGCCAAAAAGCACTCAGAATGGGGGTGAACTTGCTGACTTATGCGTTTAGCCTGTAATTGGAAGTTGGAAGAGTTGAGTTTCCCTTAAACAGTCTTGCCCGCTTCAATTTTTAGAAATTCTTTCAGCGGAGGTTTATTGAAATAATTGACCACTGTCTTGTTGTTCCATCCGCGATTTTCCAAAATCACGACAGGCCCATCGGATTGAATTATATGGATGCGCAGTTCCAGGTTTTTTGCATCTTGATTGAAGAACTCCCGCACAACAATTGAATTGATTTCAGCAAAGGGAATTGGCATGGCCAGGTTTCGCTTGGTATTGTTGAAGCGCAACATCAGCACTTTTTTCATGATCTCTGGACTGGCTGACACCTGTGCGAATTCGGGGTAAGTCCACCACTGATTGATCTCAGGGTCGATATAAAGACCACCAATTCCGGTACCACCTCTTTTTATACCCTCCAAAAAACCAAGTCTCCCACCAACACTGATGATGAAGTTGCGATGCTCTCTCCGGGTCATCCGGTCAATTTCGTAAAGCAGTTTTTTCATATAGAAAACAACAACCCCTTACGAGTTCAGTTGGACGAATGAGAAAAAATTACCCATCTGTGATCTAAAAATGCTTTAAAGGTACGAACTAGAGACTAATTCCTCCGTCGATCTGAATAACCGCACCATTGATAAATCCGGCGTCTTCACTGGCTAAAAAGGCGTACAAAGCCGCAACCTCATCTGGTGTACCCAATCTGCCCAGGGGAGTTTTGGCTCTAAACCCATCCAACACCTTTTCCGGTATAGTTTTCATCATGGCAGTGGCTATAAATCCTGGAGCAACTACATTAGAAGTGACACCTTTTCTGCCAAATTCTCTGGCCCATACCTTGCTCATGCCGATCACACCAGCCTTGGTCGCCGCATAATTGGTCTGTCCAAAATTACCGGTAATGCCAACAATTGATGAAGCTGAAATTATCCTCCCATATCCATTCTCCTGCATATAGGGAGCAACAAACCTGGTGCAATTAAAAACTCCTTTTAAGTTTACAGAGATCACCGCATCCCACTGCTCATCGGTCAGTTTTTTCATGGTGGCATCCCGGGTTATCCCGGCATTGTTGATCAGGATATCAATCCGGCCAAATTTGTGGTAGATCTCATCGGCAGCCTCCTTTACATCCTCCGAAACCGTTGTGTCCAATTTCACAAAATGAGCATCAGACCCTTCAGACCTTATTTCTTCCACCACTTTTCTTCCCCCCTCTTCATTGATGTCCCAAATTACAACTACTGCACCCTCTTTGCCAAATCTCAATGCCGTGGCTCTTCCTATTCCCTTGCTTCCACCGGTTACGATGGCTACTCTATTTTTTAAAATCATGTTTGAATCTTTTTCTCGTTAACTGAATTTTTAAAGTGGCACAAGATACACATAGTACCAGGCAGGTCCCGAATCATTTGGCCAATAATTGGGTGGACTTTGTGGGACTTTATGGTATTTTTTCTATATTTTACTGATATTCAATATAAAAAAAACTAAAGTTGGATACGGACTATAGCAATAAAACCTTTAGTAATTTAATATTTTTTTAAGGGTAGTCAATACTAATTTCAAAATGCTTATAGAATTGATAAACAGTGATTTATATTTTTTTATAAGAAAAATATTCTAAAGTCAACCTCAGATGATGTTGTCGAACTGTTGTAAACTGGGCCTATTTGACCTTATCTTTGCACTGTAAATCAGGTGATAAGCGCACCAATTAGCTCGCAAAATTATTAATTTTAAAAACTTAAGAAAATGAATACGCCTTTTAATGTATTTGTAGAAAATCAGAAGAAATTCTACGACAATTGGATGGAGATGACGAAGAATATGTCCTCTGCCCAAAAACAGGAAACCAAGAATGCCGGAAAGGAGGGTTTTGATTTGTTTCAGGACTTTTTTGCCCGCCAGAAGGAGTTGTTTGAAAACTCATTCAAAATGGGAGACCCCAAAGAGACTTCTGAGAAGATGAGCCGTCAATACAATGACTGGTTGGAGTTGCAGCAGTCATTTTTCAAGAAATGGATGGAAAAATACAATGACCCAAAGACAGCGGGAGCCAATCCACTGACGAATGGTGAGTGGATGCAGAAGCAGACAGAAATGTGGAAGGAGATGAATCAAAGAGGTATGGAGTGGATCAACGACAATCTTTTCAACCACCTTCCTGATCCTATGAAGCCTCATTTCAAGAATTACCTTCACTCAGTTGAAGTGGTGAACAAGAACTGGGAAACCATTTATAGAATGATCACTCAGGGCATTTTAAATACTGCTACCATTGAAAAAATGATGAACAAGGACCTGCAAAAGCAATTTGTTGAGGCATACTTTGGCATGAAAATGCCCGCTGACTCTTCGCAAATGCTGGAGCAAATCAGAACTTGGTTTGACAAAATGATCAGTGCGGTTGAAGGTGGAGAAAATCCTATGGGCAGCTGGACTGAACTGTGGAGCGAATCCTACAAGAGGATGTCCAATATGGACATGCAACCGGGATATCGCATGATTCTTGATATGCAAAAAACCATAGTCGAAAATTCAGAACCTTTTTTCTCTATCGCCGGTGAAAACAAGCAACACAGGTTGGCAAGAGAATTGAGAGACCTGCAATTTGCATTCACAGCATATATGGTTCACTCCATTGAGATGCAGCAGCACCTCTACGAGGCAACTGGAAATGCGATGACCGAAACCATTCGTACTTTTTCAGAAAAGTTTGCTCAAAACGGAGAAACTCCCGACATGAACGTCTTCTTCAATTCCTATGTCGAAATCATGGAAAATCACCTCACTGAGGTTTTGAAAAGCGATGAGTATTCTAAGGTTCAGTCAGAAATGGTAAAGTTTGGCGCAAAAGTCAAATCGTTGACTGAGGAGACTCTGGAAACCATGATGGAAGACCTCCCTTTTATACCGAGATCAGAAGGAGATGAAATGAACAAACAGACCATCGCCCTGAAGAGAAAAGTGCGAGAGCTGGAAAAGCAGGTTTCAGAGCTGAAGCAGGCGATTGATCAGATCAAAGTCGATCCTAAGGAGGCTCCAAAGGCTAATCGCCCTGCCGCAAAATCAAATAGTACAAAAACCACTGCTTCCAAAAGCAGTAAGACTTCAAAATCCTAATATCAATTGATTTGCTTGATGCCCCCGGAAATTTAAATGGGTTGCCGGGGGCATCTTACTTTATTCAGACCAATCGCAGTGACTAAAATCAACCGGGAGGTTTAGCCAAAAACTAATTCGAGAATATTTTTAACTCAAAGAAATTCTTCAACAAATGGATACCAAACAATACCAGGATCAATTGATGACCCAAGCCGATACTATTGCCGAGGCTATAAAAAATATTGGCAATCTGAAAGAAGTAGATATTGCAACTGCACCTAGAAAAGTAGTTTGGTCAGAGGGTAAAGTCAAGCTTTACCACTTTGAAGCTGACGATAAAAAAACTTGCAAGACTCCTGTGCTCATCACCTATGCACTTGTCAACCGCTGGGAAATGATGGACCTTCAATCCGATCGCAGTTTTATCCGAAAGATGCTCAGCGAGGGTTTGGACGTATACGTTATCGATTGGGGGTATGCAAGTCGCACTGACAGATACAAAGACATGGAGGATTATATTCTCGGTGACATAGACGCCTGTGTGGAGCACATTCGAAAAGAGCACTCAATTGAGCAAGTCAATTTATTGGGTGTTTGCCAGGGTGGTACCTTTTCTCTAATATACACCGCTTTGCACCCTGAAAAAGTAAAAAACCTAATTACCCTTGTCACTCCTGTAGATTTTGACAATGAGGAGGGCTTGCTGTTCAGATGGGCTAAAGACCTGGATGTGGACGCAATTGTGGATGGATTTGGGGGAGTAGTGCCAGGGGATTTCCTCAACAGTGGTTTTGATTTACTCAAACCCATGAATAAGGCGAGAAAGTACGCATCGCTTACTGATACTTTGGCAGATGAGGGTCGCATGATGAACTTTCTTAGGATGGAAAAATGGGTGGCCGATTCTCCCGATCAGGCAGGTGAGGCTTACCGCAGGTTTATCAAAGAAATGTATCAGCAAAATAAATTGATCAAAGGCGAATTTGAACTCGCGGGTAGAAAAGTTGATCTTCAAAACATCGAGATGCCTATCCTCACTATCTACGCAAAGAGCGATCACATTGTTCCTCCGGCTACCACAAAGCCTATCCATGAGATAGTCTCAAGTAAAGATAAAGAATTGATGGAGTTTCCAGGCGGCCATATCGGAGTGTTTGTCGGAAGCAAGTCTCAAAAAATACTTACTCCAGCCATAGCAGAATGGTTGAAGAAAAGAGATTGATATATCGACTGAATTTGAAGCTAAAGCCCACATGAGTAGCGATACCATGTGGGCTTTTTTAATGACTAAACTCCAAATCAATGACTCTAGGGATTCTGAACCATTTGATAAAGCTTACTCTATTTTTTGCTCCTTATTTTCGCGCAATTCATTAGGGGACTTAAAGAGGTTCCCTTACTTACAAGGGTTTCTTTTTAATAAAATTGAGTTGATAGAGGTCTTGTCTTCTGTCTTTAAGATTGCGAACACTGCCGTAATTGTGCAATTCATTCAATAAATTGAGGTCGCAATCGGCCAGTAGCGTCATCTCAGTATTGGGGGTGGTTTGCGCCTTGATACCATCTGAGGGGAAGGCAAAATCAGAGGGCGTAAAAACAGCTGACTGGGCGTATTGAATGTCCATATTGTTCACCCTCGGAAGATTGCCCACGCAACCGGCAATAGCAACGTAGCATTCGTTCTCTATGGCTCTTGCCTGCGCACACCTTCTCACCCTCATGTAACCATTCTGAGTATCTGTAAGAAAAGGAACAAAGAGTATTTGCATACCCTGATCAGCTAGGATCCGCGGTAATTCCGGAAACTCCACATCGTAGCAAATCAATACCCCTATCTTTCCGCAATCAGAATCAAAGGTTTTTAGGATGGTCCCTCCACTCATACCCCAGGATGAAACTTCTGAGGGCGTTAT
Source organism: Saprospirales bacterium (assembly GCA_007695145.1). GTDB lineage: Bacteria > Bacteroidota > Bacteroidia > Chitinophagales > Saprospiraceae > PWJY01. The sequence goes on along the minus strand of REEI01000122.1, from coordinate 44,071 downwards.
ATGTAGCTTGGTGTATCGCTCCGCACTACCATCCCTGCGACAGAAGTACCCAACATTGTAAAGCTTTTCATTCTGAAGAAAGGGCATGCTGCCTGTGATAATATTAATGTTGTAGGCTATGGCAAATTCCTGCATTTTATCCCTAAGGGGTTCAGTGTACTGTGCCAACTCTCTGATAGCAGTAGCTTCAGACATGTGGTTGTAAGGTGCCATCAGGGGAGCATTGAAAAATTCGGGAAACAAAATAAAATCCGACTGATACCCACTGACCGCATCTATAAAAAACTCCACTTGCTCACAAAGTGCCTCCAGGGATGGAAACGACCTCATTTGCCACTGAACCAGTCCTACTCTCACTACATCTTTAGGTTCATTCACCAATACCGGCTTCTCCTGATAATAGATGTTATTCCACTCCAGCAATGTGGCAAACTCCATCGATTCTTTGTCTTCCGGCATATAGTTTTTCAGTATCTTTTTGACGTGAAAGTCATTGGCCAACTGAAAGGAGAGAGTAGGATCGTGAATTTCTTTCATTTTCACCTTCTCAATATAGGTTCGAGGGGTGATTTTTCCAGAGTAGTCTCTGAATCCCGGTATCCTGCCTCCGGCAACAATAGATTTGAGATTGAGGTTCTCACACAGTTCTTTTCGGGCATCGTACAACCGCCTTCCAAGGCGCATTCCACGAAATTCGGGATGTACAAAGAGATCAATCCCATATAGGGTATCTCCTGCGGGATCGTGCGTGCTAAATGTCTCATTTCCTGTAATCTGTTCATAAGTGTGATTGTCACCAAACTTTTTATAATTCACAATCAGGCTCAATGCACATCCAGCAATTACATCATTGACCGCTACACAAAGCTGGCCTTCTGGAAATATCTTCAACAGCTTCTTGATATCTCTTCTTTCCCAGTATCCTCCAACCCATCCGGGATAGGCCTCCATCATAGATTGTTTCAATCCCAAATAATCTTCCAGCTTCAGATTCCGCAATTCAATCTTTATCTCTTCGGCCATTTTCTTTTTTTTACAAATATGCAGCTAAAATAAACAATCTACTCAATACATATGTCTAACCATCCTGTTAAACTCATTGTTGAGTACTACCAAAAATGGGGCTCTTTTAGGAAAAATGGAGGAATGGATCATTAAAATGCTCAGCACTAGGCCAAAAAGTAACAAAAAAAATCAAGGCTGACAAGTATTTGGTTTTTGAAAAATTTGCGGTTGGCTTCAAATTTTGTTTGACTAAACAGGCAGCAGGTGCAGAATACAGCAATATTAGCGATAGTTGAAGGCAAGAGTCTGTGGATAATCATGGAAAACACTTATTGAGAAGCTGGAAAATTCCTCTCTTCAGGTGGGCTATTCACACCATAAAATTGATGGTAAAAACCTACATTTGTGGTTTGTTTCGAATATGGAAGATCTAATTATTATCAGCGATTTAGAGGAGCTGAGGGCGGCTATGCCCCGAATTGTCACAAAGCTCGGAAGTCCCGGTTTGGTTTTCTTATACGGGGAAATGGGGGTCGGAAAAACTACCTTTACCGCTGCCTTTTGCGAAGCGCTGGGCGTAGATGAGTCTATTTCCAGTCCAACTTTTTCTCTGCACAATATCTATTCGGACTCCGATGGAAGGGAGATTTATCATCTCGACCTATACCGATTGGAATCCCTCGGGGAATTTCTGGACTCCGGACTTGAAGAAGCACTTTATCACGACCATTGGGTACTGATTGAATGGCCTCAGCTGGCTGAAAAAATGGCTCCTCCCGGCTTCAAAAGGGTACTTATGGAATCGGATGAAAGTGGTAACAGAATTATTCGTATCTTGTAGCTCGAATTTTATCAAAAACCATGGCAGAAAATCCCATACTATCCGCACAATCAGCAACCGGTACGGAGAGGACTTTCAAGACCCGGCCTGAAACCCTTGAGGTAGAAATGCCTGAACAGAAGTTGTTTATAGGTGTTCCCAAAGAACAGATTTTACAGGAGAATCGGGTTGCGCTTGTTCCCTCTGCGGTCTCTACATTAGTCGCCAATGGCCACAGGGTAGTGATTGAGTCAGGGGCCGGACTAAGTTCCAGCTTTACCGATCGCGACTATTCAGAAGCGGGTGCTGAAATTTTTTCTTCGAAGAAGGAAGTTTTCAATGCCCAATTTCTCGTCAAGGTTGCTCCCTGTACCCATGAGGAATTGGAATTACTCAATCCTCAACAAGTCATTTTCTCCCCACTTCAAATTCCTATAATCGACAAAGATTACATCCTGGCGCTTCAGCGCAAGAAGGTTATTGCTATCGCTATGGAATACCTTATGGACCGAGACGGGTCTTTTCCAATAGTGAGAATCATGAGTGAGATGGCGGGTCTGAGTGCTATTCTCACCGCAGCAGAATTACTCACTCACAAAGGAGGCGGCAACGGAGTTCTACTCGGGGGCATATCGGGAGTTCCACCTGCCAAAGTAGTAATTTTAGGTGCGGGTGTGGTAGGAGAATTTGCAACAAGGACGGCAGTTGGACTGGGTGCGGAGGTACGAATTTTTGACGATAATATTTATAAATTGATGCGCATACAGCACCGTATTGGTAGGCAATTATTTACCTCTGCCCTCAATCCGGTTCATCTGGAAAAAGAGATAAGGGAGGCAGATGTTGTGATTGGAGCTATCCACTCAAAAACAGGCCGTTCTCCTGTGATTGTGACAGAGGATATGGTCACCTGTATGAAGCCCGGTGCGGTGATTATTGATGTGAGTATTGATCAGGGTGGATGCATAGAGACCTCTCAGATTACCAGTCATGAGAAACCAACTTTTGAAAAACACGGAGTCATTCACTATTGCGTTCCCAATATCGCCTCTAATATCCCCCGAACGGCCTCTCTTGCAATAAGTAACATTCTCAGCCCCATATTGGTCAGAGCAGGAGAGTGTCGCTCACTGGAAAGCCTCTTTTCCAGAGATCAGGGTCTCCGGCACGGGGTTTACATCTACAAAGGATTATTGACGCACAAATACCTCAGCCAGGTATTCGATTTAAAGTACACCAATCTCGAACTTTTAATTACCTCGGGATGGTAAGCAGGCGCAATGGATAAAAACAATTGTTGCAAAATGCCGTTTGAGATTCTATGCCAAAAAAATACGCTGTAAAGGAGAGTTTTTACACCCTTCAGGGAGAGGGATTTCACTCAGGAAGACCTGCTGTTTTTCTGCGCTTTTCAGGGTGTAATCTTTGGTCCGGGCTCGAAAAAGACAGAACTACTGCCATCTGCAAATTTTGTGATACAGACTTTTGGGGAACAGATGGAATCAATGGTGGTAAATATGAGTTACAGAATCTGATAAGTATGGTGACCTCATTGTGGCCAGAGGAAAGCTTTTCAGCAAAAAAATTTATCGTCTGCACCGGGGGAGAACCTATGCTGCAGATCGACCTTGAATTGATCTCCGCACTTCACCAAGCCAATTTTGAGATTGCACTGGAAACAAACGGCACTCTGGCAGTACCAGAGGAAATAGACTGGATATGCGTTAGTCCTAAAGGCGGATCTCAAATTATTCAACGCAGCGGTCATGAATTAAAACTGGTCCATCCCCAGAATGGAGTAGATCCGACAGAATTTGAAGATTGGGATTTTAACCACTTCTATCTACAGCCCATGGACGGCCCATTACTAGAAAAGAACACTGCAATATGTCTGGAGTACTGCATGAAAAATCCCCGATGGAAACTGAGCATCCAAACCCATAAAATACTCAATATTCAATGAGTCAATCCGACATTTTACAGCGAAAATTGAGCCGAGTAATTGCCGGCTTGTTAAACGGATAATGCATTGCTGTTACTCGTTGAGCAGACTGCGCATAGGCTTGAATAGTCTTTTTACATCAAGCCAGAAGGCAACGAATAAGTAGACGATCAAAGGGGAACCAAGTGTGAGAAAAGATAAGTAAATAAAGTAAATCCGAACCCTGGAACTAGCTATTCCTATTTTATTACCAATATAAGAACAGACTCCAAAAGCTGAGCGATGTATAAGGTCCTTCGGATTCATAGTTAAAATTATCAGTTAGTTCATTAAACAAAATTCTGAACATTCCATTTTTTGAAAAAGTTCCAAACCCAAAATCTAAGACTGCCTGCTGGTCAATAAACTTGATTAAAAATCCCGTAGATTCAAAAAGATTCTCAAGGTTCTCATACCTATTGAGCAAGTGATAGTCACACTTTAAATGGAATATTTATATCAGGGACAAAAAATAATTAGTTAGTTTTGCAATATGTATCTACATTGTAATCTGTTACTTGGAAATAATTTCAGCTCAGATTCTCAATGAAATGGGACTTTTGAAAAATGGCATCCCAATGGGGTATTAAGCGTCCCGGAAGATATTGATATGCTCATAGAAAAATCAGGAAATGAAAGACAACTTAATCAGTATTTTAGCGGTAGGAGCAATGCTCTTCACAGCTACAATCTTCCAGGCTTGCTCAGGCTCAAAGACCGTGATTGAACAGGCAGCAGCTGAAAGCAATTGCACTCATCGGGGGGTATTCCGCTCTTTTCAATCAAGTCCCAACTGTCAGTTCCTCCTGGTGCTCAATGATGGGACAAAACTGCAGCCTGTTGGAAGTCTACCGGATGGGTTGAGAATGTCGGATGGCATGGAAGTGATGGTAGATTACGAACTAGCGGATGGTCTCGAAAGTGCATGTCGGGCAACAGACAAGGTGGTGAGAATCACTTGCATGGATGTATTGGTGTTTCCAGAGCTGGAATGCGCAAATAAGTCCACCGTTTTTAACCGGGAGTGGATGAAGGATGCCATTCAATTCTTCAACCCCAAACAAATTCGATACCTTGAGACCGATTCGCTCAACTATTTTCAGTTGCGGGGAGATCAATGGATTATTTTTGATTGTTTGGGGAAAGCGAGATGCTTTGGAGTAGAGCATACTACAGGGAGTCAGTGTGGATTACTAATAGAGGAGCTAAAAAACAATGAGGTTATCTGGACACTAAATTATTGAAGACATGTCAAAAAACATACCCGGATTCAGTGATGATCACCTCAATGAAGGGGAAAAAATAATAGACAGGGCCCTTAGGCCAACTCGCTTGAGTGAATTTCAGGGACAACCCAAGCTGGTAAAAAACCTTTCAGTCTATATACAGGCGGCAAAGATGAGAGGGGAAGCCCTCGATCATGTGCTGTTACACGGCCCTCCGGGACTTGGAAAAACGACCCTGTCTTATATCATAGCAGAAGAACTCGGTTCGTCCATGAAACAGTCCTCTGGACCGGTAATTGAAAAGCCGGGTGATTTAGCCGGACTATTGACCAACCTTGAAGAGGGTGATGTGCTCTTTATTGATGAAATACACCGACTCAACAATGTGGTGGAAGAATACCTCTACTCCGCTATGGAAGAGTACCGGATAGACATCATGATCGACAGCGGTCCTAATGCGAAAAGTATTCAAATCAACCTGAGTCCATTTACCCTTATCGGTGCCACTACGAGAATGGGTTTATTGACTGCGCCCATGCGGGCTAGATTTGGTATACCTTGTCATCTGGACTACTACAACATTAAAACTCTTGAAGGGATCATCTTCAGGTCGGCGGGTTTGCTGAACATACCCATCGATCCGGAAGGTGCAACTGAAATAGCCCGCAGAAGCAGGGGAACCCCTCGTATTGCCAATGCACTGTTGCGAAGGGTCAGGGATTTTGCGCAAGTTGTAGGCGATGGAAAAATTGATCGCAAAATATCTCAATTGGCTCTTGAAGCCCTCAATGTGGACAGCAGCGGACTGGACGACATGGACAACCGTATACTCAACACGATTATCCACAAATTCAATGGTGGCCCGGTTGGAATATCGACCATAGCGACCGCAGTGGGAGAGGATGCAGGCACCATAGAGGAAGTCCATGAGCCCTTTCTGATAATGGAAGGTTTCATTCAGCGTACACCAAGGGGCAGAGAGGCCACTCAAAAAGCGTATGCCCATCTTGGAATTGATCAACCTCCCAAACAGAATTCCCTATTTTAACGCGTGTTCAGATCTGGATTTTGAACAAGTGATTGGTTGACCTCGAAATCATAAAGAGTAAGCCCTCTCAAATCGTAGTATATCTGCCAATACGACCTCAGGGAATTGATATAAGAAATCCGTGCATTTTCGCGCTGCCGGAGAGATTCATTTAATTCCAGGGTTCCGATCTTTCCGATCAGATAGCGATTCCTTGTAATCTCCAATCCTTTATCAGTAATCTCTAATGCCTTTCGGGAGAGCTCCAATTGCTGAAGGATCTGTTGATACTGCTGAACTTTAATAAGTATATCTCGCTCAAAGTTTACCTTTTCTCTGCTAATTCTCATTTGTTCCAACTCCAACTGAGAACGGGCAATTTCTCTTCTGGATCTGGTTTTTCCCCAGTCCGCAATAGGAAAAACTATCCCAATAGATAATTGTTCCTGATCGATCAGATTGCGATAGGCTCCTGTAAGGTTATCAGCTGTCTGAGAAAAACCGACCGAACCGGTAATTTGAATATCCAGTCCTGTGCCTCCCTTTGCCCGTTCCACTTCTGACTTGCTCTCCAATAAGCGTCTCTGAAAGGAAATAATTCTACTGCGATTGTTGCGGGCCTGTTCCAGAGCAATATCAGGATCTACCGTCATATCCGGTATATCCTCAGGGAGTTCGAATTTAAAGAAGACTTCCGTCTGAATACCCAAAAAATCCCTCAACTGCTCCATTGCTATGTCTAAATCAATACTGGATTGTCTGATTTGAGCCTCCGCATTGCGAAGTGTCAACTCCATCTGCAACAAATCCGTCTCGGCTATTCGTCCCAACTCAAATCGGCCCAGGGACAACTGATAGAGTGTATCTGCATTGGCGGCATCCCTTGTTGCAGCTTCGAGATTGAGCTGAGCCGAAATCACATCAAAGAAATATCGGACCGCACGAAAAGAAATTTCTTCCAATTCCTCAGAAAACTCCTTTTCGGCTTCAGCCAGTCGCAGCGGTTGAATTTCTCCCTCCCATTTTATATGGTTGTAGCGGAACAGGGGTTGGCTAATCCCAATACTAACTGGGGTAGAAAGCCATGAGGTTCCACCCTGAATACCCGCTCCACTGAAGAGGTCAATTCGCCTGAGTCCGGTGGACAAAAATACCGTTCCGCCGGTCCCGGGCACCACCTGTGAAAGTGAAATATTGGCATTGTTATTCATAAGGGATCGGGATCTAAAATCTTCACTTCCATCTGGAAGCACAATGGGCTCGATGGCACGATTCAGGGCCGGCAGCGTTCCTCTAAACTCAATTTGTGGCCTTCGATCTGCCAGGAAGGCCTGGTACTGCCAATACCTGTTGGAGTACCTTATCTCCGCCAGCATTAAATCCGGGGATTCACTTCTGGCCAGGGAGATCAAACCAAACATATCTAAATGTAGGGTGTCTTGGGCTTTCAATTCAGAATACCCAAATAAAAGGAGGAGACAAAATGCAGAATAAAGTATCTTTTTCATTCCAATAGATTTGGAGATTTTGCTGAGAGTGAAAAAATCATTCAATCCTAAGGGACTTAATGGGGTCCCTGGTGGCAGCGCGAGAGGCCGGGAAGTAACCGAAGACCAATCCGATGATGGTTGCAACGCCAAAAGAGAGTGCAATAGACCAAAGGGTTACTATTGCCGGTATTCCGGTGTAAAGAGTAACCAGTTCAGCTGCACCTATACCAAAAAATATCCCCAACACACCACCAAAAAGGCTGATGATGATAGCTTCCATTAAAAATTGAGTTTTTATATCGTCTTCGGTGGCACCTACCGATCTCCTGATTCCAATTTCTTTGGTGCGCTCCATTACAGATGCCAGCATGATATTCATTATTCCAATTCCTCCAACGAGTAGGGAAATAGCTGCAATCACGGCAAGTACCAGATTGAATGTATCCTGGGTTTTCCTCTGTTGCTCCAGTAGAAGTTCGGGAATCTCCAGAAAGAAGTCCCGATTTTCGTTATGCAGCCTTCTCAGCAGGCGAGAGACGAGACGCGAACTGGTCGTCAATTCAGCTGAATCCGCTACTCTGACCGTTATGCGATCCAATTGGTGGTAATTCCGTCTGGCGCCGCGACGGCCCCTTCGGTCAATATCTGAAGCGCGAATAGCACCTCTGTTTTCAAATCGCGAAAAAAAAGTATTGAGGGGAAGGTAAATATCAGAATTGACATCCCTGAGACCAAATTCATCCCCCAATTCCTGACTAAATGCCCTGCTCTCAAGAACTCCTATGATCTGAAGCCAGTTTTGATTGACTTTGATATACTTGCCGGTCGGGTCTTCGTTATGAAAGAAAAAACGAGCAACCTGATCTCCAATAATGGCAACATCTGAGCCAAAAAATTGATGGTCTGCTGAGAAAAAGGAGCCCTGTCGAATCCTAAGGTTATTGACCTCAAAAAAATCATTATTAACCCCTATTGCTCTGGTATTCTGCAATTTTCCGGCATAAATCGCTCTGGCGCTCACCTCTACTTCAGCTGAAATGGCGGTGGCATCAGGAAGCAAGGCAGCTAAGGCTTCTATCAAATTGACATTCAGTCCCGGGGAGAATTTGGAGGATTCCTCCCGCTCACTTCCCTCGCCTTCATCCTCTATTTCAGAGGGGTCAATGGCATTGATAACTATATTGTTAGTTCCTATCAAAGAGAGTTGTTCCAGGATGTTTTGGCGAGCTCCAGTACCGATAGCCAACATGCAAATGACAGCACCCACACCAAAGAGAATGCCCAATCCCGTTAGGAAAGCTCTCAGTTTATTGGCTCCAACACCAAAGAGTGCTACTTTAAAGTTCAGGACAAAGCGACTTTTCATGGCTATCGGACTTAGTTAATAATGATAACTGAGCCGGCACTTTCTACCCGATTCCGCTCTGTATTTCTCTCTCGCTGTTTATCACCTATCCGCTTTCGCTCCGCATCCATCTCGGCCCTTCGAGCAGCGAGCCTTTCGAGTGCTTCTTTTTTCACTTCAGCATCCAAAAACTTGATCGGCAGTTCACTGTGATCCCCGGAAAAACCAAGATAAAGTTGCTGCCCCTTCTCAAGGCCTGCCTTAACTTCAAAGTGTATGTTATTTGACTCAGCGCGAATGATCTCCTGTCTATGCTTTCGGCTATTTATATTAGCAACTACGTAGTCAACTGAATCCCTGTACAAAGCCTCAAGTGGCAACAGCAGTACATCCTGAATACTGGCTACTTTGATGCGATTACCGGTCGTCATTGCAGGTCTCAACAAATCATCGGCCTCCTGTAGTTCTATAGTGACTTCAAATACCCGGGCATCTTGATTTCTCAATTGCTGTCCGATATTGGCAACCTCCGTAACTATTCCTCTGTAGATGTTCTCGGGAAAAGCATCTACCGTAACCTCTACTTCCTGGCCCACACTCACCCTGCTGATGTCTATTTCATTCACATAGGTCAGTGAGATAAATTCACTCAAATCGGGAAGTTCAGCCACGGTCAGGTCCCAGGGGGTGATTTCTGAACCGGGCCCCTTTCGGCCACTCCAGTTGCGCTGATAAATAATCATACCCGGCCCCGGTGACAGAATTGTAAAGTCCTCAGATAACTTCCTTAGGTTATCCAGTTTAAACTGCTCCTGCCTAAGAGTGGAATTGACTTCTGCGATACGGGCCTCAGCCTGTTCTTGTTTGAGATCGTATCTGGCGATCATTTGGTTGTAATCCCTTTCAGCTCTTTGGAGGTCTATTTCAGCCTGTCGAATGATCATTTGGGGCTCGTATTTACTCTGAGCCATTTGCAATTGTCTCTCCTCAAGAATAAATTGCTGATTCAACAACTGATCCCTAAGGCCTTGCATTTCAATCGCAGTATCAATTTGCAATTGAACCAACTGGTTGTTGATTCGGTCAATCTCACTGATTGCGGCCTGAATTTTATTGGATATCTCAGTGCGATCAAGGGTAGCGACATAATCCCCTTCATTAACTACCGTGCCCTCCGGCACCATGTCAGATATCTGCGTGCGGTTTACCCCGGCTGTTCTCATAGCAGCAGGAGCCTGAATCTGCTTTGAGTTTTTGGCCTGCAGTTCTCCGGTAGCCCTGACCTGAATGGTCAGGTCCCCCTTTTGGACCTCTATAAGAATGGCCTGCTCTTCTCCCAGCCCCAGGTCTCCGGACATCCAATAATAGCCACCTAAAATCAGTAGAACAATCGCAGCCCAAAACAATATTTTTCGGGAAGAATTTGCCATAGCGGTATTTTTTAACCGGTTGGTGAAATCATAAAACTCCGTTCAAAGTTTCACTCAGGACCGAATTAAACCATCATTTATACCGCTAAAGGTATCAAAAAACAAAATAGATCAACAGGGATTAACAGCTATTTAACCTCTATTTTCAAAAAAGTCTCCTCATGAAAAACTAAAAGCCAAAAAAAGATGGTGGTATAAAGGCTATTTTCCGACAAGTGGCGAAGCTTTGTGAACCTATCATAAGACCTACTCAGGTTTAAAAAACTTCACAGTCTGAAAATTATCCCACAATCATAGACATCCATCTACAATCCACTGAGTTGACCTCGGCAAATCTAAGGTAGAATTAAGGGCGCTGATTGAACAGTGATCAATCGGCTACCTTGTAGCTTTTATCTAATTGATATCCTGGCGGGAAGTCTGGGAGAGAAACCTAAAAATCAGGCCTGGGCCTTGGGGGTATTAAAATTCATAGGCGGCATTCCCGGATGATCTATTTCTCCTATTGACCCAAATTGTGATTCGTACTTTTTAACATTATCAACCAGGGCTTTGAGTAACCTCTTAGCATGTTGTGGGGTGAGTACTACTCTTGACTTGACCTTGGCCTTTGGCACATTGGGCATAATTCTAACGAAATCCAATACAAACTCAGAATTAGAATGAGATATGATAGCCAAATTGGCATAGATACCCTCAGCTACTTCCTCAGGTAACTCAATATTCAGCTTGTTGGGTTGTTTCTTCTGATCGCTCATTTCTTGACATTTTTTAATTGATGAACAAAGGTAAGAAATTAACCTATCCCGGACAATTAATGTTTGAAATGAATATCAACTGCTGGCTATTGTCTTTCAATTATTCTGAATATCCATTTTCTGGGCCCTGATCCTTTAGGTGAAGTTTCCAGAGGAAAATTGAGCTTCAAATTGTCTTTTTTTAGATGACTTTTTATTACACTTATGCCGCACCCCTTGGATGGGACGCCACAGCCGCGGATTTGGAGTCGAATAGAGTTCACATATGAAGTTCCCCTCGCATCAAAGGCCCAGTTTACACTTACCAGGCTCGGCTATTTGAGATTTTGTCGACCAGCAATACCGGAAAGTTTCCTCAGTTTTTCAAGTTGTCGCCTCTACTTATCTACCTTACAATTCAAGGCCACAAGATCAATCCATTCAATATTTCAGCCTAATCCCTAATCATATGTTCCCTACCCTAACCATCCTTCGCGATCGAGATTTCGAAAGTGGATGGCCTCTGCCAGGTGCTCAGGAAGAATTCTTTCTGATTGATCCAGGTCAGCAATAGTTCTGGATACTTTTAAAATGCGATCGTAAGCCCTGGCGGAGAGTTTTAGGTTTTCCATAGCCCTCTTTAGCAAGGCTCTGCCAGCGGTGTCTATCTCACAAATTGAGCGAACCAGGTTGCTCGGCATTTTTGCATTGAAATAAACTCCCTCCATTTTCGCAAAGCGCTTTTGCTGTGTTTTCCTGGCTTTGGTTACAGCATTGATAATGTCGTTACTCGAGCGCTCACTCCCCTTCTTACCTGCGAGTTCTTCGTAGCTTACCGGAGTTACCTCTACGTGGAGATCGATTCTGTCAAGGAGTGGACCCGATATTTTATTCAGATATCGCTTTACCTCTCCGGGCCCGCATACGCAATCCTTTTCAGGATGGTTGTGATATCCACATGGACAGGGATTCATAGAGGCGATCATCATAAAGCCTGCAGGATAATCCACAGTTACACGAGCCCGGCTGATGGTTACTTTTTGCTCCTCCATCGGTTGCCGCAACACTTCAAGAACCGACCTTCTGAATTCTGGTAGCTCATCGAGGAAAAGCACTCCATTGTGGGCGAGAGAAATCTCTCCAGGGCTTGGATGAGACCCTCCCCCAACAAGTGCGACGTCGCTAATAGTGTGATGTGGGGAGCGAAAGGGGCGATTTTTTACAAGTGAAGTATCCGGTGGAAGCAATCCTGCGACAGAGTGGATTTTGGTAGTTTCCAAAGCTTCCTCAAGTGAGAGGGGAGGCAGAATGGTCGGCAATCTTCTAGCGAGCATGGTTTTTCCTGAACCGGGAGGGCCAATTAAGATGACATTGTGTCCTCCTGCAGCGGCAATTTCCAATGCTCTCTTGATATTTTGCTGCCCCATTACATCAGCAAAATCAACTCCATTGGACTGGCGGCCAGCCAAAAATTCAAGCCGGGTATTTACTTCTACCCTGTTTAGCTTGCTGTTGCCATTAAAAAAATCAACCACTTCATTCAGCGATGACACGCCGTAAACTTCAAGTTTATTGACAATTGCGGCCTCCCGGGCATTTTCAGCGGGGACAAATAAACCCTTAAAACCCTTGTTTCGGGCTTCAATTGCCATTGGAAGGACTCCTTTTACCGGACGGATACCACCATCCAGTGACAACTCCCCCATCATCATGTATTGAGAGAGTTCTTCAGCCGGCGCCTGACCTGTGCAACCCAGTATTCCCATAGCAATCGGAAGATCATAGGAAGAACCCTCCTTTCGTATATCAGCCGGGGCGAGATTCACAACGAGTTTTACCCGACTCACCTTCAATCCCGAATTTTTAATGGCAGCCTCGATCCTCTGGTGTCCTTCCCTTACAGCATTATCCGGCAAACCTACGAGAAAATAGTTGTTCTTGTCGGTAATGGGGCCCCCTGAATTGACCTCAACCGTAATCACCCTGGCATCTACACCGTGTACCGCGCACGCAAAAGTTTTTACTAACATATCTAAAGAGTTGTCGTTTGATTCCCTCTATGGTGTATGCAGTTTTGATCTTGTACCCAATGGGCTGATTTTTTTTTTCGGATAATTCTATATAGTTTCATCCCAAAAAGGGTAAAACACCATTCAAATGGATAATGAGTAGGTTCATTTATCCATCGATGTAATTAAGCATACTGAGTCAATTCAAAATTTGAGGTATTGAGAAAAAGTTATTTGTGCCTGGAAGTGGGATTAAAGCTGGGACTTCAATGAATTATTTGGAAATTAAGCATTAAATATTCCTTCCAAATCTATGTGAGTAGACGGATATCCTCAGGAAAAAACCCCTTAAATTAAGCTTTGAACTCCAGTAATTTATTCTTGATGTAGTCATCAAATGTGGGGAATCCAAATTGATGAAATGCCACTTCTACGGGCTGAACGAAAACATAAATTTTGTTGTCATTGAGGAAGCGGGCATGAGGCTCAAGACGAACGGCATCCTTTTCAGTAGTAACTACAAAGCGAACCTTCATTTCCAATTGATCGTAAGTCTTTTTCAATTGGCCCAGATCGTAGGCACTGTAATCGTGATGATCAGGGAATTCGAGGGAATGGAGTCTATCCACTCTGTCATTAAGGTGCTCAATTAAAGGTTTGGGGTTGGCGATTCCCGTAAGCAAAATGGCCTCCCCCCCCGGTTTGTCCACCAATTTTTGTCTGGGATTGAAAAGAAAATAAGCCTGACCGTATTTTAAGTAAGAAAAGAAGACTTTTTGCCCGGGACCGGGTTTCAATTTTTCTTTGAATTGTTCTGCATCTTGCTCACTTAGGTCTGCGGGGCACTTTGTAACGACTATGGCATCCGCTCTTTTCGATCCAGAAGGCCATTCTCTCAATCTTCCCACCGGAAGGAGAAAATCACTGAAATAGGGTGAAGAATACTCAGTCAGCAAGATATTGAGAAAGGGGTTTACCTCCCGGTGCTGGAATCCGTCATCCATTATGAGAGTTTGCAATTGTGGAAATTTTCCCACCATTTTTGGGATGCCGAAAGACCTGCTCTCTGAAACTGCAATGGGTATTTCCGGATTCTTGCGCTTTATTTGAAGGGGTTCATCACCGGTATGGGAGGAGCGATCTCTGACATTAACCCATTGAAAGCCCTTGCTTTTCCGACCGTATCCCCTGCTGATAACCCCTACACTAATGTGTGGTTGCAGTAATTTAATGAGATACTCTACATGCGGACTTTTACCAGAACCTCCCACGGTGAGGTTTCCAACACTGATTACCGGGAGACTAAAACTTATAGATTTTAGCAACTTATAGCGATGAAGTAAATTATTTAAACTCACTCCAATTCCGTAGAGAATGGATATGGGAAGAAGTAAAATTTTGATGAGCCAATTTCGAACCATTGGACAAAGCTATAAATATTTTTCAGCTAAGAGGCGAAAGAAGGTTGGAGTTGCAGTCATCAAAGATTCTTAGTACCAGTTTTCTATTGGTCTAAAATGCAAAACCCAGTGAGAACATGAATGAAAAATTCCTCCTGTTGCCTTCCCGTGGTATGAATTCAAAATTTTCATCCAACGAAACCTTGGAAACATAGTAGGGATCTCGGACAACCTGACTTAGGCCATATTTTCCCTGAGCATTGAAATAGAGACCCTGATTGATGAAAAAAGTCAATCCTCCGGTAAGGCCCACATCCAGCCAATTGAAGTAATTGCCATCTTTCTCGGCAAATTCGTAATAAGTACCTGCTTCAATAGGGGCTTCTCGGTCGCGTCCATCCATCCGAATAAATTGACTTTCTCCTCTGTAAGACCCGAGTCCTGCCCTATTTCTGAAGGGTTTGAAGTCGAAGAACACCTCAAATGGATCAATGGGTGCGCCCGTAATGGCTGACCTGCCCGTAAAGGTCATATCTCCTGTACCTGTACTTCCCACTAAAAATCCAAAATAACCACCAGCTGAAATCTCAAGTCTTCCACCCAAAAATATCATGGCCTCTAGAGGAATGTCGAGGTAAACATTGGAAAAGCGTACCTCTTCTACCCTCCTTCCCACCGCATAAGAGGGTTCCTCAGGATTGAAGATAAAGTAAGAGGGGCCATCAAAATCAATCCTTCCACCCCTTTGGTTGTAAATGAGACCAAAACGCAGACCGAAAAGGTCGTCGTAGAACCTGTACCTACCCAGCAATCCAATGTGGAAGCCTGTTTGAGTCTTAAAACTTTCTACTTCATTTCCATCTGCATCTCTTTCAGAATCGTCATCAAATCCAGAAAAACTCAATCCGGCTTTAAACCCCAGACTGAGATTTTGTCCGGTTAGGTCGTGATTCGAAATCAGGTAAAACAAAGAAAAGCAGGCCAGTATTGCGATTGATATCCTTTGCATAAACAGTGTTGTTTATATCAGTTTCCCAAAAACTGATTGATCAAATTAATGGAGCAAATATAACATTTGTTGTGGCAATAGTAATGTGTGATTGCGTGAATAAGTCTGCTTGGTCAGAAACTTGTATGAGTCCATTCATCAATGCCTGGAAAAACGAATACTCGAAAAACACCCTTTAAATATTCTCCAGTGAGCGGGAGAGGTCGCCAATGAGATCCTCCACATTTTCAATTCCTACACTCAGGCGGATCAGGGAGTCGGTAAGACCTGTTTTTAACCGCTCCTCTTTTGGAATAGAGCCATGTGTCATGGATGCCGGGTGACCGATAAGGCTTTCCACTCCACCCAGAGATTCTGCCAAAAGGAAATAATGAGTAGCGGCCAAAACTTTCATTGCAGCCTCTTCATTATTGTTGCCAAGGTCAAATGAAACCATACCTCCAAAACCTCGCATTTGTTTTTTAGCGATATCGTGACCCGGATGGTCCTCAAAACCTGGATAATAGACCTTTTCAACCTTTGGATGGTCGCGCAGAAATTCGGCTATAGCCCTGGCATTTTCGCTGGCTCTTTGAACTCTAAGATGGAGGGTTTTTATTCCCCGGAGAATTAAAAAACAGTCCATTGGTCCGGGTACTGCACCTGAGGCGTTCTGGACGAATTTAATTTTTTCATAGTCCTCCTCGTGTTTACAGATAACCGCTCCGTGGACCACATCCGAATGTCCACCCAAGTACTTGGTTGCTGAATGCAATACCATATCAGCTCCCAGGTCAAGGGGAGTCTGCAAGTAGGGGGAGGCAAAAGTGTTGTCCACACAAACCTTAATTCCCTTTTCTCCTGCTATTTTGCAAATAGCCTCGATATCAACTATCTGCAGCATGGGGTTGGTTGGGGTTTCTACCCAAATAAGGCGAGTATTTTCAGTAATGGCAGACCGAAGATTTTCCGGATCGGTCATGTCTATAAAAGCCGATTTGATTCCCAGTTTCTCGAATATGGTCTTTATCTGCCTGTAGCTGCCCCCATAGAGGTCATTGGTGGAGATTATTTCATCACCTGATTTCAATGTCTTCAAAATAGCATCCATTGCGGCCAGCCCACTTGCAAAGGAGGAAGCCCCATATCCATTCTCCAGAGCAGCGAGATTTTTCTCCAAAGCATCACGCGTCGGATTTTGAGTTCTGGCATACTCATATCCCTTGTGCACTCCCGGTGCATCCTGCTTATAGGTGGATGTTTGATAAATGGGGGTCATGACTGCCCCTGTTAATGGATCCGGCTCCACACCGGCATGAATAACCTTTGTTTCAAACTTCATTTTAACTCATTTTTTTAAGAAAGAGCAGCTTGCAACCATCGCAAGGCTCATGGGCAACCTTTTACCCCTAACCAAATTACTTTGGACCTATCCCAACAGCACACATTCAAAAATGTTGGTTCATCGGCAAGTAAATCTATATTCAGGAAATAGACTACCCCAACTCTATACAGCTCAATTAAATTTCAGGAAAAATCATGCCAAAGTTAAAAGGCTCAACTTACTTCAGTAAGCTGTGTACGGCCTCAATCACATTTGAGCTGTCCAGCCCGTACTTTTTCATCAGATCTGCTGGTTTTCCGCTTTCTCCAAAGGAGTCATTCACAGCGACCATTGACATTTTTACCGGGTGATTTCTACTGCAAAGAGCTGCAATAGATTCTCCAAGGCCTCCCGCCATTTGATGTTCTTCTGCGGTAACCACCCGGCCAGTCTTAGATGCACTTGCCAAAATGAGTTCCTCGTCCAAAGGCTTTATAGTGTGAATATTGATAAGCTCGCAGCTCACTCCTTGTTTTTCAAGTGCCTCTACAGCTTTCACCGCCTGCCAGACCAGGTGTCCTGTAGCAAAAATACTCACATCAGTTCCCTCTTTGATCAAAATGCCTTTACCTAGTTCAAACTTTTGGTCAGCAGGAGTAAATACCGGCCAACCTGGACGTCCAAATCTAAGGTATACAGGACCGTAGTGTTCAGCAATCGCAATAGTGGCGAGTTTCGTTTGATTGTAATCGCACGGATTCACCACCGCCATTCCGGGCAGCATTTTCATCATCCCTATATCCTCCAGAATTTGATGGGTGGCACCGTCTTCACCGAGGGTAATACCGGCATGAGAAGCGCAGATTTTCACGTTTTTATGCGAGTAGGCGATGGACTGTCTGATTTGGTCATAAACTCTTCCAGTACTGAAGTTAGCAAAAGTACCGGTATAGGGTATAAATCCACCTGTAGCAAGGCCTGCAGCCGTTCCCATCATATTGGCCTCAGCCACTCCGCATTGAAAGAAGCGCTCGGGGAATTCCGCGATAAATTTATTCATCTTCAATGAGCCTACAAGGTCTGCACAAAGAGCCACTACCCTGGGATTGGATTTTCCCAACTCATAAAGGCCATCTCCAAAGCCGTCCCTTGTTGCTTTTTTCTCAGTAGTGCTGAGCATTTTATCAAGCATATAATCTTAGTTTGAATATTTTAAAAATCTCCCAGCGTTTCTTCCAACTGACTGAGCGCATCTTCCAATTGTTGTTCGTTGGGTGCTATTCCGTGCCATTTATGCGTTCCCTGCATAAAATCCACGCCATAACCCATCTCAGTTTTCATCAAAATGACCACAGGTTTGCCCTTGCCAGTCTCTGATTTTGCATGGCGCAACACAGTAATTACATCGTGCATATCATTGCCATTCATATGCAACACCTCCCAGCCAAATGCCCTCCATTTGGCATCAAGGTCTCCCAGACTCATGACCTCATCATTGGGGCCATCAATTTGTTGTCCATTCCAATCTACTGTCACGATCAAATTATCTACTTTGTGATGGGCACAAAACATAAGAGCCTCCCATACCTGTCCCTCCTGCAATTCACCATCTCCCGTTAGGGCATAGACCAGTTTTGGATCCTTGTTCAGCTTTTTTGACAATGCGATCCCTACCGCTACAGACAAACCCTGGCCCAAGGATCCTGTTGCAATCCGCACACCCGGCAGTCCTTCGTGAGTGGCTGGATGGCCCTGAAGTCTACTGTCGATCTCTCTAAAGGAATTCAATTCATCAATGGAAAAATACCCGGATCTCGCCAAAGAAGAGTAAAAAACGGGAGAAATATGCCCATTGGAAAGAATGAACACATCTTCACCCTCACCTTTCATATTGAAGTTTGGAGAATGGTCCATTTCACTAAAATACAGAGCAGTGAAAAATTCTGCACAACCTAGTGATCCTCCCGGATGTCCCGATTGAGCATGGTAGACCATTCTGACGATATCCCTTCTGATCTGACTTGCCGTGTCCTTAAGTTTACTGATATTTTCCATGGATACTTTTTTCTTCCTTTGAATCAACTTCCTGAAATTTCGCGCAAAGGTAAGGAATCTGGGGTTATAATTCATAGCAACAGTAAGTGAGTAAATTGGTCAATTGCCAGACAGGGTTTGCCAGGGGGATGGAAAAGAGAAAATTACAGCAGTTGAAAAGGATGTGGTCCATTCTCCTGCCTCAATTCCCTGGACAAAAGAATTCCATTTTATGCATTTTCACTCTAAAATTTTTGCCTGGTGGAGATCTGGGCAGCTCCAGAAGTGAAATGTGTTGTAGAAAAGCATAAATTTGCACTTTCATAAAAAATGGGGCAATGAAGGCTGATGAATTTTTGTTGAATCTTCCCAAAAGAGTGGATCCCGCTGCTATAGCTGAGAGCGAAACCTGCTTTCACTTTAATCTCTCGGCACCTGATGCTTGTCAATTGACCGTCAGGATTGACCGTGGAAAAATAGAGGTGCTGGAAGGATTACAATACGAACCTAAATGCGTCGTAGGTGGAAGCGGGGAGAACTTTATGAAGGTGATCAATAGAGAACTCAATCCAATGATGGCTCTTTTGATGGGAAAAATAAAGGTTAGCAATCAAGGTGAATTAGTGAGGTATGCTAAAATTTTTGGCTTGATGAAGTGATGATGAAAAGGCCCAAAACGATGAGCCCCAACTATAAAAATATAAGCTGTGGGGAGAGTCATGGCAGCTTCAGAGAGGGGGAGACCAGCTGACTTCAATGAATATAACCCACCGACTTAATCAAGTCATCAAAAAAGGCTGTACCCAGCCTCTTTATCCCTTTTCCAAAAGGCATTCAACATTCTGCTAATTTTACTTTAAAGACACTTTTGAGATAAAAGAATCATTTAATTAAGTGGGGGTATCGTCCTGGGTGGTAGTTTTCGTTTTGCATCAAGAGAAATTTTTAAGCTAAATCATGGCTATAAAGGACAGAAAAGTTGGTAAAAAAATCAATATCTGGCTGCTGGTCTGGGGTGGATTGACCATAATATCCTATACTGCACCGCTTGCTGACCCGGGTAAAGTGCCTTTCGCGGTGGCACTTTTACTGGCTTACCCATTCATGCTTTTGATCAATCTGTCGCTGGGTGTATTTTTTTTAGTTCGGTCTAAATATCTCTCGGCCTTGTTTGCCCTTTTGCTCATAATCGCGGGATGGCCATTGCACTCCAAAAATTTCACCTCAGGTGGGTCAAAAATAGCCCCACAGCCAACTGATCTCAAGATGGTGAGCTTCAATATAAACTATGGATATCAACTACTGTCCGGTGACACCCCTGCCAACAGCACTGCCACTGAATGGATTCAAATGATGAATGAACATAAAAAACCGGATGTGCTTGCCCTACAGGAATTTGTCCCCTCTTTAAAAAAATGGATGGAAGACCACTACCCGTTTGCACATCTGATCAATAAAATCAACTACCGAACGGCCATTTACACCGACCATCCTGTAATTGATTTTGGCTTTTTGGCTTTTGAAAATTATGAAAATTCAGTAGTCTGGGCAGATATCGACTTTCCTGTAAAGGGGGTTTGCAGGATTTACAATATCCACCTACAATCCAATCAAATTACCGATCAAAGTGAGTTGATCAAAAAAGAAGGTCTTGACTGGAGTTGGCAATCACTTCGTTCAGTACTGGAAATTTTTGGAAACTACCAGCGCTCATCTGCCATGCGTGTCAATCAAGTTGAAACTATTTTGGAGCATTCCAAAGAGTCCCCCTATCCGGTCATCATCATGGGAGACATTAATGATCTTCCCATCTCATACACTTACCGAAAGCTTTCCTATGGAAAAAAAGACAGCTTTCTCGAGGCAGGCAGGGGATTTGGGGTGACCTATCTGGGGCCGGTTCCACTCCTTAGAATTGATGCCATCTTTACAGACCCCGAATTTAAAACCATCGATCACCAACTTATAGCTGAGCCATTCTCTGACCACAAGCCGGTGGTTGCTTGGGTTAGAAAAGAATGACCATCCTAAAGGTTGGGCCTTAAGGTCGAATCTAAGCTCTTAAACATCTGTTAATTGTTTGCTTTTCAGGAATTAACAAGTACTGCCAGGTCAGTAAGTTGGATAATTATATGAAATTTGCAAAAGCAATATATAAACCTATTGGAGGTTTATTGATTTATATTGCATAAAATTACATGAATGTGTATATAATGTATAGATACCTAATTTGGATTTTCTTGTGCCTTTCAGTTGTGATGTTGGTTTCATGTGGTGATGCTCCCGCGGAGGGGTCGGGACAACCATCCCGTCAGGGTCCTCCTGTGACCAATGTGAGGGGAGTCGTTGTGGACACTTTAGAAGTGGCCAATGAAGTCATCGTACCGGGCACCTTTGAGGCCTATGAGCAGCTGAATATCACTCCTGAAGTAGCTGGAATGATTAGGTCTATAAATTTCTCAGAGGGGACCGTTGTGAACAGGGGTCAATTATTAATCTCTATGGATGGTCGCGAAATAAGTGGTGAAATTGCAAAACTGGAATTGGAGATAAAGCTGGCAGAAGATGAGAGACAGAGAGCTGAAAGGCTTTTTGCCATACAGGCAATCAGTGAGGAGGAGCTATTGAGGGCAAAAAACCGGGAGGCTACCCTTATAGCTGAAAAGGATCTTTTGGAGGTTCGGAAATCTAAACTGAATGTATATGCGCCTTTTACTGGCCAGGTGGGTTTGCGACACATCAGTGAAGGCAATTTTGTGAGCCCCGGTACCCGAATAGCTACTTTACACCAACTCAATCCAATTAAACTAGACTTTGAAGTTCCTGAAACCTACATTGATCAACTGGGAGTGGGCTCTCATGTAACCTTTACTACAGTGGGTGGGAATACGCTTCACAATGCTACCATATATGCGGTAGAACCCGGTATCAATCCCCAGACCAGGACTATGAGAATGAGAGCAAGAGTGGACAATCGAGAGGTGAGGTTTTTACCAGGAAGGTTTGCACAAGTTAGACTGCGGGTGGATGTAAGTCCGGGAGCTGTAATGGTTCCCTCCGAGGCGGTTATTCCCGTGATCGAAGGTCAAATGCTGTTTGTATCCAGGAACGGAAAAGCAAAGGGATTGTCAATCCGCACAGGCATTCGCACTGAAAAGGCGGTTCAAATACTAGAAGGTCTTCATGCAGGAGATACCGTAATAACAACGGGATTGATGTCCCTGGCAGAGGGTGCAAATGTGAACGTTGAGCTGATTGATTTTTCATTTGAGAATAACTTTTAACTATGAGCCTGTCGTCCATTTCCATAGAACGGCCGGTCCTAACAACGGTCATGTCAATTGTGATTTTGTTGTTTGGAATCATCGGCTTTACTTACCTCGGCTTGCGCGAATATCCCTCAGTAGATCCGCCTATTATCACTGTAGTAACCAACTATCCGGGAGCGAATGCGGATGTCATCGAGTCTCAGATTACAGAGCCTCTGGAGGAGAATATTAATGGCATTGCCGGGATAAGGGAAATGTCTTCCGTGAGTGCAGACGGAAGAAGTACCATTACAGTAGAATTCGACCTCAATATTGATCTGGAGGCTGCTGCCAATGATGTCCGTGATAGGGTGTCGAGATCGTTGCGCTCATTGCCACCTGATATTGAACCGCCCATCGTACAAAAGGCAGATGCGGATGCCACTACCATTCTGGTACTCACGGTACAAAGTGACCGAAGGGACCTCATGCAGTTGACTGCCTTTGCAGACGACATCCTCAAAGAGCGACTTCAAACCATACCCGGAATTAGTCTTATTCGAATCTGGGGAACGAAGAGGTATTCCATGAGACTGAATTTGGACCCTGCGAAAATGACCGCCTTGGGGGTAAGTCCGGTGGATGTAAGGAATGCCCTAAATCGGGAAAATGTAGAGTTGCCCAGCGGAAACATTGAGGGTTTCAGGACAGAACTCACCATAAGAACCTTCGGCAGGATGTCAAGTCCGGAGGAATTTAGAAATTTGATCATCAGGGAAGACAATGGGGCTTTGGTGCGTCTGAAAGATGTGGGGGACGCCCAAATTGCCCCTCAAAATATGAGAACCCTACTCAGGGGCAACAACAAAATCCCCATGGTAGGCCTGGCTGTAACGCCCCAGCCAGGCTCCAATCACATTGACATTGCAGATCAATTTTATGAAAGGGTTCGGGTGATTGAAAGAGAATTGCCTGAGGACATACAACTTGGCTATGCTATAGATACGACCATTCCCATACGAAATGCCATTACTGAAGTAAAGAGCACTATTTTTATGGCTTTTATACTGGTAATTCTCGTTATTTTCTTTTTCCTCCGCGACTGGAGGACGACGCTCATTCCAGTTGTTGCCATGCCCATATCGCTGATTGGAGCTTTTTTTGTGATGTACGTATTTGGATTTACCATCAACGTTCTCACTCTTCTCGGAGTGGTGTTGGCTACTGGGCTGGTGGTGGACGATGCCATTGTAATGCTCGAAAACATCTACCAAAAAATTGAAAAGGGGCTGGACCCCATTGAGGCAGGACTGACGGGTGCAAAAGAGATTTACTTTGCCATTATTGCAACTACGGTTGCACTGGTGGCCGTTTTTATGCCCATTATTTTCCTGGAGGGAGCTACCGGGAGACTTTTCCGGGAATTTGGGGTGGTACTGGCCGGAGCAGTTATTATTTCAACTTTTGTGTCACTGAGCATGACCCCCATGCTTGCATCGAGGATATTGAAAAAGAGGGATACGCAGGGATTTCTATACAGGATTACTGAACCCTTTTTTAAATCATTGGTCAGCGGTTACCGAAAGTCACTCAATGCCTTTTTGAAGGTTCACTGGGTAGCACCCATTATCATTCTGGTAGCCGGAGCAGGTATATACATATTACTTGAAATCCTTCCAACTGAACTTGCACCAATGGAGGATAAGAGTCGTTTCAGAGTAGTGAGTCAGGCTCCGGAAGGAACCTCCTATGACCTCATGGATGAGTACATGCTAGAACTATTGAAGTTTTTGGATACCATACCTGAGAAAACATCCATAATCTCGGTAACTTCTCCTGGATTTGGGGCTTCTACCTCGGTAAATTCAGGTTTTGTTAGGGTTGCATTATCCGATCCCAGTGAGAGAAGTCGGTCACAGCAAGAAATCGTCCGCGATATTTTCCCAAAACTTCGAGCTCACAACTTTGCGCGCAGCTTTGCCGTGCAGGATCAAACCATTCAGGTAGGTCGTGGGCTCAGTGGTCTTCCGGTACAGTATGTAATACAGGCACCCAATCTCGACCGAATGCGAGAGGTATTGCCGGAATTTCTCTCCAGGGCAGAGCAACACCCGACCTTTAATGTGGTGGATGTCAATTTGAAATTCACCAAACCCGAAATAACTGTATCCATAGATCGAATCAGAGCCAATGCTCTGGGTGTAAGTGTCCGCGACATAGCCGAAACCCTCCAACTCTTTTTTGCCAGTCAGAGGTACGGATTTTTCATAATGGATGGAAAGCAATATGAAGTGATTGGTGAAGCCATAAGAAGTAGCAGGGACGCTCCACTTGACCTTGAACAGGCAACTGTTCGAAACAGAGCTGGACAGCTCATACCGCTCAATAATCTTGTAACACTCGAAGAGCGTTCATCTCCTCCTCAACTTTACCGCTACAATCGTTATGTATCGGCTACGGTATCAGCTGGATTAAACGATGGATACAGTCTTGGTCAGGGGATTGAAGCAATGGATGAAGTAGCAGATGAATTGCTGGATGATTCTTTTTTCACCACCCTTACCGGAACCTCAAGAGACTTTATGGACAGTGCCGGTGGGCTTTACTTCGCATTTATTTTGGCTTTGGTTCTGGTATTTCTCGCATTGGCTGCACAATTTGAGAGCTTTGTAGATCCCTTTGTGATCATGTTTACTGTTCCACTTGCCCTAATTGGGGCTTTGATTTGTCTATATGTCTTTGGTCACAGCATGAATATTTTCAGCCAGATTGGAATCATTGTACTGGTTGGTATAGTCACTAAAAATGGTATTCTCATAGTAGAGTTTGCCAATCAGAAACTCGCCTCTTCTAAAACAATCAAGGAGGCTGCTCTGGAAGCTGCCACACTGCGATTCAGGCCCATATTGATGACCAGTCTTGCAACTTCTCTGGCAACACTACCCATAGCTCTGGCTCTGGGAGCTTCAGCTACCAGCAGGATACCAATGGGCATTGTGGTCGTGGGGGGGTTGATGTTTTCGCTCTTACTGACACTATACGTCATCCCCGCCATGTACGCCTTGCTCTCTCGCAAGCGAAGTCTATTGAATACCGAAATTGCAAATACATGATACGGTTAATAATTGCTGGTTTCTTTGTCGTAGTGATGGTTTCATCAGCCTTTTCGCAGGAGAGGCTCAGCCTGGAGGAAGCTTTTGAAATAGCTTTGAGGCAAAACTACGGAATTGAAATAGCTCGCAAGAATTTCGAAATATCCCAAACTCAAAATCACCCCGGGAATGCAGGTTTGCTTCCCAGAGTGGGTTTTCAGACCGGACTTAATTACTCATCCAATAATTCAAGGCAAGAACTTTTTGACGGCACCATCAGATCTGTAGAATGGGCGGGCAATTTTAGTTTTAATACCGGGGTTCAGGCAACCTACACTTTGTACGATGGAGGTGGGGGCCGAAATCAAAAAATGCGACTGGATCGGCTGGAAAACCTCAGTGCTCAACAAATTGAGGTAATCGCAAGAGATATGCTATCCCGTCTTAGCAGAGTATTCTACACAGTGATTTACTTCCGGGACAGTGAGGATTATATTCTTGAAAGCATACGATTTTTTGAGGAACTGGAAGAACTGGAACAAGAAAGACTGGAATTGGGGAGAGGCACCCGACTGAACCTACTTCAAACTCAAACCGAACTCAACCGAGAAAGGGCGAGGTTGGAGCAGGTGATTTCAATGCGAGAGATTGCAATGCAGGATCTTTTTAGGCTGATGAATACTGAGCCATTTGATGTCCTACCTGATGCTGAAGGTTATTTTGATGAGGAGGAGGTAGAGTTGGAAAATCTACTTGCCGATGTACTCATCAACAATCCGGAGGTGGTTTTTGAGACCATTCAGCAGTTCGTACTCGAGAGTGATTTGGAAATCAGCAGGGCATTCAAACTTCCAACTATAGAACTCAATGCTGGAATTGACTACAACTATACCCTCAGTGAAGTGGGAATTTTTCAATCCAACAGAAACTACGGTCCATTTATTGGAGCAACGGCACGTTTCAACATCTTCGACGGCCACCGAAGTAGGAAAGAAATCCAGGTGAATCAATTGAGGCTAGAAGTCGGGGCAATGCAATTGGCAGACCTTAGGAGCGAATTGGAAACTGAAACCAGAAAGAGGTATCTCGAATTTCAAAACAGCGGCAGGTTACTGGAAATTGAACGTGAAAATCTCGAACTCGCCAGGCAAAATCTCGAACTGGCCGAAGAGATGTTTCTGGCTGGAAGAATCAATAATTTTGAATTGAGGGAAGTGCAGCAGCAATTGGTTAGAGGAGAAGAAGCCATCGCAAACGTCAGGCGAAACAGGGCTTTGGCATATATCGATCTCATGGCCCTGGCAGGGGAATTTTTCGTGGACTAATAATGCATTCAATGATCAACAATTTTGCAGGTCTGAAAATTTAACCCCCGATTTTTTGTGTTTTCTAGTGGCGGTCAACCAGGAGTCAATCTAAAGGAGGCTGAATAGTCAGATATAAAAAAAGAAGTTTCAACACACCGTTATTTTAAAGCTGATTGAGTCTATTCCTAAACAGATTTGCTCTATCCTGATCGCCTATTTCTTCAAAAATTTCAACACCCAGCTGCCAACCTGCACGGAAATCGGGTCGAACCTGAACACAATTTTGTATATACTGAGCTGCCAAAGAGAGATCTCCTGTACGCTGATTGGCCATTGCCAGATAGTACCATGCGCCATGACTGGTAGGAAGGAATTCAACCAGGTGGTGAAGGATTCTCTTTGCTTCATTATAATCCTCCAAATTTATCTGCGTAAGGGCATAATTCAATATAGTATTTTGGTCGTCAGGTGCATACTGGAGTGCATACTCGAGTTGAGCAGAGGCTTCTTGCCAGTTGCCCGTTCTCATATAGGCCTGACCTAAAAACAAATAAGCAACATTATTGCGAGGATTCCACTCTATTTCCTGTTGAAGATGCTGAATGGCCTCATTGATTTGTCCCTGATCCAGGGCTTTTTTTGCTTCGAATACATAAGGTTGGCCTTTTTCGTATACTACTGATATGGGAGTATTGTTGACCTTAATGGGTTGGAGTATTCTCGAGGATGACGGCCAGTTAACGGCCTTCATATGGGTGCCATCCATAAATCTACTTACCCAAATCGCATAATCCCATTCCGTATTGTACCGTTCCCTGTACCGGACATATTCCACGGAGACCTTATCCCGGTATTCCGGAGCCAACCAGTTCTGCACACTGTATCGGAAGTTAGTAGCCAACACTATTGGTTCCATATCGGCATGTAAAACTCCTTTTCTTTCCAGGGCCTCCACACCCTGACGAGTGGATATACCCCAATAGTCCAGTTCGTAATTCCCAAAGGCGCCACTTGCGCCCCCTATAAGCGGATTGAAGTATACATAGGGGTATTGGTAATTTCTCACAATATGCACTGCGGGCTCGACCATAAGGAGTCCAAAAATCACCGGGCCAATCCACGGTTTCCAATTCTTGTCTTCTATCCACTGACAGAGTGCTTCCCAACCGAGGGCGGCAAGTGGTACGCCGGTGACGTAGAAAAAAGTGAAGTGGCGCCAGCCGTCGTAGAGTGCAGGATCCTGAAACAACACAAAAAGGAAGGGAGAAATAAACATAAATAGATAGCTAGCCTTTAGGTAAGTTGGTCCGTTGAAAAATATTCGTTTAAAGAAGA
Source organism: Saprospirales bacterium (assembly GCA_007695145.1). Classification (GTDB taxonomy): domain Bacteria; phylum Bacteroidota; class Bacteroidia; order Chitinophagales; family Saprospiraceae; genus PWJY01. The sequence goes on along the minus strand of REEI01000122.1, from coordinate 16,273 downwards.
AAAAGATAGAGAAGAGTCCAATTAGAAATACAAGCGGTGCGGAAATTCCAATCCAGGTTGGTAGATAATGAGAAGGTACTTCGGTTGATCTTATTAGGTCACCTCCAAATAAAATTCTTATGGACACAGGGAAAGCAGTTACCCTATCAAAAGTGTCCCTAATTACCTCTACAGGGTTTGTCAGTGCAAAAGGCCATAGAAACACCCCCAACAAAAATCCTCCTGCTATTGGTACACCAAGAGATTTAACAATTGTCCTCATTTCGGGAAGACTTACCTCCCTTTTAAGGTATTCCAGCAACAAAAGAGCTACATAAAAGGCTATAAAAAACATGAATAACATGAGTGCGCCACCTGCTCTAATAGACAAAGCATATCCCATAAAAAAAGCCAAGCCAAGCAGGTGCTTCATTTTGGGTCTTTGAAAGTTTTGAAGGATCATTAGGATAAAATATAGGCTCCCAATAAACCCGAAAGCAAATGGTATATCCCTTGGATTGATCAATGTATGACCTAACAATCGGGGGGAGACTAAAAAAATTATGATGGCTATTACTGCAGCTCTCCAGTTACCTAAGGTGCGAGAAATTAAGCCAACAAAGTACAGCATAAAAATTCCCAAGATAGCCAACAAAAAATGTCTGAGAATATGAAACCCACGATCAGCTTCCTCCAAGCCAAAAATGTCAGCTAAAATTCCAAAGGGTAGTACGAATGCAACCCCATTATACCTCATGGTAGCCCAATTGTGCCAGTCATCAAATACAGAGTAATCCCCAAACGATTTATAAAATTCAAATGACAGATAACTGTAAGGGGTCATATAACTCTCATCTCCATTGACACCTTGAAATACAGACAAGCTCAACAAAATTACAGTTGAAAGAATTACTAAACGAACTGTCCATGGCTTCCAGGATAATTTCAAATCAATCGCATCATTGACTTTAGATAGTCTGGCTATCGGGTTAACCAATCTTGAAAGAAGTACACCTATGATATTTGATCGTTTAGTAGCTCGCTTTCGTCTTTTCGTCATTTATTTTGTAGTTCTTCATTAAAATTTAGTAGCAGATCAATAATTGAAGATTCATCAACATCATAGTAAAAAGGTAATCTCAATAAACAATCAGAATACTTGTCAGAATTTTCTAAAACTCTGTCATCGTGTTTTTCCTTGAAAAATTCGCTTGAGTGTAAACTTTGGTAGTGGAAAACCGCCTTTACTCCATTATCATTTAAAAATTCAATGAGACATTTTCTTGCATGAAAACTGGGGCAAACCAAATAAAACATATGTCCGTTATTTGTTGCGTAAGATGGAATTACAGGTAATCTAATATTATTGCAACCTGCCCAATCTTTCAACCCATCATAATATGCTTTCCAAATAGAAACTCTCCTATTTTGAATATTGTTAAGTTGTTCAAGCTGCGCCCATAGAAATGCAGATGTGATTTCCGAAGGCAAAAAAGAACTCCCCATGTCCACCCATCCATACTTATCTACCTCTCCCTTGAAAAATGCAGACCTATTTGTACCTTTTTCCCAAATAATTTCAGCTCTTTCAAAAAACCTTTCATCATTTAGTACCAGTAGACCACCTTCACCTGAGGTCAAGTTTTTTGTTTGGTGAAATGAAAAGGTTGCAAAATGCCCTAAAGAACCCAGGGCACGTTTCTGGCCCTTTCTGTTTACAAAATAACTATCGATGGCCTGAGCTGCATCCTCCACAACTAGAAGATTGTACTGATTTGCCAATTTTGATATCTTTTCCATATCACATGCTACCCCAGCATAGTGCACCACAATTATGGCCTTTGTCTTTGGCGAAATAAGGCTTTCGATTTTATCCTCATCCATCCCCGGATGATCAGACCGACTATCGACAAATACAATCCTTGCCCCTCTTAGCACGAATGCATTAGCTGTAGACACAAATGTAAAAGAGGGCATAATTACTTCATCACCAGGTTCAATCTCACATAAAAGAGCAGCCATTTCCAGGGCGTCAGTGCATGAGGTTGTCATCAAACATTTTCTGAAGTTATACTTTGATTCAAAATAATCGTGGCATTTCTTAGTAAAAATTCCATTGCCAGCAAGCTGATACGTCTCCAATACCTTTGAGATGTATTGCAGTTCATTGCCGGTAATATGGGGTTTATTAAATCGCATAATTTACTCTTCTTACTTTTGAAAACAGGGCCTAAAATGAAGCTTATAGCAAGTCATTCTCTTCAAGAAATTTAACCTCTGTAAGGAGTTTTTCCTCTAAAATGTCCAGAACCTCTTTATCAATTGACTTCACTTTCGCGCTCTCATTTTTTTCCACTTCCAAATGAAAATATCCCGATTCCAAGCCAAGTTTATCTTCAATTATGTGATTAAGATATTCGTTTGTATCGCTCGTCAACTTCCTGAAAGAGAGGATGTGTAATCTGTCTTTACAAAAAACATCCTCCAGAGTCTTTAACTGTTTTGAAAATCGACTTCTTCCGATGTAATCAAATGGGTTGACAGACACTTCATAGTTATTTCTTACATTTTTTTCTTCCAGAAAAGCTTCTCTTATGCACCGTTTTTCCAATCCATTTCTAACAGAGAAAAAATAGTTGGATATGGCTCTTTGCACTGGGTCTCTGACTATGAAGAAAATGTTGGAATTTGGAAAAACCTCATTTATTCGAACTAATGCTTCCCGGTACTCAACGTATGAGGTACTTTTCTCTATAAGGACTTTGTCTTGTTTCTGAATTTCTCCAAAAAGTTCATTTTTGAATTCGCAAGAACCCTTTCCAGGATACTTTATAAAAAACTTAGGTTCAGGGAATTGGGTCTGAGGAAACTCGATTGAACCATGTTGACTAAGAAGATTCATCAAAAAGGTTGTCCCACACCTTTGTCCACCCACAATAAATGACACCCCCTTAACCTCCATATCCCACCTCTTCTTTTATTACATATGGCTTGGATTGAGCAATTTGATTCATAATTCTAACAATATACTGGCCAATTATTCCTAATGTCAGCAATAGAATACCATTAAAGAATGAAATGAGTACAACTACGGTGGTCCACCCTGGTACAGAAACTCCTACTAAAAGTGCTTTGAAAATAAAATAGGCTGCCAAGAAAAAGCTAAAAAGCGCCCCTATAATGCCTATAGTAAGCAAAACATTTAAGGGATAAACACTATAATTAAAAAGAATCCTAAATACTAGTTTAGCAATTTTCCTCGGGCTGTAATTTGACTTCCCAATACTTCTTGGTTTATGATCTGTGGTCACATTTGCAATAGAGGAAGAATACATAAGCAATAAACCAGGGATATAAGGATGAAAGGTATTGTGTCCAACTACTCTTTCTGCTACCTGACGAGTGAATATTCTAAAATTAGTTAAGGAAATTCCCCTGGGTTTTTTAAATATCTTGTAATTCAAAAAAGATACGATCCTGCTACCCAATTTGCGATACTCAGCATGCTTTTTTGAATTGAACTTTGCCATTACTAGATCGAACCCTTCAGAAATTTTTCTGTACAGTTTTTCTATTTCCGAAGGAGGGTTCTGAAGGTCATCATCCATTGTAACTATATAACTGCCCTTTGCTTTGTCCAACCCGCAAATAATTGCGCTATGCTGACCATAATTTTTAAGTAGATTAACAATAACGATATTCCTTTGAGGTTGAAAAATTTCTTTCAATACTTCCCAGGAATTGTCTGTACTTCCGTCATTGACTAAAATTATCTCATAAGATAAATTTAAAGCATTCAAAGACCTCTCTACCTCGTCAACAGTATTTTTTATTAGCTCTGAACTGTTGAATACCGGAATAACCACAGATAATTCAATGTTGGTCACCTTTTTCAATCTAGATTAATTGATTCAATAATTAGAAGACCTGGAAGATGATTCTTCCAACCCACAGCTTCGCTTCCGATAAGTCCCACTCCCTTACCGTACTCCAAGTCAAGAAAAAGGGTCTTACGCAGGGATCATGCGAACTTTAGACCCGGTTCAGCTCTCTTAAGTATCCCTTTATCTATGGCCATTTGCAATTGATAGCCGATGGAGGTGAGCTCCACCAAAAAACGGCTTTTGCCTTGACGATTCAATAATTTCCCTCGTACTCCCGCCAGCGGACCACTTGCCACCTCTACTGCCATTCCATCCTCAAAATCAGTGCTATTGACCTCCACCTCATCTATTTCGCCCACTATTCTCCTCAGCCAATTGATTTCCTCCTCCGGAACCCGGATGAGTTCTCTGCCATCTCCCAGAAACCGCTGTACATTGGTTGTTTGCAGCACAATGAGCCTGTCCTTTGGCTTCATGAGGACAAAAACATAACAATGAATGAGGGGAATGAGGCTGGTTCGACGCCTTGATCCATACTTTCTAACCTTTTCCATCAAGGGAACATAGGCGGTCAAGCCCTTCTTCCGAAGTTCTTGCGCCACTTGCTTCTCACACTTGTAGCGGGTATAGACCACATACCAGGCTGAGGACCTGGCAATGCCAGTCTTTTTGGTAGTCGTTATGTGACAATTGGCTGCCATGAATTATTGATTCAATGCACTTACTCGTCAATCATACGCTGCCCGAACTCAAGTCCGTCCTTTCGAGACAGACGCAAACGCACAACACATGGTTATTATCGCAAATATATGAGTTTTTCCGCTTTTTTCTGCATCTCTATTAAATATCTTTACATGAAGTTCACATTGGCGGTGGCTTAAACCTCAACCTGAAAGCAATTTGCAACATCCTAAAAAACATCCCAATCCCATCTACCACCACCCGAATGCTGCCTCCCGGTCTATGCTCCCACTTCACGGGCATAGAAATAGTCTTTATCTTTTGCATCTTCAATCGCATTAAAAGTTCGATATCGTGCGCCCAGCCCCCCTCCACCAGCTCCCCAAAAACCGTCTTTCCAATGTGTGCCGGATAGAGTTTGAATCCACATTGGGTATCCCCTTCTTTAATTCCTGTGATCATTCGAATGGCAGCATTGAAAAGATTTCCCAGGAGAACACGATGAAGCCGAGCATTAATGCGGGTTTGAGGATGCACTCTGGATCCAATGTAAACAACCTTTTTTTCCAGAACCAACAAACTGCTCAACCATTCAATCAGCATAAGTGGATGGGTGGACATATCCGCATCCAAGGTAAGAATGTAATCTCCCCTGGCTATTTTTACGCCAGCTTTTAGCGCAAAGCCTTTGCCCTGATTTGCTTCCAGGGACAGGATCTCAATTTTGCCATTCCGGACTTTTTGATCCAGTCTAAACTCCTCAAGGCCGGTTAATGTAGCGTCTGAACTTCCATCATTGACCAAAATCAGTTCATACTTTCCCGACCATTGCTGATCAAATTCCACTATGGCCTGTCGGAGAAAATGGAGGCGATCCGCTTCATTGAAACAGGGGATTACCATTGAGAGCAACTTTATAGGGGAAGAATCAGATTGCATATCGGGTCAATTGCAGATCAAAGGTAATTGAAAAGCGGAAATGTTTTTTTGGGAGTAGTTGCACATCCAATGATATGACATGGCGTAATCTGACCATTAAAGCCTAACTTTGAGCCATTCAATTTCACCGAATGAAACCACTTCTCTTCCGAATATTTCCCTGGCTGCTGCTAGTACTGTTTCCCTGGGTGGCCTACTGGCAAGTTGGCTTTCTGGCGAACTGCATGAAGTGGGACATTATGGATCAATACTTTCAGTATCGCTATTTCATGAGTGATGCACTTGGCAATGGTATTTGGCCACTATGGCAACCCTGGCAATATTTTGGGTTTCCCTTTTTTGCCGATCCACAAAGCGCAGCCTGGTATCTGCCGGCCTGGCTCTTCAGCCTCTTCACCAACTACGGTCTTGTTTCGCTCCACTTTGAGTGGCTCTTTCACATAGCAGTAGGTGGGGGCGGGATGTACTTTCTTCTTCGTACTTTGGGAATAGATGCCCTACCTGCATTATTGATGGGCCTGCTCTTTCAGGTCAATGGGGTTTTTGTCGGAAATGCCCAGCATCTGGCCTATGTTATAGGAATGAGTTGGCTACCCTGGGTATTTGGAAGTTTTTACTTATTGGTGAAAAAACCTGGAGTCAGCAGGGCTGTCTTCACTGCATTCACTTTACATCTGTTGCTCACCGGTGGTTATCCATCTTACTTTTTTATCACTTTTTATATTTTGGGATTCTGGTGGTTGGTCGAACTCATAATTGGAACTTTTTTCAGTAAGAGGAACATAAAGCCTTTTCTTTACAGCGCCTTGTGGATGGCAGTGACCTTTCTCTTGTTGTCGGCCGGATACTTATACGCCATTTATGAGGGGAGCCAACATATGCCACGGGGTGCAGGGCTTGAAGCCGATCAAATTCTCTTTGGCCCATATCCTCCCCATGCGTTTATTTCCCAATGGTCTCCTCTAGTGGTTGCAGGAAATATGGATTATTTTGGATCAGATTACTCGATGATCAACGGGTATGCAGGTTTACTAAGTTTGCTATGCCTCCCATTTGCATTCTTTTACAGAGAAAAAAGGGTTCTCTCCATTATAATTTTAGCAGGCTCTACAATCTGTTTGCTGTCTTCTTTTGGCAGTGCCACACCCCTCCGGACTTTCTGGGCAGATACTTTACCGATTATGGACCGATTCAGGTTTCCCTCTGTCTTCCGGTCATTTTGGATACTGGGTATTCTTACCCTGGGTGGAATTGGCCTTCAATATTTAATGAAAAAAAAGGACAATGAAAGAATTCCACTTTTTGTCTGGGCGGTATTGTTGATTGTGATTCCGTCACTCTGGTGGTTCAGCATGGACACAAGCGGTGCGAGGGAAAGTTTGATAGAATTCTGGAAATCATGGAGTCATTTCTCAGGATACAGGGAATACTTGTTAAATTCCAGTCCCGGACAACGACTATTACCAGGGTGGATAATTGCCTCTATTTTCCTGGTAGCTTACACTGCACTTTTGCTCTCCCCTCTAGAGAAAGGCCGTATATTTTTGACAATACTGTGCCTGCTGGGGTTGGGAGAAGCTGCTATAAAAACACAGCTCAACTTGCCCATGACCATCACCCACGAGAGACCGGCCTCAGAATACAGAGCAGAGTTGGCAAAAAGCCCTCGGAACTACCCCTTGCCGGATGACACTCCACTTCATCAATACCGCCCAACTGATCAACGTTTTTTACCCTCCTGGGGAAATACCAACACTTTCAATAAAACGGTATCACCAATTGGATTCAACCCCTTTAAGCTTAGCAGAATTTATGAGTTTGAACAGCGGGCCTGCTATGAGGATACAAACAATTTGCCTGTATTTTTTCTGCTACCAGAAAAGAGGCATTGTAGCGAATGTTACATTTTAGAATGGAGGCCCGGAAAGGCTGTTCTACATATAGAGACCACTGAGTCTAGCCATCTCGTGTTTCAGCAAACCATGTATCCCGGTTGGCAGGCAAAGTTGAATGGCAAACCCATTGAAATCCTCAAGTGGTGTAACAATCAACTAATGGTATCGCTAGAAAAGGGAGAAAACTATGTGGTGTTTAATTTTCGGAGGAATGATATACTTTTCTTATGGGTTATGCAGGCCATTTTTTATTTCATTCTGGTCTGGTTTACCGCCAAACAGCTCTCACAAAAAAAGGAGCTTAAAAAGAGTAGCTGAGCTACCCTAAAGTCAATTTATTTTAAGTCGGACTGGACATTTTCCTAGTAATCGGGAATAACGCTTAACCTAATCAGCAGCCCTGGTTATTCTGTAAGATAGAGACACGTTAATGGAATAATCTGCAAAAGCAGCGTCACCGTGTCTTCCGGTTTCCTTATCCCACACGCTTCTAATTCTGTTGCGATAAAGAGCTATGGGTACACTGAGGTTTAAGTTCCAATTATTGTGGGCAAAGCCAACAGAGGGTTCTGCTGAAACAGCATAACCCGGCCTCCGGTATCCTTCGCTGTTCCCTATCATGTCAGTGGAGGGAACTCCTTCAACCAAGCCACCCACTCCAAAAGTTAAACGGTGGTTTGGGAAATAGGACAATCCCAATCTTGCGCCATACTGATCAGGAGAGGAAAAATAGCTCCAATGGTGGTCGGGATTGGAATTGGGTGTTCGGAGTACATCATTATTATTAAAGGGATTGAACATATAGAAACCTGCAAAGTACATTGCAAATCTGCTTTGAGTAAAACTGTGGTAGGCCTGAGCATCCAAAATAAAACCCCATCCCCCATCTCCCAGCTGAATGGATTGATCTACAGGTCTTCGAATGGTAAAATCATTACCCTCTTCATCCAGTCGGTGAAAGTCTCCCATTACATGGGCATTGCCGGTCGGCATTTTTACGCCCAATCCAAGCATTAGATTGCTTGCTGCCATACTTGGATCTTTTATCCAGTATGATGCAGAAACCCTGATATCGCCCAATCCTGAAGCTGAAGTATAAAATCTTTTCTGCTCAGGATTGGCCTCCAAAGAGTTACCGTAATGCTCATAAAGCGAGGAGCGGTCAAAAATACTAAAGGGTACGTTCAGATTAAGGCTCAACTGATTGCTAATAGAGTAGCTGATTCCGAGATCAAACAGATGCGAGATATTTATTACCTCCGTATTGTTACGCACCCGATGCTTTTCCTCAACATCCCCTCTGAAGTGCCTGAAAGATTTAAAATATCGGTAGTTTGTGGTAATATTCAAATCTCCAGCCTGGTTTGCTGCGGACTCACCGAAATAATGGTCTGTACACCCCATGCCTTGTATGGCAACGCAACCCTGGGAAAAAACCCCGGCACTAAAAAACGCCAAGCTTACTGCCAAAAGACAGAATATTTTTAAAATCCATTTCATCTTCAGTTTCTCTTTATAAACCATCAAATTGTTTACACGGCAAAGTTAGCTTATTTTTTCGGGAATCAGATTTGTTTATACAAAAAAAATACTGAATAAATTGTCTAGACTTAAAACAAAAACCTGTTTTTCTGTCATAAACAGATAATATTGAATGTTTAAGGTAGGTCTTTGTACATGGCAATTGAATGGAGCAATCTAGAATTGCAGTTCTATCAGAGACTTTGACAATAGGTGAATGACCAATTGAGCGTTTGAGTGGATAGGTGACTGAATCTCTTTCAACAAACTAATTGAATAATTTCTTCTTCTTTGCTGGTTACGGGAATAAGCGGATGGGGTTAGGGAGCCGAATCACTCATTCCAAAGCGGTTCCTATTAGTAGCATTGGGATTCGTACTTATTGCATTAGCAACTCCAAAAGTCAGTTTTTGTCTGTTCCACTAACTAATATTGCCTTCAGATACTACCAAAATATTAAAAGGATGAAAGTTGTTTCTCAAAGTTAAATCCTTGAAGTTCCGCCCTGAAAAAGTTAATTGACTAGAACCAGATCAAATATTCCTTGTCCAGGAAAAAACTCCTCTGAGTTGAGTACCTGGCTATTGGTCAATAGACCTAATCTTACTCCTACATCTCCAATCCTCAAATCCCTTTGTCCATCCTCAATTCTCCATTCTCAACTCCCATCACTTCCCCTTTCCCTGAAGCAGAACAAGGACGGTGTAAAATATAATCTTCAGGTCCAGGGCCAGTGACATATTTTCGATGTAAAGGATATCGAATTTTAGTCGCTGAATCATTTGATCGACATTGGAGGCATAGCCGTATTTCACCTGTCCCCAGGAGGTGATGCCGGGTCTCACTTTCAGCAGGTGTTTGTAATGAGGTGCCCTTTCGGTTATTTTTTGAATGTAGTAAGCTCTTTCAGGTCTGGGACCAACCAGGGACATATCGCCTCTCAGTACATTCCAGAATTGTGGTAATTCATCAAATCGCCATTTGCGCATAACAGCTCCCCAGGGAGTGCATCGATCGTCCTTCTCATGAGAGAGTCTGGGGCCATCTTTTTCGGCATCCACATACATAGACCGAAATTTGATGATGTTGAATGGCTTGCCATTTAAACCTATTCGCTCCTGTTTGAAAAAGATGGGACCCGGTGAAGACATTTTCACTCTAAGTGCGATGAATAAGTAGAGAGGAGAAAGAATTAGCAGGCAAACCAGACTGATAACAACATCCATCAATCGCTTGAAGAGTTTTTGCCAACGAGGCATGAGATCCTGTTTAATCTCAATCAGTATCGCTCCATAGACATGATTCATCTTTACCTTTCCAATTACAATATCGTACATATCTGGTATGACTTTTACCAGAACTTTATGGTCGAAATCAAATAGGGTTTCCAGCACAAAATTTAACTTCTGTTGGTCGGATTTTTCCATAGCGATGATGGCCTCTTCGACTTCATTATTTTCAATAATGGACGGCAAGTCGCGGTAATTTCCCACATTGGGGAGTACATTTTGGAATGAGCGGTCAGAATTGCCATTGATATCCACGTAACCCACAAAATGATGCCCTATGCTCTTTGGCATGGAAATAATTTCCCTGTAGAGTTCCAGGGCTGATTCATTTCCTCCGATGATGATGGTGTTGTAGGAAACCCTGCCTGACTTTAGTAGTCGGCTTGCTCGTGTCAATACCAACATCCGCACTAAAACAGCAATAATGAAGTGGATAAAAAAGTAAGTTCCTGCTGAGCGCCAGGCCACCACTTCCCACTTAATTGACAGGATGGCCAACACAACTACAACACCACCGATAGAAAGCACGAAAGTTCTCGCAAGGGTCTCCAACCTTGATAGTCGGTAGATGTCCCTATAATTGTCAAACAGGGCATAAATGAGCATCCATAGTAGACCAACCAGCACGGGCAGTACCAATCCCTCGCCACTCTTTAGGAGTGTACTACTTTCCACCTTGAGGTATTGATAAAAAAAGAGACCAAATGCCGAAGCGGCCGCCAGGAAATCTGCAATAAGGTAGATATATCGGTCTGTACGCTTATTCCCTGTCATTATCAGCGATGGAGTAATTTCAAGTTATCGAGGTAAACTGTTGCAGTATCAGATGGATGGTCTGATGAGAGGAATAGACCGAACAAAATCCTGTAGCCGTCAAAATCAGAAAAGGTGATTTCATCCTGAAAATTCACCACTACCTTTTTCCAATCATCAGTTGGGTTTAGAAATAATTTATAGACCTTATCATTGAGTTCACCTAATCTTTCCCCCACCAAACCCACAGCAAATTCGTGGTCATTTTTGTAATGCATTTCCAGATATACTGGTCGTCCAACCGGCATATCCAAATATATGAATTCCGTGGCGGCCTCAAGAAGTGGATTTTCTCTATCAACTCGCATCCGACCTGAAAAGCTTCCTACAAAGGCTTCCTCGTTCGTCCTTTGCACTACCGTATTGGGGTTTCCGTCTTCATTGATGGATAGGGAGTTGGTAAAGTCGAAGGTCTCTACCCATCTAAACACCACATCATCAAAGTACCGAAAAGTTGGCACAATGGTATCTACTGATAATTCCGGGGTATTGAGATAAAATGTGTCAGGTCTGAGCATGAAGTGAATACTGGGCAAAGAGCGAATTCCATTCTCGCGGATTCCCGGAAAGAGCAGTAATTGGCTGTCTTCTATATCAAGAATGGGTATATCCACTCCCAATGGGTAAGCGCCGCGCAATTCAGAATTTCGATAGACCCAAACATCGCTAATATCCTGAGCTGCAGCCCCCTGATTTGGCAACACTTCAACATTGTATTCTGATATGTGAATATAGGATGGATATCTTTCATCTTCGTCGAATAAGCCGCAGGATGAGAGCCACACGAGACTTAGACATACAACAGTAATCCTTAAAGTTCCCATATGTTACTGACTAAAAATTTTCTGGACATTAGCATCTATCATGATCGATCCGAAGGTAATTCACCGGAAGCTATCATTATTTGCTCAGCCAATTCCAAAGCACGAAAGCCATCTTGTAAGCTCACATAAGGGTCTTCATTGTGGCTGATACATTCATAGAACGATTCGAGTTCCATTTTAATGGCGTTGACCTCTTTTTTTTCTGCAAAATCGACAAGGATGCGCTTGTTTCCAGAAGCGGTGGGCAAGTCCATAACCTCCCTGTCATCCGGCACAGGCTCGTCATCATCCAGGAACCGAATGATTTGTGCCTCCTTTTCCAGAAAGTCAAGTGCAATGTAAGCACCCTCCTGAAAAACCCGTAATTTTCTCATGGCCTTAAGGGATATCCGACTTGCGGTAAGATTGACCACTGTGCCATTTTCAAACTCAATTCGAGCATTACAAATATCGTGGCTATTGCTCAGAATCGCAACACCTTTAGCCAATACCTGCTTCACTTCCGAACCAACCATTTTCAATATGAGATCGAGGTCGTGAATCATCAGATCAAGCACAACAGATACATCTGTTCCTCGGGGATTAAAGGTAGCAAGGCGATGGCCCTCAATAAAGCCTGGTTTAAGCCCTATATCCTCCAAGGCGAGAAATGCGGGATTGAAACGCTCTACATGGCCAATTTGAATTTTTTGTGAAGGATATTTTTTACTGATCTCAAGAAGCTCTCTGCATTCTTCAAGTGTTGAGGTCACCGGTTTTTCAATAAAGACATGACAGCCGGCTTCAAGCCCAATCCTGGCCACCTCAAAATGGGTGGTTGTGGGCGAGACTATGTCCAAAACATCAATATTTTTAAGCATTTCTCTCAGGTCCTGCCATGCTTTCACTCCAAACTCACTTTCCACAGCTTCGGCTATTTCAGGATTGGGATCGTAGAACCCAACCAGCTCGAAATGAGGAATCATTTTGATGCATTTAAGGTGAATCTTCCCAAGGTGTCCGGTACCTGCAACTCCTATTTTCATCTGACTGATCGATTTAATTTCTTTTAGAATGTGCTATTTGCTATAAATATTGAAGGCCTGGATTAAAAATCCAGCAAACCTCCTTCAATAATTTTCCTCACCCTGATAGCAATTGATCTAACTGTAATACATGAGTATACCTCCAAAAAGGGCAATCAGTGCGATAAGGATGATAGCCATGCGCATTGAAAAACGGATATATCGAACAAATTTTCTAATGGAATCTTCATGCTCGGGATATTTTGGATAGACCTCCTCCTCCATAAACCGGGTATTGAAAATATCTCTGGTTTTAAATTGCACCCGATTCCTAACCAGGTTGCGATATTCCTTGAATACCTTCACTCTGAAATACAGATTCAAAATCAATACCGCAGAGAAAAGAGCAATGACGAGATATATGATTACTACATTCATTTGATAGACCGACTTTTCAGCAAAGCGGTGCAAAATTGCAAAATTTCCATAGATTCAACTAATTTTGGGTTCGATAGTTGAGTGAAGTAGTCACTATACCTGTTTTATCAATCATAAACCAACGAGGGCTTGAACCGTTGAATGTTGGTATTTTTCACCGTAAATTTCATCGATGAAGTTTTTATGTCCATCATTGATCCTTACAATAGTTCTATTATTGCCCATACAACCAGCCATAGGCCAAAGCTGGGACAAAGACTATTTTTTTCATGCCTTTGACCGAAAGGAAAACATACCTGACCCCGCTGAATTCATGGGTTTTGCACCAGGAGAATGGCATCCAAACCACTTGCAGGTTGAGCTCTACCTCGAGGCATTGGCCGATGCGAGTCCCAGAGCCAAAAGAGTATTAATAAGCCGATCCCATGAAAATAGACCTATGTCCGTATTAGTGATTACCTCTCCTGAAAATCATGAGCGACTCGAGGCCCTTCGCCAGTGTCACCTCGCTCGGATTGACCGGGATAATTTCCAATGCGAAGACGACGCCTTGGACCCTTTGGTTCTTTACCAGGCCTATACCTCACATGGGAACGAACCCAGCGGAACTGGAGCTGCTCTTTTATATGCCTGGTACCTGACCAGTTCAAGAGAACCTGGCATAAGGTCGATGCTGGAAGAAACTGTCATCATTTTGGATGCATGCATGAATCCCGATGGATACGACCGTTTTGTGAGTTGGGTAAATAGAAACCGGGGAACTGGAGCTCAACTGGTCTCAGATCCCAACGACGATGAATTCCACGAACCCTGGCCCCGTTCCAGAACAAATCACTACTGGTTTGACCTCAATAGAGACTGGCTACCGGTGCAACATCCGGAATCCATTGGTAAGATAAGGATGTTTCAATCCTGGAAGCCTCATGTATTGGCCGATCATCATGAAATGGGATCGAACGCCACTTATTTTTTTCAACCCGGAATACCATCTCGCACCAACCCAATGACTCCGGCAATCAATCAGGAACTCACTGCAGCTATAGCGAACTACCATGCGGAAGCACTAGACAGAGACGGAGTGCCTTACTACAGCAAAGAGCGATTTGACGATTATTATTACGGAAAAGGATCTACTTATCCTGACATTCAGGGTTGTGTAGGTATTTTATTTGAGCAGGCCAGTTCGAGGGGACATATTCAACAAACCATACACGGTGAACTGAGCTTTGCTGAGACCATCCGCAATCAGCTAAACACTTCACTTTCCACACTTAGGGGCTCTTATGCGCTAAGAGATGAATTAAAGTCCTATCAGAGGGAGTTCTTCAGTGAAGCACTTAATGAGGGCCGAAGGCATGGTGGGGCAGGCTATTTGATTGAGGGCGGTACTGACCTTTATCGCTCGGGTCATTTTGTGCAAATGATGCTGACCCACGAAATAGAGGTTTATGCCCATCAAGATCATGAAACATTAAGATATTTTGTTCCTTTTGACCAGATCCGACATCAATTGGTGAGAACCATATTCGAAACGGTTCACGAATTTCCGGACTCACTTTTCTACGATGTAAGTACCTGGACAATGCCCATGGCTTTTGGACTGGAAAGCACTGTTGAAATGATCAGACCGGGAGAACTCCAACAGTGGGAAAAGCTCAATTTTCATACATTTGATATACCGGGCACTTATCGCCCATTTAAAGCATCGAATACTGCCTATCTAATCAGATGGAATGACTTTAGGAGCCCCGGTCTTTTGCACCGTCTCCTCGATGAAGGTTTGAAAGCAAAGGTTGCCTTTGAACCATTTTCTGTAAGCACTACAGATGGGGTCACTGAATTTGAAAGGGGAAGTATCCTCATTTTGCCCGGAATACAAGAAATGAGTGCCGAAAAAACACATGAAATAATTGACAGAGAAAGCAAAGCCGTCGGAATCCGGGTTTATAGTGGCATGGGTGGCATGTCACATTCAGGACCTGATCTGGGGAGCCCTACCTTCAGAATGGTCGAATTACCGAAAATCTTGATGGTCACCGGAGCGGGAATCAACGGAAATAAAGCAGGGGAAATTTGGTTCTATTTTGACCGGCACCTCAATATTCCCATAACCAGAGTGAGTACTGAAAGATTGGATAGGATTGATCTTTCAGCATACAATGTAATCATACTTCCCTCCACCTGGGGAATGAGCAGCGAAGAGGACATAAGGGATAAGTTGCGACAATTTGTAGCTTCGGGAAACACACTCATACTTGAAGGGAGTGCCTCACGTTGGGCTGTCTCAGGTAAACTCTCCAATGTTGATATCACAAATCTGGTTTCCCGACCGGAAAAGGTCACTAATTACTCCAACATCAATAATGCCTACGGTGCATTGGCTGTAGGTGGATGCATACTCAGGGCAGAAGGCGACCTCAGTAACCCACTTCTGTTCGGTTATGAAAGCGAAAACTTCTACATTTTCAAGAGGAAGCGATGGGTATTGAGTGCTCCGGAAAATCACCTAGCAGCTCCGTTGAGATACAGTGCTGATCCACTTGCTAGTGGCTATCTCCATGAAAGACACCAAAGAGCGATCCCAAATCAGGCATCCATTCTTGTTGAAAATTCAGGAAGGGGAAAAATCATCCACCTCAGCGATGGCACCTTTTTCCGCGGTTATTGGTTTGGAAATGCCCACATCTTGTCCAATGCAGTGTTCTTTGGGGGAATGATCGATCGAAGGGCGGGTTTGTGATACAACACCGAGTTGTCGACAAGAAACCTCTATTTGCAAAAAAGTGGCTTCACTTAAATTACTTTATTGTATTAGGCTATTAAATAATAAAGCTCATTTAGTCCTTGTTAATTTCACTCGAGACAAGTCAATGAGGGCCAATCTTAAATTGTAAACAAAGATTAGCAGATGCCCCTTTCAGAATTATTTGCTAAAGATTTCCCCCAACTTAAATACTTTAAAGTCAGTTGTTTAAATAGTAATAAAATGCATGATTTAATTACCCT
>REEI01000013.1 GCA_007695145.1 Saprospirales bacterium | reverse complement strand
ACATTATGGATATTTTAAAAAAAATTAGGCTCGTAGGTCTCTTGATAATCATGATCGGATTTAGTGCATCAGCTGCATTGGCTCAGGCACAATTCAATTTGAGCAATGTTAATGAAATTAAGGTCTCGGGAACGTCTACCATACACGACTGGGAAATGGAAGCAAATGAAGCAAAAGGCCAGGCTCGCATAGAACTGGGCGGCCGTTCCATCAAGTCCATTTCTTCCCTCAATTTTAACCTCAAGGCTGAGGCTTTGAAAAGCGGCAGACGGCAAATGGACCGAAATGCATACTCTGCACTTGAAACTTCTTCTCATCCGGAAATCAGCTTTGACCTTAAGGATGTAAAAGAAGTGACCGAAAGCACCGTAAGAGCAACGGGTGATCTGACCATTTCCGGCCAAACCAGACCAGTGGAAATAACAGTAAATTATACGGTCAGTGGAAACAGACAGGTCAGGTTTTCCGGGAAGCACAATATAAAATTCAGTGACTTTGATATTGACCCTCCAACAGCTATGTTGGGTTCAGTTCGAACCGGTGATGAGCTTGAATTAACTTTCGATGTAACTTATTCTCAATAAATATTTAAATCAGACTAACATGAAAAAAGTAATGGTTTTTGCCCTCTTGTTTTGGGGCTTCGGTTATTTCGCTATGGCACAGAATTCCCTTCAATATTATCGTGCCCAGGATCAAACGGGTATAAATGTATTCGAGACTACGAAAGATACGGATGTTGAGTTCGACGGTCTAAAGGTAAAAGTAGGTGGGGCAAATACCCTTCAGTTTCAGGCCATAAGTCATGAAACAGGTAGTGAGGTTGAGATATTTGACCTTGGATCTAATTTCAATCTGGCCACTTCAAATTTGGATTTGGACGTTCAACTCCACAAGGGTTTAAGAATGCACCTACGAACCTATTTGTCTTCTCGACACCATGCACAGCCCTATGTCAAGGGTGGCTATATTCAAATGGATCGTTTAGATTTTATCAGTGAAGGCTTTCTGTCTTCCTTGATGGATAAGGTAACCATAAAAGTCGGTCATATGCAGATCAATTATGGTGACGCTCATTTCCGAAGAAGTGACAACGGTGCCACTATTTTCAATCCCTTTGTTGGCAACTACATTATGGATGCCTTCACTACTGAGGTCGGTGGTGAAGTATATTTCCAACAAAATGGCTTTCTGGCAATGGTGGGATTGACCAACGGCAAATTGAATCAGTCTCCAAGCAAGTTCCCTGAAGATGAACCCACTACCAAGCCTTCCATAGTTGCAAAGCTGGGTTACGACGCCCAAATTAACGAAGACTTGCGCTTGAGACTTACTGGTTCTGTTTATCACACCTCTGAGTCTAACAGGACCTATCTCTATGCAGGGGACAGGACTGGTGCAAGATATTATAGGATTCTCACAAATAGTGCCAGTGAATTTAGAATCCCAAGGTTTGATCCCGGATTTTCTAATGAACTTACCGCCATTATGATCAATCCTTTTGTTAAGTACCGTGGGTTTGAATTTTTTGGTATGCTCGAACTGAGTTCCGGAAAAAATGTTAACGAGGAAGGCACAAGAGATTTTACTCAGCTTGGAGCTGAACTCCTCTACCGTTTTGGTACCGATGAGCGCATATATCTCGGAGGTAGGTACAACCTGGTTACAGGGGATACCAATGCAGGTGAAAGCATTGATATCACGAGACTCAATTTCGGAGGTGGCTTTTTCCTGACAAAAAATGTACTTGCAAAACTCGAGTATGTCACCCAAACCTATGACGGTTTTTCCAGTGGGTCTGTATTTCACGATGCGAAATTTGATGGGATAGTTCTCGAAGCAGTTATTTCTTTCTAATGGATGAAAATTTGATTGCCGGCTAAAGTGCGGGTTTTGATTGACTGATTTATCTTAAACTCATAATGGGTTTAAATTTTATCCGGTCTGATCTTAAAGGTCAGACCGGATTTTTAAACTGAATCCTTTTCCTATTGAATTATTTAACCAAATTTAGGGTTCAAAAAGTGATGGCTTGTTTGAAACTTAGAAGATTTTTGAAGCCATAAATCATGTGTTGGTATTTGGTTTTTCACAAAGAATACCACCCGAGGATGTCTTGCAACATTTTTTATTTTGAAAGTTTTTACAGAGAAAAAAAGTAAAACCGATGAAACGCTTGATTTTTCTGGTCCTTATTCTCCTTCCCCTTACTGTTTTCAATCAGAAAGCGATGGACATTGAATCCCTTTGGAAAGTATCTGGAACCAGCAAGGTAATGGTTGAAGGTAGTTCCAATGTCAATGATTTTCAATGTGTAACACTCAATTATGAAGGTGCCGATGAACTGAAAAAGTTTATCCACCATGACAATGGAGAGCGGCTGCTTACCGGAGCTGTAGAGATGAAAGTGAGAAGTTTTGATTGTGAAAACAGGATAATGACCCGCGATTTAAGAGAAACCCTAAAAGAGCAGGTTTATCCTAATATAGTGATAGAGCTCCAATCACTCCGCATACCGGAGTCTGCAGCGCAACAGCAAAGTGTGAGCGGTAGGGCAAAGGTAACCATAGCTGGAACCTCGCGGGAGTTGGATATGTCCTGGACTCTTATCAGAGAGAATGCAAGTAGTATGCGGCTGTTGGGCACGCATGACTTCTCCTTTACCCAGTTCAATATTGAACCGCCTACAAAGATGATGGGCATGATCAGGGTAAAGGATGAAATCAAGGTAGATTTCGACCTTGTAATGGAAATGAAAGAATCACAATTTTTCGGAGAGTAAGGTCACCCGGCTTCACTTTTGTTTGTTTAATATGTCTTCAGCGATCAAATCTCCGTGATGCCTTGAATTTTCGATAAAATACTTACTGGTGAGTAGACCTCCACAAATCACACCTGCCAAATAAATCCCCGGCACATTGGTCTCACGGCTATTATCTGAACACTCGGGAATTTTATCGGGATCCGCATCCACAGCTATTCCACAAGATCTTAAAAACTCCAAATCCGGAACATAACCTGTCATGGCCAATACAAAGTCATTGGGTAATGAAAATTCTCCGGAATCATTTTTCAGAATAACAGAATCGGGATGAATACTCATTACTTCTGTTTGGAAGTAGGCTTTAATGGAACCCTCTTTAATCCTGTTTTCAATATTTGGCCTAATCCAGTATTTTACTCTAGGGCTGATGGCATCTCCCCTTATGGCCATGGTCACTTCTGCGCCGGTTCTCCATAACTCCAAAGCCACATCACAGGCCGAATTTGCAGCCCCAACCACCAATACCTTTTTGCCGAAGTATGGATGTGCATTTTTGTAGTAATGCCTCACTTTCGAAAGTTCCTCCCCGGGCACATTCATCAGACGGGGTCTATCGTAGAAACCGGTTGACAATACAATCTTTCGTGTGCGAAATGGCCCCTCTTGGGTGTTTAGAGTGAAATGGCCGTCTATACCTTTTATTGCATTAACTGGATTGTAAAGTGAAAGCTTCAGGCGCCAATGCCCCACCACTCTTCGATAGTATTCCAGAGATTCATCTCTAGTCGGTTTTTCGCTGTGTGAAATAAAAGGAACGCCCCCTATTTCCAGGAGACGGGATGTGGAAAAAAAAGTCATTTTATCCGGAAAATTGTACAAAGAGTGGACCAGACAACCTTTGTCAAATATACAATACTCAAGCCCGGCCTTTTCCATAGCAATACCTACACTCAGTCCGATCGGGCCGGCACCAATGATTGCGACATCTAATTGTTTCATGAATGTTGTTTAAGGTTGAGCCCAAAAAACGGCTTTGAATCATCCTCATTATTGACTACTGATTCCTTTCACAGAAGCCTCCCCCAATCAGGGCGAAAAGCCCGGTAAAAATTCAAAGTTAACCAATTTTCGCCTATTGTTTCACTCCCTGTTCCTTCCTTTATCAGCTCAGTCAATTTTTATTTCAACAGGATGACAGGAAATGGGTGGTTAGCGGTTGGCTGATGGCTGTTGGCTGTTGGCTATTAGCTGCTGGCGATTGGCTGTTAGCGGTTGGCTGTTGTGCTTTTGAAATCTACTTACTCAAAACCACCTGCACTCCATAAAAAATCCTTTCAGGATTCTCCTCCGGATACAACTCAATATGGTACA
>REEI01000085.1 GCA_007695145.1 Saprospirales bacterium | reverse complement strand
AAAATATCGAAGCCGGACTGGAGAGTTTTAAAGCGGTAATGGAAACTATAAATGGAAAGGATGAGGAGTAAAAGAATAGGTCAAGCACCTTTAAAACTATAACAAAGCAGTAGATTCTCTGGTATTGAGTATTGAATTATTCAATAGACCAGATAATTTGGCCCGTATTCATGGTGTCTTGATTATGAAGGATCATTCTTTCGAAAAACCTTTGAAAGCCTCCATACTTCATAAAGGTGGAAATTATCAAAACTGATAATGATACCAATCCGACAGATAGTTAAAAACTGAATCAGAAATTAAAGCATCCAACCAACCCCAATACCGTCTTTCCTGAACCCGGCGGAGCCACAATATGCAAATGTCGGTCCAATTAGTCCAGGACTTTTTGCTGGTAGGTCCGCCAGGGATAGTTAAATCGAGCTTTGGCAGGAAATTTTCTCATCAATTTTTATTTCAAATATGGGACTTTTAAAATTAATGGCAGCAATATTGATTGGAAAAGTTGAAGGTTTGTGCATTTAGGGAATAAGTCATTCCATGATTTTAATTTTTTGAAATGGATTAATGAGTCCGCTCCTAAAACCCATCTCTATACCGAATGGATTCAAAATCCAATATCAATCCATGGGCTACACTGCATCCGCTATGCCACTCCTTTGCTGCCCACTGCTTACAGAACGGTCTTAATCTTAAGCAGGTTCAAGTGTCAGGCAAAGTTTACTGTGTCAGTTAAGTCACAGCAATTACACCCTTTTTCAAGACAGAAAAACGCAGCATAGCATAAGCTACGTGAGGCTTTTCAAACGTTATCCAATCGTACAAGAATGAAGTGGTAGTTAAAAAACATAAAAAATGGGATTTTCGACTGTAAAAAAGGAACTGAATAAGATGACAAAGGAGCAGATTGTTAAGCTTGTGGGAGAACTTTACAAAAAACAGTCTTCGGTCAGAGAGTATCTTGATTTGTTTGCAAATCACGACCAGAATGTGCTTTTGGAGAAATACAAAAAAAAGATTGACAATTCCTTCTACACCAGAATGGGAAATCCGAAGTTAGACCTGAAAGTAACGAAAAAAGCGGTTTCGGATTTTTCAAAACTTGGAGTCACGGGAGGGTGCCTTGCTGAATTAAACTTTCATTTGGTCGAGCTTGGTATTAATTTTACTCAGACTTTTGGAGACATAAACGAAAAGTTTTACCAAACCATTGAAAATGCATTCTACCAAGGTCTACTGAAAATCCAAAATGAAGGAATTCTTGACAAGTATAAATACCGTGCAAACCAATTAAAAACTAACGCCCAAGGTATTGGTTGGGGATTTTCGGACGCGATGACATCGATTTACTGGGAATTTTACGATTACGAAGAAGAGACTGATTACGTTTAAATAATGAACTGAAAACGAGGGCCATATAAAGCCAGTGGCTATAACATAATATGGCAAAAAATAGCGAGGCTTGGAGGTAGAGGAATTATTGAGACTGCGTGGGCGATTTATACATCAAAAGACAAAATCAAATACGATAAGCTTCTTGAATACACTCAAAAATTCAATTCACAAGTGGTAATTAAACGATTGGGATTCATTCTTGAACTCGAAATAGATTCCGGAATTAGGAAACAAGTCTAGGTATTATTGAAGAAAATTTATTTCGAAGTTTATCATTTTTCGAAAGACCTTGATTGAACTTTGCACCAAAATGACCTATTTATTGAATAAATGTTTGAATGGTTCTTTGAGGAGATTGAATACTCCAGGAAGAAATCAAAATACCTCTAGAGATTAATGACAAAACGAACATGAAGATGGTGGTATCAACTTCTATATTAGTTATGTTGGCAGACTTTGAGGAATAAATGCAAATAAGCGAGTGAAGGTTGATGTTTCAAAAAGTAAGCAATTAGAACTTGATCCTGAAATGCAGGGTACTTTCTTAGGCTATTCAGTTCAGGCAGAACACAAATTGCTCTGCTACTCACTTGAAGAAATCTTAGTCGAAAAATTACGTGCCATGATGCAAGTTATGCAATCAAAAGATTTCTACGATTTCTGGCACTTATAAGAAATCCATGAAATAGATGCTGCTTTTTACTCGATTGATTTTAGAGGAAAATGTGAAAGCAAAGAAATTGATCCCACAGAATTACATAAAAAATTATAAGCTAAAAGAACTTTAGCCTCAAAATCAGTACTGCTTCAAAACTTTTCGGGACTCTGTATCTTTTCTCACGCCCGAAATCAATACACCAAATGTTGAAACTCACATCTCTCAAGTTCAAAAAAAATCTTTACCTTGCTCACAAAATTTAGACGATGAAGAGGTTGGACCCGAACAGGCATGATGAATTGAAAAAAGTGTTAAACAGCATGCACAAAAAACTCCTGGACAAAAATGGAGTGAATCATGCAGTAGTTGGATTGCTCACGGGTGACGAGAGTTTCAAATGGATAGGAGCTGCCGGAAAGGTTGACAGCATTGGACGAGAAATGGATGCCAAAACTCCCTTTTTTATTGCCAGCGTAACCAAATTATACATTACAGCGGCGGTACTAAAACTGGTAGAGAGGGAATCAGTCGATCTGGATCGTCCCGCATCAAAGTATCTTCCGGAGGGAATGATGGATAAACTTCATGTCCACAAGGGAGTTGATTACAGTCATCAGATTAGCGTCCGACATTTGCTCACTCACTCGTCCGGAATTCCCGACTGGCTGGAGGACCGTCCCAGGGGAGGCAAAAGCATAGTGGATCAAATCGGAATGGAAGAAGATCGCCTGATCAGTATTTCCGAGCTGGTTGATATGGTAAAAAGTAAGCTGCAGCCACATTTTACCCCTGCAGCATTTGAAGATAAAAAAATTAGAATCCGGTATTCTGATACCAATTTTCAACTCCTGATTGCCCTTTTGGAACACTGCTTCGACAAACCCATTTACTCTATTTTTGAGGATTTTATCTATCGACCACTTGGCCTTAGTTCCACCTTCCATCCGGGGCAACCCGGCTCAGAATCCATTGATAGAGCCGCTTTTTGGGTGGCAAAAATGCCTTTTGACCGCCCGGCCTTAATTGAATCATTCAGAGACCTCTACTCAACCGCCGATGAACTCTTAATTTTTATGCGCGCATTGATAAGTGGTGATCTTTTTGAAAAACCTAAAACTGCAGGATTGCTGATCAATAATTGGAACCGCTTCTCTTTCCCGCTTGATTCAGCTGCCTTTCGCCTGCCTTCCTGGCCCATCCAATACGGTCTGGGTATGATGCGATGGGAACTGCCCCGCATTTACAGTCCATTTAAACGGATACCTCCGGTGGTCGGGCATACCGGTGTGACCGGATCCTGGTTGTTTTACTGCCAGGCTTACGACCTCTACCTCTGCGGCACAGTAAGTCAACTCTATCATGCTCCACTTCCCTACAGATGGATACCGCAACTACTCTCCAAAATCGAAAAGTTTACCGCATGAATCCAACTGTACTTGAATTGAAGAGAATTTTTCAGAGCAAAAGCGACCCGGCTACAGCCTCCGGACAAGAGGCCTATATGAAAAATCACTTTCCCTTTTTTGGAATAAAAACTCCTGTTCGAAGACAGTTTCAGAAGCCCATTTTAAAAATAATTAAAGCAGAAAGTGCATTGAAAAGATCAGAACTCATAAAGGAGTTATGGATGCTTCCACAGCGCGAATTCCAGTATTTTGGACAAGAGTTAGTATTTGAAAAAAGGCGTCAAATCGAGCCAGATGAAATAGACCTGATCAAATATATGGTAGCGAATAAATCGTGGTGGGATACAGTGGATTACATCGCGTCCAAAATCGCAGGCCATTACTTTATGAAGTATCCCGAAAAAATTCAAACGACCACCCGAAATTGGATCCAGTCTGGAAATATTTGGCTGATAAGGACAGCCATTTTGTTTCAGCTGCACTACAAAGAGAAAACCGATACTCAACTTCTGGAGGAAATAATAAAAAGTCAAGTGGGCACGGAGGAATTTTTTATCAATAAGGCCATAGGATGGGTGCTTCGCCAATACAGCCGAACGAATCCACATTGGGTCAGAAGTTTTGCTGATCGAACGGAACTGCATCCTCTCAGCAGAAGGGAAGGGCTGAAGTATTGCTAAATGGAAAACCGTCAGCGGGAATCGATGGAGCAGGTCGATTTCAACTGTAAAGAAATTAACAATTTTGGTCAAAATGCTCAATTCATAACAACAGAAAAAACTATTTTTAGATCCGGTTGTTTTTCGTCAAATTTATATCAATGAAAATGATTTTCTACCCGGCCCTATTTGCTTTTGTATTGTTCCTGCAAATTGTAATTCCGCCTGATGCATTCGCCTGCACAAGAGTGGTCTACAAGGGTCCCAATAATACCGTAATGACAGGCAGGTCCATGGATTTCTCTCTAGAGATACCAGCCAACTTATGGATTTTTCCAAGGGGAATGAAGCGAAATGGTGAGGTGGGTGCAAATTCTGTGGAATGGGTTTCCAAATACGGAAGCATAGCTGCAAGTTCATGGGATATTGCCACTCCCGATGGTATGAATGAAAAAGGCCTTGTAGCCAATTTGCTTTGGCTCGTACAGTCCGAATATCCCGAATTTGATATAAACGGGGATCGTCAGGGATTGGCTATTTCTATGTGGGCACAGTATATGCTTGACAATTTTGCTACCGTAGCAGAAGCTGTAGAGGCCATGCGGGATGAACCTTTTGCGGTCGTTTCGGACTTCATTCCGGGTACTGATAAATTCACAACTGTCCACTTGTCCCTTTCAGATGCCACCGGTGACAATGCCATCTTTGAGTATGTCAATGGGAAATTGGTTATTCACCACGATCCATCCTACATTGTGATGACCAATGATCCTATTTTTGAAGAGCAACTTGCACTTGCCCGATACTGGGAAAACATACCGGGCAAAGTCTTCCTACCCGGTTCTGTCACTGCTACAGATCGATTTGTAAGAGCATCCTTCTTTATCGATGCCATTCCTCAAACAGACAATACCCGGGTAGCAGTCGCTGCAGTATTTAGTGTGATTAGAAATGTTTCGGTACCCTATGGATTTGAAATTGAGGGCTTTCCCAATTTATCTACCACCCAATGGCGAGTGGTGTCCGATCAAAAAAATTTGGTTTACTATTTTGAAACCGCTTTGACTCCCAATACTTTTTGGGTCGATTTAAAAAAGGTAGATTTAAGTGAAGGCGCCCATGTAAAGAAACTGGACCTTTCTAATCACAAAACCTATTCAGGCGAAACCTCAGGTAAGTTTGTCCGTAGCGAACCATTTCAGTTTATTGGTATATAGGTTGGTTGGTTTCCCTTTTTGAGTGGTCGCCAATAGTATCTATAACAAAGTCCGGAAAAATGATCTTGGGTCGCTATTAATTGCTGAAAATTATTAATTTTGGGGAGAAAAAAACTGTTTAAAGTGAAAATTCTCCTTCCAGTACTACTATTTTTCTGTCTTTCATTCTCTTTGCAAGCCCAGCAAAAAAGCCCCTCTCTTCCCTCAAATGGTTTCATGATCACCCCACTTATGGGTTTAATCGATGACCAGATTCCCACTCTTTACTACAAGCGGTATTTTGTGAATGATTCCAGTTCTTATTTCAACTTCAGAATAGGATCAGAGTTTCTTTCAAAAATGAAACACGAATTTTCAACTGGAAGCGAATTTCACTCCTCAAGGGCGAACTGGAAATTGGGCTTCGAGTATGGTATTTACCGGGAAAAATCCAGTCTGTATTTTGGGGTTGAGGTGGGCCACACGGTAATTAGGTCATCTGGAGGGTATCTAATTCCCCTTGAGGGCTCCATTTTTAAATCCAACCGATACAGGGCGGTAGAAACCAACCATTCGCATAGGAACCGCATGAGAATGGTAAGCCTTCAAGCTTTCATCGGCTTCCGGTACCACCTCAACCAACATTTCTCTTTGGGTGCAGAAGCGGCACTTGGCAGGGGATGGTTTTTGTCCGAAATCAAATACGATCGCGATAGACAGGTAGCAGATGAGAAACACAATGGACGGATCAATGACTTTATTCCCCTTCGCTTCATTTCACTTCAATACTCCTTTTGATTTTAGTCCTTGATCTATCATAAGTACAGGAAAAAAAACCGCAAACATCGGCTTCATCGTTGATTGAGCATTAAACCCAAAGACTTCAATGAGGCGAAACCTTCAAAAATAGCGCTACTTAGTGTATAAAGGCACTGGACTATTTGCTCCCATAACAATTTAATTTTTTTCAGTTTTTAACCCACTATTCCAAATGGGCAGGAATGACGGCCTTTCAAAACAGAAAAGCATGAGGTTTCTCTGAATTAAACATACATCAGCTCAGAACTTATGCGATCTGCTATTAATTTGCCTGCTTTGGTGAGACGAACCCCCTCCCCGGTTTTGGCTAAATGGTCAGAATGATAAAATTCCTCAATGGCAGTCATCATTGTCTCTTTAGCTTCAGGAAAAATATGCAATGCTTCATGGATAGATATGCCCTCAACCAATCTCAATTTTGTCATTACATATTCGTTATAGCGGTCCCTATCTGATAGTTTTTCCGATTCTGCCGGCAAATGGCCCTCTTGGATGGATTTCATGTATCGGCTGTTATTGGAGATATTCCAACTCCTGTATTCCCCATTGTACGAATGGGCAGACGGTCCAATACCCAAATAGGGCTTTCCACTCCAATAGGCGCTATTGTGTATGGCTCTCTTACCACTCTTTGCAAAATTTGAAATTTCATAATGTTCATAGCCATACTTGTCAGCTGCATCCATAAGTAATTCAAATTGCCTTGCGACAGCCTCCTCATCCATTGGAGTAAATTTTCCGGTTTTTTCCTGATGGCCGAGCGTGGTTCTGGGCTCTATGGTTAGGGCATAGGCAGAGAAATGAGGCAATCCCCAATCTGCAAACTGATGGATATCTGACAAAAAATCGGAATCCTTCCTACCCGGAATCCCATAAATTAAATCGGCAGTCAGCAACTCGAATCCATTATGAAGAGCATTTTCAATGCACTCAATGGCCTGATTCCTGTTGTGTGACCTGTTCATCCACTTGAGTACTTCATCATTCAGACACTGAATTCCAATGCTGAGTCTGTTGACAGGACTTCCCGCAAGCATTTGGAGATACTTGGAATTTAAGTCATCGGGATTGGCTTCCAGCGTGACTTCCTTAAGTAAACTGAGGTCAAAGTTTTCCTCTATTTTATTGAAAATAGCCTGCAGTTCTGACTCGTCCAAAACGGAGGGAGTACCCCCTCCAAAGTATATACTTTCGATTGTGCTATTCCCAAAATAGTCGGCCCTAAGCTCTATTTCTCTCAACAGGCAGTCGACCATACTGCCTTTTCTGCTCAACTGAGTCGAGAAGTGGAAGTTGCAATAGGTGCAGGCTTTTCTGCAAAATGGAATATGAAGATAGATACCGCTCATACCGTGTTTAAACTCTTATCAAAGGTAATAAAATAATGGCCTTGATTGTTTCCAATCACTTCTGATTGGCATTTTGGAGCATTCTACTCCAGCCATTTTTCAGGAAAAATAAATCATTTTTCGCATTTCCTAATGAATCAGAAATAGCAAGCTTTACGAGCACATAGCACGATGTCACTAAAAACCCAATACCCAAATTTTAGAAAAGGAAATCCAGGGGTGTATATTTACACAATATTTTCATTGTCCTGCAGCTCGAAATGGAGCAATACATGTAAGCAAAAGAAATCCATGTTTAAAAAGCAGCACAATACCAAATCAAATTTTTGCCAAAAATGAACTGGAGCAAACTTCCAAAAATAGAACTACACATTCACCTCGATTGCTCATTGAGCTACGATCTGGTAAAAAAACTGGACCCATCGATAAGTTGGCATGAGTATAAATCCAAATTTCAGGCTCCAATCAACTGTAATTCTCTCAATGAATACATCATCAAAGCCGAACCGGCCATAGACCTCATGCAGTCAAAGGAATCCCTCCATCTCTCCGTCCTTGACCTCGCTGAACAGTTTGTAAAAGATCAAGTAGTTTACGCGGAGATAAGATTTGCACCCCTGGAGCATTGTAGAAAAGGCCTAAGTGATATTGAGGTGGTAGAAATAGTGGAAAAGGCCGCGGAAAAGGCCGCGGAAAAATACGGTATTGAGATATATGTCATCCTATGTTGTTTGCGTCATTACGAGGAAGGTAAAAGCCTAAGGGTTGCTGAACTGACAGCACGGTTCAAAGGCAGCAGGATTGTTGCCCTTGACCTGGCAGGGGATGAGACCCTGCCATCACAGCCCCACGAGGCGGCCTTTAAATATGCAGTTGTACATGGAATCCATCGCACCTCACATGCCGGAGAAGCCTGTGGCAGCGAAAGTGTCAACCAGTCTATTCACTTGTTTCAAGTGGAGCGCATAGGCCACGGGGTTCGCTCATGGGAAAGCGAAGAAACAATGAATCTACTTCTGCAAAGAGACATACATCTCGAAGTCTGCCCGAGTAGCAATTTATTGACCGGGATCTATCCGGATATTCGCAATCATGCCGTTGACAAGCTCCGAAATTATGGGGTTTCGTTGGGAATAAATACCGATGGACGGACCATTTCCAATGTAAACCTAAGCGGAGAATATCAAAAGCTGGCTGAAACATTCGGTTGGAAGCAAGAGGACTTTCTACGCCATAACCTGGAAGCTATAAAACATGCTTTTGCACCAGAAAAGATCAAAAAATCAGTAAGAAAAAGACTTTTTGAGGGATATGGGCAATAGTTGAGTTTGGAGATGCTGAGGAAAAAAGGATAAATTGCCCGGATTATTCATAAGGCTGAAGCCATGAATAATCCGGGTTTTAGTATCAATTTTAATCTGCGATAATCATTTTTCGGGTAGCCTGCCATTCCTCTGTAATGAGTCGATAGAAGTAAATCCCTGCACTCATTAATTGTACGTCAAGCTGATACCTATTGTAACCTTCCATTCCGGGTATGTTCACTTTATGGATCAACTTCCCTTGGAGATCGCGAATCTCAATTAACACCTCTGTGTCCAAAGGCAATTCAAAGGGAATGATGGTTTGGCCGGTGAATGGATTGGGCTCATTCTGATGCAAAACATACTCAGAGGCATCTCTATACTCACTCCAAACCAGATGTGGTCTGTAAATATCCAGAGAGCGTTTGTAAATTTCACTGTTCCAATGCTGACCGGAAGACCTCAACTGAAACGCCTCCTTAAACTTCTCCTGATCGAAGTTTCCGCGCATTTCGAAGCTCATTCGGAAAAATTCATCTCCAAAGTTGAGTTCCTGACCCGGACCCATCCACCAGTTGGCTCTTATAATACCACTTTCGATATCGTGGAAGAAATTCATTTCTCCAAGGTTTTCCAATTCGCTATCGGTAAATTCAAATCCAAGCCACTCCATTTGGTTTCTGTCGTATTCAAATTCAAACTGATAGCCTGAAAGGGTTGAAAACTCTTTTGCAGCAATCCGCAGGTCAATGGTGCCATTTTCAGTCTGCTCAACAGAAGCGTAGACAGGAAGGGGCAAACGCTCTTCACGGCTCGATGGTTGGAAGGCATCGCCATTGGCGTCTCCAACCTTTATAGCTATCCAATCCTGATCGAGCTTGTCTGAGGAAATTGCCTGATAGGCCCTGAAACTGGGATAGCTATCCAGAAATGGATTCTGATCGTCTGTAAATTCAAAATCGGCAGGAACAAAAAGTACAGATTCAATTCCGGGAATACCCAATGATCCACCTTCAATAATGAGGTTTTGAATCAAAACCAGATCAAAGGTGCTGATGACATCATCCTGATTTACATCAAGACCAATGAGCACATAAGGTCCTTGAAGTGTGTCAATTAAAAGGATGTGCCTTTGCGCCAGGACGAGATCCAAAGTGGTTACGCCGTTCATCCAGTCAAAATCGCGTTCCGGAATTACATTGATATTCAAGCCCTCGGGAACGATTGCTGAGTAGTTTCCACTTTCATCTGAAAAAACAGAGAAATCCACGCCTCCACCAAATTTTAATTCCGTATCCATTACCGGATAACCAAAAGCTGTGGAGACATTCCCGCTGATGATTGCCGAGTCCGGTACAAATTCAGCATTTACCTGAATACTCACCAGACAAGTATCGCCAAGTCCGGCAGCATCGGTTGCTGTGAAGACAACTATAGTAATTCCAATTGGATAAAAATCGCTGGCATCGGCCCCATTGCTATTTTGATTGTTTTCAATGGTAAATCCACAATTGTCTGTTGCCATCGTCTCCGGGAGTTCTATAAACACCTCTGACTCTCCGGCCGGAGCCAAAACAACCACATCATCGGGACAACTGATCTCAGGAGCTTGGGTGTCAATAATTTGCACATTTTGAGTGCATTGAGCAATCTGGCCATTTTCCGCTGTAGCAGTATGGTTTACCACAGTGGTTCCCACTGGAAAAACCTCAGGAGCATCATTGCTTATTTCCACCACTGCTCCGCAAGTATAAGATGCAAAAGCAAGTCCGGGATCAATTCCCGAAGCTTCACAAAGTCCGGCATCTGCCTCGAGCACGATATCAGCAGGGCATATAATCACTGGCAAACTCTCATCTACTAAAGTAATGGTTTGCGTACAACTACTGCTATTGGCACTATGATCTATAGCGGTAAAGGTAATGGTGCTTTCTCCCAACTCTAAGGTACCTGAAAAGTCATTGAACTGATTGCCAATTCCACAGTTTTCAAAAACCTCAGGCTGGATCAATTCATATTCACTTATGCAACTTCCATCATTGGTAGTGAGTGTGATATCCTCAGGACAAACCAGGCTGGGAGGTACGGTATCGATGGCAAAAATTGTTTGGACGCAAGAAACCGATTCACCGGATTCGCTGGTCGCTGTATAAGTAACCTGATGTTCTCCTATGGGATAAACACTGAGCGCGTCATTGGTAATAATGACATCACTGCAGTCATCAAAGGCCACCGCCTGCCCGGGTACAAAAGGCGCTTCACAATCTTCCAATCCTGTAAAGATGAAAGTATTGGACGGGCACTGAATAGATGGACCTTGTGGTTCCAATACCTGAATGAACTGTGTTTGTGTGACGGACAGTTCATTATTAGGATTGGTAAAAGTCCAGATCACATTTACTCCTTCGGAAAAGGTGGCCGAAGTGAATAAATAGGTCGGCGGATTGGAACCGGGAACTAAACCATCAGAAGAGGAGGGCACTGCAAAAATTGAACCCACACAAGATGTCGATGCCTCGGGGGCTTCCAGGATAATTTCCCCTGCGCAGGCTGCATCCTCGTTGTTCTCAGGGCCAACTGCTTGCAGAGAGCCTCCCGGTACTCCAACAAAAGGAACCGGCTGGTCACCATCCTGTACCACTACATTGGTGGAACAACTAAAAATCACCTCATTTTCTTCAATTAATTCGAAAATTACCTCATTGGAGCCCAGTGGATAAATCCCTGAAGCATCAGGTCCTGATCCTGTCACTGAATTGGTAATGGTTCCCCCTTCGCAGCCCGTCACAAATTCAACCGATATTTCAACAAAAGCTTCACAAACGCCGGGATCGTTGGTAACGACTATTTCAGAGGGCGGACACATTAGAGCAGGTTCGTCCCCGAAATTTTCCAAATTCAGTAAAAAACTACAAAAGCCGGTATTGCCCGATTCATCAGTGGCAGTGATAAAAACAGTGATTGATTCAGCAATTTGTGTAAGCCCTGAAGTCGGAATTTGACCAAAAATGAGGTCTTCCTCTGCAGTGCAATTGTCAGTTGCACTGGCCAGGTGAGTATAATCCACAATGGGCACTGCACAAGCACCCTCTGCATCCACCAACACTTCTTTTACCGAGCAAGTAACCACAGGGGCTTCCGTGTCGGGAATAAATCCGACCTCAAAAAGACCGGTTTCCTGACAGCCATCTGCATCTGTAACCGTAAGAGCGTAAGATCCGGGAAGTACATTTTCCAAAACAGCATCATCGTGACCGGTTTCCCACTCGAAAACAAAAGGAGCGGTTCCCATTACAGGAATGACCTCCACGCTTCCATCCGGATTGTTAAAGCAGGATGCGGGAATTGATTCGGACGTAAGTTCAAATAATAAACACTGGTCAATAGTGATAAATGCCGATTGTGCATCCTTGAGCATCGGCTGACCTTCATAGCTGATTTCTGAGGGAAAATCAGTCTCGAGCAAATGGAAAACCTCGGTGCTTTCAACATCAGCCAAAGCCAAAAAAGTTATTGTGAAAAAACCAAAAGTAGTGTTTTGCGGATGTGGCCCGGACAATTGAAAAGCCCCAAAATCAATGGTTCCCTGACTGTTGTCAAAATCATTGAAGATGACGGTCTGATCTTCACCGGTTCCCCAGTCCTCTGCTTCGATGCTCACCACCTCCAGAAAATCGGGATCAAATTGTAAATGGGCCTCGGCTGCTGAAGCTGTCAGCAACGACAGCTGCACCTCTATACTGACTTCAAATTGTTGACCGGGGGCGACAATAGTTTGGGAAGGATTCGCAAGAAAATTGGCAAACTCCAATTCCTCTATGGAAATCAACTCAACTGTGAATAAATAATCCTCTGAAGTATTCGGGCAATTGTCGGCATCCACAAAATCATTCAAATCAAGGGTATAAATTCCATTTGGTGGTGACAGTGTAAATACTTCACTGCCAGTAGACTGACCGGAAGATGCTCCGAAAAATTGATCTGCACCACTCTCCAAAGACCAACTTATCTCAAAAGGAGACGCTCCATTGACCACTTCTTCTAACACAAGGCTCAGTTCGGTGCCCTCGGGGAGTTGAATCACATCAACGGAATTCAATACTTCTCCATTCAGTGAAAAAATGAGTTCGGGCGCGGATGGCTGGGAGATGTTTGTAGAAAAAACAGCACTTCCCCCGGCATTGTCCACAACGGTCAAACTATAATTCCCGGCCTGAAGGTTGTCAATATTTTGCTGATCAGATTGAAAATTGCCCGGACCGGACCAATTGAAGGTGTACTGTCCACTTCCTCCGGAAACATTGAGCTCGATCAACCCATCTGACCCCCCCGCACAATTGACGTCCACTACTTGAACTGGTTCAATAAATATGGGATCTAATACCATTTCAAAGTCTTCCAAAGATCTGGCCACCAATTGGAAATTGCTGCCAAATCCGATGACCAGTGCCGTCAAATTAACGGTGTTTTCAGGGATGGCTTCCCCAATGTAGTCTGCATCAAAGAAGTCTGTCCTAAACTGAGCCTCCCCACTGATAGATGGATCGGTCATAAAATAGGTAGTTCCCGTGCTAAAGGTACCATCTGAAGTAAAGTCTACACTGCTGACTTCCACCAGATTTCCCGTAAAATCAAGCGAAAGCTCATCAAAACTCAAGGCAACCGGGCTGATATCATTCCCAAAAGAAGTCGCCGGCCCGGGATTGGTGATTGCTTCCATCACCTCAAGAGCACCGGAATTTCGGGTGTTCCTCTCGCCAATAAATCCGCTAATTCCCTCTCCGGGGGAGTAAGTGGTTGAAATATTTCCTCCCTGATCAAAGACGATCATAGAACCTGAACCGTCTCTTATAAAGTGACGATTCTGAAAAGAGGCCACATAAAGTAGCACTACCTCACCGGTAATGCGATACAGTTCTCCTCCTGTGCCTGCCCGGAATTCGGCAATATTAGCCACATTGACGGGAAAAACATATTCCGCCAAAGTTTCATCACTCTCCTGAGTCGTATTGTTATCTATTGCAATTGCTCTCAATAAAATGGCTCCATTTCCATCTTCCAGGGAAATACCTGTGACATCATTGTACAAGTCAGAACTGCTATTCGGCGCTGAACCATCTGTGGTGTACCGAACCTCTACAGAAGAAGCATAAGTGCCAAAATTAGAAACAAAGACCGTTTGATCCTCAAAATAGGTTCCCTCAGACAGATCTAATTCCGGGGCATCGGGCACAGGAATCTCATCCATTGCAACAATCTCTACATTGGTCAAACCGATTTGTCTCCTCTGGCCGCTGGTACCAGTAGCTGTGGTAAACCATTCGATTTCAATTGTCGCTCCGTTTGCAATGTTCAAACCGGTTAATATAAAAGTTTTTAACTCATCCTCACCCGATTCTGTTGAATACTCCAGGGCTTCAATTTCTTCTCCATCCACTCTGACTATCCATTTGGGAGTACCTTCTCTATTTGGAAAACCCACTTTTCCGAGGTAATTTATTTGAAGGTTTTCTATCGAACTGCCGATATCGTTTACCAATTCCAGTTTTGCAGTAAAATTGTTGTTTGGGGCAGAACCGGTCAACTGAAAACCAAGCACTCCTGCTCCGCGCAATCCTCCTGCTGTACCACCTGGAAATGCACCTCCATAGGAATAAGTACCATCCGGGCTCCATCCATTAGGTAGAGTGCTTGCGTCCACAAAATCTGCAAAATCTTCCTCATAGGGGGCATTAAATGCCGTGAGTGAAGGCAAAACAACTGCCGCAGAAGTGACTTCTCCATTTAAGGTGAGAGTGGCTGCATCGGCTCCACCTCCGCTTACCATGATTTCCTGGTTGTTGTATTCTCCAACATCTAATCCTTCCTTTAAACGAACATATATAGTAGTTCCTGCTAACTCACCTCCTGAATATGCCACATCTACGCTGCTTTCAAAAGTGATGTCATCCAGCGATACTTCATAATCGGTGCCGCTCGCATCCACCGTGAGCTCACCTGAAGCAGGCTCCAGTTCACTTCCACTTAATTCAAATGACTGGGAGGTAGAGGGGCCATTGGCTTCCTCGTATCCAAAACCGGAAAGTGAACCCGGAACAACAAAAATCAGTGGGTCCTCGGATGGGGGGGAGCCTACGGCAGTCAGACTGAAGTCATCTATGGCCACGCCCTGCCTGGCATCTTCACCAGTGCCATTGTCTCCAAAAAATCGGATGGTAAATGAAGCACCATCGGGTATGTTCAATCCGGTAAGCGTGTCGCTCAAAGAGACAGCCTCCCAGGGACCTCCGTCCGGATTAACGCCAGTAGGATTGTTGTTTTGGGCTACATAGGTCATTGAGGGTATTGCTGCTTCGTCCGACTCCCCGGGATTGTAAGTGACTGTCCATCCGTTAAACCTGCCATTTTGTGCACTTCTCCAGTGCTCAGCCACATAGTTGATCGCCAGTGTGGTAATGAGCTCGCCGGTATTGTTTTCAAAGGAAATATCCGCGTAAATAGCTCTGGTGGATGATGGCAAAAATCCGAGCGAGCCATCAAAGCTACCTCCGGCACCACTATCGCCATAGGACCACTTTCCACCAGTGGCACTTGATCCGGTACCCGACCCCCGCCATACCGATTCAGCTGCACTGGGTGCATCAGAAGTCACCCAGCCTGCTGGATCGTCCTCCCCATCGAAGCCGGTGAAGTCATCCTGGTAGGGGACATTAAACTGAGAAATGGATATCTGAGCCGAGAGTGAAAAGGAAAAGGCTACAAAAAAGATTGAAAATATTAAGCTGTATATTGAGTTCTGCATTTTATTATTCATTTGTGGTTTTTTAAAAAATATTGATCTATCTTATTGAAATGAATTACAATTGACCGGGTATATCTCCGGTTTCTCCAAAATTTTCTATCAATTTAGTCAGATCGTTTATATCCACTTTTCCGTCACAATTAAAATCTGCAGCAGCATTAAATCCGGCATCTCCAATCAGGGTGTTGTAAGCCTGGATAAGAGCATCCAAATCGCTCTGGCCAACGATATTGTCGCCATTCACATCTCCGGCAACTAAAGAATCGAATACCAAATCTGGTAAACTGTTCTCCCCAACATTTATTCCGGCAATACCTTTTTGAAGGTATCCATCAATTTTCACAAATACGTCGTAACTACCGGCAATCACTCCATCAATACTGAAGTTGCCCATGCTGTCGAGTGTCCCTGACTGACTGCTCACCAGTTCATCGGTCCCCGCTGCATAAAATGAAACCTGCAGCACCCGACCGGCGCAAGCACTCAATACATTCACATTTCCACTCAGAGGAAAAAGGGCATCTTCCACCACCAGAACAAATGTCAGATAAGGAGATGAAATGGCTGAGCATTCGCTCGAATCCTGAATTAAGTCAACCGAAATTTCATAAATTCCTGGATCAAAAGTCTGATTGAAAATCTCAGAGCCATTTTGAAGGGAATCAGCAACAAAGCCAATGCTTGACATTCCTATTTGAAATACGCTGTAATCTACACTAAGGGGTGCAAAACCACTTAAAATTTCTTCCAGAGAAAAGCTTACATGCTCTAAATTGATAAATAAAAAGGTATCAGCATCTTGGATCAAATCGCCGTTTATTGCAAAGGTAGCCTCTACGGGATCGGGTTCTCCTATATCCACTTCTCCACTGTCAAAACAACCATTTTCGTCTTCAAACTGTATGGCGTAGTTCCCTGCCGGCAACATTACCAAACTGTCGACCGGACTTTCTCCTATAAAAAAGTAATAGGGGGGTGTTCCTCCCTCTGCCGACAACCCAAGAGTGCCATCATCTCCAAAACAGGGAGCATCTGTAACTATGGCTACAAGCACCAAACTATCAGGCTGACTAATGACAACCATTGAGTCTACAATGCATTCATTGGGGTCGATTGCAGACACGAGATACTCACCTGCAGGTAGATTAACAGATACTGAGCTGCTACCGACAAAATCTCCGTTTACCTCAAATGCAAAGCTACCGGAAATACCCCCTGAAGCGCTGATGGAAATAGAACCATCCTCCCCGAAACACACAGCATCTGTGATCTCAATCGATAGGGAGATGGAATCCGGTTGGGTGACTTCAAGGGTTACTGAATCTGTACAACCACTGCCAGATGCCACACCAATAATGGTGTAAATCCCTGCAGGCAGCTCGAGGGGAGAATCGACCTCTTCCTCATCGAGGAAAAAGTTGATTTCACCAAGACCTCCCTGACCACTGAAGGTCAAAAGCCCATTTGCACCGTGGCAGAGGGCATCGAAGGCCTGACCTTGGATGGAAAATGGGTCAACCACTTCAATGGTAATAGAATCTATATTGCTGCACTGGATTTCATCAATCAACGTAAATACATAAGTCCCGGCGGGCAAGTTCAAAGGTGATGAAACTGCAGAATCCCCAAGGAACACCAAAATATTGCCGGTGCCCCCCTGCGGGTCAAAAGCAATCTGACCTAACTCTCCTTCGCAATCGGGATTGGACACGGTTGCATTCAACTGTAAATTGTCCGGCTGATCTAAAACTACTGTGGTCGATCCCTCACAGCCTTCACTATTAGTCGCCACTATTTCATACTCTCCTGCCGGGCGATTTATCGACACACTTCCACTTGCACCTCCTAAATTTTCGTCATTTACGGTGTATTGAAAGAAAAACGAACCACCCCCTGAAGCAGCAAAGGTTATAGAACCCTCTGCCCCAAAACATGGGGGATCAAAAACAGAGATCACGTTCACTGCAATTGAATCGGGCTCTGTGACAGTGACGCTCAAAGTGTCGCCACAAACTCCGTCAGAGGCAATCAGTGAATAATTTCCAGCGGGCACCTCTACCGGAGAGCTCGCTTCTTCGCCATCAAGGGTAAAGCTCAATGGACCGTTGCCTCCAGTTGCAGAAAAACCTATGGTTCCATTTTCCCCAAAACAGCTGGCGTTGATGACACTATCGAGGGTTAATAGGACAAAATTAGGTTGGACGATTGTTACCGTAACAGTATCCTCACATTCATTTTCATCAAAATAAACCAAATCATAAGTGCCGGGGGGCAGGGATAATGGGGAATTGACAGTGGTTTCTCCCAATAGGACGGTAATTTCACCGATTCCACCAATTGGATCAAACGTCACAATACCCAATCCCTGCGGATCTTCACAAGTCGGCTGAGTCAGCTCGAGTTGCAGATTTATTGAGTCGGGTTCTACAATAACCACCAAAGAATCCCTCGTACATCCATTTCCATCTTCTACAGTGACCAGATATTCCCCGGCAGGGGCAGGAAAAAAAAGATCAGTTCCTATAGAATCCCCGTTCACGTAGTAAATCAAGTCCAAAAATGGTGGTTGGGGTTGCTGGCCTTCAGGTGGTAGTAGTCCTCCAAAAATTAAGCCATCAGCTCCAAAACAAGGAGGATTAAGAACCTGAACTGGAAAATCTATTGGTGGGTCATCAACCAAAGTAAGCTCGCTAATAGTTATTGAGCATTCATTTTCATCAGATATCGCAAATATGTATTCACCTGCCTCCAATTGAATAGAATCCCCCATTAAACCCTCAAACTCAAGAGGCGCGTCAATGGTGTCCCCATTCAATGTAAAGGTCGTTTGCCCTGTTCCTCCGCCTGCAAAAAAGGTAAAACTCCACAGATCACCGGGACATTCAGGGCCAACTAATACGGTTGCGAATTCAAATTGATCCGGCTCTGTAATTTCAAGTTGAACTGATTCCATACAACCTAAGCTATCCGTAGCTACCAAGGTATAGGAACCATCTGGAAGCGAGAGAGGCGAAGAAACCTCCATTCCGTCAAGAGTGACATCAATGGATCCCGTACCACCTGTTGGGTTGAACTCGATAGTCCCATTTTCGCCATGACAAAGTGGATCGGTAATCAGCTCGTTGAATTGAATGGAG
Organism: Saprospirales bacterium; assembly: GCA_007695145.1. Lineage (GTDB taxonomy): Bacteria > Bacteroidota > Bacteroidia > Chitinophagales > Saprospiraceae > PWJY01. Next base: position 1,726 of record REEI01000085.1, on the reverse strand, counting down.
TCCGGTTGATTGATAATAGCAAAAGCAGTTTTTTGACATTCATTTACATTAGCAGTACCAACTATTTCATACTCTCCTGGTGGTCGGCTTATAACCATAAATCCGGAACTACCACCTATTGATTCATCATTAACTGTAAAAGTAAAAAATGATTGACTGGCACCCGCTCCATTGATGGAAAGGGTTCCTTCCCCTCCAAAGCAAGTAGCATCTTCTACGATTACGGTGATTGTGATGGAGTCTCTTTCATTTACAGTCACACTGGCAGTATCGGTGCAGCCCTCTGCATCACTAATGGTTACCGTATAGATCCCTGCTGCCAAAGAGTCAACAGCTTGAGTGGTATCTCCTGTATTCCATAGAAAGCTGTAAGGAGCTGTTCCTCCGCTAACTGACACCACCTCTGCACTTCCATCGGACTCTCCAAAGCAACTAAGATCGGAAGCAGTATTGATCTCAAACTCATCGCAACCAAAGATTTGTACAGGTATGTTCTCAAGAGGCCCTAAATTGACAGTATCCATACCAAATATTTCAGTGCCGCCAAATAGATCCTGAATGTATTCTAGCATGGTCACAGAATCCCCGGTAGTTTGTTTGGCTTCAAATGTGACAGTCGCAAACTCAAAGGAGGTATTAAATGGATTGGGCGGAAAATCCTGCGAGGCCTGAAAACTAAAACTTCCATTTAGATTGTCAATATTAGTAGTTATGTCCTGGGATTCGCCGGTACCCCAATCAAGTGGATCTATGGACACGACCTCAAGGAAGTCAGGGTCAAAATTCATTTCCAGAAAAATTGCATTAACCGCATCGCAACCCGAAATTTCCGCAATAAAAGTCACCTCAAACTGACTGCCGCTTTCAACAGAGACTGAATCGGGATCTGAAAATATGTTTCCATCAGCAAATTGACCATCCACATAAAATGTAAACCCTTCCTGTGCCAGTGACGGACAGCCGTTTTCATCGGTAATGCTGATGAGAATAACTTCAAATGGGCCTGGTCCAAATGCCAAAATAAAGATTGCCTCATCTTCAGGCATTACCCCTGAATTGGTGAATGTGTCTGTGAACATTCCATCGTTTACGGAATAAACTATCTCCAGAGGTGCATTACCCTCCGTACTTTGAAGGTAAATTCGAGTGGCCTCAATTCCAGCACAAATGGTATCTCCGTCATTCAGTTCAATATCATCACCTGCGAATAAAAATGTGAAGGTTGAACTAAAATCGCTAGCTTGAGTGATTACTACCGAGCTGTCGAGAGCAAGCTCACAAGTGGGTATATCCTCATCCCTCATCCGCAGATCAAAAGTATCTGCCTGCAGTCCGGCGAAAAGCAAGGTGTTGTCCCAAGATTCTCCCCCATCAATACTAAATTCATAGTTTCCGGATCCACCAGTTGGGGAAAGAAACTCAATGCTGCCATCTGATCCTTGAAAGCAGGTAACATTCTCGGTAATCCAGCTTGCTTCCAATAAGTCAGGTTGCTCAATAAGGACACTTAGACTGGCAGTCGAATCTAACTGGTCGGTAAGGGTTAGATCATATGTTCCGGCGGCCAAATTGGCAATATTGGAGTCAGCAGAAGTGAATCCATCCGGCCCTTCCCAGAAAAAGCTATAAGGTGGTAGCCCTCCTTCCACCTCTATTGAAATGGCTCCATCTGCAGCTCCAAAACAACTGACATGAATAATGGTGTCGGTTTGGAGGGTGAGGGGGG
>REEI01000045.1 GCA_007695145.1 Saprospirales bacterium | reverse complement strand
ATCATCATAACACTTCGTACAAAGATAATTTTCGCCCGATTATGTCAAGAACCAGTGATAATACAGAAACAGAAAGAAATTTATTCACTATGAAAAAAGGGGTTATTGGAGTGGACTCATCGATTTTGTTGATTGGATATTCAGGGATTTTCTCTAATACTTCCTTGAGCCATTGTCTGGGGTTGACACCGCATTGGATACAGGGGCCAAAAGAAGATTATTACTTTGCGGCTCTTTTGGCTCCTTTGTGTGATCCTGCAAACAGGTAATTTTTCCTTCCTAAAGCAAGGGGGCTTATTTTATTTTCGAAGAGGTTGTTATCATGATTAAATCTGCCATCTTCTGCTGCCCTGAGCAGCTTGGGCCATTGCTGGAAAGGACGTATCCTAAACAGGAAGCGGTCGGGTACAAGAAAAGTGGCTTTCAAGATGCCGTGAGGAAAGTGCCTTAACAGTAATTTTTTCTCTTCAATATTAATGAAACCGCCCAGCACCTGAAGGCCTACACTGGGTGGTATGAAAGGAAGACAAAGTTAGGCAAGTCGCCTTTCTTGTCTCTTATTCGATAGGAGTTTCAAGCTTTCTAGGCGATTTTGTTTTGGGGTATCTAAAAATGAGCAATGAAAAATATTTACATAAAGTAGTCTTGGAATACAGGGATTTTTACTGAATAAGTTTCAGTAGTGCTTTGATCTGGCTGTCAGAGATATTTTCCTGGTCGGACTTGTCATAAATGGAAAGCAGAAAGACGGTATTATCAGCCACGTAGAAATGGGTGATCACCCGTGCCCCACGGGACTTACCTTTTCCCTTTGAAGTAATGGCCAGGCGTATCTTGTAGCAGTTATTACCGAGAGCCTTACCGACAGAGGGATTAGTCGAAAGCTTTATTCCGAGGTTGGCAAGGTCGTTTTTAAGGGAAGGGTATTTTTTAATGAGCTTTTTGACCTCCCTGCGGAAAGGAGCAATGGTTTCTATTTTATAGCTCATTGAGAAATTCGCTTAGTGGTTGAGCCTTTTTCTTCCCGGCCTTGATCTGATTTACTTCCTCCACCGCTTCCCTCAAACTTTCCAGCACTCCAGCCTTGTAAGGTGTAAGTGGCTTGACCTTAACAAAATTGAAGTTGTGAAGCAATTCTAAAATAAATTCAGCCTTATCCTCTTTAATATCCAGTAATACTTTCATAACCTAATTGATTTAACATATCAAGCTCCATTATATCTGATTTCCACACATTTTACTCTGTAACACAAATATATTAAATTCCGTTCTAAAATTGCCTCAAAGGGTAAATATCTAAAACTGAATGTTTATCATCACCCCCACAAAAGTTCTTTGAAAAGGGCGATAAACTCTCTCCTATACAACTGCATGGATAACCTTAATTTCAAACCGCTTTAAGCTGTAAGTCTCAATCCAAAAGTGTACCACTTAAGCGGTTCACAAAAGTGATTGAGCTTACCTGTAAATTTCTTTTCTGTGCCCCAGCGTTATTACGTCAACAATAAGGATATCGTCGAATACTTCGTAGATAATGCGGTAATCGGCTACGCGAATACGAAGGGCGTCTTTCCCTTTTAACTGTTTACAGCCACGGGGTCGGGGGTTATCGGAAAGGCCATATATGGTTTTTTTGATACGAGAGTAATAGGGCTCATTAATTTTTCAAAAGCTTTGATGGCTCGCTTCTTTAAGCTAACTTGATAAGCCATTACTTAACCTTGCGCTTAGCTTCAATCATCTTAAAAGCATTATCAATAGGAATAGAAGGTTCATTGGACCTTTTAGCTTCCTCATAAAGCCTAATATCTTCCAGTTCTTCCAGTTCTTCGATAAGTGTTTTAAAATCCTCCAAAGGAAGCACTACAGATAATTTTTTACCCTGGTGATCAGTAATATATTGGGGATGAATGGTTTTCATTACTAAAATTTTTTACTGCGCAATACTTTTTTGGTCTTAAGGTCATGTTACGAAACAACTATTTCCTATTGAATAAGGCAAATATATAAATTCAGTTCCAAAATTGTCTGAAAGGGTGCCAATCTAAAACTGAATGTGTACCAATACCATCCACAAAAGTTCTTTGAAATACGGAGCTTAAACCAATAGCGATTCCTACAAGTGGCCAACAACCATTCGGTTGGCGCTCAGGGCCGGCCTCTCCGAAACCATCACCTCATACAAAAAAAATCAAAACTTGGGTCGGCTGAAGCATAGTTATCATGACACTTATTCCGGCAAACCATGAAATAAGACAGGAAAAAGCCAACCCACCCGCTATCGCGGTTCACTCCGTCAAAGGTTCCCCAAACCTTTGATTTGGAAGCTTCCGCTTCAAAATTCCACTGCGTGAATCCCTTTGGTCTCCATATGGATCATCCTGACTGCCGGGTGGATTACTAGCTCTGCTTTTCTATTTTCTTCAGACCCAATTCGATTGAATTCCTGTACACCACAGTTTTATTGTGAAGTCTTATTCCATCAGTCTGAGGTGGTATGATTTTGTCCTTGTAGCCAAAACTGTCGCCATTATCCGGCTTACAGGCTGCGGCGTATGGCCGGCCAGAAAAGCATCGGGCATGTGCTAAGTCTATAATCAGATGGATAAAAAGAGGGGTAGGATTCCAGGTAAAGTATTTAAAATCAGGGGAATATTTTGCCATTTTTTGAGTGGGAATTACTCCAGGAATCCGGAATCACTAGAGTGACCTGAGCAACCGCAGTTGTAAGCAGGCTAATCTTAGAAAACATTAAAAGTACCTTTTCCTCCCATAAAAAGTTGGAATCTTCCAAAATCTTTATGAGAATCCGTGGAAATTAACTAAAATGGTCTATATTTGTCCATATTATTTTTAACAAGTTTGTTTATAGGCATTTACACAGCCAAAAAATTTGATGCAGTATTCAGCCAATCAATATGAGACCATTGAAACCGAACCTAAGGGTGAAAGTCCTGCAATAAAAGCCGTTTCAATTTTTCACAGGGGCGCTCAACAGATAGCCCTTAGATTTCCATATAACGATAAGATAAGAGTTCATATAAAAAAGCTCGCCGGTTTAAAATGGTCACAAACTAACAAATGCTTTTATATAGCGGATACAGTTGAAAATAGAAGGCGATTGATTAACCACTGTCGCGGTTTAGTTTGGGTAGATATGATGGAGCTAAAAAGGGTTTCGGCAGTAGATTTTAGGAATAAGGTAAATAAGTGCAAACCAGAGCAATCAAAATCCGCTGATACCAAAGCTGATTTTGCCCAACCGATAAAGGAAATGGTGGAGTATATGGAGCAGAGGAGGTACAGTCCATCCACCATTCAAACCTATCGGTCGATGGTGGCAGGATTTTTAAACCATATCAGTGACAAAAAATGGGATAAAGTAACTTCCAGAGATATAGAGCAATATAATTATCGTGAGTTTATCCTAAAAAACAAAGCGCGATCCACCCAAAATCAATTCATTAACGCCATTAAATTATTCTATGGGCTACACAGTCAGACCGCATTAGAACTGGACCAAATACAGCGACCGAGGAGGGAAGTAAAACTCCCGGAGGTTTTGACAAGGGAGGAGGTGTCCGGAATAATAAAATGCACAAAGAACAAAAAGCAGCGTACTTTATTTGCGCTGATTTACAGTTGCGGCCTGAGAATTGGAGAGACCTTGAAATTAAAATGGTCAGACATCAGGAGGCATGAAAAACTGATTTATATACGTGGTGGCAAGGGGCACAAAGACCGAAGAGTACCCTTGTCATCAAAAATGGTCAGCATGCTGGAAGAATACGCTCTGGCGTATAGAACAGAGGACTATGTTTTTGAAGGACAAAAAGGAGGGATGTACAATTCGAGAAGCGCACAGTCAGCCTTCAAAAGGTCAGTCAAGGCCGCCGGAATCCACCGAAAGATCACCTTACACAGTTTGCGCCATAGCTATGCAACCCACCTCTTAGAGGCTGGAGTCGGACTTCGATACATTCAGGAGATATTGGGACATGCCAACCCAAAGACAACCATGTTGTACACCCATATCAGTGGAAAACAGCTGCGAGAAATTCGCAGCCCAATAGAGGATTTAGAACTATGAAAAAACATAAAATATTCGTATTTACTCCCATTTGGGAGGCTATACGCGAAAAATATTCGGGTATAAGGAGTTG
>REEI01000076.1 GCA_007695145.1 Saprospirales bacterium | reverse complement strand
CAGGGATCGGCTTGGTGGGGTGAGCACGGGGCGGTTGGTGGTTTTGAGGTGATGGAGTGATCTGTGATCGGGTTGGTTGATATATACTGATAAATTTTATATGTTAAAATTGTGTGGGGAGGTATGGGTTTTTAAGAAAAAAGATCAAATAGTCCTGTTTGACTTCAATCGAGACAAATGAATACGGGCCAATCTTAATGAGTAAAGGTGAAACAGGACAGTTGTTGATTAACGAACACCGATTAACGAACGCCCATTTGCGAATAATTTAATCATTGAATGCATGATTAGCTATGATTTGTAGGAAAGAATGATTGGTATAAAAATCTGAAATCGTTAATCGGTGTTCCTTGTTCGTAAATCAAGATTGTCAAATAGTTCCGGGAGTGTTATTTTTTCTTGAGTTGAATAAATAATTATGCATATAAAGTATGCCCTGGTTGGCTGGAGCGGTATTGATCCTGTAGAAATACGGCTGTACGACATCTCGGGTAGGGAGGTGTATTATAATGCAGTACAATTGGGGATACCCGACTACTATCTTGATCTGGCAGGCATAGTGGCGGGTGTATATATTGTTAGGGTCAGGGATCGGCTTGGTGGGGTGAGCACGGGGCGGTTGGTGGTTTTGAGGTGATGGGTGATGAATTACCTCTTTATCTCTATAGTATTTCTTCCAAGTTCTATAAGCCCTTTACTTTCCATGGTTTTAAGTAAGCGTGAAATAGATTCGCGAGCGGTGTTGAGTTCATCCGCTATTTGTTTATGAGTAATAAAAATAGTAAGAGTGTTTTGTGCTTCCGATTTTTTTCGCAAATATTCGATCAACCTTTCATCGAGTTTTTTGAAGGCTACATCGTCGAGGGCAAGTACCAACTCCTTGAATCTGGTTTCATAGGTCAAAAGGATAAACTGATTCCAGACTGGAAACTTTTTCTGCCAGGCGTCAAGGTGCTCAACCGGTATACCGATGAGTTGACTGTCCTCCTCTGCTACTGCGAAAAAGGGACTGGGTTCCAGTGACATACAGCAGCTTACTGAAATGGCACAGGAGTCTCCGGGATAAAGGTGGTAGAGAAATAATTCCCTTCCGTCTTCAAACTGTCGGTTGATTTTTATACAGCCCTCTGTCACTAGTGGTACCATTTTTACAAATGAACCATATTGAATCAAAACTTCTCCAGCCGGAACTTCTACCCATCTCGCCACTCTATGGATTTCCTCCATGAGTTTGAGGTCGGAGAGTTGAGGAAAATAAGTCGACAATAGGTGATCAAGTTTTTCGGGTGACATTGTTGACTTTTTTTAAGTTGTCTGGATATTTTTTATCCGGCTTGTAATGCACGTAAATATTGATCCAAATCGACCGGGCCAGCCGAAAAATCAATCCATATAAAATCACAAGCAACACGAGTAGAATTAAGAAAGAAGGTATGATTTCCAGCCCAAACCCAAAAAAGAGGACTCCAAATCCGACTAACATTATGCCAGAGCTAAGCATATAGGCTATGTACATAGCACCCCAGTAAAATCCGGGTTCGATAACATATGGTTGGCCACAGGACGGACAGTACTCATACATGGTGAAGGTCTTGCTAAATGAACCCAGACTGGTGGGGTAGAGGTCCCCCTCGTGGCAATTGGGACATTTGAAATTGACAACACTGTAGAGTTTCTGACCTTTATTCAGCATAAGAATTGTTATTTAACCGACAACCACATTGATCATTTTTCCCGGAACTACAATGACCCTTTTGATCTGCTTGTCATCTTTCCACTTAAGCACTATTTCATTCCTTATAACACTTTCCTCAATGACTTGTTTTTCGGCATCAAAGGGAAAAGTGATTTCCGTCCGCTTTTTACCATTTATCGCCACCGGGTAAACAATTTCATCTTTTTTAAGAACGGCTTCATCGTATTCGGGATAGGAAACCACGGTCACGGTATCTTCATTGCCTGCCAGGTGCCAAAGCTCTTCAGCAAGATGGGGCGCGAAGGGAGAGATCAGTACTATCAAAGGCTCGAGAATGCTGCGCTGATCTGCTCCAAGCTTTCGGAGTTCATTTGTAGCGACCATAAAGTGGCTCACACAGGTATTAAAACTGAATCGCTCAATATCCTCTCGAACCCTTTTTATGGTTTGATGCAACACCACATTTGCTTCCTTGGTTGGTTGTGCATCTGAAAGTTGAAAGTTTCCCTCCTTAAAGAAAAGGTCCCGAAACTTCCTCAAAAACTTGGATACCCCATCTATGCCTTGAGTGTCCCAGGGCTTTGATTGTTCTATGGGGCCGAGAAACATCTCATACATTCTAAAGCAGTCGGTACCGTACTGCTCTATCACCTCATCGGGATTGATCACATTGTATTTCGACTTCGACATTTTTCCAACTTCAGAATGAGTCAGCAGATGGCTGTCATTTGCTGAAGATCCGGGATGGGGCGTGAAATTCCCATTTTGATAAATACCTCCTGAGCATTCAAACACTGCATTTTTAAAGGAGGGATTCCACTCGAGAAATTGCTCAATGGATTCGGAACTGATATAGGAATCCTTAGCCCCGTAATTTTTTACAAAGTCTACATGAATCAATATGCGGGTAAAGTGCTCTTCACCCTCTTTATCTGCAATTCCTGAACATACAAAACGACCAGGATTTTGACTTCTCTTATCCAAATAGACACTTTCAATAACCCCCTGAATCATCCCCTGGTTGATGAGTTTTTTGAAAGGTTCATCGCTCACTACCTTACCGATGTCATATAGGAATTTGTGACAGAATCGAGCGTAGATCAAATGTCCTACTGCATGCTCAGTTCCACCAATGTACAGGTCGACATCTCGCCAGTATTTAATGGCCTCTGAGGATGCAAAGGCTGTTTTGTTTCGCGGATCCATATACCTCAGGAAATACCAGGAAGAACCCGCAAAACCCGGCATCGTATCCGTTTCACGGGTAAATTCTTTTATTGCATTGACCCATTCCTTGTTTTTTGAAAGTGGTGATCTGCCATCTGCCCCGGGTTTGAAGTCATCCAAATCGGGTAACTCTAATGGCAGGTCAGAGGTATGCATAGCATGTGGAATGCCGTCTTTGTCATAGAGTATCGGAATGGGTTCTCCCCAATAACGCTGCCTACTGAATATGGCATCCCGCAATTTGAACTTCACTTTCCGCTCTCCGATTTCCCTTTTCTCCAATTCTTCAATTATTTTCGACTTACCTTCTTTTACAGTCAGGCCATTGAGGAATTCGGAATTGATGATGCGATGCCGCTCCGGATCTTTATCGGTTTTGTCCACTACAGGTATGATCTCAATTTCAAAATAAGTGGCAAAGCGATGGTCTCTATCGTCGTCCGAAGGAACTGCCATGATTGCTCCTGTTCCATAATCCATGAGTACATAGTCGCTGATCCATACGGGTATTTTTTTATGAGTAATAGGATGAATAGCATAGGCACCCGTAAATTCTCCGCTCACATTGTCCACCCCGGCCTGCCTGTCCCTTTCAGAGAGTGAAGCGGCTTTTTTCTGATATGCTGCCACCCTGGTTCTTCGATCAGTAGTGGTTATGGTTTCTACTAGCGGGTGTTCGGGTGCGAGTACCATAAAGGTTGCTCCAAATACAGTGTCCGGTCTGGTAGTAAAAACCTCAATTTCACCTTCGTGGCCATCCAGTCGGAATCGAATCATCGCACCTGTTGATTTGCCAATCCAATTTCGCTGCATGGATTTTAGTGAATCGGTCCAGTCCAGATGCTCCAAATCTCGCAATAGACGTTCCGCATAAGCAGAAATCCTAAGAGACCACTGGAGCATGGGCTTTCGCTCAACAGGGTGACCACCCCTTTCTGACAAACCGTCCTTAACCTCGTCATTGGCGAGGACTGTTCCCAGTGCAGGGCACCAATTGACATAGGAAGTCTTGCGGTAGGCAATCCGATAATTCATCAAGAGGTCGCTTTTTTCCTTTTCAGTCATGGCCTTCCATTCCTCAGCAGAAAATTTAGAAATATCCTGACTGCCAAAAGCGGTGGAATGGGTGTTGCCACTTTTTTCAAACTCAATGACCAAATCTGCTATTGGCCTGGCCTTATCGGTTTCGATGCAATAGTAGTGGTTGAACCACTGAATGAAAATCCATTGAGTCCATTTGTAGTAGTCCGGATCACAGGTAGCCAATTCTCGGCTCCAGTCGTAATCAAACCCCAGATTGGAGAGTTGCTCTCTATATCGATCGATGTTCTTTTGCGTAGATATGGCCGGATGCACCCCTGTTTGTAGTGCGTATTGTTCAGCCGGAAGTCCAAAGGCGTCATAACCCATGGGGTGCAAAACCTGATACCCGTTATGTCTTTTATATCTGGACATTATATCTGAGGCTATATAGCCCAGAGGATGCCCAACGTGCAGTCCTGCACCTGATGGATATGGGAACATATCGAGAATGTAGTATTTCGGGCGGGCAGGATCTATATCCGTCTTGTAGGTTTTGTTTTCCTTCCAGTACTTTTGCCACTTGATCTCAATATCTCGCGTATTGTATTCCATTGCAATGTGATTTACACTATGATTTGAGGTGCGAAATTAGCAAAGTTCATTCAATTTGCATGGGCTTTGTGACGCTCTCCGCCTTTGTGGTGGTTAAAAAGTTTAAAAAGCTTCACCGAAGGCACAATGGTTGTCAATCTGATTGGGATACTTTGAGAATTGAGGAATGAAAGGAAGAGCAATTTTTCCCCGGGCGTACTTTTAGGATTTCATATGGATTGGTTTCTCACATCACAGACCTCATACAAAGCCAATAGCCAAACTCCAATTATACAAAGCTGCTACAGAAATTCATGTAAATTGAGCGCGATAGACCTGGGTAGGCAATAAGCCGAAATGAAATTCAATGACCAATTTAGTGCTCTTTGAAAAATTCACTAAAAAGGTTAAAAAAAATTATGAAAATACTTGACATGTGAAAAAATACTGTTAAATTTATGCCATTGATAACTTTGTTAATAAATCTATGCTTATGAAAATTACTTTCAATCAGTTGAGAAACATCAAACATCAATTGCCGACAGGCAGTGTTAAAAAAATTGCAGAGGCACTCGGAGAAGATGAACAAACGGTTAGGAATTATTTCGGAGCAAATAAGTATGTGGATGGTCAGGTAGTCAGTACGCACATTGAACCAGGTCCCGACGGCGGAATTGTGCACCTCAATCGGACAGATATCCTCGAAATGGCCAGGGATATGATCAAAAAGTCCGGTGCCGCCACTACCGTCTGATCCCTTCTAAAAAGCAGGGATTTTTTTATTGCAGAAATTAATCCGGAGGCCATTGTCGCTTTTCGGTGAATCAAAGTTTCCTTTGAATGGAGTAAGTCTACCATTTTTGTTGTGAAAGTCGGTAGAATAAAGATTAAGTGGAGCCTTTCTTTTAGCCATTCTATTGATGGTGAATAGGCCAACTGCTTTTTAAAGCCCTGCCTTGGTGAATTCAAGTCAGCTCAATATTCTCCACATCATTTTTTTCCAAACACCATTTCTGGCAGCTGCGGTTGAGATTTTTGCCAAGCTCCCCGATCTCCTTGGCAACCCACGGTTCATATAGCCTGGGTTCTTTCGATCATCAACTGCTTTTAAACAAGTTGTATAAACATCCAGCTGGGTAAGTCTTAGTTTAGTTGATTTTGCGTGACATGGACCTCGCTTGCTTGCTTTTTGCACCTTTGCTTAGTGTTTAATAATACATCAATGCAAAAAGCAAGGAGAATCCATGATTACGATATAAACAAAAGGTTCTATGGCAATTATATCATTAATAACCCCACTCCCTAAAAATATATTAAAGAAAATTAGGATATTTACGATTGATGGCTGTAATTTCGTCCCTGTTTAAAAACAATCGAAATGTACGATTATATCAGTGGAAGTGTAAGTCTTCTCAATCCCACCCAAGTTGTGCTCGATGTTGGAGGTGTGGGTTACCTGTTGAATATTTCACTTCACACTAACGAGAAAATACAAGGCAAGGAAAAAATCCGTTTGTTTGTTCATCTTCAGGTGAGGGAAGACCTGATGGAGTTGTATGGTTTTTTCTCGGAGGACGAGCGTACGCTTTTCAGGCACTTGATCAGTGTGTCGGGGGTGGGGACGAATACTGCGAGAATTATTTTATCTTCTTTGAGTCCAACAGAGGTTCAAGCTGCAATCCTGGCTGAGAATATTGTGCTATTTAAAAGTGTTAAAGGGATCGGTTTAAAGACTGCGCAGAGAATAATTCTCGATTTAAAGGATAAAGTTTCCAAAGAGTCGCTCGATTCGCAGGGCGATCAAAGGGTGGCAAGAGCTTCAGAAACTGAGGAGGCCATACATGCTTTGTTGGCACTTGGCTTTCCAAGGCCGAAGGTCAGGAAAGCAATTGACACGATAATGAAAGGGGAAGAGGGGATTCAGAGTACGGAGCAACTCATTAAATCCGCCTTGAAGATTATGACTTAAAATAGTGTAACAAAAACCTGCTTACAATTACCTTTGCGCTTTTTTTGTAGAAGGGATTCAGCAGCGATTTGGGATGAGTTGTTTTTTTTTGATCATATGTCGCGGTATTAAAATCCGGTTTTGTCTATGTGGTCGGTTTCAATGGAATTGATGATGTCTTTCCAGAGGTAGAAATCGGTCATGAGTTAAAATATTATTTAATTTATACGCCTTGCATTCATTTAGCGTTAAGTGACAATTGTTTCGTTCTCGAAGGACTTATGCAGAAATTTATCTTATCAGTTTTTACAGCGGTATTTTTTACAATTTCAGGGCCTCTGATCTTTTCAGATCATACTCTTTCAGCCAATATACTGGAAGATCCGTATGTGAGCATTTTAGAGGAGTTGTTTGAGGAAGAACAACCCGACTCACTCAGAGACAGGTCTGGCGATTTTCTCAGGAGTGGTAGAAATCCATTCGATCTCAGAGACCCTGCGATTATAGAGCAGGAGGTTGAGTACGATCCCGTGACAAACAGGTACTACCTTCTTGAACGCATAGGAGATGATTACTTCCGTTCCCCCACTTACATGACCTTCCAGGAATATATGGAATGGCGATCGCGCAGAGAAGAGCGAGCCTATTTTGCCAATCTAGCCGGGATTGCCGATCCCTATGGGGAAGTCGAAGGCTTGACTGATCCCATTTTGGAAATCGATATTGATCAGAATCTCATCGATCGTCTTTTTGGAGGGTCAGAAGTAGATATTCAGCCACAGGGCCATATTGACGTTCTTTTGGGCGCCCGATTTCAAAATATTCAGAATCCCATCCTTCCGGTTAGGCAACAGAGACAGGGAATATTTGATTTCAACATGGATATTCAGATGAATGTCACCGGTCAAATCGGAGAAAAATTATCCTTGTCCACCAACTACAATACCCGTCCTACTTTTGATTTTGAAAATCAACTCAATATTAAGTTTGACAGCGAAGCTTTTGATGAGGACGATATCATTAAAAATATTGAAGCCGGTAATGTCAGTCTTCCATTGCGAAGCTCCCTAATTGAGGGAAGTCAAAGTCTATTTGGAATCAAAACGGAGCTCCAATTCGGCCATCTGAGATTGACTGCCATTGCCTCTCAGCAACGCGCGAGACGGGAAAATATTCAAATTCAAGGAGGAAGTCAAATTCAAGAGTTTGAAGTAAGGGCAGATGAATACGACGCCAACAGGCACTTTTTTCTGTCCCACTACAATCGCAGCATTTTTGAAGACGCCCTTTCAGCCCTTCCTTATATAAATAGTCTTTTTCGCCTGGAGAGGGTGGAGGTCTGGGTTACAAACATTGGCAACGAGTACGAGGACCTCCGCCAAATTGTTGCGATTTCAGATCTTGGTGAATACGATAATTTTTCAGCTCAGCGAATCCAGGATGAATTTGGACTTCCTGCAATTCCACCCGATCTCAGGCCATTAGATGGAGAGGGTGCCTTGCCGGACAATTCTGCCAACAGAATTTACAGTCAATTGCTCAATGATGGCGATGCAGTTCGGGATTTGAGATCGGTCGTAAATGTATTGCAGGGACCACCCTATAATTTTTCGGCAGGCAGTCAGTTTGAACAGCGCAGGGCCCGAAAATTGCCCACCAACCGCTACAATGTCATTCCAGAATTGGGTGTCATACAATTGGATGTCGCTTTAAGGCCCGATGAAGTGCTCGCTGTAGCCTATGAATATACCTACAATGGACGGCCTTACAAGGTCGGAGAGTTTGCATCTGACATCCCCGCTTTTGAAGGAGATACTTCCAGTGCGTCGAGTCAGGTACTCTTTTTGAAAATGTTGAAGAGCTCCAGTCAGAGTGTTTCTGAGCCTATGTGGGACCTCATGATGAAAAATGTATATTCCATTGGGGCATTTCAGGCCAGTGAGGAAGATTTTAGATTTGATATTTTCTACGATGACCCGGCTGGAGGGCAAAAGAGATTCTTACCAGAGCCCGGTTTTACTCGGCCTCTTCTGGAAGTTTTCAATCTGGATAATTTAAATTATTTTGGTGATCCTGTTCCGGATGGTTTCTTTGACTTTATTCCGGGAATAACCATCAATACCCAGACCGGTAAAGTGATGTTCCCCGTTCTCGAGCCGTTTGGCAGTTCGCTGAGTCGACTTTTGGATGATGAAGATATCTTTGAAAAATATGAGTATCAATTGCTTTATGACACCACCATTACTGTTGCCAGAGAGTTTCAGGAAAGAAACCGCTTTGTCATGAGAGGAACTTATCGCTCCTCTGTCACCAGTGATATTTCACTGGGGGCCATCAATGTGCCCAGAGGTTCGGTTACAGTTAGAGCTGGAGGAGCAGTGCTGCAGGAGGATATAGATTATGTGGTTGATTATCAGATTGGTCGAGTGAGGATTATCAATGATTCTTATTTGGCATCGGGAACACCTATCAACGTGTCCTTTGAGGATAATTCTATGTTTAGTTTTCAAACTCGATCCATGGTGGGATTGAGGGCGGATTATACGATAAGTCGCACCATGAGTGTTGGTGGAACTTATATGCACCTCTGGGAAAAACCCTTTACGGAAAAGGTAAACTTTGGGGATGATCCTATTAACAATCGCGTCTTTGGACTGGACTTTAATTACAGTAATGAGGCACCCTGGTTGACCAGGGCAGTGGATGCTATACCTGGTTTGAGCACCAGAGAGCAATCGCAAATTGACTTCTACATTGAAGGTGCTGCCCTCCGTCCCGGGCATTCCAAGGCAATTAATGTTGGTGACGATGAGGGTGGGGTGGTCTATATAGATGATTTTGAGGGAAGTGCGAGCCGAATAGATTTGAGGGTTCCGGTCAACAGTTGGGTGATCTCCTCCATACCTGAAGGCACCGATAAGTTTCCTGAATCACAGTTGATTGACGCTGATGTGACTGGAGCCAATCGTGCTCTGATCAATTGGTATAGGATAGAGCGGATAATTGCAGGTAGTCAGAATGACCCTTATACGCGAACAGTAGGGCAACAAGAAATATTCCGAAATAGACCCAATCTTCCTACCTTATTTGATTTCAGGACTTTTGATATCTCCTATTATCCGGATGAAAGAGGTCCTTACAATTTTGATCGGCCTGAAGGCATACCAGGATATTCTGCCGGTCTGACTCCCGAAGGTAAGTTGCAAGATCCCCAATCTCGCTGGGGTGGCTTGATGCGTGCACTGCCAACCAATGATTTTGAGTTGACCAATATTGAGTACGTTGAGTTCTGGATGCTGAACCCATTTATAGGAACGGAAGAGAGACCAATACAAGAAGGGGGATATATGCATATCAATCTTGGAAATGTATCCGAGGATATTCTAAAGGACGGGCTTCAGTTTTTCGAGAATGGTCTACCCGTTCCCGGGGATGTAATTCCTACTGACACCACTGCCTGGGGCCGTGTTCCCACTGTACCTCCGGTGGTATATGCTTTTGCCAATGATCCGGAAGCCAGAGCACTGCAGGATGTGGGACTTGATGGGTTGGATAGCCTGGGCGAGATCACCGTTTTTAGAGATTATTACGAGTCCATTATTGGCTCGCCCATACTAACCAATGAAGCCAAAGCCCGGATAGTGGCTGACCTGTCCAATGATGATTATAGATTTTTCGACGATCCATCATTTTCTGATGAGGACGGTGTGTTTGAGCGCTATCGCCGCTGGAATAATCCTGAGGGCAACTCACCCATATCTCAAGCAGGGCAGAGAATCAGCAATGCTTATACCAATTTTCCTGATTCAGAGGATATCAACAGGGATGGATCCATGAACAGAACTGAGGCCTACTTTGATTACCAGATACCTATCAAGCACGATGGAAACAATGCACTCCAATGGAATGATTTTATTACGGATACGGTAGTTAATCCAAACAACCAGATTTGGTACCGTTTTAAGGTTCCTATCAAACAGTACGATCGGAGAGTAGGTGGGATACAGGACTTTAGGGCAATTAAGTTCATGCGCATTTATATGACAGGTTTTGAGCAGCCCGTCACCCTTCGTTTTGCCTCACTCGATCTTACCAGAAACCAATGGAGGAGGGTTACCAGACCGATTGATACCGGTATTTCTGATGAGTTGGAAGGAAACAATGAATTTGAAATAAGTGTGGTAAATATAGAAGAGCACTCAAGCCGAAGTCCCTTCAGGTACATCATTCCACCCGGGATCCAGCGGGAGCGAAATTATCAGTCTACATTTGCAAATGCATTCCTCAACGAACAATCACTGGCATTGGAGATATGCAATCTCGAACCGAACAGGATGAATGCCGTGTACAAAATACTTGGAGAATTTGATATGCGGTATTACGAACGCCTTAAAATGTTTGTACATGCCGAAACCCTGGATAATTTGCAGGATGAAGATCTGTCCATTGTGATGCGTCTTGGTAGTGATTATGTGAATAACTATTACGAATACGAGATACCGATGGTCTTCTCGCGATTTGAAAGTGGTGTGCCCTACGATAGGATAGTGTGGCCGCAGGAAAATGAATTTGACTTCCCGCTGGAATTATTAAAGGAAGTAAAACTCAATCGAAATCAAGCAGGAGTTCCCATTAACTCCGTCTATTCCGAACCTGATCCTGAAAATACCAATAATACTGTTAGGGTTGTTGGAAACCCCAATACAGGTCAGGTGAAATCAATCTTTATCGGAGTGAGGAATAATTCGGGCAATCAAAATTTCTGCGCAGAAGTATGGGTGAATGAATTGCGCTTAACCGGCTTGAACGAACAGGGGGGATATGCTGCTCTCGCGAGGTTGAATTTAAAATTAGCTGATTTTGGAAATATTTCCGTAAGTGGTAATTACAGCAGTGTGGGGTGGGGTAGCCTTGAACAAAGGGTGCAACAAAGAAGCAAGGAGGCCATTTTGCAATACGATATTGCGGGGGACTTTGAATTGGGTAAGTTCCTGCCGGAAAATTCAAATATTGATATCCCGTTTTTTGCTCAGTATTCTTCTGAAATCCGAACCCCTCAGTTTGACCCTTTCGATATGGACGTTGAATTAAACGAAAAACTCAATCTTGCAGAGTCGCGTTCTGAAAGGGATTCCCTTCGCGAACAGGCTATTGAAAAGACTGAGATAACGAGTTTTAACTTTACCAATGTGAGGAAACGGCGTTCAGGAGGAGATACTCCCATGCCCTGGGATATTGAAAACTGGACGCTGTCCTATGCCTATACTGAAACCAATAGGTCTGATCCAATCATTGAAAGGGATGACAACACACACCATACCGGTACCATCAATTACCGGTACACTATTCCCGCCAATTATATAGAACCATTCAAGAATATTGTGGGTGAAGGCAGGGCAGTTCGTTTGATATCCGACTTTAATTTTAACCCACTTCCCAGTACTATCGGGTTTAGAACTACGGTGGACAGGCGGTTGAACCAACGTCGATTTAGATTTACCGAAGATTTTCCAGTATCGACCAGTCGTCAATTTTTGTGGAGTAGGGATCACGAGCTGAATTGGGATCTCACCCGTTCTCTCAGACTTAACTTCAGTGCCAGGAGTAATTCGGTGATCGATGAGTTGACAGATTCCGGATTTGACTGGCGAACGGATGAATTTGTAGGGACGGCCAGGAGCGATAGAAGACAGTTTGTTTGGGACAATGTCAGGGATTTTGGGCGGATTAGGGATTACAACCACAATCTCACCGCTAACTACAAGGTTCCAATTGACAAGTTGCCTTTTATGGAGTGGATAAGTATTGATGCTCGTTATACGACCAACTACACCTGGTCTGCGGCATCATTTCAGGCTCCTTTTTTAGGCAACTCCCTGTACAATGCCAGAGGTGAAAGCATCAGAGCCAATTTAAACTTTGAAAGGCTTTACAATAGTATCGGTTATTTGAGCCGCATCAATCGATCGGGTAGGGCAGCTGCGCCTGGGAGGGCTCCCGCTCAACAGCGCGATCAAGGCAGGGACCAAACCAGACAACCTTCAGTAGCAGAGAGAATCATTATTCGACCTTTACTGTTGGTGCGACGCGGTAGATTTAATTTCAATCGAGACTATACTTCCTTCGTACCGGGATTCATGGATACCCCATCTTTTGCCGGTATGAGCAGTGGTCTCGGCTCACCCGGAATCGATTATGCATTTGGCCGGCAACCATCAGATGTCTGGTTGGTAAAAAATGCCACTCAAAATGGGTGGTTTTCTGCAGACAGGAGGCAAAACCAAAATGTTTCCAGAACTTTTTCAGAAAGTTGGAATGCAGAGTTGAATCTCGAACCCTTCAGGGACTTTAGGATTGACCTGAAAATGGATAGGCGATTCTCAACCAATGAGTCATTCCTGTTTAAGAATTTTGGAGATGAAAACGTTCCTCCGGAAGCCTGGCGTGACGCTGAATTTGGATTTGGCTCGGTCAGTGAATTCGGATCTTATAGTATTTCATACCTCGCGCTCAATACCTTGTTCAAGGACAGCAATTCAGAAATACAGGGAATGTTCAACACCTTTAAAAGCAACCGTTCTGAGATATCAGGACGATTGAATCCCGACGGAGATCCTCACCCTAAGGATGGTCCGGATTACAAAGAGGGATTTGGCGCCAATCAGGAGCAGGTTTTACTGCCTTCCTTTTTAGCTGCCTATACCGACACCGATCCGAGGAGTGTAACCTTAGATCTATTCGATGTAAAACCCATGCCGAATTGGACCGTAAATTACAATGGTCTTAGCAGACTGCCCTGGTTCAACGAAGTATTTGATCGCATTACCATTTCTCACGGATACTCTTCGACTCT
Organism: Saprospirales bacterium; assembly: GCA_007695145.1. Lineage (GTDB taxonomy): Bacteria > Bacteroidota > Bacteroidia > Chitinophagales > Saprospiraceae > PWJY01. The sequence continues at coordinate 7,226 of REEI01000076.1, read as the reverse complement.
TACTGCCAATAGTTTCCAGAGCAGATTGTCTTACGTAGAGGATGAATTTGGAAATTCTCAAATACCTGAAAATGTTGATTCTGTCTCAGCCAACTTTTATCCGAGGATAAGTATACCCCAATTGACTATCAGTGAAAGTTTTGTTCCATTAATCGGGATCAATATCCAAACTAAGGGTGGGATTGAATTGAGGTTTGACTACAAAAAATCCAGGACCCTTGCCCTCAGTACGATAGGTCAAAATCTAAATGAAACCCGATCCACTGATTTTACCATTGGATTTGGATACGTCATTCAGGATTTTCGATTCGGAGGTCAACAAAGGCCGGGTCAAAGAGGTGAGCGAAGACCGGGGGATACCAGAGGTCAACGTCCGGGACAGCAAGCAGCTACCAGGGACTTGAGAATGATTTTTGATTTCTCCATCAGGGATGATCGAACGCTCCAACACAGCTGGGGGCTGGATATCAATCCCAGGGACACCCGCGGCCAAAGGGCTATTCGAATTGCCCCTGCAATAGAATACGATCTCACTAATAATTTATCGATGAGACTATTTATGGATTACTTCAGAACTGTGCCTTACACTACCCAGTCTTATCCGATTACCAATACCCAGGCGGGTGTTAGGGTTAGGTTTACTTTGAATTAAAAAGGAGCTTTTTTGTGTATTCAGATTCATGCGTTTCTGTCTCTTGCACGGCCTGGCGATTTTCATGACCCAAAGCTATTTACAGACCGAATGTTTGACTTTGCCATTTTGATCAAAGGGCGGGAATGAACTTATTTCCATTATCTTCGCAAAATGACTATATTTGGGAGAGAAAAATTCCATAAATTGCATTGTTGCTATTTTCCAATACGCATACAACTTATGAAAGAATTGAGCGGAATTGAAGTGTTTCTCTTGTTGTCAGTAACTGATCGATATCTCCAAACATTATGAATCGAGTCGGAATTTGGACCATTATTATACTGATGAGTACCGGGGTGGTAGGTTCATTTTTTATACAGTTGTATTGGATCAACTACTCCCTTGAACTGAACGAGTCCAAATTTGATCAAAACATTTTTTCGGCTCTCTCCAATGTAGCTGCTCAGATAGAGCGCATGGATGAGATTAGACAGAGCACAGAGCTACTGAATCTTTATGGACAAAAGGTCAACATCGATTGGGATGAGGTAGCTAGAAGTCCTTTTTCATCGCATGATTATTCATTCACTGTTCGGATTTTGGAGCAGCTTTTTGAGCTTGATTCCATATCCCTGTTGAACCATAACCTGCTTATGGAAGGAGGTGCTTTGAGCTCTGTGATATTGCAACAAACAAAGGGTAAACCTGAGCTGGCTGAAAGAATTGATCCAGCTATTTTAGACCAGGTTTTGGAGGTGGAAATGGAAAATCGAAACCTTCGCGCCAAATACGAGTATGGCGTTTTGTCATTGGATGATCGTGCAATTGTAATAGAGAATGGCCGGTTTGCAGTCAATGTATCTGATTTTGAAGCGTCAGTAGTTGAAATTGATGATTTGGAATTAAATCCACTGGTCAATTCAAGGTACAGGGTCCGTCTTTTTACCTCCCCTGAGGGATCTCAAGGGGAGCTTATTATTCACTTTCCAGATCGGAGTCGCTTTATTTGGGAGGATGCCTGGGTTACCTTATTTGGCTCATTGATTTTTACTGCCTTGATCCTTTTCTGTTTTGGTTATACCATTTTTGTAATCTTTAGGCAGAAGAGACTCTCTGAGATGAAAAATGACTTCATCAACAATATGACCCACGAATTTAAAACACCCATTGCTACCATTTCTCTTGCAGCAGACTCGATCAATTCGCCTTCCATCAGTCAAAAGCCTGAAAAAGTTTTGAGATTTGCCGGAATCATCAAACAAGAAAACCAGCGGATGCTCAACCAGGTTGAAAAGGTCCTTCAAATGGCTCTTATTGATAAAAGGAGGTTTTCTCTTAGACCTGTTGAAGTTGATTTGCATGAGATGATTGAGAAGTGTATCAAGCATTTTGCCTTCCTGGTGCACAAAAAAGAAGGCAGTATACTAACCAGCCTCAATGCCCGAAATCCTATTGTGATTGGAGATAAAATGCATATTGAAAATATATTGAATAATTTATTGGACAATGCCTATAAATACAGCCCCGACCATCCTGAGATAAAGGTGAGAACTCAAGATACTGAAGACGGGGTGGAAATAAGAGTATCCGATAATGGCATCGGGCTGTCAGCAGAGGCTAGAAGGAATATATTCGATAAATTTTACCGGGTCCACACCGGTAATCTCCACGATGTTAAAGGATTTGGCCTCGGATTGACTTATGTAAAGGCTATGATGACAGCCCATAAAGGCGAGATAGATGTAGAGAGTTCCCTGGGCAAAGGAAGTACCTTTATTTTAAGGTTTCCCAGAAATTTTCAGGCTGATTGAGTATTTTTTTAACAAATTAATACAGATTCCTCAATATCGGCGTTATACATACTAAATAGATCACATATTCATGGAAGGAATTAAAATACTTTTGGTTGAGGATGACCACAATTTTGGAGATGTTCTTAAATCTTATCTCGAAATGCACGATTTCGAAGTCACTCTTGCTCCTAATGGAGAAGTAGGTCTCAAAATGTTTAAAGAGAAACCAGTTGACCTTTGTATTCTTGACGTCATGATGCCGAAGATGGATGGTTTTACTCTTGCTAAAGAGATCAGAAAGATTGATCAAAAAGTCCCTATTATATTCCTGACTGCTAAAACCATGAAGGAGGATATTGTAGCCGGATTCAAGCTTGGTGCTGATGACTATGTATCCAAACCATTCAACTCCGAAGAGCTTTTAGTTAGGATTCAAGCTGTACTGAAACGCACGATAGCCGAAGCTGAATTCGGTGAAGATCCCAAAGAATACGATTTTGGAAATTACCATTTTCACTTCCCAACCCGCGTTCTCACCTTTAAAGGCTCTCTGAATGGTAAAGAGGATCAAAAAATTAAGTTGTCTCCTAAGGAAGCTGAACTACTCAAGCTTTTCTGCAAAAATATCAACCAGGTTCTCTCAAGGTCAAATGCTTTAAAGGAGATTTGGGGGGAAGACAGTTACTTTACTGCGAGAAGTATGGATGTTTTTATTACCAAATTGCGCAAACACCTCAAAATTGACGATAGTGTAGAGATTGTCAACATTCACGGCAATGGTTTCCAACTACTGGAAAAGGAAAAAGCTTAAATCCGCCTTACCTCAAGTTGGTGCGGATTTGAAATTTGTGAGCAATTGAGGTGGTAAATGTTGTTTAAAAGCCGACCACTTAGATTGAGGTTTGGTGTATCTTTTAATCAATCTCAAGGGAAATCCCTTAAGATTAATTATTTCTTTTAAAGGTAATAGGCTAAGAGCGAATCATCGCCTCTACAGCGGGTAGGCTACTGCCTTCTAAAAGTGTCAACATCGCACCACCACCTGTAGAAAGAAAGCTCATCCGGTCTTGCATCCCAAATTGATTTACTGCTGCTACAGAATCACCTCCGCCAATGAGGGAGTATCCACCATTTTTCGTGGCCTGAGCAATTGATTTGGCTACCTCAATAGTTCCTTTTGAAAAAGGCGCAAGTTCAAATACACCCATGGGCCCATTCCAAAAGATGGTTTTCGATTGGAGAATCTTTTCCCTGAAAATTTTTGATGTTAAAGGTCCTACATCCAATCCCATAAACTCATCCTCTATTTTATCAGCGGGGAATTCTTTAACTGGCGATTTTTCATCTATTGATTTGGCTCCTACTGCATCTGCGGGCAGGTAAATTTGTACCCCTCTTTTTTTGGCTTTTTCCAAAATCTCCAACACCAAATTTACTTTGTCTTTTTCACAAAGGGATTTGCCAATGTTCCCTCCCTTTGCATATAGGAAAGTATAGGCCATACCACCTCCGATGAGTATGTTGTCAGCCTTTTCCATTAATTTCTCGATGAGGAGGATTTTATCTGAAACTTTAGCCCCTCCGAGAATTACTGTGTAGGGTCTTTCAGGGGATACTGTTATTTTTTTTGCCTCCTCAAGTTCTTTCTGCATCAAAAAGCCAAAAGCTCTTTGATCGGGTTTGAAAAATTTGGAAACAGTAGTGGTGGAAGCGTGCGCTCTATGAGCTGTCCCAAATGCATCGTTTACATAGCAGTCTGCTAGTTCAGCCATTCTTTGCGCTAATTCCTCTGAACCGGACTTCTCCCCATCTTCAAAGCGCGTGTTTTCAAGTACCAATACATCTCCGGTCTTTAATTCAGCAGCCTGCTTCTTGCTGTCCGCTCCCGCTACATCTGCTGCAAGGACGACTTTACCGGATAGGTGTTTTTTTAACTCATCGGCCACTGGTTTAAGACTAAAAGTTTGCTTATCTATGTTGCCATCCGGTAAAAGTTTTTTCTCCGGTCTGCCCAGATGACTCATTAAAATCACTGAGGCCCCATTTTGGTGGATAAATCGTATGGTTGCCAGACTGCCCAGTATTCTGGAGTTATCTGTTACTTTTCCATCCCTTATGGGCGTATTCAAATCTGCTCTTATTAGCACCTTTTTACCTTGCAGATTGAGGTTTTGTAATTCCATAAGTTCGATTTGTTGAGTTTATTGGAAATAAGGATTAACAGTCGCAAATATAAACAAGTCCTCACTCCTTTGGTTGATAATTGTCTACGGCCGATAGTATTAACAACACACTGGTTTGGAAAAAATCCTTACTTTTGTTGGACATACAAGTTACAATGATCCTGAAGCCTTTCAAGTATTTTGATTCAGTGCGAAACAGTCTGCCTACCAACTGCAATCTTAACATTTTCTCGCTCTTATTCATGCTGTTAATTGTTTCAATGGTTTCCTGTACGGAAGATAAGAGAGAAATTGCTGAAGTAGGAGGGACAGAATGGATGGTATCTGTTCTGGATTCTATTGCAGAACATGCTGACCCAATGGTTAACTACCACATGAATCTTCGCCTTGCAGAGATATATAAGAGCAGGTTTGAGAATGCTTCCAATTCTAGTGAGGCGACAGCCTTTTTTTTTCAGTATGCTCAACAACTGCTTAATGGGGGAGATATTTCAACGGCAATTTTGCAGTTTGAATCCATGCTCCAGTCCATGCAACGCCAGAATGTCGGGTTGAATGCCGGGACAAAGCCGCTTTATGATCTACTGGCCATAGCCTATTTGAGAATGGGCGAGGTCCAAAATTGTGTTGAGAATCCGACCTCATTGTCTTGTATTGTGCCACTTCAGCCTGAAGGTTTTCACAGGGCCAGGGCTGGTTCTGAAAATGCCATCAGGTATTATGAGAATATTCTAAGGGCATTCCCAGATGATAAAAACAGCAAATGGCTACTAAATGTAGCTTACATGACACTTGGAAAACATCCCCAGGAGGTTCCCCCTAAATGGCTGGTAGAGGTTCCTTCTCCCAAAGGGGAAAGTTTTGAATTCGAGGAAATCGCCATGAAACTGGGTTTGGGTACACTTGGTCTTTCCGGTGGTGTTGCAATTGATGATTTTAGCGGCAATGGTTATCTGGATATTTTCACTACCAGTTATGGATTGAGGGATCAGTGCAGAATGTTTTTCAACAATGGAGATGGATCTTTTACGGATGTTACAGAAATCGCAGGTCTTAATGGAATTGTTTCCGGTTTGAATGTGATCCATGCTGATTACAATAATAGCGGGTTTCCGGATATATTTATCCTAAGAGGAGGATGGCTCAATCCGGGAGGTAATCACCCCAATTCACTGTTGAGAAATAATGGAGATGGAACCTTTACTGATGTGACCAGAGAAGCTGGTCTTTTGAGTTTTCATCCGACCCAGACAGCCGCGTGGGCCGACTTTGACGGAGATGGATACCTCGACCTTTATATCGGGAATGAAAGTGTTCCCGGCTCTGGGGTTTCACATCCGAACGAACTCTATCGCAATAATGGTGACGGCACATTTACCAATGTCGCTCATCTCTATGGCCTGAATTTAAATCTCTTTACAAAGGGAGTGGTTTGGGGTGATATTAATAACAATGGATTGCCGGACCTCTTTTTGTCCGTTATGGGTGGTCCAAATTTACTTTTTGCCAATAGAGGAGGCAATAGTTATCAGGACTGGCAATTTGAAGAGATAGGTGCCGATGCCGGGGTTCAAAGCCCCATCCAAAGTTTTCCGGCCTGGTTTTTTGATTTTGACAATGATGGCTACGAAGACCTCCTTGTGTTTGATTATACAACCAGTCAGATTACTGAGCTTGGGGCCGAATATGTCAGGGAATTAAAAGGTATGCCCTCTGCTAATGAAACCCTTAGACTTTACAGAAATCTGGGTAATGAGAGATTTGAGGATGTAAGTATGAAGGTTGGATTGGACAAGGTTCTATTTACCATGGGATGCAACTTTGGTGACCTCACCAATAGTGGATATCCCGATTTTTATGCTGGTACTGGTGCGCCAGATTTTAGGACAATTGTCCCAAACCGTATGTTTAAAAATGTGGAAGGACAATATTTTGAGGAGGTGACACAGCTCGGATTCGGCCATATACAAAAAGGCCATGGAATCGCATTCGCCGATCTGAATAATAATGGCAGTCAGGATATCTATGCGGTGCAAGGTGGTGCATTTGAAGGCGACCTGGCTTATAATTTGCTATTTGAGAATCCCGGAAATGATAATAATTGGGTTCACCTGGTACTCCAGGGCAATGAAAGCAATCGATCAGCAATTGGAGCCAGAGTGAAAATTGAAGTGGTAGATGATAAAGGCAACCATAAGGCTTTCTATAAATCTGTAAACACCGGCGGATCTTTTGGTTCAAATCCGCTAAGAGTGGAAGCCGGTTTGGGAGCATTTTCCCAAATCAAAAGAATTACTGTCAAGTGGCCGTCACCCGGGGGTGCACAGGTCTTTGAAAACCCTCCCATCAATCAAATTCTTAGTATTCGAGAGGGAGAAACTTCCTGGAAGGAAGTAAATAGTTCATCTTTTAGTTTCATCTAAAAATTGAGCTGTATGCTCTCGTTGAATTGTCTAATCTATATAAAAAAAAATATCGAATTAGGCTAATAAATAATAAGCTTGAATGATGATGGTTATCAAAGCAATCAATTGAATAATGGAAGCAAAGTTTAAGAGACATAACATTTTCGAATTTCAATAGCCCTTTCCCGGCCTTCAAGTATTTGGCGTTAAG
>REEI01000111.1 GCA_007695145.1 Saprospirales bacterium | reverse complement strand
ACCAATCCCTCCATCTCCATCTTACTCCTCATCGCCGGCAAAGTTGGCTGGTGGTAGTATACTATTCTAATCAGTTCATTTATTTTTTGGTCGTGACCTTTTATCATATGGGTGGATTGAAGTAGTTCAACTATCTTTGGATATTCTCGCCTTCTGTATTTTCTGTCAGAAAGCCGGTCTAGGATGTATTCTTTTATCAATTTCAGGCTTTCAACGGGATGGCTGTGGTACAGATAAGGAATCATTTTTGCGAAATCTATGAGATATTTATCACTTCTCAGGTGGTCTAACAATTCCTCCTGTCGCCCTTCCATGTGCAACATCATGGCATACAATTCGCAATTCCACTTGTTCTTCTCTATAAATTTTTCTTTTTCCTCTTCAGAGAACAATCCCTGAAGAATGCGGTAATACTCTTCCCGGTGTTCGTTTTGGATCAGGTGTAGAACCACCTGTTTGTAAAATTCCGGCTCCTTGACGGGGTCTATTTCCTTAAAATAAAGCTCTGCAGTTTTCCCCCGGTAAAGACCCTTGTACCATAGCTTCTTGGCAATACGCACAAACTTTTTCTCATCATTACCGGCATAGTATTGCAGCACCTTTTGAGCAATATCCCCATCGTACTCTATTAATTCCTCAGACTCCCTGATCCACCCCTCCAAGTCATTGCCTAAAAAGGACAGATAAGAGCAAAACCGCGGAATTAAATTCCTTTTTATCTCATACTGCCTGATCAATTTTTCCACCAACTGCGTACTGTCTTCACTGATGGTAATTGCCATCAATAAAGGTTCAAAAAATTGCAGGTATCTTTCATCCTCGCCATGATACTTTAGGTAGTTTAAAAACAGTGCGTTGCAAACATTTTCCGTAAGACTTTGTGGAAGTACCCTGCATTTCAGATGCTCAACCAGCCTGGATTGAAAGTAGAACAGTTCTGTCCACAAAAAAGAACTAATTTCATAATAGAGGGCTTCCGGGTCATATACATCTTTTCTTTTGCACGCATCAAAAATAGCGATGAATTTGAGAAGGGCTTTGGTGGTCTCCCCTCCATTCATCTCCCTGCTGATTTCCTCAAAAAAAGGATGGACAATGTTCTTTAACTGATCCTCGACCAAATGTTCCATTGCTTCGTCATGATCGATGTACCCACTTCGCTGTGGCACATAATCACGTATGTCTATGTCGCAGAGGTTTACATTTCTCAATTGAGCAAGACAATCATCAAACTCGGATTGCATAAACCTCACTACATGATCGACTGCTAAAACCCCCTTATCCTCACCTCCCCGATCTTTGAAGTATTCCTCATACTGAGCCTCAATGACGGGATTAGCTTCCAAAAGGTATTGGAAGTATTTCAGTTTGTCCTTATCGGTTTTAATCGTCTTCATAATTTTCAATTGATCAAATACCCGCACATCCAAATCCCAAACTACACTTTTCCCCATAGCCCGCTTGATAACCGAAGGCCATTAATTCAGGTGGGGCGGAAAGTTGAAACTTGTAAACAAACCCCCTCACCTTGCTCTGCTCAGATGTTCCGGCCTTTACTGTCTGCAGCTTTGACCTGGGTTCGCTCAGCAGTTTGAGCTCCCAATTATTGGGATCAAAGGGCAGGTCTGCAAAATGATATTGAACATCTTCCGAATTTTCGATGGTAACTACTCGGTGCTGATGCGCTGCAAGGTACTTCCGCAGCAAATTGGCCCTCAAGGCATCGCTGTACTGGGCATCCTCAGGACTTAAATACTGAGCCCTTAACTTTCCATCATCCATCTTCCCTTCACTCAACACCAGCGGGGATAGAAGCCGAAACTTTGCGGTACCGGTAAACCTTGGAATTGCCAATGACTCCACTGAGCTGACTAAAAACTGAGCACGTTGTACTCGGTCTGCAATAATGAGCTCCCTGCTATTGAACAGACCTCTAATAAAATGTTGGGCCGTATCATCTATGAAAAAGGACAACAGCAATTGGTGCTTGCCGGGAGGTACCACCAAACTTGGCAATGGTTTATTTTCAAATTGACTTCCCCGCAACATCAAATTTGAAAACGTAAACAGCTTAAACTTTCGATTTCCATTAAAGGCATATCCATGCTCGTGAAGCCAATTGGCAAACTCTCCATCCGCTGCCGCAAAGGTCTTATAGATCCAGGCTGATAACGGATACTGATAATTGATAGGTACCCTTTGTGGGGTATTGTTCTCTAAAGTCAGTATAAACCTCATTTTTTTCTCGAAATTATTGTTTGATCAATCATCGAATCCTTTTGCCAGCCATATTTGCAAATATAATTTAAAGCATTCTCAGTTTTTGACAATGCTTGCATCTTTTTTAAAAAAAAGGCAATTTCTTTAGTTTTTCAAAACACAAATTCTCCAGTTCCGGAGGTGAGACAATCCTCACCTCTCCAGGAAAGCGCAGCACAATGGATGCCGGGGGCACCAAACTGGCCAGTCTTCCATTGAATCTAAAAATTCCTTCCTTTATCTCACTTGTAAGCTCATCAATTCGAGGATACTCTTCCCTTATCATATGATAGGCTCCCCGGTTAAATTCCAGGCTTACCTCCCAACTTCGGTCCTCAAACATCCACCAAAAAACATCTGTTTCCGGGTTTTGAATATGGCGATCAGTAAACATCTGCCCTTCCTGCAATATCTCAACAGAACCTATACGTTCAGTTTTGTACTGAATCATTTTCCGTTTTTCTGGGGTGTAACCATAAAGCCTTTTGTAGTAATCCTGCATAATAACAGGTTCAGTTAGAATGTCTCTGCAACTATTGCTGTTAACAGAATTGTATGCCTTAAGCACCACTCTTTTTCTATCTTTTATAGCCTTCTGTAGCTGTTTGATGTTATGACCAAAGGTTACTTCAATCAATTTTCCCGGCAAATACTGAAGATCGGAATGGATGTATACTTTGTTCCTAATGCGATTGTGCATTTCAGAATCACCATTGATTGCATTCAGGATAAAATCCACTTCCTGCTGGGAAAAACTGAGGTTAAATTCCGGGCGATTTTTACCAGCAATCTTATAGCGGTGAGTCGTGGGATTTTTCTCTAGTTGAAATCCGATGGATTCAACTTTCTCTTTGTAGCGATAGGCCGTTTTATAGGAAACCCCCAATAGCGCAGCTAACTCCCTCATTGATACTCCCCGGTGGAAGTGATTGATCGCCTTGATGAGTGATATAACTGGCTTTTCCTTTTCCATAGCAAAGTTATTCGAACCGTAAATATATAAATATTCCATGAATGGCTTCAAAATTTTCTTTGCCTTTTTTGAAAAATGATCCTTTCCCTACAAAATTCTAGTCGTAAATACATTGTTAATTCAATACTCCAATGAACTATCTCAACAAAGTATTTTGCAGAAAGCAGCGATCACCCCAACCCCCAAAACATAAAACCATCTTAAAGGAAGCTTGGAATCATTCAAAATCTGGAAAAAGTTATTACTTTCGCGGGCATGCATATCAAATGGGTCCTGGTACTTATTGGAATTTGGTCGACTTACATTGCTCAAGCAGGGAATGACCCTTGCAATGCTATTTTTTTGACTCCGGATATGCTGGAGTTTGAAAGCTTTACCATCGGTAGCGGATCATCAGGATTGCCCAATCCATCCTGTGGCGATTATCACGGAACAGAGACCTGGTTTGAATTCACTGCTCCTCCAGGTGGAGATGTGGCCATACAATTATTGGAGGGAAGCATTACCAATGCTGCATTCTCACTTTATACGGGAGACTGTTCATCTCCGGTAGAATTGCACTGTACAGACAACTACCTATGCGGGGAGAGCGACATGCCGGCCTGGTTTTTTGAAAATCTGCAAGCGGGAGCAACCTACTACATCAGGGTTTGGAATGAGGACGGCGCACAATCGGGAGATCTTTTGATGATCATTGCAAATCCTTCAGGAAATCCCTACATTACTACAGGGGATGCCACAAACGCATCCTTTCAGGGTTACAGCAATTGCATCCAACTCACTGCTGCAGCAAACAATCAGGTGGGGTGTGCCTGGTATCCGGATCCCGTAGATTTCAATGAACCATTCGAACACAATTTTAACATTTACCTGGGCACCATCAGTGGTCAGGCCGGGGCAGACGGCATGGCCATCATCTATCAGATCAACGACATTCCCACCTGCGGAGCGGCAGGAGGTGGTCTGGGAGTCATGGGAATACCGAATTCCTGGATAATAGAATTCGATACCTATCAAAATGGCCCACCCTTCATCGACCCGGTTCAAGACCACACAGCAATCAGCATCAATGGCGACCTGACTTTTCATCCGTCGGGCCCGGTTGAACTCGGCTTCATTTCCAATGGAGAATTTCACAATGTCACCTGCACCTGGGATCCCACCCAAATGAGATTCCGGGTCTGGTTCAATGACATACTGGTTCACGACCTGGTCTACGATATTGTCAACAATGCTTTTGGTGGACAACACATGGCCTACTGGGGAGTTACCGCCTCAACAGGGGGCTCCATCAATCAACATGTCCTGTGTTTTGACAACTTTGAAATTGAAAATCTTGCCGATGTATACAGTTTTCAGGAATTCACTATTTGTTCCGGAGAGAGCGTTTTCCTGGAGGGCGCATGGCAAACAGAATCGGGCACTTACATCGACATCTATCCCGCATCCAATGGATGTGACAGTATTGTGACTACAGAATTGACCGTCTTGCCTCCCATTGAAACCACCCATTTGGAAGCAACTATTTGTCCGGGTGAAAGCATATTTTTCGATGGGAATTTGATCGATCAGAGCGGGCTATTCGAAGCAATCTATATCAATGACAATGGATGTGACAGCCTGGTTGTGCTCACAGTAATAGCCCCTCAGTTAGAAGGGGATTTGATTGAAAGCGGAGTCCTGAATTGTGAAGTTGAGCAGATTTCTATTGTATTTGAAATTTACGAATCCGATGGGGAGTTGACTTACTTTTGGAATACCTTTGATGGGAATATTGTTTCGGGCTTTGGAGAACCGGAGGTCTTCGTTGATGAACCGGGAATTTATACCCTTGAAATTTATACTTCCTATGAGGGTTTTCAATGCGGACCTTTTGAGTATTCCATCTGGATAGATCAGGATACTAGCTCACCGATTGCAATAGTCACTATGGAGGGTGAGTTGGGGTGTGAAGGAGGGACGGTCATTTTGGATGCCTCTGAATCACAAAATGCCCATACATTTGAGTGGTGGGCAGAAAGTGGAGGGAACATAGTTTCGGGTCATGATGAATCCATTGCAATTGCAAGTAGTGCAGGGCTCTATCTGTTAATCCTGACCAACCAGATAACAGGATGTCAAACCGTATATACTGTTGAAATTGAGCAGCCGGATGAGGTTCCACTCATTGCAGTGAATGCACCGGACAGTCTTTCCTGCCTGCATCCTGCAGTTTGGATCAATGGTTTTGGATCCGAGGCAGGTGACCAAATTATTTACAGCTGGAGGACGGAAAACGGCCATATAGCTTCCCCGGCCGATTCAATTGCAGTGAAAATCTCAAGTCCGGGCATCTATTTTCTGGAAGTAATGGATACATCGACCAATTGTAGGTCTGAAGCAAGTTTGGAGGTCGAATTTTTTGACGATACCCCGGAAGTGAATTTACATTCTCAAGACACCATTGATTGTAGAAGAGATTCAGCCCATATTCAGCTTACTTTTTCCGGAAATCCGGAAGGCTTTATCTTGTTATTTGGGCAGGCAGAAGGCCTCTCGAATATACCTGCTGTAGATACTTCCATTATGATCGGGAGTGGAGGATGGTACTTTTTTGAATTGTCAATTCCTTCTGGGAGTTGCCACAAAAAGGACTCCATCTTTATACCGGAGGATTTTGAGCTCCCTACTGCAGATGCAGGGGAGGACGCTACCATTGACTGCGCTGATGGTAGGACAGTTCTGAGTGCTCAAGCTAATGATGAATTTGAGTTTTGGTGGACAGGAGATGAGGGAGGTCTTGTTTCATCAGCTGCGGACTCCTCCCAAATAAATGTTTCTCAATCAGGCCTTTATATTCTGGAAGTGACTTTAAAAAGAAACGGCTGCACAGCTGTGGACAGCGTGAGAGTTTTTGCAGATCAGGAGCTACCTGATTTTGTCATACTTCAATCCAACCCCATTGATTGCAACAATCCCATAGCCCAACTCAGCTTTGAAATGGTTTCCTCTGAACTTGACTCAGTATCCCACTCCTGGTTTTTTGAAGCTACAGACAGCATTATTTCGGAAAATGAATCGATCGATGTGTCAAGGGAGGGAACTTATATACTGCGAGTCACCAATGAAGAGAACCAATGCTTTGAAGATCGCAGCCTGCAGATCGTACTAGACACCCTGCCCCCTGCTCTACTAATTGAAAAGTCAGGGGATCTGGCTTGTAATCAGACAGAGGTAGAACTAAACATTGTCACCGAATCAGACAACCTGCAGATGTTCGAAATTATTTGGAGTTATGAAGGTGAGGAGGTCCCGAATTACCGTAACAAGCCAACGATCTTTGTCCAGTCAGGAGGCACCTATACGGTTGAGTTGAAAAACTTAATCAACGGTTGTGTGTCTACTGATTTGATAGAGGTTGAGGAGTTTTGGGATCCGCCGGTCTTTTCGGCGAGTGTGGATTCCATTTTAAATTGCAGAAATGAATGGGTGACAATAGAAGTAGTTCTTGAAGAGTCGGATACAACTGTAATTTTTGACTGGAGGAATGCAGATGGTGAATGGATAGAGAGTGGAATCAACCTATTGGAATTCAATGTTCAGAATCAAGGATGGTACCACATTGTGGCAACAGACCCATTTAATGGCTGCAATTTTTCGGACAGCATTCTAGTCGCGTCAAACTTTGAGATGATTGAATTTTCACTCAGTAAGAGTGAGGATATTTTAGATTGTAGAATTGACAGTCTACTAGTCAATATTGAAACCGAACAGGAATCAGCTATAATTGACATTACCTGGATTGGACAGGACGGTTTGGTTTTAACAAATCTGCAGGGGGAAACCTGGTTTTGGGCAGACGAAGCCGGATTCTTTTTAGCTGAAATTGAGCACGAAATTTCGGGTTGCATCAGCTCGGAATCAATTTCTATAGAAATGGACAGGCTACCTCCGGAATTTGAGCTGGATAGCGCCGGGGAGCTGAATTGCGATTCAGATTTCGTACAGCTTCTTGTGGTTAATCAACCAGGCAATGTTCCATTGGAGTACTTGTGGAAATTTGAGGGTGATTCTCTATCGGATGCATCTGAAATCACAGTAGAAAGCGAGGGGGGCTACTCACTCATTTTAAAAAACCTAATCAACGGATGCACTGACAGCAATGAAATAGAAATAGAGAGATTGGGTTATCCGATAGAGAGTATTCTTTTCGATTTGATCCAGGCTGATTGCAGAGAGAGAACCGGATTTTTTAAAGTAACTGAAATAATTGGGGGTACTGCCCCTTACCAGTTGGCATTCGAAAATCAATTCAGTGAAAACCTGTTTTGGGACAATCTACCACCCGGCTCTCATCTGTTTGAGGTGATAGATAAAAACGGTTGTTCAGCGGAAATAAACATTCAAATTGAGGAGATAATTGAGGTAACTGTCACCCTTCCACCGCACTTTGTTATTCAACAAGGAGATGAAGTTCGATTGCGACCAGTATTCAATAAACCTCAGGAAGAAATTTCCATTATTGAATGGCAACCGGAAGAATTGGTGGATTGTGCGGACTGTTTTGAGACTTTTATCAGTCCTTCAGAAAATACTGTGGTTGAAATCAGCGTTCAAGATATTAACTATTGCCTTGCCAGCGCCACGACCTTTATCGAAGTGGTTCCCAACAGAGATGTTTTTATTCCGAATGCTTTTTCTCCAACTAACAGAGATGGAATCAACGATTATTTCTTTCCACTTTCAAAACCGGGAAGTGTAGAAGTGATCGAGCAATTCAAAGTCTTCGACAGATGGGGAAACCGCGTATTCTCTCGGACCAATCTGAATCCTGAATTTCCAGATGAGGGTTGGGACGGCACCTTTAAGGGTGACCGATTGTCGAATGGATTGTTTGTATACTTGATTCATTTGCGTTGGAAAGACGGGGAGGAGAGCATTTTATCCGGAGAAATAAATTTAATTGATTAATATTTATCCATTGTGCAGATTTGGTAAAAAAACGAGCCTGGTATGGATTGTTGTTGAACCAAAAAGGCCCAACATTCAAGCCAGAAGGACTTTGATTTGTCTGGTTTTTTTATTATTTTTGCGCACCAAAAAAAATCAACATTATGACTTTAAGAAATTTATTCCTGTTTGGGCTATTGGCCCTTCTTTTTGCAGCTTGTGATTCAGACGATGATGGAAACGGTGTAGATCCAATCGTAGAGCCCATCGTTTTATCAGGTACTCAGACCGAGCCACTTGTGCTTGAAAATCTCTTCAATGACCCACTCCTTCCTGACTATATTGTCAACGGAACCTTCAGAATTGATGGTCCGGTCACAGTAGAACCCGGAGTGAGAATTGTAATGCGTTCTAATGCACGAATTGATGTGAGATCATCCGGTTCTTTTTCTGCTGTAGGTACTATTGATCAGCCCATTTTTATTCAGGGAGAGCAAAATGTTCGCGGATTTTGGGATTATATTGCATTTCAGTCCAACAATCCCAATAATCGTCTGGAGTACTGTATCATCAGCAATGGAGGAGCAAGCAGTTTAAGCAGCTTTCCGGCTTCTGTGGTTGTTCGTGACAATGCTCAAGTAGGCATGAGAAACTCAGTCATTACAGAATCCGCCCGAAATGGATTTATTGTAAATGGCAACAATGCAACCATAAGTGCCTTTGAAAACAACTCCATCTCTAATTGCGATCAACATCCTATCAGAATACGCTTTACCCAAATTGAGGCCATGAATGAGAGCAATGACTTTACTTCAGGTAATGGTTTCAATCAAATTAGGGTTGATGGCAATACTGTCGATATACCATTGACCATCAATCCTGTAGCAGGTTCCTACTTAATTACCAGCACTACTCGCCTTAACTCTGCAACTACTATTCTTCCTGGAGTTATTTTTGATATGGGTCCCGGATCGAGGTTGGATATAAGAAATACCGGAAGCCTTGAAATCAACGGAACTCCAACAAATAGAATTATAATAAGGGGTGATGAAGCAGCAAAAGGCTTTTGGGACTACATCCACTACAATGGGTCCAATTCACCCAATAATACCATACGTTATACAGATATTTCCTATGGTGGTGGTTCATCCCTAAGCTGCTGTGGTGCTTTAGTCGCTGTTTCGAGCTCCGGAAGCCTGAGCATTCAGGAGTCCAGTTTTAGCAATAGCCAACGATGGGGCATTACTGTTTCATCAAATTCAACCCTTGAAGACCTGGGTGGCAATGAATTTTTAGACAACAACTCAGGTGACATCAATAACTAATTCCATCAAGAACTTATAAAGATTTAGACAAGAAACTGCAATAAGGAAATTTATGTTAATTTTCATGAACCCCCGGTTTTATTCCGGGGGTTTTTTGTTGTTGGGCTATCGGTTAATTGAGTCTTTAGAAAAAGTGGCAAGTCAAGCTAACTTTTTCGAGATGTCCACAATTGATTTGACCTAAAAGAGCTAGATACCAAATTTAAGTGGCCAGTTGCTCGACTTTTAAAGGTTTGAAAAATTGAACAGCTGCAGTCCCAAAGGCAATGAGGAGAATTGGATTTTTTCCTTCTTTGGCGAAAGACATGAATCAATTGTGGATTTTGGTTACTTTTGACAATTCTTGAAAAGAAAATCTTTGAATCTATGGAGTGGTTGAGTAATCTTGCTGAAAATCCCTTTTTCGAGTTTGCGATCATTCTCACCCTGGCTGCATTGCTTGGGGCATTGGGCCAAATTCTCAAACAGCCTCTTATTGTGATGTTTATAGCCCTGGGAATCCTCGTTGGTCCCGATGTGTTGGATGTCGTGCAGTCAGAGGAAAATATTCATTTGCTTGCCGAGATTGGGATCGCGATTCTGCTATTTATTGTTGGATTAAAGCTTGACCTGAGACTCATCAAGTCAACTGGTAAGATCGCCCTTCTTACAGGGCTTGGACAAGTCATATTCACCTCCGTAATAGGCTATTTTATAGGGATTGGCCTTGGATTTAGCGCCCTTCATAGTTTCTACATAGCGGTTGCCCTAACCTTTTCTAGCACCATTATCATTGTAAAACTCCTTTCGGATAAAAAGGAGATCGACTCACTTCACGGTCAGATTGCAATAGGATTTCTAATTGTACAGGATATCGTAGTAATTCTTGTTATGATCGTTCTTTCGGCCATTGGAAGTGGTGGGGACACCACATTGGCTCAGGATGTTTTCCAGACCGTTCTCTACAGCGTGTTGTTGGTGATTTTAACCATTGTAAGCATGAGGTATATCTTGCCGGGCATTAGCTTTTACCTGGCAAAGTCACAGGAGTTATTATCTCTTTTTGCAATCGCCTGGGCTATTTTTCTCGCTGCCTTAAGTGATTATATCGGATTCAGTGCAGAGGTTGGAGCTTTTTTGGCCGGGGTCAGTCTGGCATCCTCGCCATTTAAAGATTCAATTGGCACCCGTCTGGTCAGCCTTAGAGACTTCTTACTGTTATTCTTTTTTGTCCATTTGGGTTCCACCCTGGATTTGGCCTTGATTGGGCAGCAAATCCCGGCTGCTTTTCTATTCTCTATTTTTGTATTAATTGGAAACCCCATCATAGTGTTGGTCATCATGGGCCGTATGGGCTACCGAAAACGAACTGCCTTTCTCGCAGGTTTAACGGTTGCACAGATCAGTGAATTTTCCCTCATATTCGCTGGTTTAGGACTACAAGTGGGTCACATCAATGAGGAAATAGTTGGTCTGATTACACTTGTCGGGTTGATTACCATAGCTCTTTCTACCTATTTAATCCTATATTCACATCAAATATACAGTTTTATTCATCCAGCTTTATCGATTTTCGAGAAAAAGGACCCCTACAGAGAGTCTCAAAAGGAGGATGAAAAACCGGAAAAATTTGATCTGGTAATACTTGGGCTTGGTAGATTTGGCAGCCGAATTGCCAAATCACTGGATTTTCATCCTGAAGTAAGTTACATGGGCGTGGACTACAACCCAGAGGTGGTTAAAGAATATCAAAGTAAGGGGAAAAAAATAGTTTACGGTGACGTAGAAGATCCGGACATAATCGAGGTAATACCCTATTCAAGAGTAGCCTATATAGTCAGTACTATCCCCAATGCTGAGCAGTCCATGGCACTCATAAAAACCCTGAGATCAAAAGGGTACAAAGGAAAAATATTCCTCACAGCCATGGAGGAAAAAGATTACCAAAAATTAGAGGCTTGTGGAGCAGATGAAATTTTACAGCCACCTAAAATGGCCGCAGAAAACTTCTACAATAATTTTCTGAAAAATATTGAAGAAATAGAATCATAAGTTCAGCCTCCTTGTAATATTGGGACTGCAGAACTCAAAATGTGGGGAATAAGCAATATAAAATCAATCAAAATTCGCCTTTTCAAACTCAGGACAGTCGAGCCTGATATCCTCAGTATGAAGAGGTTTCTGCATCAGTTTGCAAAAATGGCCTCCTTCTTTTTTTTCGTAATGCCTACAACCAAAACACATTCGCTGAACTTGAATAATGCCTGATTTATTGAGAGAGTAAATTAGATCGGTAATCCGCTCGTAAAACTGCTCAAGCTCTAAAGGGGAAAAATCCGATACCCCTTCTATAAGAGGACTGTTGAAATCTAAAAGATTACTTGCCATGGTGGAACCACTTTCTGTAAGCTCAAGTGCAAAGCTCCTCCGATCAACCTCAGACCCCTTTTTACTGACCAAGCCCTTTGAAACCAACACTCTAATTGAGTCGCTTAAGGTGGCCTTGGTAAGGCTGAATTCACGGGCTAAAAAACTCACCGTCCGAAAATCTTCCGGGCGATCCCTGAGAAATAGCAATACTTGAATCTGTATTGGACTCAAATTATAGACTTTAGCCTTCTCCCAATACAAATAGCGGAATACCTCACTCAATCTCTCAAGTCCTGAAACAACCTTTTCCTTTAGTTCAAATCCCATATAGTTACTGCCGCTGTTTCAATTTGGCACAACAAATATAGCGAATTCTTCCTCATCAAAAACAGCGGCAGAAACCCAAACATTCAAAACCATCAAAGGTTTTTCAAAATCAAATGAATCGTAGGCTTTACTAACTTTTAAAGCTAATCAAAGAATATATAAAAGTTTCACAGCCCTCCAGCACAACAAACCCTTATGGCACTATGCTTTCAAATCAGCAATTGAAGCTCCATAATTAATGTGGAGCACACTTCCGGAAGGGGTTACCAGAGCGGGAACTGATTTCACTCCCTGACGCTCAGCCTCCATAATCCTGTTAGATTCCTCCCCCAGATGTACCAACTCAACTTGCTCATTGATCAAAGTGGTGATCTCCTTCTCGGCCTCGTTACAAACCGGACAACCAGCGTGATAAAAAATAGACTTCTTCATGGTAGATAAAAATTTAGTGAACAATTAAATCATCATGCAATTTTAATTAGGATTCCTAATTTTATAGCAATTTGATCCAATTTTTTCAGAAAAAGTATTTTTGCAGGACTATTAAAGAATTAAGCTCAAATCCTCAAGCTTGACTTCATTCAAGACAGGTGATTGAGGGGTAATCTTAAAAAGTAAACACCGATTGACCAACATCCATTTGGGAATTATATACTAAAGATGCTCATCAGTTTACGGCTTTAAGGTCGGTTGATTAAATAGCAATAAAATACCTAGTTTAAATTCCTTATCCTATGTGGATCCTATTTCGCTCCCAATCAATCTAATCATCATTGGAATTGAAATCGCTAACAGGTTCCCCTTATTCGTAAGTCAAAACCGTCAATTAGAATCGGCAATCCTATTTTTACTTGAGTTGAAGAATTAGTAAAGTATTCATGGGGTGATATGGATACAAATTATGGGCCCTAATACGAAAAAGTTAAAATGGAAGGACAGGAGGTGCAAGAAAGTCCAAGCAGAAAAATTCGATGAACCCGGGTATTAAAAAAGGGGATCGCTAAGCGATCCCCTTCGGTTTTCATTATCCTCAATTAATCGACTGATCAATCCACTTTTATAAATGGCAATGTATCAGTTTTGTCAGAGGAGACAATTCTTATGAAATATGCACCGGCAGCATAGTCACTCAAATCAAATGGAATGACGTTAATGCCGCTGAAAGCATTGTACGAAGTCTTCTGGATCAATTGTCCATTGGAGTTGTACACTTCAAGATCAAAATCGGTGTCAACGGTTACATTAAGTTCCAATGACAAGTAATCGCTTGCAGGCACCGGGCTGATATTATTGATACTCCAGCTTTCGGAAGTCTCAGTAAGCGTTCCAAGAGTGATTTGCACCATCTCTCCATTTACCGGATAACCCTCAGCTCTCATATCATCCTGATTGTAAATATCTACAAGACTTAGCGCATTGGCTACTTCACTTGCATGAATTCTCAATCTAAATACTTCTGTACCATTTTCTAATTGGATACCTTCACCGTTGTAGTAATTGGTTCTGGCTATACCATCAACAATATTGAAGTTGAGATCATTCATTCCGATCATAGAAGCGCCTGGAATAAATTCAGCAACACTGAGATTGTTATCAAAATCAAGTGCCATCTGATAACCAAAAATTTCAGTAGCTTCAGCGGTTTTGAACACCAGGTACTGATTGCCACTTTCGGCTGTTTCAGCAATTACATTGAAGTTCAAAGCACCAGCCAATCTACCTCCATGGTTCCAGGCTACATCACCGGTTTTGATGGCAACCCAGTTTTCATCCATTTGTGGATTGACCACTCCCTGATAACCTTTAACTTCCGGGAAGTCTTCACCGAATGGATTAGAAGGATCGCTAAACACATAACTCTCAGGAACAAATCTCCAAACAGGAGAGGCAAAATCTTCGATAATTCCAATGATCAGTGATTGAAGTACAACCAAATCGAAGGTAGAAACAACATCATCCCCACTTGCGTCACCAGCAATGATTTGGTAAGGAGACTCAAATAATTCAATGCCCAAAATATGGCGCTGTAAGGCGATCAAGTCAGCTGTGGTAACAAATTGACTTGGATTGCCATCCTTTTGTGGAGTGACTACTGCATTTGAGTTTTCCTCAACAAAGATTTGGTAAAGACCTGTACCCTGACTGAGTGAAATTCCACCTGGAGTACCCAACCATGCCATTTCTACACCACCAACAGCCTGACCAAATTCTCTTTCTACATTACCTGAAATCTGGATCAATCCTTCTACGCAAAGCACAGTAACTTGTGCCTCACATGTTGCAGCAATGCCGGCATCGGAAGTTACCACAAGAGTCACCGTGTAGACACCTTCATCATCGCAAGTAAAACCGGGATTTCCACCTTCAATAGAAAACTCAAGATCACCACAGGTAGCTGAAGATCCACCATCCAGTGACAATGGGTTTACAAAGAACGTCTGGTCAGCATCCGGGATTGGGAAAGTGAGATCGAGACATTCAGCAACGGGATCGTTGTTATCAACCACCATTACGGTAGCAGTACAACTTGCCTCATCACCCTCGATATTTGTGATGGTAATTACCACACCATTACTACCGAGATTGGAACAATCAAAATCAAGCTGAGAAGCAGTGGTAGACATGATGCCACAGGTAGCCTCGGCTGATGCAATCAGATCATCCATATCGACTGAAGCATTGCCATCTGCATCTAATTCAACAACTATATCATCATTGCAGCTTACCTCTGTTACGCCATCAAGATCAACAACAACTGTTGCCTCACAGCTTTCTGTAGTTCCGGCTGCATCCGTAACTTCAAGGGTAACGGTATTGGTTCCTAGGTCATCACAACCAAATTCAACAGTAGCACTACCTCCAACAGTAAATGAAAGTGCACCTTCGCCACCAAAGCTTCCTCCGTCCAACATAGCGGCACTGATTGAAGCCGTACCGGAAGCATCGATAGTAGCTGCACCATTGGTACAAATGGCCACTAAAGATTCGTCAGCCAAAACGGTGAGAACCGTTTCACACTGTGCACTATTTCCATTGACATCGGTTGCTGTATATGTAATAACATGAGTTCCTACGCTGTAAACATCGGAAGCATCTGCACCACCGTTGTTGACGCTATTATCTATAGAGGCAACACCGCAGTTATCCGTTGCAGAGGCCAATGGAAGGTCAACAAATACTTCAGTATCACCTGGATTGGCAACCATTTGCTCAACATCTGCAGCACATGATACTTCAGGAGCGATATTATCAGAAATAGTTACAACCGACTCGCAAGTTTCAGAATTACCTTCTTCGTCAGTAACAGTCAATACTACTGTATTGGCACCCACATCGCCGCAATCAAAAGAAATCGAAGATTCGCCATTGATTGAGAAAGAGAGGTCACCATCGCCACCAAAGCTACCGCCATCGAGGTCATCAGCTGCCACGGTCGCATTGCCGTCGGCATCGAGATCAGCAGAAACATCCGCGCAAACAGGTATGATAGAATCGTCTGCAACCACAATTACAGTGGTTTGACAAGTTGCGCTGTTTCCGTTTACATCAGTAGCTGTAAATACTACCTGAGTGGTACCCACCGGATAAACATCAGATGCATCTGCACCACCATCATTATAACTATTTACAATAGATTCAACACCACAATTATCCGTTGCGGTAGCAAGTGGAATGTCAACGAACACATCAAGATCGCCAACATTGTCAACCGTTTTGTTTACCAGTGAAGCACAACTCACGGAGGGGGCCATATTGTCACTAACAGTAACAGTTGCCTCACAGCTTTCGGAGTTACCTGCAGCATCAGACACCGTGAGAGTGACGGAATTATCTCCAACATCTTCACAGTCAAAATCAACAGTAGAAAAACCACCAACGGAGAAAGACAAAGCGCCATCTCCACCGAAGCTACCGCCATCTAAATCAGCGGCATTCACTGATGCATTTCCATCTGTATCGAGATCAACAGAAGCATTGTCACAAATGGCCACAATTGAGAGGTCGGCTTCGACCGTCACACTCGTAACACACTGAGCTGAATTGCCATTGTCATCAATAGCTGTAAAGGTAACGGTAGTGGTTCCAACAGAGTAAACATCTGAGGCATCAGCGCCACCGTCGTTGAAGCTATTTTCCAAAGAGGCAATACCGCAATTATCAGCAGCAGAGGCCATTGGTACATTCACAAATACTTCCGTATCACCTGGGTTGGCAACCATTTGAACCACTTCTGCCTCACAGTTAAGCGTGGGAGCAATATTGTCTTCTACAGTAACTGTGGCATCGCAAGATTCAGAAAACCCAAGGTCATCGGTAGCAGTAAGGGTTACCGTATTCGCACCTACATCATCGCAATCAAAAGATACGGAACCCTCTCCATCAACGGTGAAAGTAAGACTGCCTGCACCTCCTGTGCTGCCGCCATCTAGGTCTTCTGCATCTACAGTAGCATTGCCATCACTATCCAACTCAACGGTAACATTCTGACAAACTACTTCTATTGGAGGCACGTCGTCAGAGGTAACAATAACTGAGGTATTGCACTCTGAAGTATTGCCTGATTCATCAGTAGCCGTAAAAGTAACTATAGTAGTTCCTTCAGGATATATATCAGAAGCATCGGAACCGCCGTCGTTATAGCTATTGACAATAGATTCCACTCCGCAGTTGTCCTCTGCAGTGGCTACGAGGTCTCCAACAAAAGCTTCAGTTACACCGAAATCAACCTCCACCGTTACATTTGCAGGACAGGTGATTTCAGGAGCTTCTTCGTCAGTTACGGTAACTGAGAAGGAACAGGTAAATTCTCCCCCGTCTGCATCAGTATAAGTATAAGTTACCTCTGTAAACCCAACTGAATAGAAACCGGATGCATTGGGATCATCGTTAAAGCTATTCTCCAGGAAGTCATCAAAATCGAGTATCGGGCAGTATTCGCCGAGTATCGGAAAATCTATAGCCAAATCAGCTCCACATTCACCAGCATCTGTGCTAACATCTACATTATCAGGACATTCGATCTCACAGAACAACTCCTCTACAAACAGGTTAAAGGGTGTATTGGCAGGAGCAGGAAAGGTTGAAATAACAATATAGTAATCTACCCCTTCAGTTAGTTGAATCTCAGGTAGCAGTCTGCCTCCTGCAGCTGATATAGTCTGAAATGCGACAGTTTCAGTAAATGGACAATCTTCAAAGAGCCATAGTCCAACCCATGTGCCAACTTCAGTTAACTCAATATTGACCAACATATCTCTATCAGGAGTGAACTCAAAAACTGCATCAAATCCATTTAAATACACTCCTCCTCCAGCCCCGTCTCCAAACTGAATATTGTCAATTGAAGGTCGATCAGCCGAAGCAAAATTATTACCATATAGTAAGGTATTTCCATTTAGGAAGGAATAGGGCAATTCATTAGGATCGATCACAAACGGGTTGTTACAATCTGAATCCTCTTCAATTTCTAGTACGCAGATATCAAAAATATTGCCCTGATTCGCCACGGTGGAACTGGTCCAAACTCTGAGATAATAAGTGTCCCCAATGGTAAGGCCTTCAGCTATAAGCGGATTATTAGATTGAATACAGCCAAGAGAAACCAGGCCTGCACAAGTTCCGGTGTAAAGTTCGGTAACCAAAGTACCGAATCCTCCAATAGTTGTGACGTTTGAGTAAATTACCGCCATTGATTCAGCCGTTGCTTCGATCTCAAACCAAATATCACCTCCTGCAAGGCCTCCTGCACTACAGCTCGGATCAATAGCCATGCTATTGGTAGCACCTATTGTGCTTACCGTTAGTTGATTCTCACAGGCACCCGTAGATACTTCCAACACAATGGCATCAGCACAATCATCCCCATCTTCAAGTGTGGGTATTGTACCTATACAAATATCAAACACATTGAATTGTGTTTCAACGGTTGATGTAGTCCAAACTCTTACATAATACGTTGTCCCAACATTGAGATCAAAAAGATCTCTATTGACATTACTTGTGCCGCAATCAATGGAAACCAGATTGCCGCAATCACCAGAATAGACTTCGGTAACCAGGGTTCCAAATGTTCCATTATTCAAAACATTTGAGTATCTTATTCGATGGCTTTCCGAAGTAGCAGTAAATTTAAACCACACATCTCCTCCATCTAACCCTCCTTCATTACAAGCCGGAGTTACTGCCATTGAATTGGTGCCATTGGTATTGGCTGTAATGGTATTTGTGCAATTTAAGTCAGCAGAAGGAAACAATTCGATCGCATCATCGCAATCATCATTGGTAACCTCAGGAATCTCCAGTAAACACATTTCAAAGGTATTGAAATGGTTGGGATCAGAGGAGAAAGTATGAATGCTGATGTAATAAGTTTCACCTACATTAAGTCCACTAAAAACTCCACCTAAATTGCTCGAAACACATCTTATCTGTTCCAAATTTCCACAAGTACCTGAGTAAAGGGAAGTTTGATTTGAACTGGTAACAGGATTTCCCACTACATTGTTATAAATAAACTGTACAGCCTCGGTAGTTGCCACGAAGGAATACCATATATCGCCACCAGCTAAACCGGCCGCAGCGCAGGTAGTGGCTCCTTCTCCTGAATTGGTAGCACCCTGAGTAGAACCAAAAATGAAGTTGCCATCACACTCTTGTTGAGGAAGCAATAATTCTGCAGTTGTACATAAATTGTTCGCAGGAACGGTATTAAAGACTGCAGATACCCAAATACTTTCATCGCCATCACAATCAGATCTGATATAGAAAGTGTAGCTAGTTAAGCCCTCAAGACCTGATAAGGTAGCTGAAAGAGTGGATGCTGGTAAGGTCCCACTTTGCACAAGTCCGTCAGGTCCACTCCCGGGATCACCTTCAGTTCTAAGTTCCCATTCATATTCATCCTCATTTCCCAAGATCGATTCTTCCCATGAAAGATCTACAAAGTCAACTCCTACCTCGTCGACGGATAGCGAACTAGGAGGTGTGCAAGGGGGAATCTCTTCATAATACACCGTCAACTCCCAGGTGCCGTTCACAACAAATTGATAAGTGGTATTGCAATCCGTTGGAGTAAAAGGCCAGGTCCTACCCACATGCAACTCCACATCAAATGTACCCGTGGCGAAGTTTGCGAATGAAATATCGGTCCTCGAATAACTGAAAGTACCGGGTGTACTACCAACTCCAGAATATACTTCAGGCTCTCCTGCTCCCAGGTCTGGGGAATACAACCAGGATCGTTGCTCGGACATCCAAGCCCCACCCTGTGCTGTAATATCATAAGAAACATCCATACCGGTAACGAGAAATCCGGCAGGAATATCTACTGTCAGCACACCTGGACATTCAGAAAAGTCACCCAGAATCGTAAAGTCCCGGTCCGACTCAATGTCTCCCAGATTATAGGTCAAAACCAAACTGTTTTGCCCTATAGCTGAAAAAGCAGTAAAGTTGACCAAAGAGACCACTAACAAAAACATCAAGGAAAAACCTTGCATGCACCTTAAAAACTTGTAATCTTTCATCATAACTTATTGTAATTTAATTAAATAGCTTAATCGATAAATAAAAGACCCCATGTTCTCACACAGGATAATTGGCGCAATATACGAGCTCTTATAAAATTTACCAAAATTTAACGTTATTTTGAAGATAAAAAAACAGCAAAAAAAAATTCAATCATTAATACATAAATTAATTTCATAATGCTTATTAATTTCATTTATAATTTATTATCGAAAATTTATTGCAAAGTGAGGGTTTATTTAGATGAAAAAAAAATTGTCCCAGTGGAAATGAGGAGGGTGTAAGCATGACGGATAATTTAATGTGGCATACCCTGTACATTGCGACTATTCAAATTACTAAAAGTCGGTGGACTTCAAAGCTTCAATTTAGCAAACAATGATCGCAACTCAAAAATACCCGGAAGTGGTAAAGCTATCTCTCCAAATATTTTTTTGCATCATTCCTCTTTATAGAAATAAAACAATCGAATTAGGCTAATAAATAATAAGCTTGAATGATGATGGTTATTAAAGCAATCAATTGAATAATGGAAGCAAAGTTTAAGAGACTAAACATTTTCGAATTTCAATAGCCCTTTCCCGGCCTTCAAGGATTTGGCGTTAAGAAAAATGGGTTCCACAACGTTTACCCGGAGTATTCATGAGGGTTTCGTCATGAGAGGCCAGATGGCTATAGAAATGGGGGCTTGAGAAGATTTTCTTCCGGAGGCGTAGCCGTAGCTACGGTGAGGACAGGAAATCGAGCAAGTGCCCTTTTATGACGCGATCTTGTCATGTAATAGATACCCTCATGAAAACTCCGGGTTGAAAATTTGGTAGTGTCTGAAGGCGATAACAGTTCAACTACTCAACAAAACCTGTACCGAGAACTATCAACCCATCAAACATGAGTCCAAATGCTACAAGCAGGGAACTGTTAACGACTGAGTTTACCAAATTTTAGTTGGGGGAGCCATTTTT
>REEI01000036.1 GCA_007695145.1 Saprospirales bacterium | reverse complement strand
CCTTTGGTTGAAAACGAGTGTATTGAGGTGTATGGCACATTGGTTATTGATCATGGTATTCGATTTGAGAATTGTGATTTCATAATGGATGCCGGTGCTTTGATAAGGACTCAATCCATGTTTTCCCCGATATCTTTTATCAAGTGCAATTTACAATCTTGTGGCGATTATTTTTGGGATGGAATACAATTAGGTTGGGGAAATAGATTAATTTTTATTGAAAATAATATGCAACATGCTTTTAATGGCATTAACAGTTTGTATGCCCCAGTACAGTGTTTTATTACTGATAATGTGTTTAATGATAATAGAATTGCAATTAATTTAGAAGATAATGATTTTGTTCAGTATTTTCGATCTACTTTAGTGCTGAGTGGTAATATTTTCGGACAAAGTAATCTACTTAAATTGCATTGGGAGGAATATCCTCACTCGGACCATAAAAGGAGTGTCGGGCTAAGAGCAAATTTTGCAATGGTAAATGCTACTGTAGGCAACGACCCATGTGGTAGGACGAATATATTTGTTGGTTTGGTTGACGGAATGGAATTAACAAATTCAGTCGCAGAAATCCATTCAAATCTTTTTCACGATTTTAGAATTAGTGGATCTGGCATTAATAACGGAATTATTGGATATCCTTTAAGAACGATAGATTGGCCTCATAGTTATCTAAATCAAAGTGGATGGTTAACCAACCATATTGAATCCTTTAAAGGTATAGAGAGTGCTATATACTGGGAGGGTGCCGGTAGAATAATGCGTAATTTTATTTCAGATTCATGGTTTGGTATACATCTTAATATGCCTTTGTCAATAGGTGATATTAGAAACAATAGAATTTATACCAAAAAATTCGGTATTTGGGTAACATTTACAAATAATGCAAGAACAAGCATTTCGAATAACATTATTAATGTTCAATATCCTGGGGCTGGTACTCCCTCCCAATATAGTGCAGGAATACTAGCATTCAATATTTCAGGTGGATCAATTCAGGGTGGTAGTTTTAGTGCTAATGATTTAAAAAGTTTATCCATAGCTCGCAATAGCATTACTCTGGAAAATGGATATGATGGAATACATGCTTATGGAACTGGAACAATAGATTATAATATATTCTGTAATAATATATTTAATGTTAATCAAAATGAACCAGGTGGCATTACTCATTTAAATGGAATATTAGTTGAAACTGTTACCAGGGTAAGACTTTGGGGAAACAATATCAGCGGATCAAATCCCAATCCTCTTTCGTCAATAGGGGAAATAAATGGGATAAAAATTGTAGAAAGCCAAATGACCTCCTTAGAATCAAATACTATATCCAACACTCAAATCGGTTTGCATTTTTCTAACTTTAATGGAAATACTGTGCAAGAAAACAATAGTTTTTTTAATCATAATATCGGGTATTATGTTAGTGAAACAGGTGTAACCGGAGATCAATTCTTTTCCCGTAATCAATGGTTTGGATCTTATAGTGATTGGGCGGCTCAGAATGAGGGAGATGAAAATTTGTCTAAATACTATGACTACCAGAATTTTGTAGGAACAACATGCTGGCCAAATACAATTGATCCGGGAATGGATTGGTTTATTCCTGAGCAGGGAATAGGCAATTGTATAGATCAAGTTTTTAATGATGTTTGCACCCAAGCCGAACCTGTTCCTCCTGAGCGTGAGTCTCTGACATCATTGGATGAACTTGTTGCAAGAGGTGAGTTAGAATTTGATGATTTTTCTGATCGTAGATTGTGGCAGACCCAGCGGTATTTGTTGAGTAAATTAATGGATTATCCTGATCTTATTGGCTCTAGTGGTTCATTGATGGATACTTTTTTTAACAATGCTTTAAACTCATCCCTATGGGAGTATCATGAAATAAGGACTGCAATACAGAATTATTCGACCGTGCCGGAAAGTGTGGACAGTATATGGAGTGATTACCATGGTATCTATGAGAATTTAGTGGATGATGCTAATGTAGTTATTCAAAATTGGGTAAACCAACCTGATAGTGTAACACTTATTGAACCAATTTCAGAAGTATTTGAGCAAATTGATTCCATTTGGACACTTTCAGCTACTGAAGTCCAAAATTGGTTATCATATTCTATCACGAATCTTCAGAATTTATTGCCGGCTATTGGTAATTTAAGCACTCCTAATCTATATGCAGCTAATGAAAAATTAATTCTAAAAGCTTCTGTTTTAATGTTTTTAGATAAAGATTCATTGAGTCAAAGTATGGTAAATCAATTAATACAACTATCGGAAAGCTGTATGTTGGAGCATGGGCCGGCCGTGATTGATGCCAGGGGTATGGTAAAAATGTTAGGGTTTAATCCTGGGCATCTGCAGTTAAACTGCAGCCAGTACAGCGAATTAAGGAGGGTCGATCCCAATTTATTTTCTGTATCGTCATTTGAAGTATATCCCAATCCTAATAGTAGTGGTACAGTAAATTTGAAGTTTGACAGGGATGTTGTTGAAAATGGTAAAGTAGAGTTTTACGACAATATTGGAAGATTGATTTTCTCTAAAACCATTAGTACTGTATCAGGTATCGTTACGGTATCAGTAGATCATCTGCCACCCTGTCATTATGTTGTGAAAGTAAAAATTAATAATACAGAGGAGGTTCAATCCTTAATCATTACGCGATAATCAAATCATAATTTTTTGGAATAGACGAGTTAGCTCGTCTATTCCCTTTTTTTAAATTCCAAATGATGAAATTTAAGTTATTTACTCTTTGCACCCTAACCTTCCTATTTTGGAATAGCCTTGACGCCCAGAAGGAAGATTTTATATGGTACACTGGAAATTCACATGAAGGCTATTGCTGTGCTCATTTTTTTACATTCAATGATACAGGACATACCGTAGATTATGTGACTGTAAATAGCCCATATAGAATACGAGAAGGATCAGGTAAATCGGTCATGGCGGATCATGATGGTAACTTATTGTTTTATACTGATGGTTTTGATATCTTTAATCGTGAACACCGCATTATGGAGAATGGGGATAGAACCTTTGTAATACAAGGTCAGGCTGAGGTTTCTTATGATAGATCCGGGGGACTTAATGTCCCTGATAGAGCTATTGTTCTTCCATCACCTGCTAACAATGGTAAATACTATGTGTTATATCTTGGCTTAAAGGACGATCAGACTTATCCCAATAGTATTATAGGATCGGGATTGTTTTATGCTCATGTTGATCTTACCGAAAATGAAGGTCTTGGAGTAGTTAAAGAAAAGAATATAAGTTTAATTGAAAAAAGAACACAAACTGGTGGTCTCAAAGCCATTCGTCATGCAAACGGTCGAGATTGGTGGGTAATAGTAAGAGACTTTTTAGGTGCAAGATGGCATATGTTTTTATTGGATGAAAACGGCATTCAATTAAGCCATATATCAGAAGTTCCGGAAATGCCAAACTACGTATGTAGGTTAGTCTTGTATGATTATGCGAATGATCAATATATTTGCATGACAGGAGATCACTTTTATCCGTGGGCTTTTTTTCACGATCGCCCATTTGAATACCAATTTCATGTATATGATTTTGATCGCTGCGAAGGGAGTTTTAAGTATGCGCGTACTTTTGAATTGGAAACCTGGTCTTTTAAGTATTCACTAAAACATTTAACCTTGTGTCCCAATGGTAGGTATTTATTTGGAGGATTGGGAGGGCCTTATCTAATACAATACGACAGTTGGGCTGAAGATGTAAATGCTACAGCCGATACTTTAATGAATTTTTATACTATGGATAATGTAGTGGGGGGGATGAATGAGTCCAAACTTACTCCAAGAGGTGAAATGTGGGTGCAACATTGGGCAAAAGATCGTATCGCTATAATACTAAATCCTGAGCTTGGAGGAGCTGATTGTAACATTAGTGATGAATTTATTACTGTACCATGGTTAAATATAGGCACCTTCCCCAACAACGCCAACTACCGCATAGGTCCCATAGACGGCAGTCCCTGTGATACGCTGGGGATAGACAATCTGCCCAAAGCCTGGTTTCGTTATAATGGGATGAATCTGACTCATCTCGAGCGCAGGTTTACGGATGCATCCTATTTCAGACCGGAACACTGGGAGTGGGACTTTGGTGATGGCACTAGGTATGTAGGTCGTGAGCCGGGTGTGCATGAGTTTCCCGATCC
>REEI01000109.1 GCA_007695145.1 Saprospirales bacterium | reverse complement strand
ATTATCCATTGTCCATTGTCCACTGTCCCTTGTCAATTGTCCCTTGTCAATTGTCCCTTTGTAAATCTTCAGCCATGGAGGTCCCCGCAATCCATGCCCCTGTCCAGGCAGCTTGAAAATTAAACCCTCCGGTAATACCGTCTACATTTATCAGCTCACCGGCCATGTAGAGATGATCACATACCTTTGAAGAGAACCGCTTTAAATCGATATCCCTCAGATCCACTCCTCCTGCGGTAACGAATTCTTCCTTAAAAGTGCTTTTCCCATGGACTTCCAAATCCAGGCTATGTAGAGACTCTTTTAGTGAATTGATTTGCTTTTTTGAAACAGATACCCAGGGTGAATCCGGATCAATTCCATTATACTCAAGCAAGCTGTGCCAGAGGCGCTTCGGAATTTCTTCAAATAGTTTTAGTCCCGTGCGATTGGAGGCATTCTTTTCCTTTACTTTTGATAGGGTTTTGTCCACCCTTTGTGGCTGAAGAATACACAAACGGAGGTCGAAGGAGTAATCCAAGTGGTGTAGCTCGCGGGCGCCAAAGGCAGACAGCTTTAAAACAGCGGGACCACTCAATCCCCAGTGTGTGATCAGTACAGGTCCCCGGGATTTTAATTTCGCTCCGGGGATTCTGAGCTCCGCATTAGAAATACTGAGGCCCTGCAATCCCTGCAAAACGGGATGGGTAATATTGAAAGTGAAAAGAGAGGGAACAGGATTCACAATTCGGTGCCCGAGATCTTTGAGTACTTTCCAGAATGCGGGACTGCTGCCCGTACCCAGGAAGAGCAAGTGAGTTTTGAAAACACCTTTGACAGACTCCAAATTCCAAAACCCATCATCGGTTTTCTCCAGTCCTTTCACGCCACAGGAAGTTATGATATCGATTCCATTTTTTCCAGCGAGTCCGGTGAAAAGTTGGATAACCGATTCCGACTTGTTGGTAATCGGAAACATCCTCCCGTCGGATTCTGCCGTCAGCGGAAGGCCCCTGGATTCAAACCATTGGCAGGTATCGGCAGAAGAGAAAGTGTGGAAGGGGCTGATCAGGCTCTTACCACCGCGTGGATAATGCTCGCTGAGCATCCGTGGGTCAGAGATTACATTGGTGACATTGCATCGTCCTCCGCCGGAAATCCTCACCTTATTCAATACGCTTTTACCTTTTTCCAAAATGGCGCAGCGCAAGCCGGGAATAATTTTGGTCAATTGGATGGCAGCAAAAAAAGAGGCCGCCCCTCCACCAATAAAAATAGCATCGTATTGAATTCCTTTACTCACACAATTTTCTTTATTGGCATTAATAGCTAGAGAAGTCCTACTACTCGTAAAAAACTGAAGTGTTCAGCCCTGAATCGGTGAGCTGTATCCTTCTGTAGCAGGGTATATTATTGTAGAGCTTAAAGTCATCGGCAGTATCATCTATATTGAAAAAAGGTGATGGGGTAATAAAGCAGCTCATTGAAGGAGAGAGAATGCATTTCTCAACATGATAATGGCCGCAAAATACATAGACATGCAGATTGGAATTTTTCAAAAGGCGCTCGAATTCCCCTTGCTCGCGAAAGGGGTAATTCTTATCCATGTAGGGCACAGAGGCAGCTACCGGGGGGTGATGCATAAAGATTAATTTTCGCAAATGAGCCTCCTCCTGCAGCTTTTCATTCAGCCAATTCCATTGCATCTGACTGAAGGAGCCGATAGAGCTATCCAGATAGATGAGGTGATGGCCCGGGATTTTTTCCTCATAATAAAGTTCGATTGAATTGTGGAGGTGATCCTCCAGACCAAAAACTGAGGCTAAAAGAGATGAGTCGTCGTGATTGCCCCCTATGATGCGATAGGGTATCTTAGTCTGGTCCAATTGTTCTCTGATCCAGTGGTAGACTTTCTCATCAGCATCCCTGTAGGAGAGGTCTCCCTTGACCACTAAAAGATCACTTTGATCTCTGACAAGCATTCCCAGGGACTCAAGAAAATTTTGCCGGGTATCTACATCAAACGGTCTTTCACCTTCCGGGGCGATATGCAAATCGGTAATGGTGGTAATGATCATCGATAATCAGCTTAAAATGGTTCACTTGTGAAAATTATAGCTTCTTGAGCAGATGGTACATTGAAGTTTTCTCACGTACTACCTTTTCAACCTCAGCAATGGGAATTCTATGTTGTTCCAAGGTATCCCTTTCGCGTATGGTCACCGCATTGTCCTCAAGGCTGTCAAAATCGACGGTGACGCAATACGGGGTACCGATGGCATCTTGTCTTCTGTAGCGTCGCCCAATGGTATCTTTTTCATCGTATTGGCAATCAAAAGAATACCTGAGATCATTGAATATCTCGGTGGCTTTTTGAGTGAGTTCAGGCTTGTTCTTTACCAGGGGCAATACCGCGCATTTTACCGGGGCGAGTGCCGGGGGCAATTTCAGCACCAGCCTCTTGCTCGATTTTCCTTCAGAGTCCGGCACCTCATCCTCCTGATACGCCTGTGAAAGCAAGGCGAGAAACATTCTATCAAGACCTATGGATGTCTCAACCACGTAGGGGACATAACTCTCATTGATTTCTGAATCGAAATACTGCAGCTTCTTACCAGAAAACTCCTGATGTCTTTTCAAATCAAAATCGGTTCTGGAATGAATTCCCTCCAGCTCCTTGAATCCAAATGGGAATTCGAATTCAATGTCCACTGCTGCATTGGCGTAATGGGCAAGATTGTCATGGTCGTGGTATCGGAGTTTTTCCATCGGTGTTCCCAGGGCGAGGTGCCATTTCATCCTGAATTCCTTCCAGTAGTTGTACCATTCCATCTCCTGACCCGGACGAACAAAGTACTGCATCTCCATTTGCTCAAACTCCCTCATCCTGAAAATAAACTGACGGGCGATGATTTCATTCCTGAATGCCTTGCCGGTCTGAGCTATACCAAAGGGGATGCGCGCTCTGGTGGTATTGGCAACATTGAGGAAGTTGACGAAGATTCCCTGTGCAGTTTCCGGTCTCAAATAAAGCTTCTCCTCTTTTCCAGCCACGCTGCCGAGTTGAGTGGAAAACATCAAATTGAACTGGCGGACTTCGGTCCAGTTTCTGGATCCGCTCGCAGGATCTGCAATTTCAAGCTCGTTGATCAACTTACCCAATCCCTGAAGATCACCCTCTGTCATACATCGAGCCATTTCGGCCCTCACCGCTTCAATCTTCTGAAGATAACCGGACACCCTGGGGTGCTCCTTTTTGAATTTTTCTTCGACAAAATCTGACCCAAACCTCCTGGCCGCTTTGGATACCTCTTTATCGACCTTGCCTCTGATCTTTTCGATGTACTCTTCTATCAGCACATCAGCCCGGTATCTTTTCTTCGAGTCTTTATTGTCAATAAGCGGGTCATTGAAAGCATCCACATGGCCACTTGCCTTCCAGGTTTCCGGATGCATAAAAATGGCTGCATCCAGACCTGATATATTGTCGTGCAATTGCACCATGGATTTCCACCAGTACTCCCTAATATTGTTTTTTAATAAAACCCCGTAAGGTCCATAATCATAAGCAGCAGCGAGGCCATCATAAATTTCGCTCGATTGAAAAATATAGCCATACTCCTTGCAATGGGAGACAATCTGTTTAAATACTTCACTCATATTACCCAAATTAACCGCAAAGATGGGAATAATGAATGAAGAAATCCGAATTCAGAAATGAGAATTGGGAATTATTCTCCTATTCTTCCCTTTTCTGCTTCAATTCCTGTTCTGCGCTGCCTGTTAGCCCTCACTTCCTGGTTGCCAAAACGATAATTGAAATTGACTCTGAATTGGCGGGAGTCCCAATATCCACCTCCATCCACTACCAGGCCCGGTACGGCCTCACCACGGCTGCTCCAGGCTGCCGTATTCAGGAGATCGGTAAAGCTGACCTTTAGAGTGGCCTGATTGTTGAACATTCTGTGCTGCAATCCAATATTGAGAGAGCCCTGGGGGTCGGTAACCCAACCTCCACCCCAAATGGCCGATGAATTGTACCAACCGGAAATCTCAAAAATCGTGGAGGGACTGATGCTGAAATTCTGCTCAGCGTAGAGATTGACAGCAACGGGAGTAGATACATCAAAGCTGTACTCTGGAAATTCTGCAATGTACTGGGTCTTGTAGATATTTATGTTGATAAAACCATTCCACCATGGTTGGATAGGTGTAGGGGAACTCAGGCCAAGCGAGTAGTGATTTTGCGTGGATAGGTTCCGATAATTGATAAAACTCTTATCGGGTTCAGTGGGTGAGGCCTCCACTATATCTGTGATGCGATCCTTCGTTTTAGTGTATCCGGCAGTTACGCTGACCATCTGAAAAGCGAGGTATCTCAGTTCGTATGAATTGGAATAATACGGTCTGAGAAAGGGACTACCTTTTCGGAAAGTGAGTTCATCAATTCTCCACTCAAAGGGATTGAGCTCCTGATAATTGGGTCTATTGATCCTGCGACTGTAAGAAAGGCCCAGGCCGTGCATAGGATTTATCTGCCAGTTAAGGGTAGCATTGGGAAACCAATCGGAATAAGAGCGCTTAACCAGGTCTTCGGGATCGATCTCCTGACCCGGATCGCGTCTAAGGTCCCCTGTAGAACGAGTATGCTCCATTCTCAGGCCGGATTGAAAGCTCAGATTTTCAACTATAGTGCCACTGATACTGAGATAGGCCGCACTTACTTTTTCATCATATATAAACTGATTACTTCTGGCTGCGTCTCTCATTTCTTCCCCATCTTCCAGGATCCGGAAAAAATTAAAATCATTGTCGGTTTCCACCCCTGTATATTTAAAACCTGTTGCAAAACTCAATTGATCGTTCAACTTTTGGTCGAAATCTGCTTTTAGACTGTGGATATTAATGGTAGATGGTGCGCGGGTTCTGAAGTTGTTTTCAGAAAGCAATTCCGATTCATCAAAATTAAAGTACCGGTTGGGCTGATAGGCATCATTTCTATTTCTAAAGTACGCCCTGTCGGCATCTATGGTCAGTTCACGGCCATTCTCTGCATCTACAAAGCGATAATTCAAATTGAAAGAGGTGTTCAGTCGATTTGAAGTAGTCTTATTTCCTGCCACCAAAATAGAATCCACCATTGAGGGTTGAGACTGAGCAGAAATTACCGTCCTGCTGTTGCTGTCCCATTTGCCATCGCCAAAATGAGAGTTGCCACTGGCAAGAATACCGATCGTATGTCTGGAGTTGATAAAAAAGTCCATACCTACACGACCATTCACCGGATTGGATTTTCCCACTTGCCGCTGACTTTGGTCAAAAATGCGTTCATTTTGTCTTCGGTAAAGATCGAGACCGTTCTCCCATCTTGAATGACCACCACCAAGATTACCAAAAATATTGAAACGCTGATTTCGGTGGTTTAAATTCAAAGAGGTGTTGGCGCTGTACTGCCTTCCATAGGCCCCACTCAAGCTAATCGCGCCATTGGTGCCCATGCCTCTCTCTTTTTTCATCACAATGTTCAGAATGCCGGAATTTCCCGAGGCATCGTAGCGGGCTGAGGGATTGGTAATGACTTCAATTCTCTCAATATCGGATGCGTTTAAGCTCCGCAATAGATTAGCCAGTTCTTCCGAATTCAAAAAAGAAGTCTTGCCGTCGATTTGCACAATTACTCCAGATTTGCCCCGTATCTGAATATTGTTGTTGTTGTCCAGAGTCACACCGGGAGCTCTTCGAAGCAATTCCAAGCCATCTGAACCCGCAGCAGTTACACTTGACTCAACATTAAAAACAGTCCTGTCAGATCGCATCTCTATCAATGGACGGGTCGTAGTCACCACCACTTCCCCCAGTTCTGTGCCAGCTGCACCCATGCTAATGGTTCCCAAATCCATAGACTCCCCCTTATTTAATTTAATATCGCTCAAAGTTGCAGGAGACAAACCAACATAGTTGATTTGCATAAAAAACAGACCTTCATTTAAACCATTGAGATAAAAATTACCGTCTTCACCGCTGTACTCCACTTTCGCAAGGCTTGAATCCTCTGAGTTGTAAAGTGCAATGGTTGCCCAGGAGAGATTTTGTCCATCAGAATCCTGTACTAGACCCTGAATTGATGCACCATTTTGGGCAGATATACCAGAAAAGAATAACAACATGCTGCATATCAAAGTAAAAGGCTTTCGCATAATAAAAGGTTTTTAAAAAATTTAATTTGAAATATCTATCAATTTCGGTACAAACCTCTTGCTTTTTTATTAATCACCCCACCAAATTTCGACCAACAAAATTCTTTACCAGATGATTTTTCCCATATAAATGTGGAAATTCATCGAAAAATTGTGCGAATAACACTCCATACATTTGTTTATCAGTCATTTAAATCATGATCCGACCTAAGTTGAGATTGAAATCCAGGGTGTTGAGATCACAGTAATCTGATAAATTAGCCATTCTGTCGGAAAAAGAACGAAGTCTTAGTGCAGTGGAGGGGATGTTCCAGATTTAGGATGGGATTACTGAAGAGGAGTTGGCCATGCTCACCTCAAAATGTTCGTCTGAGGCCTCTTTGAGATGAACTGTTTGGAGTGAATTGACCAGGTCCTGTGGGGCTCGAGTCAGGACTTTGAGGTAATTATCGGTAAAGCCGGACAAATGACCTTCTACAGGCGAATTTTCAAGCAGTACCTGGCGATATTGACCTTCAAACTGGCGATAGAAATGGTTCTTTTTCTTATTGGAAAGCATGCGGAGTCGCTGATTGCGCTCCTTGCGAACACCCATATCTACGCTACCCGGCATATCTGCAGCGAGGGTATTGGATCGCTCTGAATAGGTAAAAACATGCAGGTAGGACACCTCCAATTCATTGATGAATCGATAAGTCTCTTCAAAATCGGCCTCTGTCTCGCCGGGAAAACCAACAATAATATCCACACCTATGCATGCATGTGGCATAAGGTTTTTGATTTTTTCGACCCGATCGGCATACAACTCCCTTCGATACCTCCGTCTCATCTGCCGCAATTGCTTGTTGTTACCGGATTGCAACGGCATGTGAAAGTGAGGCATAAAGTGCCTGGAAGAAGCTACAAACTCAATGATTTCGTCTGAGCACAGGTTGGGTTCAATACTGGAAATGCGAAAGCGGTCAATAGATTCCAATTGATCTAGCTCCTGAATGAGGTCAATAAATTGCCCCTCTTTCTCAGGT
The DNA here is from genome assembly GCA_007695145.1 of Saprospirales bacterium. Taxonomy (GTDB): domain Bacteria; phylum Bacteroidota; class Bacteroidia; order Chitinophagales; family Saprospiraceae; genus PWJY01. The sequence continues at coordinate 13,544 of REEI01000109.1, read as the reverse complement.
CCGGGTTCGCGAAAATCGCCAATATTTACCCCGGTCAAAACAATTTCGCGAATGCCCTCCTCACCTAATTTACGGGCGTGATTGACAATATTGCTAATGCTGTCGCTTCGACTCTTTCCTCTGGCAAGAGGGATGGTGCAAAAAGAGCACTTGTAATCACAGCCGTCCTGAACTTTTAAAAATGCCCGCGTGCGGTCACCTTGAGACCAGGAAGTTTCAAAGGGCAAAAATTGCTTTATAGAACCCGACTTTACAACGGTTGAACCCGCCAGATCAAGCGCATTTACATACTCAACTATTCGAAATTTTTCAGCTGCGCCGAGCACCAGATCAACCCCGTCAAACCCGGCAATTTCATCGGGTTTCAATTGGGCATAACAACCGGTAACTACCACCAGCGCATCCGGATTGAGGCGTCGGGCACGACGGATTATCTTTCTGCACTTGCGGTCGGCAAAGTCGGTGACCGAACAGGTATTGATGACGTATATATCCGCACCGTCTTCAAAATCTGCCAGGCCATATCCCGCCTTTTGAAAAGATCTGCCAATAGCAGAGCTCTCACTAAAATTTAGCTTGCAACCCAGAGTGAAAAGCGAAACAGATTTTGGACTGGCCATTTTTAAAACGTCTAATATGGCCGCAAAATTAACTCTTTTTGGGAGAATGGTAGAAGGTTGGACCCAAAGAAGCATCACCTAAACTTCAGCTTTTAGAACTAACATCAAAGGAAAAAGGGCGGAAAATCGCTAAATGGTAGGAGAAAAAGGAATTATTAAATACATTTGACTTGGAATAGTAATCCGGGACTAATCAGATCTTGTATGAATGCAGAAAAAACAAAGGGCTTCACAGCTGCGGACTTCGCATCGGTTAAGACCCGAACCGACTTGCTCAATTTGAGCCACATCAGAGGAATAAACTTGAGAAAGGCGGAGCGCAATTTGCGCTATGAAACTGAATTGGTCCAACTTCAGGCGGAGTTGGTAACCCTTCAAAAATACATCAACAAAAATGGTTTGAGGGTAGCGGTTCTATTTGAGGGTCGGGATGCTGCAGGCAAAGGCGGGGCCATTAAGCGGTTTACGGAACACCTCAATCCGAGGACCATGCGATTAGTAGCACTTCCAAAACCAACTGAAGTAGAGCGTGGACAGTGGTATTTTCGAAGATATATCAAAGTGCTGCCCAATCCCGGTGAAATTGTATTCTTCGATCGCAGCTGGTACAATCGCGCTGTAGTTGAACCCGTAATGGGTTTTTGCAATGCTGAACAATATAGGGCTTTTATGAATCAGGTTTCCGAATTTGAACATATGCTTTTCGAGGATGGTGTAATGGTAATCAAATTTTGGTTTTCCATTTCAAAACAGGAACAGCAGAGGAGATTCAATGCCAGATTGGACAATCCCTTAAAGCGTTGGAAATTTTCCCCCGTTGACGAAAAGGGGCAGGAACTTTGGGACAAGTACACTTATTACAAGCAACAAATGTTCTCCAGAACCCATACTCCCTTTTGCCCCTGGGTGATTGTAGAGGCCAACTCAAAGAGGACTGCAAGGCTGGAGAGTATTCGATATGTCCTGTCTCAATTTGAATATCCGGGCAAATCGAAAAGCAGGGGTGTGGTATTACCGGATCCCAACAAAGTGACCAGGTTTTACAGAGGTATGGAACAAACCGATGTGTAAAATTAGCCCTGAATAATTACTCCCTGCGTAGGGAAATTCATGGAGCAGTATGATCTGAAAGTAAAATAGACCCAAATGAAATTGACTCAAGAAGAAGTAGAACTGCTGAACAGCAAAATAGGCATGCGGTATTTGTTGGCAGACAAAAAACTTCAGCCTGAAAAGGCCCTGAAGCAAACTCGCCAGGAACTCGAATTGAGGGCGTTGCAATACCAAATGATTAAGCTTCAAGAGTGGGTTATTAGAGAGCGAAAAAAGATGGTGGTCTTATTTGAAGGCAGGGATGCTGCAGGTAAAGGCGGCGCCATAAGGAGACTGACAGCCAGAATCAATCCGCGTCACTTTCGAATTGTCGCGCTTGACAAGCCAAGTGAAGACGAAAGGGGGCAAATGTACTTCCAGCGGTATGCAGTTGAGCTACCCAACCCGGGTGAGATTGTTTTCTTCGATCGAAGTTGGTACAACAGGGCAGTTGTCGAGCCCGTGAATGACTTTTGCACTCAACACGAATACCGGGTCTTTATGGGCCAGGTTAATGAATTTGAGAGAATGATTGTGGAGTCAGACACCTTTCTTCTCAAGATATATCTTTCCATCAGCAAGGAAGAGCAAGCGAGGCGGTTCAGAGAAATCAAAAGAAGTCCGCTCAAGCGCTGGAAACTGACACCCGTTGATGCGAGGGCCCAGGAATTGTGGGATGTTTACACAGAGTACAAAGACCGAATGTTTGACGTAACGGACACCGACATCGCACCCTGGAAAGTCATTATAGCAGATAAAAAAAGCGAAGCACGCCTCGAAGTGATCCGGTATGTGCTGGATTGTATTCCGTATACCACACTAAAGCATGAGGTCCCGGAAGAATAGCAGAAATGTGGATCACTGTCTTTGGAGTACCACTCTTGAGTATCCAGAAGTTAATACCTGAATTTCAAAATCCGGGTTCACCTCGGTAAAGCTGAAATCCATTGTGAAAATCACCCTATTGTTGTTGACCACCTCCATATTGAAAACAGGATCTATTACACTTGAAGCACTACCTGCATCTTCTGTAAGAAAAAATTCTAAGCCTTCCAATTGTCCATTTTGGGAAACAGCCCATGTTCCAGTTTCGTTTTCAGCCCCAAAGAAAAAACTGGATTCTTCAGTCTCTGATTGCCCCAAAAGCATCATCATTCAAGGATGTTATTTATGAGCCTAATTCGATACATTTTTTATAATCACCAAACCACCACCCCCCTACCAAACCTTCTGAAAGTGAAATTTGATGGGAATTCAAGCATTATTAAAGGCCAAAATCCATCACCCCAAACTTACAACTAAAAAACCTGAAAAATTGGTCAGTAAAGATTTTCATCGTAACATTGCAATAATTTAATCAATCAAAAGTCCATATCACATGCAAATCTCCAATACAAGCTATCAATTTTTCACGGGAAAGGGTGGAGTTGGTAAAACCTCACTTGCTTGTGCCTGCGCCATAAAAATGGCAGACGAGGGGAAAAGGGTGTTGATTGTAAGTACAGATCCGGCCTCCAATCTCTCAGATGTTTTGGAGAGTTCAGTTGGTGAAAAAATGAGGGCTGTGGCTGCTGTCCCCGGTCTTTTTGCCATCAACATCAATCCTGAGGTAGCTGCCGATGAATACCGAAAACGGGTTACCGAACCAATAAAAGGGCAGGTATCGGAGGAAGAAATCAGAAAGCTGGAGGAAGAACTCTCCGGGGCCTGTACCACAGAGATAGCTTCTTTTGATGAATTCTCGCGCTTTATTTCCGGTGAGAACGAGGCAGAGGATTTTGATGTCATTGTCTTTGATACTGCTCCTACCGGACACACGCTGAGATTGTTGGAATTGCCGGCGGCCTGGAGCGAGTTCTCACTGGAGAATCCCGGTGGAGCTTCCTGTCTGGGTCCGACTGCGGCCCTTAAAAGCAGTCAACAGCGTTACCAAAATGTGGTCAATGCCCTGAGAAATCCCGATGAATCCATCTTCTACCTGGTCACACGGGCAGAAGCAGCTTCGCTGAGGGAGGCAGCAAGAACCAGCGAGGAACTGAGCGAACTGGGTCTCCAAAATCAAATGCTCCTGATCAATGGTGTTTACAAAGCACTGGATACAAGCGATGCCTTTGCACTAAAACTACAAAAAATGGCTGATGAGCAATTGGCCAATATTCCCTCCAACTTGAAAAACCTCCCATATGCCGACTTTCCTCTTCTGCCATACAATATTCTGGGCGTGGAAAAATTGCGATCTCTATTCGACAAAAAAGTGCAGAAGGAAATTTTAAATACTCAAATTTCCCAATCGGTGGAAACTCTTCCGGACCCGGCCGGATTGGATGCTCTGGTTGATGAGATTACAGGTGGGCAAGATTGCGGACTTATTATGACCATGGGCAAGGGCGGTGTAGGAAAGACGATAGCCGCATCAGCTATTGCTTTGATGATAGCAGAAAGAGGCTTTCAGGTGCATCTGACCACTACCGATCCTGCGGCCCATGTACAGGATTTTTTGAATCAAATGGAATCTCTTCCCCAAAATCTAACCATTGACCGAATTGATCCCAAGTTGGAAACCCGGCGATATACTGAAAAAGTGCTTGCCCAAAAGGGTAAAAAACTGGATGAGGAAGGAAAAAAACTGCTTTTGGAAGACTTGAAGTCACCCTGTACCGAAGAAGTTGCAGTTTTTCACGCATTTTCAAAAGCCATCCAACAATCGAAGAGAAAATTTGTGGTTATCGATACAGCGCCTACCGGCCATACTCTACTGCTGCTGGATACTGCGGGAAGTTACCACAGAGAGGTGTTGCGAAATACTTCCATGGATGCATCAAGAATCCGAACCCCCTATATGACGCTTCGGGATCACACCCTTTCTAAAGTCATTTTGATTACTCTGCCGGAGACCACTCCTATGCGGGAAGCAGCAGCTTTGCAAAGCGATTTGAAAAGAGCGGGAATTGAACCTTTTGCCTGGGTTGTCAATCAGAGTTTGTCCCTTCAGAAGGGAATAAGCGATCCAATTCTCCAAAAGAGGGCAATGGCAGAAAGCAGTATTTTTAGCGAAATAGCGAATAATTGTACAAATAGGATGTATGCCATTCCATTTTTGCCGGAGGAAAATTTGTTGCCGGCTTTACTTCGTTTTTTTCAAAGGAGATTACAAAAAAATAAGGGTTGATATGGGTGTTACCAGAAAGGACTTGTTCAGTACAAATCAAAATGAAATAGCGTCATACGCCCGTGTATTGGCGCATCCGGCGAGAATTGCTATTCTCGAGTATCTGCTTAAGTCAAAAAACTGCTGCAACCATCATTTGGTAGAGGAGTTGGGACTGGCACAGGCCACCATCAGTCAGCATTTGAGAGAATTGAAAACCATTGGTATCGTTCAGGGAACCATTGAAGGTGTATCGGTAAATTACTGCATAAACGCGGAGAGGTGGTCTGAAATAGGGGAGGTCTTCCGAAGATTGTTCAGCCGCTATGAAGTAAATCCATGCGAAAAGAACTGTTGATATCTATACTTTTTAGCCAATTCATCCAACCTAAATCCCATGCAAAACAAACTGTATCCCAAAATAAATCATACCCTTGAATTGCTCAATACCAATTCCATCGGTGATGAGAGGAAGGAGGTGTTAAAGCTTTTGATCGGTTTCATCCATAAAAAGGTCAAAAAGGGGGAGAATATAAGGCTAAATTTTATCTGCACGCACAACTCTAGAAGGAGTCATCTGTCTCAAGTTTGGGCTCAGACTTTGGCACAATATTATGATATTCCAAAAGTAACTTGCTATTCCGGTGGTACAGAATCCACCGCACTTTTTCCGGCTGCAGCTGAGGCCCTCACTGATGCAGGGTTTCAAGTATTAAAGCTATCGGATGGCGACAACCCCATTTACAGCATCAAGTTTTCTCCGAATGCACATCCTGTAATTGGTTTTTCAAAAACATTTGACCACCCTTTCAATCCCGAATCAGACTATGCTGCAGTGATGACCTGCGCCCAGGCTGATGAGGGATGTCCGTTTATTCCCGGTGCGGATTTGAGGGTTCCCCTCACTTATGAAGACCCGAAGAAATACGACAACCACCCGGAAAAGGAAGCTCGATATAAAGAGCGCAGCCTGCAGATTGCAACTGAAATGAAGTATATTTTTTCACAAATAATCATAAAATGACCATAGTAAAAAAGCAAATTCCCTTTTTTGAGAGATACCTAAGTCTTTGGGTAGCACTGTGTATTGGCGTCGGTATACTGATTGGATCAACAGTGGGGGACCACATGCAGGTATTGGCTGACATAGAGGTGTACAATGTAAATATCCCCATTGCCATCCTCATCTGGTTGATGATTTATCCCATGATGCTGCAGGTTGACTTCAGCAGTATTAAAAATGTCGGAAAGGCCCCCAAGGGTCTAATCCTGACCCTGGTTGTTAACTGGCTGATCAAGCCTTTTACTATGGCCTTTTTCGCCTGGATATTTTTTGAACATCTCTATTCGGCCTGGATTGAACCTGAATTGGCTGGAGAATACATAGCCGGCGCCATATTGCTGGGTGTCGCTCCCTGCACTGCCATGGTCTTTGTATGGTCCTACCTCACAGATGGCGACCCCAATTACACCCTCGTTCAGGTTTCAGTCAATGATATAATTGTTTTGATCGCCTTTGTGCCTCTGGTGGGGCTACTATTGGGAATCACAGACATCACTGTGCCTTATGAAACGCTCGCTGCTTCCATTTTTATCTTTGTAGTAATTCCTTTGGTCGCAGGAGCCCTTACCAATAAAATACTGGTCAATAGGAAAGGGGAAGAATGGTTCAAAACGGAATTTCTTCCGAAATTCAAGCCGGTGAGTATTTTGGCATTGCTCGTCACCCTAATACTCCTTTTCGCTTTCCAGGGGCCCAACATTTTGAATAACCCATTCATCATTCTTTTGATTGCAATTCCACTGACCATACAGTCCTATTTTATTTTTTTCTTAGCCTGGTTTGCAGGTCGAAAACTGCAACTGCCACATGCCATTTGTTCGCCCGCTGCCATGATTGGCACCAGTAATTTCTTTGAACTTGCGGTTGCTGTTGCAATAGCCCTGTTTGGACTGCACAGTCCGGCGGCTTTGGTCACAGTGGTGGGTGTATTGGTGGAAGTACCTATTATGCTCAGTCTGGTAGCTCTGGCCAATAGATGGAAATATTAGGTGAAGTTGCGAACCAAAGCTTTTCGATCTATTTTTCCACTATCGGTTTTGGGAAGGCTTTGAACGAACAAAATTTTTTGGGGGATTTTGAACTTGGCGAGCTGTTTTTTACAGTGATTTAAAATAAGTTTTTCATCGGGAAAATGGTTGGGATGAGCCACAACAAAAGCTACTCCGGATTCTCCCCACTTAGCATCTTCCTGCGGGACAACGGCACATTCTGCAATTTGCTCTATGCCTAAAATTACCCGCTCTATTTCTGCGGGGTAAACATTTTCTCCTCCGGAGATAAACATATTCTTGATGCGATCCACAATGTAGAGAAAACCTTCCTCGTCTTCGCGTGCGAGGTCCCCGGTGCTGAACCAACCATCTGCTAGAGCTTCTCTGCTAGCCTGTTCATTATTCCAATATCCCGGGCTAACTACCGGACCTTTGAAAAGCAATTCGCCGATTTCACCTTGTTTCACTTCTTTCCGGTCTTCATTCACAATTCGGTAATCAAGGTAAAAATTAGTTTTTCCGATAGAACCTTTTTTGCTGATGGCATAATCGTGATGCAGTGAAGTCAGATTAGGTCCCACTTCAGTCATGCCATAGCCCTGACGAACCTTAACCCCCTTGCTGTGCCAGAGTTCTATTAGCGACACGGGCATGGGCTCACCACCTACAATGAGGTAATCCAGTGAGGTCAGATCTGCTGTGTCAAAACTAGGGTACTCTGCTATTAATTTCAACATGGTGGGAACGGCCATGAAGACCTGGGGATTTAAATCCTCAATTTTCTTAATGATCAATTCGGGATCAAATTTTTTAAGCATGCAGATGTGCCCTCCAAAGTGGAGCAGGGGAGTTGTAAGTACATTCCAACCTCCGGTGTGAAATGGGGGCATACACATGATCGTCCGCGTTTCAGAGCTCAAAGCAATGGAAAGGCAGGTATTGATGCTGTTCCAAAAAAGCATTTTATGTGAATAAATTGTTCCTTTGGGGATTCCGGTTGAACCGGAAGTGTAGAGAATAAAAATTGGATCGTCTTCCTCTACTATATGCGACTTAAATTGATAAACTTTGTTTAAATCAGCCCTTTCAATGGCTTCTTTCAATTCTTCAATCTTCAATCTCGGTATTGGATTTTTATCAAAATCAAAATCCCGGATCAAATCGCTGTATTTTTCTTCGTAAACCAATAACTGAGGGCTGCAATCCAACAACAGGTGACTTATTTCTGAAGAGCTCAATCTGTAGTTGAGGGGCACCAGACAGGACCCGGTTTTTTGAGCTACTGAAAAAAGCAGTATGTTTTCAATCCCGTTTTCGGCAAGCAAAGCAATGCGATTACCGGCTTTCAATTCCAGGTCATTTTGTAAGATAGATGCGAGAAAGCAAGCAGATAGCTGCAATTGCCTGTAGGACATTGTTCTTCCGGATTCAGCTTCAGATACTGCAATTTTATTGGGCAATCTTTGAGCCCATTTTTTTATCCAATCGGTGTTTAAACAAGCTTTCATTGATTTATAATTGGCTAGATTCCTATTCATTATCCCCAATGGAAAGCACTTTTTTAAGCGGTGGGCAAGTTATTCTTCACCACAAATTATTCCGGAAGTAAAGAGTCTGAATTTTACTGCAAGATAAAACGATTTGGCGGATTCTAATGGAAATATTCTGCACAGGATTTTAGAATAAAATAGTCTCCTCATCAAAAAAGCCGGACTCGTTCCCAAGCCCGGCTCCAAATGTCCATAAAAAAATAATTATTCAACTTTAATCATCTTCCTGGTGGCGTTCCACTCATCAGTTATCAGTCGATAGTAATTGACACCTGAAGGCAAATCAGATACTTCTAAGTGGAATTGATTCATCCCTCTATTTCCCGAGAGTGTTGTGGTGCGAATTAATCTGCCGGATACATCCAGAATTTCCAGAGTTACTTCCATTTCATCAGGCAACTCAAATAAAAGAGTGGTATGGTCTCTATAGGGATTGGGCCGGTTTTGGTGCAACACATATTCACCCTCCACCTGTGCCTTTTCATGTAGACGCAGTCTGTAAATATTGGATTCGGTATCATACCACTCACTGTACCAAAGTCCGCCCCTATCTACCAACTCCAATAAAGCTGGGTTGCCATCTATGCCATTTGCAGGTCGCAGATGTATTCTAAACAATTCGGATTGTGCATCCATTTCTTGTCCCAACCCATTCCACCAGTTGATTCGAAGAATGCCCCGGTCTCTGTCAATAAAGTAGTTGTTTTCAGATAAATTCATCAGATCACTGTATTCGAGAACTACATCAAATTCTTCGATTGCGTAAGTTGGAAAGTTAAATTCCATCTGATAGCCCGTGGCACTTACCTTTCCGGATGGTCTAATAACTGCCGCAAGCTCATCATTATCTGTACGTTTCCATTGAAGAATCAATTCTTTCTCATCATAAACAATTCTCGATCCGGTACCTGCATCTCCACTCACATCCCCTGTCTTTATTGCTATGAAATCGAGGCTGTCCAGGTCACCACTGACATTTGAAAGCGAGATGAATTCAGGCCAGTTTTGAGCTGATAAATCAAAGGGTTCATCAAACTCATAATCAGCAGGAATGAACCTCCAGGACGTATTTCCGACAATTTCTGTCAAATTACCAACTATGAGGTTAGATAGAAGTACCATATCAAAGGTTGATTTCATCCCATCCGCATTGGCATCAGATGCAATAATCAAATAGGGCGATGTAATAGGTTCAACCAACAGGATGGATTGTTGAATTAAAACCAAATCGAATGTGGTAACTCCATTCAGCCAGTCAGAATTTTTTTCAGGAGTAAGGTTTACCGAACTTCCCTCGGTCACCTGTATGGAGTAGTTTCCATCCATATCGGATGTATCGGCTCCCATTTGGTCTCCGGTCATATTCACCTCAACATCAGAAATATTTACACCAAAAATGGTAGAGATATTTCCACTTAAGAAAAACTCTTCTAAATCACCATCCTCCTCAATTACGGTTACAGTAAAAGTACAATTAGCGGTATTTCCGGAGCCATCAGTCGCTGTAAAAACTATCGAAGTCGTGCCAAGGGGATAAATTCCACTTGCGTCTGCTCCGCCATTGAAATCGTTATCAATTGATGCTATGGAGCAATTGTCTTCAGCTGTGGCTTCGGGAATATCTACAAAAATTTCCATTACACCAGCTGCCACTTCAACCATCACGTCCTGAGGACAGCTTATGCTGGGATTTTCAGTATCAATTACGGTTACAATTTGCTGACAGCTAGTGATATTTCCATTTACATCTTCAATTTGGTAGCTGATAGTAGTATTTCCAGGAGGAAATGAACCCGGCGCATCATTGCTGATATTTTCTACTCCACAATTATCCGAAACCATAAAAGACGGTGCTGAATAGCTTCCAAAGCAGCTTCCGGGATTCATTGAAATGGTCACATCAGAGGGGCAATTGGCCACCGGAGCTTCATTGTCTTCCACACTGACCACCTGATCGCAGTTGGCCAAATTGCCATTTACATCGGTAGCTGTATGCACAACAATTGTATTACCGACAGGGAAAGTAGCCGGTGCATTGTTTGCTATGGTGGCTATACCACAATTATCGGTCGCAGTCCCTATAACAGGACTGTAGGTCGCAAAACACTCCCCGGTATCTGTATCAACAGTCACATCCGTCGGACAAGTGATCTGTGGTAATTCATTGTCTTCCACAGTGACCACCTGATCGCAGTTGGCTGTATTGCCATTTTCGTCGGTGGCTGTATGAACAACCACTGTATGGCTGAGTGAGAATGTGGAAGGTGCATTATTCTCAATGCTTGCTATACCGCAATTATCAATCGCAGTTGCAAGTGCAGGACTGTAAGTTGCAAAACACTCCCCGGTATCTGTATCAATAGTCACATCTGCCGGGCAAGTGATCTGTGGCGCTTCATTGTCTTCAATTAAAACAGTCACACTGCACTGCGAGAGCGTATCACCATTGTCCAGAAGAACGAATTCAACAATGGTCGTACCAACCGGATAAAAAGCATCGGCATTCAGACCTCCATTGGTAAAACTATTGACCACTTCCTGACCACCCTCACAATCTTCAACAAATTCAATTTCCAATTCGACCTCAGCTCCGCATTCTCCCGGGTCGTTATTCAGTTCCACTAAACCATCTCCACAGTCTAAAGTGGGTATCTCTCCAAAATTTTCAAGCATTAGTAAGAAGGAGCAATTGACTGAATTCCCGGCCTCATCTGTTGCGATAATGAAAATATTTATGGTTTCTGTAATCGCTGTTAGACCCGGAGCCGGAATTTGATTGACTGTGATATTTTCCTCCTCAGAACAGTTGTCTGAGACGATTGCAAGTCCGGTAAAGTCGGGTATCTGCACCGCACAGGAACCCTCGGCGTCGATAATTTGTGCGGGAGGGCAGGTCAGCGATGGTGCTTCCGTATCTTCAATAACCTCAATAACGAAGGAACAAGAGGCTTCACAGCCATTGCCGTCTGTATAAATATAAGTAATCATGTGAGCACCCAAACCCGCAATACCGGCATCAAACTCACCACCTGTCACTCCCGGACCTGAATAAGTTCCGCCTTCAGGGGAAGCTCCCTCCAACACAAACGGATCCGCATTTTCACAAACCGCAATATCAGCTGGACAGTTCACAACAGGCAATCCATTGACTGTAATTTCAAAGGAGCAACTGTTCTCACATCCATTGCCGTCTGTATAGGTGTAAGTAATGGTATGAATACCAACGCCTGCAACGGAAGGGTTAAAATCATCGCCTGAAACACCATCTCCACTGAAAGTTCCACCTGTCGGATCGGCCCCAAGCATTGTCAAGTCTACAGGATCGTCATCAATACAGTATTGTTGATCAGCCGGGCAATTGACTACAGCTAGGTCAAATACTTCTACTTCAAAAGTACAGGTATTAATGCAGCCATTCCCATCCGTATAGGTATAAGTTATCGTATGGGTACCTACACCTGCAGCGGATGGACTAAATTCGGTGCCCGAAACTCCCGCACCACTAAACGATCCACCTGCCGGGTCGGCCCCGAGTTCAGTTAAGTCAACAGCATCATCATCCAGACAGTATTCTTGATCAGCTGGGCAGTTGACTACCGGTAGGTCAAATACTTCTACTTCAAAAGTGCAGGTATTTGTGCAGCCATTTCCATCCGTATAGGTATAAGTTATCGTATGGGTACCGACACCTGCAGTAGACGGACTAAATTCAGTGCCCGAAACTCCCGCTCCGCTAAACGACCCACCAGAGGGATCGATGCCAAGCCCGGTTAAATCTAAAGAGTCTTCATCAATGCAAATCTCCTGGTCGGAAGGACAGGTGAGAACAGGCAGGTCAAACACTTCAATTTCAAAAGTGCAACTATCGGTGCAGCCATTTCCATCCGTATAAGTATAGGTAATGGAATGTATTCCTGAACCTGATACAGAAGGATCAAAATCATTCCCTGAAACACCGTCTCCAGTGAAAGTTCCGCCTACCGGTGTTGCGCCAAGTTCTGACAAATCAACCAGTCCGTTATCAATACAGAAAGAGGTGTCAACAGGGCACACCAGCATTGGCAACGCCAAAACCTCAATCTCAAATGAACAGGTATCGGAAGATGGAGCCGTGTAAACTATAATATGCACTCCAACACCGGCTGCAGTAGGATTGAATTCATTGTCTTCTACCCCTGGACCGGAATAATTCCCTCCAGCAGGATCTGCACCCGTCAATTCCACAGGCTCTGCATTCAAGCAAATTTCAAAACTAGAAGGACAAGTCACGGGTGGAGTTGGAACCACCTCAATTTCGAATGTACAGGTGTTTTGGCACCCATTGCTGTCTTCAAAAGTGTAAGTAATGATATGTGTTCCAACACCAGCTGCGGAAGGGTCGAATTCACCGCCACTAACACCCGGGCCTGAATAAGCACCTCCTGATGGAGCTGCACCGGTCAGAGTAAATGGATCGGACCCTACAAAGACATCTTCCACATCTGCTGGGCAATCAACTACAGGCAGATCGAATACCTCAATTTCAAAAGTGCAGCTATCGGTGCAGCCATTTCCATCCGTGAATACATAAGTAACTTCATGAACACCAACCCCTGCTGAGGCGGGATCAAAATCATTTCCTGTAACTCCGTTTCCGGAAAATGTTCCACCGGAGGGATTGGCCGCCGGATTGAGCATTGATATATCCACCATGCCATGATCAATACAGAAAGAAGTATCTGCGGGACAATTCACCATTGGAATGGTATCAATAGTCACCATAAAACTCACCTCATCAGAGCAGCCACTTACTGTTTCATCATAAATCCACACTGTCATACTGCTCGTGATCGGACCGGTAATTTCATTTCCATTATTCGCCTGGCTTTGATCGAAGTAGGCTGCATTTCCGGTCAAATTACTTCCGCTAATAGTTGGCAGATCGAGAGAACCACAGGCTATTTGTGGGCCAGGATTGTCAATTGAGGGAGTGATATCGATGGTAACCACAAAAGTATTTTCGTCTGTACAATTAGGTGTCGTACCAGATTCTGCATAAATGTACAAGGTTTGGGTGCTGTAGATAAAATCACCCGCACT
>REEI01000091.1 GCA_007695145.1 Saprospirales bacterium | reverse complement strand
AATAGCATTTTGGCGTAGGTATCTATGGATTGGTGACTTCGGGCTTCGTCTAATAAATTTTCCATTTTATTAACCAATATACTTCTTGTTTCAGAATTATAAAGTTCTGATAGTAATTTGGTGTAAAAATTTTTAGGCTCTCCTTCCAGTTTTTCCAAATCAACAGCATCATTTACCCATTTCCTGAGATTGTTGGCATATCTACTATCTTTAAATTGCTCAATGAAAAACTCCATTCGATCATACAACTGACTCACCACCGGCACCGCTTGCGCACTCGCCCCCGCCCCGAGAATATAGGTTAAATTTTTGCTTTGCATCTTATTCAAATTTGGGAATAACATATGTAACAATTTCATATATTATTTAGTTCCCCCGCTTGTGAATGCACTAAATAACCCCTTAAATGTGTCGTTTGGCGTGCCAAATAACCCTTTATTTGGTTAGGTTTTTAATAATTTTTACCCTGTATTTGTGTAAGGGAACTATTATTGTAGTAACTTTGCGCCGGTAGAAGTTGGATATACCATCCACAAACTTTATAATTCTTAAATTATCAACAACAGGTCTCAGCCAATGCTTTTCAGAAAAATATTAAATGAATTGAATAATTGGAAATTAGAAAACGGAAGAAAGCCGTTAATTCTGCCAGGCGCGCGACAGGTTGGGAAAACCACAATAGTGAATGAATTTGGCAGACAATTCAATCACTATATTTCGCTCAATCTGGAAAAAAGTGAGGACGCTTCCTTTTTCAAAGCTTATGGGGACAATGTAAAGAATATTTTTGATGCCATTCTTCTTTTCAAAAATACCCCCTATGAGCCTAAAAACACCCTCTTATTTATTGATGAAATTCAAGAAGTTCCTAAAGCCATTGCTCTTTTGCGGTACTTCTATGAGGATTTACCGGACTTAAATGTAATTGCTGCGGGTTCTCTACTTGAGCTTGCACTTGGTGAAGTAGGTTCATTCCCGGTGGGAAGGGTAAGACAAATGCCGGTGCATCCCATGGATTTTGAAGAATTTCTACTTGCTGCCGGAGAAGAAATGGCTTTGGAGCACTATTTTAAAACACCAGTTTCGGACATAGCTGTTGACAAACTACTAAAACTGTATAATCAATATATCATAGTCGGAGGAATGCCTGAGGTTGTAGCTGCCTTTTTTCAAAACAAAAAAACAATTGCATCTCTGCCGGACATATACTCATCGATTTGGGATAACTATAAGGACGATATTGAAAAATACAGCCAATCAAGCAAGCAAAGGCAAATATTAAGGCATATACTTGATGTTGCACCAGGCATCCGGGATAGAATCACTTTCAGTGGGTTTGGCAATTCATCCTATACCTCCAAAGACATAGGAGACGCATTCAGGACCCTTCACACAACCGGATTAATCCGACTTGTTTATCCAACTACGGATTTGGCTGTTCCCCTGAAGCCGAACTACAAGCGAAAGCCTAAAATTCAGTTTTTGGATACCGGACTATTAAATTTTGCAGCGGGAATCCAATCTCAACTTTTAAAACTTGAAGATTTGAATCGATTCTTCAAAGGGTATATTGTAAATCATATGGTATTCCAGGAGCATCTGGGTCAAACCAAAAGAATTAATCAATTGCCCTATTTTTGGACGAGAGAAAAAGCTAACTCAAATGCTGAGATTGATTGGGTGGTTCCTTTTAAACAACATCTCTATCCTGTGGAAATTAAATCCGGAGCAAGTGGAAGACTTCGATCGTTAATGGAATTTATCGACAGATCAGATCACAGCTTCGGTTTCAGACTTTTGGCCAATAAATTTTCCGTAGAAAATCTCAAGACCATTTCCGGTAGGGAATTTAAACTGGTCAACCTGCCCTATTTCTGTGCAGGGAGGATGGAATCATATTTGGAGTATGTACTCGATGAGTTAAAATTGCATCAGCCGAAGTAAAGCACAGCTGCATTTAGGAAAAATCCTTCCCGATAACGCAGGTGTGGGATTTTGAATCCATTAGGAATAGAAGTGGTTTATTGGAGAGGACCCATCCATTAAGTAGAACCCAAATAAAAACTGGTCAATCGGAACTCCAAATGTCAGTTTGACCCTCCCACTATTGCAACCACTCATTAACCAATTGCAGCCTGGTTTTAGGGCTTGCGCAATAATATCTTACTCATTTAGCCTCGTTCTTTTGCACGCTAACTGCGTTAAAAAGCCTCGCAGCAGCTCCACTATGCCTGCGTTTTTTGCCTTGTTAGCGCACAAAACAATTTCGGCTATTCTAAGGAACTTATTATTGCGTAAGCCCTTAGTCTCGATTTGCAGCAAGCAAGGCTGCTCATATAACTGAGTCTGAATAATGGAGCTACAAATATGCAAATTCCGTCAATATGATGACGGAATTAATGTAAATTGCGTCAATACTTACAAACCTTGTATTAATGCAAGGTCAATTTGTTGAATGTCAACAATGAAAAAAAGGTTCCATTTGTGGTTTGTTATTTTTGAAACTGCCTGATGAGGGTTTAATAAAGTTAGGAAAAGGGGTGTTTTGACTCTAAGATCGGCAGTGTTTGTTAAATTGATGTAGTGGTCCAGACCTATTATAGAAAGGCTTAGGCAACTCCCCCTTTTCATTTCGCACCTTTTGATCAAAACAAACCGGATACTATAATCCTACTCAGGGCAATGGGCTGTTTTTGTTGCCTCTGATATCTCCCCAGCTTCCAAACTTTCACTAATTTTGCGAGATGTGCATCGCTCTTAGAATGTTAATCTTGCTGACCGGTTTGCTGTTTGTCTTCCCATTGGATTCATCAGCTCAATCGCTATATTTCTCCGGAAAAAAGGTTGGAGAAATCAGGGAAAGCGGCAGTGTATATGTGGAGGGTAGAATGGTGGGTTCGTTCAGACCCGGAGGAGCGGTATATTCCTCCGGGAGGATTGTTGGACGGGTGGCTGATGGGGGAAGGTTTTACCGGTCCGGCAGATTGATAGGGGAGTTGCGCTCCAATGGAAGTGTTTACATAAGCGGGAGAAAGCTGGGCGAAATTCGCTCCAATGGTTCAATATATCAATCTGGTCGGAAAATTGGTAGGGTGCAGGGTGACTTTTGCCCAAATCAGCTTGCTGCATTTTACTTTTTCTTCTTCAAAGACTATCTGTAGGAAGAGGACAATAGACCCTTTTGAATCAATGTTGAGCCAAAGCAAGAGTAATTCTTTTAAAATTTTTTAATCGGATAGAATGATTCATTTGTATCAAGCAATTCCGGTGATTTCATCAAATAAACCGCCATATGATATTGATAGCTGATGGAGGGTCGACCAAGTGTGACTGGGTGTGTCTGGACAATGAGGGAAAGGAGCTGTTCAAGACTCGCAGTCCGGGATTGAACCCTTCCGTTGTTAAGGAGGATGAGCTTCACTCCAGAATACAGTCCAATAAGGATTTGCAAGCCGTGTTCGATCAAGTGCAAATGCTTGATTTTTACGGAGCCGGATGCGGCACTGAGAGTCCGCGTCTGATTTTACAGGGAATTCTTCAAACACTTTTTACAGAGGCTGTGGTTAGTGTGGAGGAGGATATGCTGGCTGCTGCTTTTGCGGTCACCCATGAGCCGGGCATGGTCTGCATTCTTGGTACGGGTTCCAATTGCTGTTATTTCGATGGAGAAAAAGCCCATGTGAAAGTGGCTTCATTGGGATATATTGTAATGGATGAGGCCAGTGGGAATTACTTTGGCAAGCGTTTGCTCCGTGACTACTTCTACCGAAAAATGCCCCGGGCAATAGCCCTGGAATTTGAAAAACGCTACAATTTAAATCCAGATCACATCAAGATGCAGCTCTATAAAATGCCCAATCCCAACACCTATTTGGCTTCTTTTGCCGAGTTTTTGTTTACAGCAGAAACCCATAGTGATTACTACCATTCAATGCTGGAAAAGGGAATGAGAGAATTTGTCGATTTGCGATTACTTTCATACCAGGAAGCCAATAGCCTGCCTATCCATTTTGTGGGTTCAATTGCTTATTTTTCAAGGGCAATTATTGAAAAATGTCTGGCTGAAAACGGACTTCGGGCCGGCAATTTTGTCCAGCGCCCCATAGATGGCCTGGTCGAATACTACAGGAAATTTAGGCTCAAAGGTTGATGATTGAGTATGAAAAATACATCAAATCAAGGATTCAATAAAGAAATAACCTTCAGTCATTTGAGTTTTCCGATGTCTCCGATGAAACAAAAAGTTCGTAAAAACAAATCCCTCCAACACTTCTCACCGTGAAAATGAATAAGTTTCGAATTTGGCTCTTCCTGGCAGGCCTTGTTCTTATTGCTGCTGTCATTTTTTTCTGGCTTCAAAACCCTAGAGCTCCTGAGAAAAAGGAGGAGGAAAAAGTCGAATTGTCGACACCAGACACTTTGAATTGGACTACCGCTATTCACGAAGATAGTATATTGGTTGATAGTATTGTGGACCCTTTTCTCGGTTACGAAAGGGAGGGTGCGGAAGAGGAGATCGACAGGAGGTTTACCTATGCTGGCAAACCGCTGGCGGAAAATTATCCCAATCCTTTGGCATTGCTATACAATGATTGTTTTGCTCTCGCGTACGATGAGGTGCGTGCTTGTCCGGCGTGGGTGGCTTATCGTGTATTTCAGGTAGATGAGTATGTGACAGACCCAAGACCATCTCGATTTTTGATCGATGGGAGAACAGAAAACAGGATTTCTCACGATGACTATACCCACTCCGGTTATGACAGAGGACATATGGCACCCAACTTTGCTATATCCAGTAGATATGGCGCAGATTGCCAAAGACAGACCTTTCTGATGACCAACATCATACCCCAACGACCATCACTGAATCGCAACTGGTGGCAGCGTTTGGAGCGATTGATAGCCCGTGATTACGCTGAAAAATATGACAATGTCTGGGTAATCACCGGTCCGGTTTTCAAGCAAGAGGGAAATTGGATTGCTTCAAAAGTAAAAATCCCCTGCCATAATTTTAAGATAATTACAGTGGAGAGCGGCGGCCACATAAAAATTAAAGCTTTTTTGGTGAGTCAGGAAGTGGGTGGCGGTGAAGAGCATATGCCCTACCTGACTTCTGTTAGGGAAATAGAGCTACTTACCGGTCTTAATTTCAATCCACTCTGGGATCAGATTCTTGCAGATAGCCTGGAAAACTTGATTCAGCAAAGTATGTGGAATTGAGAATATTTTCAAAAACCAATGGCCGCTATTGGCGAGTTTTGGCCTCCCATGTTCCTCAATAATTCAATGCTTTCCCACTCTCCAAAATGATTGTTTGAATCCGTCTGTATTTAGTGAAATTAAGAAGTTTTTTAAACACAACCCTGGTTTGAAGAAAAGGGCGGAGAGTAAGAAGGTGTATACAACCTTTTTCCCCAACAGTCTGTTCCACAGTGGATATAAGTCGGTATTCTCTCTGTATGAATAAGATGCTCCTTTGGCTCAATACTTTTTCCCTGGCGGCTGTCCTAGTCCTCAACTATTTATTTGGGGCCGGTTTGGCAGGAACTGCAACGGTGGGGGAGATCAGTTCCAAATATCCGACTCTGCTTACTCCGTCGGGATATACTTTTTCAATTTGGGGTATCATATACCTACTGCTGATCGGCTTTGTGGTCTTTCAATGGGTAGGGCGAAGTTCTGAAAAGGATAAGCAATCGCTTCAACCTTCAGGATGGTGGTTAATCATTGCCAATCTCGCCAATGCTTTATGGATTATTTCCTGGACCAACGAATTCCTGGGGATGTCCTTGATCTTCATGGCTGTTTTGTTACTATCACTGATTCAACTGGTCATTCGATTGAGACTGGAAGTTTGGGATGCGCCGGTTCGTATCATAGCTCTGGTTTGGTGGCCTATCTGTATATACCTTGGATGGATTGTTTTGGCAGCAGTGCTCAATGTTGCGGTCTATTTGAAAAGCATTCAGTGGACGGGCGGGCCTTTTAGCGAAGAGCTTTGGTCGGTCATCATGATTGTTGCAGCTGGATTGATCTACCTATACCTCACATTTAACCGAAATATGAGGGAAACCGCATTTGTCGGAATTTGGGGGCTTGTCGGCATAATGGCCAATTTGCCATCGGGATTTAGCGCCATATGGTGGACAGCCCTGATAGTAAGTGCGGTGATTTTTACAGCGGCCAACCTGCATGCTATGAGGAATCGCGATACTCTCCCGTTTAAAAAAATCCAACGCGGCGAGATTTAGGTTTCAGTAACTCTAAAGAGAGTATTTAGCAAGCTATGATTTAAACCTCCAAAAAAGATATTCATTGGACCTAAATTTTTCTTACTCAAACATAACCCTTAACTTTGCAGATGTTCACCTCCCATGTAACTATCCATAACAATTAAAGAGAAATATGCGCATTGCCATCAACTGTCGCATGCTCATTCCAGATAAGCTGGAGGGGATTGGTTGGTTTACATACGAATTACTGAAAAGGATGATCCGGGATCACCCGGGGGATACCTTTATACTGCTTTTTGACAGAAAGCCGCCGGATGGGCTATTCGAAGATCCCAATGTCATCAAGTTGCACTCCTTTCCGCAGGCGCGTCACCCATTGCTCTTTAAATGGTGGTTGGATTATTCAGTTCCGGCCATGCTGAAAAAGCAGAATGCAGATATTTTTGTCTCCCCAGACGGTTTCAATTCGGGTAGATTAAATATCCCTTCTTATCTCATCATTCACGACATCGCCTGGCATCACTACCCCGAATTCATCAAGCCAGGACATCTTAGGTATTATCGAAAAAACACTCCAAAATTTTTATCCAGGGCCAATGGATTGGGAACCGTTTCCGAATTCAGTAAAATGGATATAGCTGAAAAATACGATTTGAACCCCTCGGAGATAGATGTGATATACAACGGATGCAGAACTATTTTTAAGCCCTTGTATGAAGCTGAAAAACAGTTGGTAAGGAAAGAATGGGGAATAAAGCAACCCTATTTTATTTTCACAGGCTCTATCCATCCCAGGAAAAACGGGGTCAATTTACTTCGAGCTTACCATCACTTTCGCCTGAGAAGTCACCAAACTCATTCTCTTGTTTTTGCCGGAAGAAAGGCCTGGGAAGCAGAACTCTTTGAAAAGGAATTGAGTAACTCTCCGTTTCGCAAGCAAATATTAGTAACAGGATATATTGAGGACGAACAGATGGCTCGCTTGCTCGGCGCAGCAGAAGCTCTTGTTTATCCTTCTCTTTTCGAGGGCTTTGGGGTCCCATTACTGGAGGCTATGAATGTGGAAATACCGATTGTAACCTCTAATGTGAGCTCTCTTCCTGAAGTGGCCGGCAATGCTGCATTGCTGACCGATCCGAAAAACCCACAGGACATTGGTACCGCTATGTTTAAGCTGGCAAAAACCCCCGAATTAAGAGAGCAGCTGGTAGAAAATGGAAAGAAGCAAAGATTAAAATTCAACTGGGATCGCTCCGCTGCTAAACTCTATGAAAGGATCGAACAAACACTTTTGAAATCAAAGCGGGAATAAATCTTTCCGGCAGGTAGTCTATTGTGGAATTATTTTCTGGTTGTTTTATTTGGTATCAGCCTGCTCAGTCATTTCCATCGTCTTTTGATGAATCAAGTACTTTAATTCCACTCCTGATCTCATAGGATGTAAAGCACTCAATCATCTTGAAAAGTCAGGATTTGTGAAAAACCGAATGGTAGAGTTCTTCAATATTTTTAGGCTCCATATAACTTCTGTCGCTGTAGTGAAGGATTTGAAACTTCAACTTATCTACTGCCCCTGCCTTACTCACCAGTTCAATAGTCACGTTTCCAAAAATCTGATCTACGGGTTGAGTGAGCATGTTCTTTACAGGAGGCTTGAGGTAATGCCTCCTAAATACAAAGGGCCTGATACCTCCCTGAGATCTCTCTTCGGAAGAGTAGAGCTTATACCCCCAGCTGAGCACCCTTTCTTTGAAGTATTCCGCGACATAATGCCATTTGTAGAGTTTTCCCGGGTAATTTTGCGCATGAATCATTATACCATTCGCTCCACTGCTCTCTAAAAAGTCAATCCAGTTGTCGTGCTCCTGTATTTCGGCTGTAAAGTTATTGTACTCCCTTTGCAGCTGGTTCAAAAACTCATCCAGGGTATTCCCCTCTTCAACCCACTCAAGATAGGCTTCCCGCTCGATGTAATTCTCAGGTAGCGGGCGGTTAAATGCTTCTTCCACTTTTTCCACGCCTGACCCTTTTCCCATGCCTATCCATTTGCTAAACAAATCCATCATCATTCAGAAAGTTTCTTTTCTTAGAAAACCTTACTTATTTGATTGTTCACCATTGGTCAACTTCTTTTCATGGAAATGATGCCTTATTCCCAATCAAATGAGGGTCATTTTACCTGAATCAATGGATTCTTAAGCATGGCCGAGTTTTTAGATTTCTAAACTCTTTACGATCAATATTGAGCAGGGAAATTAATTTTTGCCATCTCCCGTTCTTTAGACAATCAATTAACTCTTCAACTTTAACACAGATGTTCAACTACGATGGGAAATCATTTAGGGTATTGACCAATTCAGAAAATGGAGATACTTCATCTGAAACTGTCTTTCATTACAAACAAAGCGGGAATTTACTGACATCAAGCTATTCGGGTGGGGATATTACATTTGGGCATTTATTGGGTTTGGTTGATCAATTTGGGAATATCGACATGAGATACCACCAGCTAAATACCAAAGGGGAGCTTATGACGGGTATTTGCTATTCAAAACCTGAAGTACTCCCCAATGGAAAACTTATGCTTTACGAAACCTGGAAATGGACTTCAGGTGACCGCTCAAAAGGGAATTCAATTCTTGAAGAGATTTGAAGGTTCACACTTAGCTTATAGCGTAGAGATGGCCTTCTTCCAAACTACATTTTTTACCTTCAAAGTTTGGGTTCTCCTTGGTTATTTTGATGTTCTAAGTGACCATTTCCCAAAGCAAATGCTCTTCTATGGCCTGTTAAACTGAGCTATCTTGCTTCAATTTTGGCCCGAGAATTACATTTCGATAATAGGCCCTTTTGTCTTCAAAGTACATCAGAATTTGGAAGCCGGACTGTGTAGCAATCCGATTGATTTCACCGGTACTGAACTTAGCAGAAATCTCAGTGTGAATGGGTTCCCATTGATCAAAGGCAAAACTTCGTCCCAGTTCAGAAATATACACCATTTGTTGCTTTTTACTGATTAGATAGCTCCGGGCCTGTCCGCTCACAGGATCGTAACTCGCATAGTGGCTAAAATTCTCTACCTTAAAATCAGCACCCAATTCCCGGTTAATCCGGCGGAGCAGATTGAGGTTGAAGGCCGCGGTAATTCCATGTGGATCGTCGTATGCACTTAAAATTATTTCGGGATCTTTTTTCAGATCAAAACCTACGAGCAGCAAGTCTTCCTCTTTCATCATATTGCGAATCTTGCGGAGAAATTCAATCGACTTTTCCATCGGCATGTTCCCAATATTTGAGCCCAGAAACAGAAATAATCTTTTGCTTCCGGTTTGATGCAATTTTTCAAAGGCCTGCTCAAAGCTCAGAGCAAGGGGACGCACATCAATTTTGGGAAGCGAATGGGATAAACGATCCTTTAATAGATTTAAAACATGGGGTGAGATGTCAATGGGCACATATTTCAGTTGGCATCCTTGTGAAGACCACTTTTCAAGTAGTATTTCAGTTTTCGCCCCGTCACCCGCACCAGGTTCTACTATTTCCAATTGGCCGGAAACTCCCGCAACGAATTCACCGATACTGCTTCCCTGGGATTCGAATATCTCTTTTTCACAATCCGTTAGGTAGTATTCCGGCATAGCCATGATCTGTCTAAAAAGTTGATCACCCCGATCATCGTAAAACATCCAGCTTGGTAAAAATTTAGGTGAAGCTGAAAAACCCTCATAGACCGCTTTTGTAAAAGGGGACATGGCTGCATCTCTTGACATTCAGGTAAATTTAAGTGGAGTATGATTACTCTTTCACTCCCGGATTTGAGCCAGAAGGAGTGAAAATAGTTACCTCATTAACAACACATCCCCTATAAATCGTTGAGTCCTTCCATCAAAAAATTCTAAATCCAGTAGATATATGAACAATCCGGTGTTCAGACTCTGTCCTTTGAAACTGCCATCCCAAAGCAGTCCGGAGTCATCTGGTAGGCTGTTTTTTCTTTCAAAAATTTTATTACCCCAGCGGTCAAAAACTGAAAATTCGTGGACAAAAACAGCTGAAGGAGGCAAATAAGCCCTGAAGAAATCGTTGATTCCATCATCATTTGGGGAGAAAGCATTCGGAATGTACACCGAGTAATTTTCTCTAATCTCAAGCCGGATGCTATCGCTAGAATGGCAGCCAAATGCATTGAAGGCCTCTAATTTCAATACTCCGCTGCTTTGAGGAATCAGGTTCAATTCGATCTGCAGAGCATCTCCAATTGTTTCACCCTTAAAAACCCAATTTGTTTGAGTTACAGTAGAGTTCGAAGGTAAAATTGACGGGAAAATCATTAATTCTTCTCCTCTTTCAATGGTTTGGTCTTGTCCCAAATCAATCACAAATTTTTCCGGTTGAGTCAGCGTAAACTCAAAGGTTTTGTCACATCCATTTGCTCCAAGCACTGAAATCAAATAGTGGCCGGCCGTTAGCTCGGACCACATTTTTTCATTGTTAAAGTCAGAACCGTTGAATGAAAAAGTATAAGGACCGACTCCCCCTTCTACGGAATCCACCCAAATTGCTCCATTTTTCTCACCAAAGCAAGCAGGTTCGAGAAAATTCAAGGCTATATTTTCAGGGCTTTTGATGTCCTGATCCAAAAAGACACTATCCCTTGATTGGCAATTTCCGGCATTCACTATGTCGATATAATACCAACCATTTATACTCACTTTCCAATCCTTCTTATTACTGCTACCCTCAATTGGTCCATTTGCATCTGACCAGTAAAAGCTGAGGGTGCCTGTTTCCTCATTTTCCTCTAATTGTAGGCTGAGAAGGGATTCTAAATGAATACAATCCAAAATATCGGGCTCATTTATACTGAATGCAGGCTGCCTGTACCAAATTACCTCAACCCAATTAGATTGACTGTGGCATTCGGCATTCCAGTTGGGATTGCCATCGGGACTGAAGGGAATAACAGATGCTGCTGCAAAATATGACTTTCCAGGTACAACACCGGCAGGCATTGCTAAAAGTGGGTCTGCACTTATCAAAATTACATCTGACGGATGGCCGGAATCGCTGCCATAGAGCACAAAAATCAAGCTGTCACCATGACCGATCATCTCACCGGCATCGCTGTAGTTCAGTTCAAGGGGAGAACCATAGCACAGCTCAATTTTTTGACTGTCGATTTGACCTACCTGTCCCGGACAATTACAAAATCCCACACCAGAAGAGGAAATGATGTCACAACCCTCCGAATCAGTAAATTCAAATCCAAAAGGTGTACCGGAATCAATATTTTCGGAAGTAAATACACCCCCGGAAATGTTTCCACCTACAGGCGAGGAGGACAACACGCTATAACCTCCACTCCCACCTTGTATTTGGAGCGTCAAATAATACATATGAGTACCCTCTATACAGCGAATTTCCGGCCCTTCTGCTATGAAGGGGAAGCCATAAAATTCTCTTTCCCAGGAAAAAGTGGTAAAGCACTTTCCGCTGTTTTGAGCGGTGAACTCTAATGTATATCGGCCAGCATCAGAGACTTCCATTCTGAAAATCCCTCCTGATAATTCAGTTTGGACAATTGAGCCGGGACCCTGTATCAATTCCCATTCAAGTCCGTCAAAGGATTCACCCAAATAGATTTCGGCCTGAAAACCGCATTCTGTCTGGAAATCCACCTCTTCCAAATAGGGATAAGCCAGCCAGCGGACAGTTTGGGCGTTGCTGATGTCTAAACAAGCTCTATCATAATCGGGTCGGCCGGCGCCATCATCAATCGAAGCGGCATGAGCAATATAGTAATCTCTATTGAGGTCCATAATGGTCGAATCAAAATAGAATTCACCTATGGAGCTAAAAAGCAGTATGCTGTTGATGGGATCACTGAGTTCTTCGAAAAGAATATACTCAAAAACGTCACTACCGGTATTATTTGAGCTCCCTGGAATGTATTGCACCACTATCGGTTGATCAGCGCAAACTTCAACCCCCACCCCGGGCATATCACCGGCACTGGTCAGGCAATCACAGTCTCTGAATCCGGAAATGAGGGGCGTTTCGCATCCGAGATCGTCTCTTATTACAAACTGATAAGTTTCACCCGATTGAAGGGTTTCCGAAAAAAGGCTGTCTCCATTAACATCAATTTGAATGGTATTATTCAGAATGGTATACGGAGCCGAACCATTTAGAATTTTTCCACTCAAAAAGTACTCTAATCCATTTTCAAGGCATTTCTCTTCCAAAACTGCATTCAGTGATTCGGATTCCTCAATATGCAACTGAATATTCCTGCTGCAACCGCTTATGGTATCTGTAACTTCGACTTCATACATTCCCGGACTTAGACCGCTGAGCTGGGGTAAGGCTGATAGACCTGAATCATTCCAAATATAAGAGTAAGAACCACTCATGTCCGGGAGCAGAGAAATAGATCCATTGTTTAATCCACAGCTCGTGGATTCAATTTCATAATTCACTTCAAAGGCAGCCGGGCCCGATAATTCCAACTCCAGGATTTCACTACAGCTTTTGTCCTCATCCGTTACCGTTACCGAGTAAAGCCCTGCTGGTAAATTGGTTGGATTTTGGCCAAAAAGATCAACCGGGCCGGTCCATTCGAACTGATATTGCCCGGCAGTCGGACTGATTAATTCAATTGCTCCATCCGATGCCTCGCAGGAGGGATGAATAAGTTGGTATTCAATACCCAATGTTCCCTCCACCAATATCTCAAAGTTGACCTCAGCAGTACAGCCGGTTTCAGCATTCAGAGCGAGGACGTGATATGTTCCCGAAAGAAGATTTTCAGCGTAATCAGAAAAGCTAACTTCAGGGGTCCAGAAAAAGTCGAAATGGCCTTCTCCTCCCCAAATGCTGAGCTGGACATATCCGCCTTCTCCACTGCATTGAGCATGGGTAATTTCAGCTAGTAATTCAGCGGGCTCGGAAGGCTCTACTTCCAGGACCAAAACACCATCGCAGTCACTTTCCGAATCGGAAATGATAATTTGATAAAATCCTGAAGCGAGATTTTCACCTTTTTCACCAAAGGCGGCAGTAGGGCCATCCCAATGAAATTCATATGGTCCTGCACCCGGGGGAGTAAAAAACTCAATAATCCCGTTCTCGAGTCCGCAACTGCTGTGCTGAATGACGTATTCCAATTCGATATCACCTGAGGGGATTAGCTCTGCCCAAACGATGTCATAGCATTCGGGGTCATTTTGATCAGTTATGGTTACTTCGTAAAGACCGGGAGGAAGATGATGGGCTTCGGAATTATTGCTGACATTGGGATTCCATTCGTATTGGTAATATCCCGATCCCCCCTGGGCAAAAACAAAAAGGGAACCATTGTCATCGCCACATTCGGGATGCTCTGCAATTCCGGTTGCTTCCACGGGCTCTGAATCCACCAAAAAAACGGAAATAGTACCATAACATCCCGTCATTGGATCCAGGCCTGATATTTCATAGGAACCCGCTTGAAGGTTATCCGAGTAACTTCCCGATCCTTGTGAAGGTCCGCTCCAATTAAATTGAATGGGATTTTCACTATTGGCACTCAAGTCTATGGAGCCGTTGGGCAAACCACAGCTGGTGTTCTCCTGGAGCGCACTCAATTCAAGTTCACCCTCCATTTCTATTGAAAACTCAATGACTTCTGAGCATCCAGGAATATTTGCATCAGAAACGACCACTGTGTAAGAGCCCTGCTCTAGATCATTGGCCAAATGGGAATTGGAGACATTTGGAGTCCATTCGAAAATATAACTGCCAGAGCCGCCTTGCATAAGGATATTGATGTACCCTGGACTACCATCGCAGTTTGCATTCTCTTTATATTGATTGAAGGAAAGTGGAGATGATGGCTGGATTTCAAAGTTGGCTTCCACTTCACAACCACTGGTCTCGTCCGTTATGGTAAGAGAATAAGTACCTGCAGCTAAGTCGTCTGACCCGCTTCCGGATATTGGCTCCGGCCCACTCCAATCATAACTATAGGGCCCAAGACCCTGAGGGAAGACATAAATGGAGCCATTGGAGAGATCACAAGAGGTAGGACTGAGCTCATATTCAAATTCAAGCCCCTGAGGCTCTAATATTACAAAATTAATTTCTATACTGCAATCAGGGTCGTTTTCATCTGCAATCAGAACTTCATAGCTGCCGGGTTCTAGCTCACTTCCCACAAAGTCAGAACTTACATTGGGATTCCATTCAAACAAATAGTCACCTGATCCACCTTCGACAGACAAAATAGCATTCCCAAGTGGTTCTGAACAAGTGGGCTGAAATAATTCAACTTCTGCGATAAGTTCGCAGGGAGGATACTCACAGCTACCATCGTCCACATTGGCATTGGGGTCGTAGTTGGAGGCTGCGGGATCCGTACAACCGCAAACAGGCATTTCAGCAAACAGTGGAAAGATATCACTGGCATGCCCTATGTCACCTCCTGCGTGATCCCCAATACAAATTGTAAAGGTGTAGGGCTCAGTTCCACAGGCGGCGCCTAATTCCGCAAAGGAATTTACCGTATTGACGTTACATGGGTCTCCTGATAGTCCGTAATCCCCGCCACCAAAGGCGAGACCGTTGTCCGGATTGGGGCCGGTATCCCCAAAAGTAAAAACACCATTGATACTCGAAGGGTTGCCGCATGGACAGCCTCCACCGCAAGTCCCTCCTCCGGGTCGTGTGAGTAGCATAAGTGTATTGCCACAAGCGAACACTCTAATGCTCAAATCTCCCTGCCAGCTATGTACCAGGTGCATACTGATTCCTGTTGGATGGCCGGTAATGGTGGGGTCAACCGTAAATTCCACACAGTATAAATTGGATGGATTTGCCACAGGTTGAGAAAAGTCCGGAAGAGCAACCGAGGCATTTTCACACTGAGACCACAGACCTGCCGGCATCAAACACACTGCATTCAATAGCAGAAAGATGCCTAATTTGTAAAAGATAGCATTCATATCAGAAGCACAGAAAGCTTTGCGATGGCCGAAAAATTTTTGACAAGGACTTTCAGGCCAAGTACGAAAGCAAATATAACTTTAATTTTAAGATTTCATAGCATTATGCCTTGATTAAGCCTAAGAACTTCCATTTTGCTCTCTCTGGTATGTATTGCAGCGAAAAGAATGGAACCGTTTATTTTAATGCAGAGTAGCTTGTCAAGCTACCTTCAAACATTGGGATAATGCTAGCTTCTGTTATTCGGGTAGAACAAAATAAACCTTTGGGTTCGCGATCCCTTGATAAAGTGAAAATGGTAGGTGAAAATCATTTCACCTCCTGCAAATCAACCTGTCCGGAGGCCTCTCCGCTCAGGTCCCCGATTTTGATGCTGATCCAGTTTTCCTGGGGCTTATCTTCTGACACAATGGAATAGGTCCTGCTCTCCGGCCAGTTTTCCAATTGAGGGTTGGAGGGATTTTCAAAGTCGTAGTCCTCCGGAACAAATCGCCAGGAAGTATTGCTTTCAATAGAGTAGTCTAAACCGATAATTACACGTTGTAACAGCACCAGATCAATGGTGCTGACCAGGCCATCATTGTTGACATCTGAAGCAATATAACTGTATGGACTTTCCAGAGTATCCAGGCCGATTATTGCCCTCTGTATAAGAATGAGATCCAGCGTACTGACCCCATCTAACCAGTTGGTATCCAAAACGGGTGTGACCGTTATGGAATAGAATGATGGGACAGAAAAACTGTAATACCCATTGGGTTGAGTAATTATGGTCAGATTTGTATCACCCTCAATCTCCAGGCTCACCCCACCTATAAAGTTGCCTTGCGGACTTGAAAAATAGCCGCTTATCTGGAAAGTGTCAGGGCTTTGCATAGAATCTAATACCACTACCGGCAATTCACAATAGACCTCATTTTGTGATTGGTCTATAGCCGTAAAAGTAATGGTGGTTATTCCGGGAGGAAAACTGTCAGAAGCATTGGGTCCATTGTCGTTAAAATCATTGAAGAGGGTATCGAGACCGCAGTTGTCTTCGGCCATCACTTCGGGAATGTCAACCCACACCAGACTGTCTTCATTCGACTCCAATTGAGCATAAACAATTGATGGGCAAATGATTTCGGGCGGCTGAAGGTCCAGTACGCTCACTTCAATGGAGCAAGATTCGAGAACCTGGCCATCCTCTACCAATTCAAACACCACCCATTTATCTCCTGTAGGATAAAATCCACTGGCGTTCTCACCACCTTCATTGAAAGAATTTTCCACTGTGGCATTTCCGCACCCCTCATTCCAATCAATTTGTAGATCAATATTTGCACCGCATTCATCTGGCTCTGTCTCCATAATTATTGGTGAGGAATCGCAAATCAAAGAAGGGGGAGCACCAAAATTTTCAAGAGTGAGGGAAAAGCTGCAAAAATTGCTGTTTCCAGACAAATCGATGGCGGTTATAAAGACAGTAGTTGTCGGTTGTGATAAAATAGAGCCCGCCTCAGGATTTTGAACCAACTGTATGTCAGCCGTATCGGTACAAATGTCCCAAACGGTAATGGAGTCGACCAAAGAGGGCACTTCCAGCTCACAATTCCCCTGCAAATCGAAAGTGACAGCAGACGGGCAGAACAATTGTGGCGGATTTTGATCGGTTACCGTAACAAATTGCTGGTGAGAAATACTGTTTCCGCACTCATCCGAGGCTGTCCATCCTCTCACCAGTATAAATTCTCCCTGATTGCTACCCGGGATTTCAAATTCAGAAAATTGAATACTCACCTCAGAGCAGTCGTCTTCAGCCGTTAAGACAGGCGGATCCGGTATGTTATCACAGGAGACAGCCATATTAACCGGGAGAGGGGAGGTCCAGAACGGTGGTTCATTATCCTCGTAACTCACCGTTTGAACATACTCCAGATTGGGCGCCACCCAGGTTCTTTCAATTATCTTGCTGCCTGTACAGAAAAAAATGGTGTCCACTAAAGGGACAATTGCCAGGGTGTCACAATAGTCCGCAGCCATTAATACAACTTCCTGAGAGAACTCTTCGCATTCAAGCTCTTCATTGGCAGGCAGGGAACTCAACCACTGCCAGTCACTTGAATTTTGTACACTTACCTCTATTTCACAATCATAAGACCAACCAGCACCATCACTAATGGTAAGCAACAAAGTGATACTTTCCTCAGCGTTTAAAATAACCTCCGGACCGGGAACCTGGACAATGATGAAATCTCCTTCCTCAAGACAATTGTCCTCAGCAGAAATTCTTTCTGAAAGATCTCCAACAGAAACCTCGCAGTTCGAATTCAGTTGGAGTGTGACCGGGCTTGTGTCACAGCTTGTAAGCGGGAGTATGGTATCATGAACCTCTACCAAAGCTGTACAGGAAGACATATTCCCACTAAAATCGGTCAGAGTCAAGACCACCGGCTGGCTTCCCTGATCACTGCACTCAAAGGTTTCCTGACTGATTTGTCTAACTGCAATTCCACAATTGTCCCAGGAGTTATCATCAATTTCATCAGCAGTAAGAATGGCCATTCCGCTTTCATCCAAATATATCTCCGAATTTTTACACAAGGCCACCGGAGGCATAATATCTGCTAGTGTTACCTCTGCCTCGCAATCATCGGTTTGTCCACCTTCGTCTTCAACCAACAAGATCAATGAAAACAACCCGGTATCGCTGCAGGAATAAAGAATACTCTGCTGTCCATCTATTGAAAAACTCAACATACCTGAACCTCCGCTGCTGCCACCATCCAGGTCTTCCGCTCCCAAAACTGCCTCACCGTCTTCATTCAGGGCGATACTAAAATCATTGCAAACTGCTTCAAGCGAAAGTATGGGCGATACGTCAACCACCGTAGTGCAGGCGGAGGTATTCCCGGAGGTATCCGTTGCTGTAAAGATAATTTCAGTTATACCCGTAGGAAAAATATCAGATGCGTCTGCACCACCATCGTTGTAATCATTCTCAATTGATTCCAGTTGGCAGTCGTCCTCCGCCTCGGCAAGGGGAAGCTCTACAAAGACATCAGGATCGCCAAAACTTTCCACTATAGCCAAAATATTTTCGGGGCAAAGTATTTCCGGAGGTATGGTATCGGGAAAGCAGGGTGGGAACTCACAGGAACCATCATCTACATTGGCCTCGGGGTCGTAATTCGAAGCCAGGGGATCGGTGCAACCACAAATGGGAGGTATCTCAAACAGAGGGAAAATATTGGATGCAAACCCCTCATCCCCAAACGCATGATCGGCAATGCAAATAGTCAATACAAAAGATGAATCTGCATCACAAGCTGAGGCCAGTTCATGAAAAGTGCTTACTGTATTGATGTTGCAGCGATCACCGGACAACCCATAACTTCCACCATTGATATTCATGTCATCATCGGGGTCAACGGTCAAACTGTCCAGGAACAAAAAAGTGCCATCAAAATCTTCTGAACTGCCAAATGGACTTCCTGAGCCGCAACTACCGGGCGCTCTGAAAGGGTTGAGGGATCCGGGTCTTGTCATCACCATGAGGGTCTCATCGCAGGCCAATGCACGAATACTCAGATCTCCCTGCCAGGTGTGTTCCAGGTCGATACTGAGGCCAATGGGATAGCCAGTAATGTCCGGAAAAACAGTAAAAGATACACAGTACATGGTGTCGGGATCAGCAACCGGCTGGCTCATATCCGGAAGCGCTACAGCAACAGATTCACACTGGCTGTGGAGAGAGCTTAGAAAGGGCGATAAAAGAAAACAGGAAAGAATAAAAACCTTGAAAGATTCGAACACCTGACGACTCCACCTCTTTCTAACCCTACTGTGTAATTCCATCTTAAAACATACCATTTTATTAAAAGCCAATTCCCCTGCAAGTCAAATGCAAGCTGCAAAAGAAACAATTACCCACCACCATTATATTTGCAGACCTTATATTTAAACGTCTGCAAATGTAGTTACTGAACTGGAATTGTCAAAACAGATTATTTCAAAACATCCATTACATCAAATGAATAAGAATACAAAGGCTAAAATATACATTTAAATCCATCGCAGCATTGAGTAGTAATTATTTTTGCATATTTGAGGTTCATAAGAGCGGCCGGTAGTAGGGTCATCAGTTTTCAACCAAATAAATCAAAGGAATGTATCCCGATCTCTCATATTTTTTACACGACCTTTTCGGAACAGAACGAGATAATATCTTTTCCATCATACAGACCTTTGGTTTGTTGCTTGCGCTTGCATTTCTGGGAAGTGCTTATGTTTTGTATCTGGAACTAAAGCGAAGGGAAAAAATTGGTCAATTAAAGGCAACCACAGTGGTCAGAGAAATCGGCAAACCAGCCTCAACGGGCGAATTGCTGACCAACGGATTGATTGGTTTTCTCCTGGGCTATAAACTGGTTTATGCCTGGCAAAACTGGGATCAATTCGTACACGATGCTGCATCCGTAATTTTATCTCCATCCGGAAACGCGGGTGCCGGACTCATTGCCGGAATTGCATTTGCTGTCTATGCATATTGGCAGGGACAGAAACGAAAACTGCCAAAGCCGAAAAAGGTCTCCGAGACCATTCATCCACATCAAAGGGTAGGTGAAATTACTATTGTAGCTGCGATCAGCGGTATTGTCGGAGCAAAGGTTTTTGCCATTTTTGAAAGTGCAGACACTTTGAGGGCTTTTTTAAGTGACCCTATAAATACTTTTTTCAGCGGTAGTGGACTGGCAGTCTATGGAGGTCTCATTGTAGCATTTGCAGTAGTGTATTACTACGTAAAAAAACTTGGCCTTAAGCCCATTTTTATGATGGATGCAGTGGCACCGGCATTGATGATTGGCTATGCCATCGGTAGGCTTGGATGTCATTTTTCCGGAGATGGGGACTGGGGAATAGTTAACGAGATGGCAAAGCCCGGCTGGTTTATTTTACCTGACTGGATGTGGGCCTACGATTACCCGCACAATGTTCTCAATCAGGGAATACCCATTGAAGGATGCGAAGATCGATACTGCAGGAGACTGGATCCACCTGTATTCCCAACCCCTATTTGGGAGAGTCTTATATGTGCCGGATTGTTTGCCATTCTCTGGTACCTGAGGAAAAAACTCAGCACCCCCGGAATGCTGTTTGCTATATATTTGGTGATGAATGGCATTGAGCGATTCTTCATTGAAAAAATCAGAGTAAACGAAACTTTTATTCTAATGGGCGTGGAAATGACTCAAGCAGAACTCATTTCAGCCCTTACAGTTCTTCTTGGTCTTTTTTGGGGCGGCTATCTCTACAAAAAGCACGGGAAGTTTTGATTTCCCGGTTTCCTTGCAAATGTTGATGGTCTTCACCCTATGATGTCCATCTCTACTTTTTACCCCACATCCGAAGATTCCATGCTCTTTATTTGGTTTGTGAAAAATTACCACACTTCTGCTTTGCCACCTCTGTTTTTTTAAAAAACCAGTTAGATTTAAGTAGTCGAATTTACAATTGACAATTGACAAGGGACAAGGGACAATTGACAATGGACAATTGACAAAATGGATAATGGATAATTGGACAAATGGATAATTGATGGGTGTAGGGTGAGTGCGGGGAGTGTGGTGGTGGGGAGGTAGGAGACATGGTCTTCAAAGATTTTTGTTAATGTAATGTTAATTGTTTTTGTGGTTCCATAGGTTTTATTATCTT
>REEI01000123.1 GCA_007695145.1 Saprospirales bacterium | reverse complement strand
TGAAATTAACAAGGACTAAATGAGCTTTATTATTTAATAGCCTAATACAAAAAAACTTATTTCTTTTAGTAAACGTCAATCCTCCTCTTTTGTAAATGACATCAGTACCTGGCCCTTTTCCACACTGTCTCCTTTTTTTATCATTATTTCCTCAATGACTCCTTTCCCAGGGGCTTTAATGACATTTTCCATCTTCATGGCTTCCAATATGAGTAGTTGATCACCCTCTTCTACAAGCTGACCCTGTTCTACCAGGACTTCTAATACGAGGCCCGGCATTGGTGCATGAGTATTGCTGTCAGTAGCCACACTCTCAAGCTCGAGACCAAGAGTATCAATCAACTGATCCAGGCTATCCTTAATTACAACAGAGAACATTTTTCCTCTGCTCTGTATGTTGACTTTCTTTGATTCGAGATCAACCGATTTAATGAAAAATTCAAAGCTCTCCCCATCAATTATCATGTGGTAACTTTCCTTTCCGAAGGTAACAATATCAGCATTACGGAGGGCTTCTTCAGTGATATTAAACTCATAGTGCTCATTGACTGCGATGATGAATTCGGCTTTTTTCATATTCAAGTATTTATCAGTGGCTTCTCAAGAGTGTTCTAAGGCTAATTACTTCAACTGCTGTATAAGCAACATAGGCGATGATAAAGGGGAGGATAAAAAGCTTTCCGGAAGGTTCAAATATTTTTAGAAATACCACAACCAGGACGAGGGCTGTGGTGAGCTTTACGAGCACAAGCGCCATAAAAAGCTTGTTCATGGCATTCAAATCCCTTGACTTTACTGCTTTGACCCCAAGGAAAAAAGCGATCAGGCAAAATAGGGTAAAGTAAACTATGGATACTGCTGTCATTAACCAGAGCAATTCAACCTCCTCGCCTGCCAGGCTGAGCAGCCCGCTGCCTGCAAGTGTGATGATCATGGCGTAAAAACACCACAGCAATACTTTATGGTTAGTGATCACGATTCCTTATTTATTTCCAGATAAAGGCGATAGATAAATCCAAACAGGAAAACAGGTATCAGCAGGGCTGTGAATATGGGTTTTTCCAATTCCAGCATGCGGTCTATCCACCTACCAATTAGAACTGCTACGACTATGGTAACAAACAATTGGAAGGCCAATCCGGCGTATTTTACGGCTGAAACCAATTTTTTTCTCCTCTCCTCATCCAGCTTCCAGTGGTCTTTATTTGATTCCTTCTGCCCCATTTCAGGACGGTTTGGACTCCTGCTCTGATTTTTTACCCTTGGATTTTGCGCCCTCAATGGACTGCTCTCCCATTCTGCAAGTCACGTTGAATATTGCCCCTGCCTGAACAACGAGTTTCCCGGTTACAATATCTCCCTGAATAATCGCTTTTTCTTTGACCTGGAGCGTTTCAATGACTTTAAGGTTTCCCTTAAACTCACCTTCAATGACCGCATTCCTGCATTCTACCTCTCCTTCGAGAGATCCGGGCTGACCTATAATGAGTCTTCCACTACACTGCAGGGTGCCCTTCATGCTGCCATCAATGCGAATGTCATTTTCACTCTTTAATTTTCCTTCAAACTCAGTACCAACAACAAAAGTATTGATCGCATTGGGATTGATTGGAGCCTTTTTATCCTTTCCGCCCCCTTTTTCCTTATTACCAGATCCGAACATTTAATATTTTTTTGCGCGCCAAAATTAGTGATAATTTTATGGAAACAAAAACGAGGCCGAAAATTAGATCGATTACTATGACTTAATTCTTGGAAATATCCTAAAGCTCATCGAAGTCGGCTGAAAAACTTTTTCAAAAGCATAGAGGACTGTTCTTCCATTAGGCCAAAGGCCAGGGTAGTGCCCGGATGTAAAAGTTCCCTGCCGTATTTCATGAAACCCTTTGTATCATCTTGAGCTGCAAATACGAGTTTCCCAATTTGTGCCCACCTCAAGGCACCCGCACACATTACACAGGGCTCTAAAGTGACATAGAGGGTGCAATCCTTAAGATATTTACTTCCCAGTGCTTCGGAAGCAGCGGTTATAGCCAAAATTTCGGCATGAGCTGTTACATCCTTGAGTCTTTCCACCTGATTGTGAGTTTTTGCCAGAATTTGGTTGTTCATCACCACTACTGCACCCACAGGTACCTCGCCCTCTTCTGCTGCTAGCTTTGCCTGCTCGTAAGCCAGCCTCATATAATACTCATCTGAAAACACCGAAAGTGTCCGTTGATTTGACATTTCAATAAGTCGTTATAAATATCGGCCAAAGGTAAGAATCAATAAAAATCCCTGCTTCCATTTTTGGCTTTTTTCACAAAAGATTCCATACCTTTGTGCATGGAATTGAAATCTAATAATCAGTCTAAATTTGTCTCAGACGGCTTTACTTTTGACGATGTTCTTCTAGTGCCGGCTTATTCTGAGGTTCTTCCCAGGGATGTAGATATTTCCACCCGCCTAACCAGAAATTTGCGCATCAATGTGCCTATAGTTTCAGCGGCTATGGATACGGTTACTGAAAAACACCTCGCTATCGCCATTGCGAGACAGGGAGGGATTGGTATTGTCCACAAAAATATGCCCATAGCTGATCAGGCCGATCATGTACGGTCAGTAAAGCGATCTGAAAGTGGCATGATAATAGACCCGGTAACCCTCACCGTCGATGCCGTGGTAGGAGACGCTATCAAATTGATGGAAACCTATAAAATTGGAGGTATTCCTATTGTTGATAAAGAAGGAGTACTCACTGGTATTCTCACGAATAGAGACCTTCGGTTTGAGGATAATATGAGCAGACCTGTAAGCGAAGTTATGACTTCAGGAAGATTGGTGACCGCACCAATTGGTACCGATCTAGATCAGGCGCGCGATATACTCCAAAAGCACAAAATTGAGAAACTGCCCGTTGTGGACAAGTTCGGAAAATTAGTGGGACTCATCACCTACAGGGATATTATGAAGGTGAAAGACTTCCCTCTCGCCTGCAAGGATTCCTTTGGCAGACTAATGGTTGGTGCAGCAGTCGGTATAGCTCCGGAAACTATGGAGCGAATTGAAGCTCTGGTTAATGTTCAGGTCGATCTCGTATGCGTCGATACTGCCCATGGCCATTCGAGAGGAGTTTTAGACTTTGTCCAGTCCATTAAGAAGGCCTATCCAAAACTCGAATTGGTAGCGGGTAATGTTGCTACGGGAGAGGCAGCAAGGGCTCTTGTAGATGCCGGTGTGGACGCTGTAAAGGTGGGTGTTGGACCGGGAAGTATTTGTACTACCAGGGTGGTAGCAGGAGTAGGAGTCCCTCAACTCAGCGCTATTTACAGTGCTTACACTGCCATTAAAGATACCGGTGTGCCCATCATTGCTGATGGTGGAATTAGGTACACGGGGGATATAGTGAAAGCACTTGCAGCCGGAGCAGATACCATTATGGGAGGCTCTTTGTTTGCAGGTGTGGAAGAAGCCCCGGGTGAGACTATTATTTTTGAAGGGAGGAAGTTTAAAATTTACCGCGGAATGGGCTCTTTGGGAGCGATGCAGAAAGGTTCAAAAGACAGGTATTTTCAAGATGTGGAGGACGATGTGAAGAAGTTGGTCCCGGAGGGTATTGAGGGCAGGGTTCCTTACAAGGGTACAGTAGCTGAAGTAATGGTGCAGTACATCGGTGGCCTTAGGGCGGGCATGGGTTATTGCGGTGCAGAAAATACAATGAAACTAAAGGAGGCCCAGTTTGTCAGGATTTCTCAGGCAGGCGTGGTAGAAAGCCATCCGCACAACGTTACCATAACCAAAGAGGCACCGAACTATAGCAGTAGGAGAAGTTGACTTTTCCCGGCAATTAATTTTACTACCAATGTCCTATTCTGCCAACCGCTACATACTACCACCTTCTCTTTTTGAGGAAATTCCAACTACTGAACTTGCAAAAAAGCTCCTGGGGTGCTATTTATTTACCTGCTTAGACGGGGTGACTACCGCAGGTCGAATTGCAGAGACGGAGGCCTATTGTGCACCTGAAGACAAGGCTAGCCACGCATTTAACCATCGGCGTACCCTACGCACTGAAACCATGTATCATCCAGGAGGAAGGGCTTATGTTTACCTGTGTTATGGGATACACCACCTTTTCAATGTGGTATGTGGCCCAGAAGATTTGCCCCATGCTGTATTGATTCGCGCACTTGAACCTGTGGAGGGCTTGGAAGAAATGATGAAAAGGAGAGGTCTCAATAAAAATAGTGACCGAATTGCTGCAGGTCCAGGCATGTTGTCTCAGGCATTGGGAATTGATCTGAAACTAAATGGCGTAGAACTATCTGAAGAAAATGGCATCTGGATAGAGGAATCTGAGGAGGTCAGTCCTGATATGAATATAGTAGAGGCCAAAAGAGTTGGTATTGACTATGCCGGAAAATGGAAGGATGAGTTATGGCGTTACTACATCGAAAATTCTCCTGCGGTTTCAAAAAAATAGGATAATGCGCATACTTGTTTCGTTATTTTTTCTCCTGAATCTGACCTTTTCCGGACCATTTGCTTTTAATGCAGAGGCCCAATTTGATCCCAATCACTACAAGGATAGGATTTTTCAGGAATACATTAAGTCGGTGCTCCTGTACCCCTCAGGTGACCAGGTAGGGTTCCCGGCTATTCCGCTCAATGGTAATCGCCAACTGGTGTTGCGGTTTGACGACCTGGAAGCTGATGTGAAGCGCTATTTTTATACCATTGTCCACTGCGATGCTGATTGGATTCCCTCTCAAATTGAAAAGTCGGAGTACATAGATGGTTTCGACATGGAGGAAATTATGGATTACGAGTTTTCCAGAGGAACAATTGTGCCCTACACTCATTATACCGTGAGAATTCCAAACAGAAACTTCAGACCTTTAGTCAGTGGCAATTATGTGTTGCAGGTGTACGATCCGGAGCTTAGAAACCCACTGGTATTCAGTAGGAGGTTCGTAGTGTATGAGCCGAGATTGAGCACATCAGGTGAAATTGTCCGCCCGGCCAATGTCACATTGAGCAGAACTCATCAGGAGGTCAATTTTACTGTTTCCCAGAAAAACTTTAATCTGGACAATCCAATGGACGAACTTAGAGCCTGTATTATACAGAATGGATGGTGGCACTCGGCCGAGTGCTCCATCAGCCCACGCTATGTTTCAGGTGACATCATAAACTTCGATTACAGGGGCAGAATTGTATTTCCCGGTGGAAGGAATTTCCGCCCTATGGATTTGAGAACTACTCGTTTTCGGTCAGAAAGGGTACACTCTATTGAACATTATCACGATGGTGTTGAAATAGTCATGCGTACGGATGACAATCGATCTCGACGTTCTTTTAGCACAATATACGACTTTAACGGCC
This sequence comes from Saprospirales bacterium, assembly GCA_007695145.1. GTDB lineage: Bacteria > Bacteroidota > Bacteroidia > Chitinophagales > Saprospiraceae > PWJY01. The sequence goes on along the minus strand of REEI01000123.1, from coordinate 15,706 downwards.
GATTTGTTATTGAAAACCGGGAACACAGTCACCCACATATCACGAGTGACTATGTCTTTCCCTTCCTTACCTTGCGCTCAAGTATGCCAATCTACGACCACGATGTCTTTATAGTAGGAGGATTTAGCGATATGGAACCCAGGCCGGAGTTTCGGATGGAATTTGATGATGAGGAGGGACTCTATTTCAGAGAGCTAAAACTCAAGCAGGGTTATTATGATTATGTCTATGCAACCAGCCATGCAGGTTCAGATGCCTTTGATTTTGATGAATTTGAAGGCAATCTCTTTGAAACTCTGAATGATTATTATGTCCTACTCTATTTCAGGCCCTTCGGTTCCCGTTTCGATCGCATTATTGGCCTGGGGAAGCTGACCAATAAACAGCGGTGACTTTGGTCACTTTTGATCAAGTTTTTTAGTATTGCTTATTTTATTTGTCTTTTTATTCAGCAATGATTGGGATAAATGATTGTGAGGAAAAACTTGAGAAAAATTTTGATATTGGATAATGAACCCATTATATTTGAAGACTAAGGACTTTTTATACACAAAGAGTTTTATCAAGTCATTGGCGGTATAAATGGTTGTAAAGGCATAGACTGCTGTTGGAAAATGAACGGAAGGCAAACTTCTTAATGGTTTGATGCTTGAAGAATGACTGATAGAATATTATGTCTGATTGAGGAATGATGAGTAAGACGAATAACTTAAAATAAATCAACTATTATGGACTTTAGGATTAACTCAATAGATGAATATCAAGCCGAGTACGATAAAAGTGTCAAAGATCCTGAGGGATTTTGGGCCGGCGTAGCGAACCACTATCATTGGAAGAAGAAATGGGAAAAGGTGCTCGACTGGAACTTTGACGAGCCGAAAATCAACTGGTTCATAAACGGCAAACTGAATATTACAGAAAATTGCCTGGATCGCCACCTACAAGAAAGGGGGAATAAACTGGCCATCATCTGGGAACCAAATGATCCGAAAGAAAGGGTAGTACGACTCACTTACAGGGAGCTGCACGAAAAGGTATGTCAATACGCCAATGTGTTAAAAAAGCATGGTGCCAGAAAGGGAGACCGCATCGCCATCTACATGCCCATGATTCCGGATCTGGCCATAGCCACACTCGCCTGTGCTCGTATTGGGGCAGTGCACTCGGTAGTGTTTGCCGGATTCAGTGCAAGTGCCCTGGCGGATAGAATCAATGATGCAAGTGCAAAATTTGTCCTCACCAGTGATGGACTCTTTAGAGGAACCAAAGAAATTCCGGTCAAGAGAATAGTAGATGAGGCCCTTAAGCACTGCAATTCCGTTGAGAGAGTAATCGTATCTGAGAGAACCAACTGGGATGTGAATATGGAGGCAGGTAGAGATGTATGGCTGCACGAAGAGCTGGAAACAGTTGGAAAGGTATGTCCGGCAGAGGAAATGGATGCCGAAGATATGTTGTTTATTTTGTACACCTCAGGCTCAACCGGAAAGCCCAAAGGAGTAGTACACACTTGCGGAGGTTATATGGTTTATGCCGGCTACTCTTTTAAAAATGTTTTCCAATATAGAGAATCAGATATTTACTGGTGCACAGCTGATATAGGTTGGATTACGGGCCATACTTACATTGTTTACGGTCCCCTACTCAATGGAGCCACAACCATGATGTTCGAAGGGGTGCCGACCTTCCCAAGTCCGGGAAGGTTTTGGCAGGTTTGTGACAAACATGGAGTCAACCAATTTTATACTGCCCCTACTGCTATCAGAGCTTTAATGGCCCAGGGCGAGGACCACGTACTAAGTTACAGCCTGGATTCCCTGAAAGTGCTCGGAACAGTAGGCGAGCCCATCAATGAAGAGGCGTGGAACTGGTATTACCAGTTAGTTGGAAAGAACCGTTGCCCAATTGTGGATACCTGGTGGCAAACCGAGACCGGAGGCATCATGATCAGTGGAATCGGAGAGCACTCAAAAATGAAACCCAGCCACGCCGGCAATCCACTACCCGGCATTCAGCCTGTCCTTTTGGATGCCGAAGGCAAAGAAATCACCGAGAATGAAAAAGAGGGGTATTTGTGTATTAAATTCCCATGGCCCTCAATGCTCAGAACTACTTATGGAGATCACGAAAGATGCAAACTGACGTATTTTTCTCATTACAAAGGCTATTATTTTACCGGAGATGGTGCAAAACGCGACAAAAACGGAATGTATCGAATCATCGGAAGGGTAGACGATGTAATCAATGTTTCCGGACATCGCTTTGGAACAGCAGAAATTGAAAATGCCATCAATACCAACAAGAAAGTTGCTGAATCTGCGGTAGTTGGTTTTCCACATGAAATAAAAGGTCAGGCGATATATGCATATGTCACCCTGAAAGAGCAAATTGACGATCCTGAAACTCTGAGAGCTGAGATTATCCAGTCGGTTGTAGACCAGATAGGAAAAATTGCCAAGCCTGAGGTCGTACAATTTACGCCCGGCCTTCCGAAAACGAGATCCGGAAAGATTATGAGGAGGATTCTTCGAAAAATTGCCGAAGGGGAAACCTCTAGTTTGGGAGATACATCTACTTTACTTGATCCGGAAGTAGTGGATGTGATAAAACATCGAGCTGAGGAAATCCGAGACGGCAGCTATTAATTTCTAGGGGTGGCCATCTAATTAATCAATGGCGGCTGACTTTTTTACAACAACCCCGGTTGACAGAAAGTAGTAGCACTGGTCTATACTCTCTTGCAGGAGGAAATGTTTTCTTGTTTCAGATTTTGGGCAAACAGATTTTGAGTTCGGAAGCCTTTCCATGGTTTCCTCTGCTAGCTGCATCAGGGAGGATATTTAAGAAATCATCGATCTTAGGTGTTCTCAGCAACAATGATACTACCAGTTACGAAATATCAATATCAAATATTGGGTTTGGTAGACTGGTCGATGGAATTTACCTGAGATGATTACTTTATTCCTTGGGATAATGCGCCCAATTATTATGTTCCTGTCCGGATGATTGCAACCAATAGTTTTTCGATAGTTTTTACGCAAAATCTCAGGCAATTGTCATTACAATGTCATTAAAGCACATTTCTCAGACATTTTTATTAGAAAAATTAGAGGGTCTATACCAGCTTTTGATACGGTTATTTCTCACAAAAGTAGAACAAATCGTTAGTAGAAAATAATTTAAAACCTAATAGATCAATGAAATATACATTATAAAATAAACACCTGTAAAAAAAATATATATCACAACCCCATTTTTTTGTATTTGTTTGGCCCGGCAAATCGTCGGAATATTGTAGTGTCAAAAGAAGGTTTTGACTCGCGAATTAAAAAATTCGGATATGTTCATGGGATTAAAACTTAATAGAGAGCCGGTCGAAAGTGCCCTGCTCTCTATTAAAAGCTTAAATCCGGTTTCGCGATAATTTTTTGAAAGATTAAGTTACGAGATATACAATTCATGAGATTATAATTTGTTGGCACTGGTCGCAATCTTAAGGGTTGCGACCAGATTTGTATCTCGTTAAAAATAGTAATACGGATTAATTTTCGGATATATTCATGGGATTTATAAGGTTAATAGGGGCTCGGATGTAGCCCGGTCCTCTATTAACCTGTTTTTATCCGGCAATTTTTCACGGTATTTAGAAAGTCATATTCATGGGATTATAATTTGTTGGGGCTAGTCGCGATCTTCCGGATTGCGACTAGTTTATTTTTAGGGGTATCCGATTCCAGGAAAAATTATCCTGTTAAACTGATTCAATTTCCTTCCTTTATTAATCCTTCGCCAAAAGCTTGTCCCTATCTTATACTTCCTCCTTAAAGTTTTTCCCTCAAGATTAAAAAGAATCGCTCCATCTCTGCTCTATGTGGCAGGGAGGAACCGGGGAAATTATTGTGCATAAAACTGAAGATAAACCACTGTCCACTTTTCCCCATAATGTAGCCGCTCAAAGCATGGTGGTTGCGCAGTGTACCGGTTTTCGCAAAAATAAATGGCCCCTCCTGCCCGGCATACCAATTGCGGATTGTGCCTGATTCTCCACCTGCGGGAAAAAAGCTTAGTACCCGGTCGAAGTCAGACTGTTCGAACAGTTTTTTCAAAACCATTGCGATCGATTCAGGTGTAATCAAATTATAGCGCGACAATCCCGAGCCATCCCACCAGTTGATTGGATGTGGCAACTGAACTATTAAGCTGTCCTTGAGGTAATTGATTGTTTTGTAAGTGTCCAGGGTATCAAAGAGAAGGTGCGAGATAGAGAGTAGGAGTTGCTCCGCGAGATAATTGTCACTCGCCTGCATAAAGCGCCTGTACAATGAGTCAGAATTGGAATGATACAAATACTTTGTGTGATGATTATTCATTTTGCAGCCCTCCACAACTAAGAGGTCCTTTCCTGTTGCTTCATAGAATAGGGCTACTGTAATGCTGTCATCGGGAATAAATGGAACATACCTAACAATGGTGTCTTTATTCAGTCCATCTGTTTGATAAAAGAATTTATTTTCTCTTTCTTCCCTGCTAGCCATTACCAGTCCTTCGGCTTCTGATGGGGTATTCACGGCCTCTGTTGTATGCTCAAAATATTTCGGTTCGATAAGGGGAGTTGTATCCCCCGGTAAGAATGTAAATTTTACTCTGTTTCCATAAAGAGAAAAGGCAGATCTCTCCGCTTGATAGTTGAATGGGAATCCGTCCCAGGCCCAGCCCGGCCCGAATCTTCCACTTTTCATGGCAGCCGAACACAAAACTACCACTTTTTCTTTCGGAAAATTAGCCAGAAGTTGGATCACTGAGCTGTCAAAATCGAGAAATGGGCTGTTAAAAGCAGGACCTCCCGTTGGATGAATAAAAAGACTGTCTCTTATATCTGTATAGGCAAAAAGGGGAATGGAGTCGCCCAATACTTCTAATGATGCATGTAGCGTAAGAATCTTAGTATTGGAAGCTGGACTGAAGTACTTATCACCTCTGTAATTAATGAGGAATTCATCTCCTGCCGGATCGTAAAGTACAAAACCAGTAAATCCGGTATTGAATATCTCCGATTGCTCCAAAAGGGTGTTTAATACTCTTTGATCTGACCTGCTAAGTGTAGCAGGGCTTTTACAGGCCTCCAAGATAGCGGCTAGCACTAAAAAAATCAGGACTATTGACAACTGTTTCTTCATTGTTTCAAGCATAATGGCCCACTTTGACTGTAAAAATGCTTGTTTTTATACAAATTATCCCAAATTTGCATCGTTATTTTCTTGAATCAATAAATTGACCCATGCGCAAACTATTCTCTCTTACCTTTTTGTTTCTGACCATATCTATTTATGCTCAAGACCCCTCCTGGTTTTATGAAATGCATGACCAATACAAAGAGACTGCACTTTACGACCGGTTCTTTAAGTATACTGAGGTTGAACCTCTGATTCTCGATCTTCAGGATCACCCGGATTTTGAAGTGAGTCTTGAGGGGCAGTCTGTTCAAGGTCGCAATATATACCTATTGAAATGGGGTCACGGACCTGAGGTAATATACATGTGGACTCAAATGCATGGTGATGAGCCTACTGCAACTATGGCCGTGGCGGATATTTGGAATTTTTTAAGCTCAGAGGAGCAGACCGGATTTAAGGAGGAGTTAGCTGAAAAAGTAACACTTCTCTTTTTACCTTTTTTAAATCCAGATGGTGCTGAGGTTTTTAAGCGGAGGAATGCCCTGGATGTAGATTTAAACAGGGATGCTTTGAGGCTACAAAGCCCGGAATCTCGAATCTTAAAAGACATTAGAGATCGCTACAACCCCTCATTTGGCTTTAACCTTCACGACCAGAGTTTATACTACGGGGCCGGGCATACCGGAGTTCCGGTTGCTATTGCCTTTCTGGCTCCGGCCTACAATATGGAGCGGGAAGTCAATGAGGTACGTCTTAATGCTATGAAGCTAATAGCCCAGCTCAATGAAATTGTTCAGGAATACGTGCCGGGTAAAGTCGCCAAATTCAACGATGCATTTGAGCCGAGAGCATTTGGTGACAATATGCAGAGGTGGGGTACCTCTACAGTCCTCATAGAATCCGGCGGACTACTTGACGACCCCGAAAAACAATACCTCCGCAAACTCCACTTTGTTATGTTGATGTCGGCCATTGTAAGTATTGCCAATGGAGATTATCAGCACTATAGCAGAGAAGCCTATGAAGAAATCCCCGCCAATCGAATATCCATTTTTGACCTGTTGATAAAAAATGGAGTGGTGAGTTTACCGGAAGGTGACTTTATTCTGGATCTGGGCTTTCGCAGTACTGCTGTATTTTCTGATGGACATCAAGGACAGCGGCAAACGGGGGCTCGCCTTGTCGATGTGGGTGACCTTTCTACCTTTGGTGGGTACAGGGTTTATGATGCAGAGGGTTACTACATAGTCCACGCAGCCATTTGGCCTGAGATTTTTTCAACACTGGAGTCACTCCTCAGTTCAGACTGGCGAGAAAAATTGAAAACCGGATATGGTTATTTTCATCTTGAAGAGGAAATTCCATCAGATGTAAAGGCAGAATTACCTTTTCTGATTCTACAGCCTGGCATGGAAAGACCCTCATTTCCGGCCATTGGATATGATGCAGCATTGTTTATGCAAAAAGATGGAGAAATCCGATATGTTATTGCCAACGGAGCAATGCATTCCATTCAGCAATAACGAAAATGAATAAAGTAGAGGCCTCTGTGGTTCAGGTTAATGGTCGAAAGTGAATCATCGAGCAGTAATTATAAAAAAGTCGGATATGGTCGGTCCATCATTTAGCTATCAAGACCCATTTGGTAATTCACCCTTTGAATAGCTTCCTCAGCTTGCTGAAATCGAGGGGATAAGTTGAGGGCCTGTTCGTATTCGTGAAGGGCTCTTTGCAGGTCTCCTCTTCTTTCGTGTACACGACCTTTGTAAAAATAGGCCCTGGAAAAAGTAGGTCTAATTTGGGTAGTCATGTTGAACATCCGGTAAGCTTCATCCAAAGAGTCCAATTCCATGTAAATCAGTCCGGTATTGTAAAATGCCTCTGCGTAAGAGGGAAATTGAACATGCATTTTTCCATATTCCTCCAGTGCCTCATCCAGTCGATCGGTCAAATGGAGAAAGTGGGCCCTTGCATGATAAACCAAAGGGTTATCCGGTTCAATTCTTATGGCATTGTCAAAGTACCTTCTCGCCAGGTCGCTGCCGCGCTCCATAAAAATATGGCCCAGCATGAGGTATGCATCGGTAATGTCCGGATCTGCTGCAAGAGCAGCCTGAAGAAACCTGATAGCTCTTGTGGTATCTCCCTGGTCCCTGAATGTAACTCCTTTCATAAAGAGCGCATCGGGATGGTTGGGGGATTCGATAATCACACGATTAAATGCCTGTATGGCTTCATCGTAACTTCCCATAATTAGGTAGAATTCACCTAGCTTAAGCAGACTAGGTATGCGCTGAGGGTGCAGCTCAACCACCTCTTCCATAGTCTCAATGGCCAGCATTGGAGCATTGTCGTCCATATAGGCATCTGAAAGCCTGTGGTAGTATTCCGGATTTAAGGAATCCAATTGAATGGCCCGGGTCCAGTCGCGGATGGATTCCCTCAAAACCCCGCGATCGTAATAGACCGCCGCACGTTGGTGAAAAAGGTCTGGATCTTCCGGATTTTCCCTGAGTAATCGGGTCAACTCATCAATTTCAGGCACACCGCTACTGACTACCTCATTGGGCTCATCAAGCGTTTTGGATTCAGATTCTCCGCAGGAGGACAGGAAAAGCACCCCTGTAAGCAATGCTGCCAATAGAGCGGCAGGGATAAAAGAAAAGCACTTTATTCTCATCGGGTGGGTAGTATTTATTTTGTTGGAACTAAAGGTATCAGTTAATAATTTCATGTTAAGACCATTGTTTCACACCCTATTAAACGACTTTTTCTCCGTTTTGGTCAGCAGTTATTCAGAAATGAGTAAATGCACCGGGCTGTTTTTTACTTATTAAACAATTATTTAAGGTGTTTTTACCTGATTTACAATAAAAGGGCATGATTTTTGTTCAATTTTTTATAAAAAGCTGTCATATGAAAAAATATGGATTCACCCCCCTTATTATTGTTCTGGTGTTTTTTGTCCAGCCGCTCAGTGCCAATGACGGGCGACAGGCTATTTACGATTATATTGATATCTACAAAGATATTGCAATATCTGAAATGGAGAGAACCGGAATTCCCGCCAGTATAAAAATGGCCCAAGCTATTTTGGAATCCAATGCGGGAAGGAGTCAACTGGCTCTCAAGGCAAACAACCACTTTGGAATCAAATGTGGTAATGACTGGAGTGGTCGTAATTTCTACCAAAAGGATGATGACAGAGATTCCAGGGGTAGGCTGATAAAAAGTTGTTTTAGGAGTTATACCAATGCTGAAGAGTCCTTTATTGCTCATTCTGAATTTTTGTCAGGGCCGTCCAGAAGCAGTCGCTATGGTTGGCTTTTTGAACTCGATCCCAAAGACTACAAAGCCTGGGCGCATGGATTGCAGAAATCAGGTTATGCCACCAATCGGCGCTATGGGCAATTGCTTATCAATGTGATAGAAAATTACCGCTTGTATGAACTTGACCAGGGAAGTACCCCACTGGCAGGAAGAACAGAGAGTACAGGAGGAAGAATTACAGAATCGAGAGCCTCTTCAGATAACAGGTTTTTTAAATCTGAGCCGCCTTTAAGACAACGGAGAGAGGTGGAGATCAATCAATTGAGGGTGGTGAGAGCCAATGCCGGTGAAACCCTGGCGGATTTGGCCCTCGAGTTGGAGATTCCTCTGAGGGCCCTTCTGAGGTTCAATGATGGGGTGGAGGATGGATTTGAGCCCTTTGACAGAGACAGGAATGTTTTTCTGCAACCCAAGAGGAGAAACTACCGGGGCGGAAGGGATAGACACCGCGTTCAGGAAGGTCAGGAGATGCTCGATATTGCTTTACAATATGGATTAAGATTGGATATCCTCTATCGCAAAAACAGAATGGATGAAAACAGGCAGCCAGCTGTTGGCGAGACCATTTATTTGCGAGGTAGGAGAAACCGCAATCAGACCGTAAGGTACAGACCGGTAAATTCTCGTCCAACTAAAGATGTTTTGCCAACTGAAAATCTTCCTGAAAAGCAACTTGATACGCCTCAAATCGAACCCAATGTAATAGTACAATCCGGCCAGAACGAAGATGCTGAGAAGGTCTCTTCCAGCCGTTATCAAAATCAGAACAGTGCAGGTTTGGATTCAGGTTCCATCAATTCAGCTGATCAGGGGATTATTTTATCCCCTCAGTCAGATACCGTTTCAAAAAATATTGAGCCGACCCCCGGAAGAGAACATGTTGTTAATCCTGGGGAAACGCTCTTTGCAATCTCCAGAAAATACGGTTTGTCTGTTGATGATTTGATGAGGAAAAATGGACTCAGCGATACGGCCTTAAGAATCGGTCAGGTGCTGATCATCCGCTAAGTGGTTGTATAGTACAACCTCCACGGAATAACTGATTATCAATTCCAACAACTTTAGAAGAGGCTCTTTAAGTCTAAGCATATGAAAGGTCCGCTGATTTCAACTGTATCAGAACTCAATGATGAACGACTAAAGGAATTGGTCGAATTCTACAATGAGACTCTTGGTTTTTGTCCCAACAGCATAAAAACCATGTATCACCGGCCTCGTATCGCCTTTGCATTTATTGAAATGAACAAAGCTGTAATGGAGAACAAGGGTAGTGTGACGAGTGACCTTAAACGACTAATCGGCTATGTTTCGAGTAGAGTCGCAGGTTGCAGGTACTGTCAGGCTCACACTATTCGGGCCGCAGAGCGTTATGGAGCATCAAAGGATAAACTGGATAATATCTGGGAATTTGAGACTCATCCGGCTTTTGCCCCTGCAGAGAGAGTAGCACTTGATTTTGCTGTAAAAGCATCCATTCATCCTAATTCAGTCGATGAGACTGTGCAGGACCAGCTTAGGCAGTACTGGACTGAGGGTGAAATTGTTGAGATCACAGCTGTTGTCGCTTTATTTGGTTTCCTCAATCGCTGGAATGATTCTATGGCCACCCTATTAGAATCTCCCGCTCATCAATCCGCCGCTGAATTATTGAAAAAGGACCATTGGGAGGCCGGAAAGCACCAGGCTGAATAGATTTTTGGCTACAGGGTTTCAAGCTTGATTCATTAGAAATTCAGCATAATCTTCATAAAAAACCGATCAATAAAGCTGTCCTTACACAATATTCTACATGCGAATGTAGGGGTTGGGATGACAAAAGGTATTCAATTTTGGAATTTTGATTTTCGGGAAACCAACTTAGGTCGGGGTTTGCCTGCAATTTTTATCATTCACCCATTGTAATACAAACTCGATCCGCCTTAAGTATCCTTAGCTTTCTCAAGTTTCGCATTTCTCAATGAATGCGATATAGAGTGCCTCATTAGACAGTTTATCAAATCCTAAAGGCTATGTAAAGGATTTATTGAATTAGGCTAATAAATAATAAGCTTGAATGATGATGGTTATCAAAGCAATCAATTGAATAATGGAAGCAAAATTTAAGAGACATAACATTTTCGAATTTCAATAGCCCTTTCCCGGCCTTCAAGGATTTGGCGTTAAGAAAAGGGCTTTTCTACCGTTTACCCGGAGTATTCATGAGGGTTTTGTCATGTGAAACTTCAGCAAAGTATCCTTAGCAGGGTATTTGGCTTAATAGAAAATCTAGCCCCCATAAAATATTCCCCTTTAACCAAATGTCGGTCCAAATTAATTAGATTTCGTCTAATTAAAGCAAATTATCTCCCTAAGATTTGATCACTTCAAAAAATATTCGTAATATTCGGATTCGTTTTGGAGTAAGTAAATGGAATTCAACTATGTCAAAAAATTTGAGCAGCCTTTCAGGCAGAAAGGGAATGAAATACAACCTTTTTGAAGAGCTGGGCATTTCAGCACAGGAAAATGGCAGTCCTTCTGAAGAAGAAATGGAGCGATTGTGTCAGGAATTTCTGTTTGGAAAGGCAGCTGTTTATGGTGCCGCTTCCTTCTACGATTTTTTAAAAAAAGAGAACGCCGGAAAAAAAGTGTATTGGTGCAATGGCTCAGCCTGCATGACTGCTGGAACTCAGGATGCTGTTAAGGGTGAACTGTCAAAACATTTTAAAGAGGAAGAAATAGGAGAAATTTGCTGTCTTGGCAGGTGCTACGAGAATGGAGCTGTACAGTACAGGGACAAAAACTTTTCCGGATTAAAAACAGACCAGTTAGGATCATCACTGAAAAGTGAAAAGCCTAAGCCCGACTCTTATCATGTAGAGCACAGGGGTACCCCGGTATTGACTGCTGATTACGGAGATATTGAGTCTTACTATCAAATACTAAAAAAGGCCCTCCAAAGCAGTCCCAAAGAATTGTTGGAGGAACTAAAAATTTCCAACCTGAGGGGAAGGGGAGGAGCGGGCTTTCCAATAGCATTTAAATTAGAAGCCTGTAAAAATGTGACTTCAGACCAGAAATTCATTGTTTGCAATGCCGACGAAGGTGATCCGGGAGCCTACTCTGATCGATATATTATGGAGGAGCGCCCACATTCGCTCTTAATGGGAATGATCATCAGCGGGTATATTTCCGGGGCTGATTGGGGAGTACTTTACATACGCGCAGAGTATCCCGATTCAGTCAGAATCATTAAAGAAGCCATCCGCGACCTTGAAAATCGAGGATATTGTGGAACCAATATCATGGGCTCGGGCTTTAATTTTTATTTTAAAGCAGTTAAAGCCCAGGGTTCCTATGTCTGTGGAGAAGAAACGGCTTTGCTCTCCTCTCTTGAAGGTCAGAGGCCGGAGGTGCGCATCCGCCCTCCCTATCCCACTGAAAAGGGATTGTTCAACAAACCCACAGTAGTCAATAATGTCGAAACTCAGGCTGCCATACCATTCATTGTACAGAACGGGGGTCAGGTTTATGCCTCAATCGGAAGACATCCTTCCACTGGCACAAAGCTGCTTTCGGTCGATGGTTTTTTTAATCGTCCGGGGGTGTACGAGCTGGACATGGGCGCACCCTTGAAAGAGTTGGTCTACGAAATGGCAGGTGGATTTCGCAAACCAGTGAAAGCACTCCACATCGGTGGACCTCTAGGTGGATTGGTTCCCACCTCCGCTATCGACGATCTGACTATTGATTTTGAATCTTTTCACAAAAATGGATTTCTCCTCGGACATGCCTCCATTGTGTGCATACCCGAGGATTATCCGATTATAGATTATATTAAGCACCTCTTTGAATTTACGTCACATGAAAGTTGTGGGAAGTGTTTTCCCTGTCGTCTGGGTGCAAAAAGGGGTGCAGAAATGCTTGAAAAAGCCTCAGCAGGCGAATATGTCGTTGACAGGGAATTGATGGACGACTTGCTGGAGACTCTGGAAACCGGCTCCCTATGTGCACTTGGCGGAGGATTGCCTCTGCCTGTAAGAAATGCTCTGCAGCATTTTGAAGAAGAATTATCTCCCTACTTTAAATCTTGAATTTTATGTCACTTACCATCTATGTCAACGACAAACCTTATGCTTTTGAACAGGGAGAAACCCTCCTCTCTGTGATTAAAAGGAACTTTGGGGAAAAGAAAGTGCCCACCCTCTGTGATGCTCCCAATCTTGAACCATTTGGATCTTGCAGGATTTGCAGCGTGGAAGTGGCATTGGACAAGGATGGCCCCCGGAAAATACAGGCCTCCTGCCACACCCCTGCCATGCCGGGCAGTTTTGTCTATACCCACAATGAAAAATTGCACAAACTTAGGAAAAACATCGTGGAACTGGTTATCACAGACCACCCCCTTGATTGCCTTACCTGTGAAGTCAACAACAACTGCGAATTGCAAACCGTAGCAGCTCAGCTTGGCATTCACGAGGTAAGATACCCCGAAGGTGAGAATCACCTGGATCGGGAAAAAGACCTGAGCCATCCCTACATGACCATGGACCTCAGTAAGTGCATCAACTGCTACCGCTGCGTCAGGGCTTGTGATGAAGTTCAGGGTGAAATGGTCCTGAGTATGGAGGGCCGGGGATTTGACACCAGAATTATTAAAGGTTTTGATCAAACCTTTTTAGAGTCGGATTGCGTGAGTTGCGGGGCCTGTGCCCAGGCTTGTCCCACATCTGCGATTTCAGATGTCTTTAAGTCTAAATCCGTAGTGGAGGATGAAAAAATTCGCACCGTTTGTACTTACTGTGGGGTGGGATGTAACCTGGAAGTATCCGTGCTCAATGGCCAGGTAAAATCAATCACCGCTCCCTACGATGCTGAAGTAAATCAGGGACATACCTGTCTCAAGGGGCGATATGCTTTCTCATTTTACGATCATCCGGAGCGTATTAAAAGTCCGATGATAAGAAAAAATGGCGAACTTGAGGAAGTGAGCTGGGAGGAAGCTTATGATTTTATTGCCGACGAACTCAACAGAATAAAAACCGAACACGGTCCAGACTCCATTGCGGGAATTTCCTCTGCACGTTGCACCAATGAGGAGAATTACCTCATGCAAAAATTCATCCGTGCCGTGGTTGGAACCAACAATATCGATTGCTGCGCCAGGGTTTGTCATTCTCCAACAGCCCTTGGAATGCAGCGCACCTTTGGTACCGGTGCGGCCACCAACTCCATTGAAGATCTCAATCATACCGATTGCATATTGGTGATAGGGGCGAATCCAACCGATGCACATCCCGTCACCGGCGCCAAGCTCAAGCAGTTTGCCATGAAGGGAAAAACTACCATAGTAGTTGATCCACGGAGGACCGAACTCGCAAAATACGCCACCTATCACCTGGCTCTTAGGCCTGGAACCAATGTAGCCCTGCTGAATATGATGTTCTTTTACATCATAACCGAAAGTCTGGAAAACGTGGACTTTATTTCCTCGCGTACAGAGGGATATATGGATTTCAGAGAACATGTATTGTCTCAGGATATTGATGAATTGGAGCGAATAACAGGCGTAGACAAGGAGTTGGTCCGACAGGCTGCCATAGCTTACGCCAACGCTCCAAATGCCATGTCTTTTCACGGCCTCGGTGTTACAGAGCACAGTCAGGGAACTTTCACTGTGATGCTGATAGCCGATTTGGCGATGATCACGGGAAATATTGGCCGCAAGGGAGTAGGAGTCAATCCACTTCGCGGTCAGAACAATGTGCAAGGTGCTGCTGATATGGGCTGTCAACCTCACCAGGGCGCGGGTTATCTCGATGCCTACGATCCTGAGATCAATAAGAAGTACAGCCTGTTTTACGGTGTGCCAATTCCCTGGTCCAAAGGCTTGAAAATTCCTGAAATGTTTAGTTCTGCTATTGAGGGAGAACTAAAGGCACTATGGCTGATGGGTGAAGATGTGGTACAGACAGACCCCAATACCAACAAAGTGATAAAAGCTATGGAAAGTCTTGACCTTCTCGTGGTTCAGGAGTTATTCATGACAGAGACAGCAAAATACGCTGATGTAGTACTTCCCGGTGCCTCTTTTCTCGAAAAAAGCGGTACTTACACCAATGGAGAAAGAAGGGTGCAAAAGGTTCAGAAAGTGGTTGAGCCTTTGCCCGGAACAAAGAGCGACGGCCAGATTTTAGTCGACATTATGAACCGAATGGGCTATGCTCAGCCGGATTACGACCCTTCTGTTTTGCTGGAGGAAATTTCGGGCATTGTTCCGTTTTTCGAAGGTATTCGCTGGGAAAATCTGGGAGAAAACGGCAAACAGTGGCCAGTAAAGGCAAATGGGGAAGACACGGAAATACTTCACACGGAATCCTTTAAAAGGGGCAGAGGCAAATTTTATCACTTTGACTTCCAAGAATCAAAAGAATTGGTGGAACACGCCGGGGAGTATCCCTACATACTCACCACCAACCGTGAACTCGAACACTACAATGCCGGTACCATGACGAGGCGTACTGCAAATTCGGAACTCCTCAAGGAGGACTTTCTGATGATACATCCGACAGATGCAGTGAGGCATTTTATTCAGAACGGTGACTGGGTGTGCGTAGAATCTCCAAGGGGCAAGGTGGATGTGAAGGCCAAAATAACAGAGGAAGTAAGGCCCGGAGTACTGAGCAGTACATTTCATTTTCCCGGGATCATGCTCAATATTGTCACTTCCGATGTTTGCGATTCAGAGGCCATGTGCCCTGAATACAAAGTGGTAGCGGTAAAGATTAGAAAGAGTAAAGGAAGTAAACTCAAAGAAGCTTTGGCCCGCTCGGAGTTTTCGCGGACAGAATAGGTGAGTGGTGAAATTGAGGATATGGGTTGGGAGATATCTAGAGCTTTAGTTGATTTGAACCCTGGAGGTCGATGAGAGTTTTTTCAATAAACGCACCCTTGGCACCTTGGTTTGTTTCGCGCTAACACAACTTTGGGTAAAAAGTTGACAAATGTCCATTCTGTAAGTGGCCGAAGGACTGCACTTGAAAGGACTTTAGTTAAAGCATTCAAAATTTGGAAATTTAAAAGAAGATACAGTTGGGAAAAGATATAGTAAAAATGAGATCAAATCTTTGATAAATATAGTGATATAAGTTATATAAAATATTAATTTAAAATATACCCATCTATTTTTAAGAAACTTTAAGAAATTTAGCAGTATCTTTATC
>REEI01000095.1 GCA_007695145.1 Saprospirales bacterium | reverse complement strand
TCCAAGGATAAAAACCTCAAAATTTCCTAACACCTCAGTTCCTTCACTTAAGTCATTATCTATCCTACTACTATCTACGAACAAATGTGTCCATTGTGGGATTATTCCATCAAAATTTATTGGAGAAAATGCTTCCTGACTAAAGCCGGAAAATGAAATTAAAATGCTAAAAACTAGAATTGATAATTTTTTCATAAATGTGTATATTTTTAAAAGGTGTTACAACAATCTCAACTCAAAGGAAATGGACTAATTCCACTTCCGATGGGAATACCATAAGCACTAAAGTACAGTTTGATCCTATCTCTATCGATCAGGCTGATTGGTTCATTAAAAGGTCCCTGATCATGGCAGGGATTTGTTTTAAAATAACAAGTGGAATTTAACTTAGGCCCAATTTTTTTGTCTCCTTCAAATTTCGTGCATTTCCACCTTAGTGGAATGGAGGAATAGTCTAATGGCCTCAATTCCAATCCTAAATTAATGGCTGAAGGCAGCAAATCTTCTGCCAAACAATTTTTGGTGAAGCCTATAATTTGAATAAATTTTTTCATCCTCTCAGGTTGTCTGTAAATGTTCTTGAGTCAGAGTAAATCCTGTAAGTTCGAATGTAAAACCTAATTCTTTCTCAATAATTTGACACGAATTTAAAGAAGTTTATCAAATTTGAGGAATTCCATGGAAAATTCTTAGAAATTATAACTGTTTTTGTTCTTTTCCAAAAACATGCTTATGCAGTTGTGAAAACTTTGTCAATATCACCTGTAAGGGCATTTCCTATAACCTCACAAGCAAAGATTATTTCATCCTTACTGATGTTCAGAGGGGGAGATATTCTCAATTTATTGGTTTCGTACAAAAACCAGTCGGTTATCAATCCGGCATTAAGGCAGGTCTGTACGACTTTTTTCGAGTGTTCAAAACTTCGTGTGGGAATGCCCAGCATCAGTCCCTTACCGGTGATTCTTTCAATGCCAAATTTAGAGAGTTGACTTCTGAATAGCTGTTCTTTATCGGGTACTGCGTCCAGCAGGCAGCCTTCCAGGATCTCCTGAACAGTGGCTAGCGATGCAGCACAGCAGACAGGATTCCCGCCAAAGGTGGTTATGTGTCCCAAAATCGGTTGGTCGGACAGTGTTGCCATAATCTTTTGACTGGAAATAAAAGCTCCCAGAGGTAATCCTCCCCCGAGACCTTTGGCGGACAGCAATATGTCAGGGACTACGTCATAGTGGTGATGTGCCCAGAACTTTCCCGTCCGACCCATTCCGCTTTGGATTTCATCAAATACCAAAAGTGCTCCTGTTGCGGTGCATTTTTCTCTTAGGGCTCGCAAGAATTTCTGCTCTGCGGGCAAATACCCGGCTTCCCCCTGGATCGGTTCGACAAATACAGCCGCAGTGGAGGTGCTTATCTTTTCAAGATCTGCCACCTTGTTGAAGTGTATGTGATTTACATTTGAAAGCAGAGGTTTGTAACCTTCGCTATAGTAAGTATCACTCATCAGACTCAGCGCTCCGGTGCTTGAGCCGTGATAGGCATTGTAACAGGAAATTAACTCCCTTTTTCCGGTGTATTTGTAAGCCAATTTTATTGCACCCTCAACCGCCTCAGACCCGGAGTTTACAAAGTAAACGTTATCCAGACCTGCATCCAGTGTTTCTAAAATTTTTCTCGCCAATAACAACTGGGGAGAGAGGATGAACTCCCCGTATACCATTGCATGCATCATGGTTCGAGATTGATGCTGTACAGCCATTACCACAGCTGGGTGACAATGCCCCAATGCACTAACGCTAATTCCGGAGATGAGGTCGAGGTATTTCTTTCCATTCCGGTCGTAAAACCAGCAACCCTCCGCTCTCACCGGTTCAAACATCATTGGCTCCGGGCTGGTCTGGGCCAGGTACTTCTTAAACATCGTCCGCTCCCAACTCATACTTAGTAATTTAATGTCGGCAGGCAAAAGTACAGAAAAGCAAAGGGAATTAAATTCCCGAAGCCCATTTTATTGAAAAGAGCACCCTGTCTTATTATACTTTTCTCGCTCAAAATTTATTCGCTTTGAAATACAATAACGGGCGCTCTTTATGTTTTACCTTTGTTTCGAGAAAAAATAGAGTAATGATAAAAAGGTTGTATTTATTAATGGTGGTTTTGGGGATAGCAGTTTCAGGAACCTATTCTCAAGGCATTGAATTTTTTGAGGGAAGCTGGGAAGAGGCATTGGAGCTGGCTCAGAAGGAGGAAAAGCTGATCTTTGTGGATTGCTATGCTGTTTGGTGTGGACCTTGCAAGAGAATGGCCGCTCAGGTCTTTCCGGATATAAGAGCAGGTGAATTTTTCAATGCAAATTTTATCAACCTCAAATGGGATATGGAGAAAGGGAAAGGACTCGAATTCCGTAAAAAGTATCCCGTCAGCGCCTTCCCAACCCTTTATTTTATCGATCCGCAGGGTGAGGTTGTAGTTTCTGCCAGAGGCGCAAGGGATGTCCCCGGCTTGGTAGCACTGGGAGAGCAAGCCCTCGCAAAGTTCAATCCCTATGCCGATTTTTCCAACTTGTACGCAGAAGGTGACCGCTCCCCGGAAACTGTCTATCATCATTTTAATAATCTAAAGCGACAGGGAGAAAATATAAGACCTCTGGCTAACGACTATTTCAGGTCAGGAGTTGACTTTTCGGATGAGAGCAATCTGAGACTGCTAACTGTGGTGGTAGATGAAGCCGATAGCAGGCTTTTTGATCTGCTGGTGGAGCATAAGCGAGGAGTTACTAACTTGTATGGAGTTGAGCGATTCAATGAAATTGTCCTGCAGGCCGGGTGGAATACCATTTCTAAAGCCATGGACTTCAGAGAGCCCTTTTTGATAGACGAAGCCTCGCGAAAGTTGCAATCTGCCAATCATCCTGAAGCCGAATCCTTTGAACAACGCGCCAGGGTCTTTTACTCGCTTAGAGTTAGAGACGAGTCGATGTACAGGTCAAATATGGATCGATTTCTAAGGACCAATGCAGCAGGATTGCCAAATGCAGCCATTGAATTGATGGATTTGGGCCTGCGTTTCTTTGGAAACAGCCCTGATTTTGCAGAGGTTATGGTTGGTCCATGGGGTGCTTTGTCAGACAAATCCGATGATCCTGAGATTCACTTTAGGCATGCGGGTTTATTGCAAAGTACCGGAAATCAACGACAATCTCGCAGAGCTATTGAAAGGGCAATTTCTCTTGCCGACGAGGACGAACAACTCCTGGAAAAGTACGAGGAGTTTCAAAAAGGCTTGTAAATGGTTGAATGATCTCAATTGAATAGATTGAGTTGGTTTCAAGGGTTTAAAAAAACTTTCCGGAGAATTTGCAGAGGCTTTGATCAGGTGAAAACCTGGATATACGACGAGGGAATTCCACGAATTTTACACTGAAACATTCAATTGTGTTGGCTGAACTTTTCAGAGAAAAAATACTTAGGTAGCTGAAATGATCGAATTTGAACAACTCTATTGGCTTTGGCTTTTCTTTCCACTTTTGCTTTTTTGGC
Source organism: Saprospirales bacterium (assembly GCA_007695145.1). Taxonomy (GTDB): domain Bacteria; phylum Bacteroidota; class Bacteroidia; order Chitinophagales; family Saprospiraceae; genus PWJY01. The sequence continues at coordinate 17,754 of REEI01000095.1, read as the reverse complement.
TGTTGTTGTGGTTGATTTGGCAATCCGGATACAGGTCCATGATCGGCTATTTTGGAAAGGAACGTTTGGCTATGCTCATCAGCGGATTTAACTATCCTGTTGAAGTGATCAGAAAGGTGCTACTACTGCTGGCCCTCGGTTTATTTGTGGTGGCCCTGGTCAATCCGAGAAGTGGAATCGAGAGGTCAGAAGTTACTACAGAGAGTGTAAATATCATCATTGCACTGGATCTATCATACAGTATGCTGGCAGAGGATCGAAGCCCCAATCGCCTGGAGGTATCAAAGCAGCGAGCAATGGAGTTGATCGATTTACTGCCGGGGAACCACTTCGCTTACATGCCTTTTGCCGGCAGTCCTGAACTTCAGGTCCCATTGACCACAGATATTGATGGATTGAAGACGGCCATCCGCAGTTCGCGAACGGGAATGCTGCCCTTACAAGGCACTTCATTTGCTGCTCTGTTAGACGAAGCTCAAGATTATCTCGATAGACAGGGCAGTGGAGTATTGGTGGTTTTTACAGATGGTGAAGATCACGGCCCGGAATTTCAAGGCAGCCTTCTTCAAATGAAGAAAAAAAGATTTCCTGTTTTTTCCATCCTGACAGGGACTGAAGAGGGCGCTCCCATACCATGGAGAACTGCCAGCGGAGGTCCATACCGAATGGATATAGACGGCAACCGGATAAATACCCGTATGGAGCTGGAACCAATGGGGCAAATCACCACTGAAACGGGAGGACTATTACTGGAAAACCCAGGTCCTGCAGAGATGGCAAGAATGGCACAGAGGATCAATGAGTTTAGGCAAAGTGGAATCGCTCAGGGTTCCTATACGGTTTATGCAGATTACTATGCTTTTATGATTTTAGCAGGCTTTCTCTTTCTTGTCTTCTATCAGTTTGCCCCGATTATTATGGCAGGAAGAGTCAAAAAGAATTTTCAATGATAGACACACTAAAAATCACAGTTTTAATAATATCTATTTCTTTCCTAATCATTCCGGAATTGATAGGTCAAAGTGCTTCAGACTTGCGGGGCAAAGCAGAGGATTACTACAGGACAGAACAGTACGATCGGGCTGAAGAGTATTACAGGAAGAGTCTGGGCCTGGAGAGAAGCCCTGAGACTTTGTTTAATTTGGGGAACGCACTTTACAAACAGGGTAGATTTGATGAGGCAGCCGAGTTTTTTGAAGCCTCCCGTGAATTACTTGGCAGGAGTGGACAAAGAGCAGATGCCTGGTACAATTACGGCAATGCGCGCTTCGAAGAAATGGACTTTGAGTCCGCCATAGAGGCCTATCGGAATGCCCTTTTAGATCAACCGGAACACCATGAAGCGCGAAACAACCTACTTTTGAGTAAAATGCTGCTGGAGCAAATGCAAAGTCAGGAACAGCAACAAACCGCTCAAACTGGGGATTTTGATAGTGGCGAATATGATGACTGGGAATTTATGGACGCTCCTGACCAACAGCCTGAAGAAGGAGAGGGTGAAATGGAAGGGACAATCGCTGAAAGAGATCAGCCGGAAGATGGAGAGAGCCTGGAGTCAGATGATGATCCATTAGAACAAATCAGTGACCAAAGACTTCAACAACTGCTTCAAATAGCCGAACAGGATGACCAGCAAGCCAGAAGAAAAATGAATGAAAGGCAATCAGACAGAGGTCAATCACTGAGGGATTGGTGAGGGTATTTGAAAAGTAATTTTGCCCAAAATTTCAAAGAACCTGTTCTGCTTTGCCCTTTACAAGTCCCCTTTTCTTCCATTCATCTAAAATCTTTTCCAATTGATTGAGCATGTAGTAGGTTTCCGGAATGAAATGGCACTCAAACTTTTTTCCCCTATATTCGAATTGGATATAGTTTCTCAATGGTTTCCCTGATATTTCTTCCTTGAGATTGCGAAATGTGTCACCGGCAATTCCAAAACTACCCGGAACCACTATATTATTCAAATCTGCAGTTCGTAAGAGTTCACTTTTTCCCCTTTGAGCATCCACTATCCTTATCTCATCGGGCTCAATTTCAATGTGCGTGCCTTTCCACGACTTTTTTAATCCACTGCTAGTTTTGTACATGAGGTAAAACATCGCCGCAATGAGAAGCAATGAGAGGGCAGACCATTTCAATGGAAAATCCCAAAGATTAACACTCAAGGCAATGAAAAGGGGGTATAGGAAAAAAAAGATAATAAAAAAGTAGCGCCTGCGTCGATAATAGCTGTTTTGGTCAACCAGTTTCCCTTTAAATACGGTCATAGCTCACGATCATTATGTAAGGGCAAATTTATAAAATTTGCTATACAACTCAAGTTCCTCATTGATTTTTGAGTGAAGGAAATCGGGTGTGGTTCGGCCCCCTATAATTCAGACAATTTATTAGGAGGGTTAAAAAAATATTTTCAAGTTTTATCTCTTTCAATTCTTAATGTTTTCAAAAGATATTTACCTTAGCCCCGATATTGTTTCATTGCAGCCTCAATGAGGCCATTGAAATTTTGCCAGTAAGTGATAAAAATTCCAAAAACTATGAAGAACTTTTTTTTGACAGAGCCCTTTTACGGAAATCGATACCCAATAATCTGGGGTGCATTGTTTGTGGTTTCTTTTTGGATGTTGTTTGTATCTGCCAAATTTTATATCAATGACTTTGCCCATCATCCGCAGTTTGCCATTTTTGAGGAGGGTTTTTTGCAACTTTTCTTTGCCATCGTTAAAGAGACCCCCGATGCCGATAAGTGGTTTACTACCTTTTTTGTACTCGATTTTTTCTTCCCACTTTTTATCGCAGCATTGTTGTATTGTTATTTTAAAGACAACCGATCAGCATTGAGTTTGAGAGGGATTGATTTCTACCCCTTTTCAATAGGCCTCCTGATGGCGATGGTACTTTCGGACTATACAGAGAATTTCCTTTATATTTTGAGTCTGGAATGTTCGAATTTTATCACCTCCATAGAGGCTACTGAAAGAATCAAAAGGATCCTTATACATGTGGCGCTCATACTCGCACTATTGGTATTCTATAAAACGTGGTTGAAAGGCCAGTTGGACAACCTCCTGAAGATAATTAAATCTTCCACTCTTTCCATTTTATCCATCTTGGCGATTATCCTTTTACTGACCCAAATGGATCAGGGAAGCTCGCTGGTGATTGAGCTGTTTGAAAGTCCCTTAAATTTGGGTGCTACCCTGCTTATGCTGATTATTTTGGCTCTGGCTCTGTCTCACCATCCCTCCACTTTTCTCTTTCTGCATAATCGTGAAGATGATAAGTTGCATGGAAAGTGGGTTATGGGGAAGGGATTTCTCGACAGTTGGTTGGTTTATTTTGTGAAAGATTCCAAAAGTGGGGATACGGGGGAGTCTAATGGAGTTGATGAGTTGGCAAAACCCATCCGGTACTTCATTGGGGCATTTCTATATTTTGCTTTTATCTATGTACTGCTCTTTACCTATGAAAAATTTATCTGGAATGGTTTCCCGGCCACACCTTTACTCCTGGTTTTGGTGGGTCTGAAGGTGGTGTTGCTCTTCTTCCTCAGCAAGCGTTTTAAGACCAGGGCCAAAGAGGGGGAAGGGGATGACAATACCGGCGACCCCACCAGAAAATACCCCTTTTACAAAGCCTATCTCTGGTCAAATTTCCTGCTGTTGCTATTATTCGCCAGTAGTTTGATTTTTTCAACAGGCTATGGCTGGCACCGCCTGACTTTAATTGCTGTTCTTGGATTCCTCTATCTCAGAGCGATCAAGGAAACCTATATGAGGCTTTTTATCCCTGATGGATTGAAACTTTCTGAATCAAAGAGAGGATTCTTGTTTTTTCTCGCCTTATTGGATGATAAAGAAAGAAACTTTCTCGCCAGTTTTACCAATAAAAAAGAGATTGAAGAGCAGGCCGAATACTTTCCGAGAAAGCCAATTTTTATAAAATGGACCGCTATTGCTGCAGCTGTTTTTATCCTACTGGCTCACTTTCCTATTGTTTCTTTCCACATCAATCCCATACTGATTTTTGTGCTCTACCTTCACCTTTACTATGCTTTGCTCAATGCACTGGTCAAGACTTATTTTTACTACAATCAGGAGGACAATAATAGGGGCTTTGTTGCCCTTTTATACAGGAATTCATTTCTATCGATAGTTGCAATAGTTGGTCTTATTTATTTTGGAAACCAGGCCTTTACGGGTAGTCTGCCGTTCGATATTCACAGCTTAAGCGAGGAGGAAATTTGTCATTACGAAGACTATTTTTTAAACGGAGAATGTAGTTCAGGTGGGGAAGTGGACAGAAATATTTACCTGGCATCCTACGGAGGAGGTCTCAGAGCTACCGCCTGGAACTTGTTGCTAATGAGTGCTCTGGACGATAGCCTTGGCAGTGAGGAGTCATTTACAGATAGGATTAGGGGCATATCCGGAGTGTCCGGAGGGGCACTTGGTCAGGCCTTTTATCCCCTCATCAGAATGTATCAGGAAGAACATAAGGACAGCATCATCCAATTGATCGGTAAGGGAAATTTCTTGAGTGCTGACCTCACCTATCTTTTTGGTGCTGACTTCCTGAGGCTGAGTAGCGTGCCGGGCTTAATGGATGATCGGTCAAGGGTAGCTATGAAAAATTACTGGAGGGTCATCTCCGGTTGTCCCTGCGGGAAAATAGATAAAACACCCTACCACCTCAAGTGGAGACAGTACCACGATGCTCTGGGGTACTATCCTCCCCTGATTATAAACTCCACCAACATCAATCGCCGCTATGGAGTAGCATTTCCGATTGACATTGGAGCCAATGAATTCAACAATATTTTTCCCTATTCCATCAATATGACAGAAATTGTCGACCATAGGACTCTGAGTTATTTGGATGTGGTATCCACTTCGGAGCGCTTCCCGATTTTTAGTTCCACGGCAACTATTGCGGGCAAAGGTCATTTCGTAGACGGTGGCTATTTTGAAAATTCGGGAATACTGAGTCTGATGAATTTCAGGCGGTATTGGAATGAAAGCCTGGTCCGCCGGCTAAATATGGGTTCAGAGCACAGTAACTTCCCAGATTCCTCAGTCACCCAAAAAACACAAGACCTTTTGGTCATCATCAATAACGACCCCGATAGCTACCTCAACAAAGTCTTGAAAGAGTCAAAAGGTAACAAGAGAAAAAATGATCCTTTTGGTTTGCATGTAAAATCCACTGGTCTTTTAAAATCCACTACCAGTGCTCTGGTTTCAAACTTTGAACTGCCCGCTTACCTTCAGGAATATTATGTAGCCGATAAGGACCCAACTGTAGAAGCCATTCCCATTTACCAACCCTTCCCTCTGCGCTATAATAATGTGAAAAACTTTCTAGGTGGCCATCCGAAGGATACGGCCGACATCAGATCTATTTTAAATCAATTGGATTTTGTTCATACAAGAATAGATACTGCGCTAATGGAATATATGTCACAAAATCCGAGGTTTACCAGAGCTGAAAGGATGTTTAATTCCGTATGGAATCGGTCGAAAGATTCTAAAGGGATAGGTAAGAGAAATCTCCGATGGGAATTTGCACCTCCATCCCTCGCTCGTATGATTTCGGGTGCTTCTTATCGGTATTCCGCTGCCATGTTATATCACGAAGATGTTCAGCTTCAGATGGACAGTATTTTGAACTTTAATTTGCAAAGTCTGAATCGAAGGGTACCTGGGAGTTCGACTTCAAGCTATGTTCAATAAAGTGGATTCCGCTACAAGTTCTGCTCAAAAGCGTATACTAAAAACCATTGGCCATTTATTAACTCAAAGCGGTATTCAGATATGAATCCGGAATTATCAATCCACACTTTCTGATGAAATTTAGTCTCTTCTTTGGTGTAATCGGTATTGAATAGGGGATCATTGATATCCCAAATCGGGACTTGCATCACCGGCCAATTTTCAGGGGTCCATTCCATCTCTCCTTCCGCATCTATCAACTTTCCCTCCAATGGAAATGCCAATCTGCTCATTTGAAAAGCCGGGTCATTGTGAAACCTAAGGTAAAATTCCTCAAAGCTTTCAGGACTGCTATCAGGGGTTACGGAGGCCTTTCGAAATAGATCACAGGAAGACAAAACAACAGATACAACCAGACCTGTAATCAAGTAGGGGAAAAGTGCAAAACGCGTCAAGCTATTTTTTTGACTCTTCATTTCAGTGATCTTTGATTGACAAAACTAACGTTTTTTGATAACCCTGTGGGTATTTCCTGGCCGAGATTATTTTGATAGCAAATGAGGTTGGTACATTAATTCAATTAGGACGGTCTTCGCCATGGCCCATTGCTTTTTAGAATCTATTGTATATATTTGTAATGGTATTTTAGGAATACAGAGCCATGCGACTCCTCTTAGCACTCTTTATTATTTTATTGAGTTCCTCGATTTCAATGGGAGTTCGGGCTTCCGTTTTGATGTTGGAGAGTGAGGTAGAGCGTGTGATAAGTGCCAGACCCCATGTTTATGTTTTGCCTTTTCAGGATGACAAACTGACGCTGGATGATATATTGGAATTGCATTATACAGACTTCAGGGAGACGAATGCTGATCTTTTAGATCAACTGCTGTTGCCGGGTGTAGTCTGGATGCGTCTAATTCTGGAAAATACCACAGAACAACACATAGCCGGACTTATTGAGCTATGTTTGTGTTTCAGAGAAATAAGCATTTATGAAGTTGCCGACGGTCATTTAAGCTCATTTTCCAAAAGTGGCAGTTCCATTAATCCCAACCAGAAGAACCCTCCATCTGCAAGAAATCTGACCAGATATAGTCTTGAGCCGGGCCAACAGAAGACGTATTACTTCAAGGTTTATTCGGATGTAATACCCAATAATAGACTAATTACCAATGTAGGCCTGTGGAATGATTGGGCTTACTTCAGGGAATTCAGAATAATCCATGCTACCCATTTCCTATACGCGGGAATAATGTTGATGTTCGCTTTATTTGGGCTTCTGGTTTATTTTATGTTCAGAGACCGCATATTTATAGCTTTCAGCGTACTAGCAGTTGCATTTGTTTACTACTTTTTATCAGCTTCATACACCATGGTATTGCCATCTTACTTGGGGTTTGGCAACCACCAGCTGCGATATATTTCAGAAATAAGTTCTATTTCATTCATGATCGCAGTATCATTTTGGTTTCTGAGTGAATACATAAAGATGAAGAAGCATTTTCCGCGGTACTACTATTTCCTCCTGAGTTTTTCGATCCTCCTTGCTATTTGGTATTTGGCCGTAGCACTTCCGCCCTTTTATCCCAATTTAAAACCAGAAACGGCAAATTATTTTAGCCTCCTTTGGCTTTTGAGCTTGCTTTATCCCATTGTTTCACTGGCCAGGAAAGGGCACAATCAGAGCAAAGTCCTTCTAGTCGCTACTGCTATTTTGGTGATCACATTTATTATTTATACCTTGACCCTTACGAAATTTTTTCCGCGGTCTCCACTTGCGCACACTATTGTGCAGATGGGTACGATATTGTTTTTCATGCTCCTTTTTTACAATATCTTCATAAAGATAACGAAAATAAAAAGTGAAAGAGAAAGGGCAAGAACGCTGAGCGAGTTAAAATCCAGGTTTTTTACCAATATTTCTCATGAATTCAGAACACCCCTGACTCTAATTATGGGACCTGTGGGTCAGTTGGCTGAAAAGGAGGAAAGTGAAAGTAAAAAGAAATTGTTACAAACGGCTCTTAAGCACTCCCAGAAACTTCTCGCAATGGTCAATGGTCTCCTAGAGCTTTCCCGGTTGGACGCTTCCAAAGTAGAGTTGAATGTATCTCGGTTTGATTTCAATACTTATCTAAAGGGCCTGGTGATGTCATTTGAAACACTTGCAGAACTTAGGAAGATTGACTTGCAGTTTAAAGGGCCGGACAGCAAATTGTTGCTCTGGTTTGATCTGGATAAAATGGAAGTGATCATATCCAATCTACTCTCTAATGCCTTTAAATTTACGCCTGCGAATGGTCGGATCAGCGTCGAGGTGATTGAGAGGGATGATGTGATTGAGGTCTTGCTCTCAGATACAGGTGTAGGCATATCAGACGATAGTCTACCTCATATTTTTGATCGTTTTTTTCAGGCTGAAAAGGAAAACCCCATTTCCACTGAGGGCACAGGAATAGGACTTTCACTAGTGAAAGACTATGTCGATTTACATTCGGGAAAAATTTCAGTAAAGAGTGAAATAGGGAGGGGAACTACTTTTTCTTTGATTTTTAAAAAGGGGAAGAATCATTTCAAACCGGGGGATATTATTTCAGAAGAATTAAGCCCGGTAATAGATGGCGAAGTATTCAAAGAGAAGAGTTGGGCCAGGAAACTTGCTTTTGAAGAGCAAATGACCTCACCACTATCAAATAGCTCTACTGTATCCACACCCAAGCGAACCACCATTCTTTTGGTTGAAGACAATACGGATGTTAGGGAGTTTATAAAGAAGCATTTTATTGAGGATTACGAAGTTTTGGAAGCAGAAGATGGAGAAAGGGGGATGAAACTGGCCCGTGAACATCAGCCCCACTTGATTGTAAGTGATGTAATGATGCCCAGAATGGATGGATTTGAATTTTGTAACCAACTAAAGAGTGATATAGAGACCAGCCATATTCCCGTAATTCTGTTAACTGCAAAATCTGGACAGGAAGCAAAATTGCAAGGACTTGAGTTTGGAGCAGACGATTACATCACCAAACCCTTTCACTCTCGTGAACTCATCATAAGAGTGAAAAAACTGATTGAGCTTCGTGCGAGCCTACAGCAGAAAATTCTGGAAGACCCTGTTGTAGCTTATCAGGGTTTCAACAATCGGTCTCCTGATAGATCATTCCTTGAAAGTCTGACCATTCATATAAGTGACAATATTGATAATTCTCAATTTGGGGTTTCTGATCTGGCAAAAGGGGTAGCCATGAGTCAAACTCAACTCAACCGCAAGTTGAAGTCCATGACCAACCTAACTGCCAACAAATACATACAGCATGTAAGACTAAAAAAAGCACTTTTGCTGGTGAGGGAAGCTAAGTACAATGTATCCGAAATTGCCGCGCTCACCGGATTCAATAGCCCCGCATATTTTGTAAAACTTTTTCGCGAAGAATTTGGGAAAACCCCTGGAGCTCTCATGAAAGCTGAGGGTGATTGATGGTTTTTGTAAAAAGGCATGAGCTACCCTATCCATTTTACATGTAGGTGAATATTCACTATGCTATTTATGGGTAGGATTTCAATTTCTTATCCTCTTTTTTAATAGAGCTACTTCAAAATCCTCACCTCATGCAGATATTTTTAAAACTGCAGTATTTACAAGCAGCTTCATCTTTTGTCTGTCTGAAGGGGCGATTGGGATTGAGCAGACTTTTGAAGGTGCTTTCAAGATGCTGCTTAAAGTCTTGATAAACTTCCGTCTGGCTATCGATGAGTTCCGGAGCAGAATTTTTTTCCGAAATGAATAATTGCGGACTGAAATCTCCCTGCAACTTCTGAATAGAGTATATAGAGGGGGCTAAATTGCGATTTTTCAGGTGCTCATCGGATTTTTCCAGTAACCAACAGTATACAAGGGTCTGAATTGCAGCTAAATTGAGGTTGCTCGCTTGATCCTGATCGTTACCCCCCATTGGCATTATAGCTGCTTTTTTTACTTTTGGATCTGCACTTCCGGTTTTGTAGTCCACAATGTGATGAATCTTGTCCTTTTCGTGTATTCTGTCTACGATACCGGTGAATTTGACTGGAATGCCGTTTATCTCCGCATGGAATGCCAACTCCCGCTCGTGTTCGACCAAAGTGAAGGGTACGTTTTTCCGATCAAATTGCAGCATTTTGTCGACTATCTTCCTGAGGTATTCTGCGGCAATCAGATCGTATCCTGTCCACATTTTGCCATTGAGCTTGCGCTCCTCTTCGACCGTTTCGTCTATTGTGGCAGCTGCTTTCTTTTCCAATTGATCGATGAGATCATTGGTAATAAGGGTTTTTTCATAAGGCTTGTAGAGTTTTTCCATCACCTTGTGAAAAACTGAACCAATAATCCTGGCATCGACTTCGTCTGAAATGCCTTGCCACTCGTCAGCTCCCAGGATAAAGTTGAAATAAAACTGCAATTCACAGACCAAAAACTTGCTGAAGGTGGAGGGCGATAGGCCTCTAAATTTTAATTGTTGCAGCAGAGCTTCCTGGATTTCCGGACTTCGCTTTACGGTTATTTCCTCCGGTGCATTGTTATCCAATTTCAGTCTGAGGCTGCTGTCAAACCTACCCGACCAATTTGGGTAATCCCCGTATTCTATCTGTTGAACGAACCTGCTTTTTTCACTCTTTCGCATACCCGAACTGGAATTGTCGTATAAGATATCGATGGTGGTGGCACCGGCAATCAGCGTTCGGAAGTAATAAGCCTGATCTGCCATTTCATCTTCCACCACTGGCAGGCCAAAGTATTTTTTTAATGAATAGGGTATGAGACTTTGGGAGGGAACTGATGGTTGAATACCCTCATTGAGCGAGGGTAGTATCAGGTGATCGTAGTTCACATTGCGGGACTCTAACGCACCCATGATTTGTATTCCCGTCAAAGGCTCTCCCCTAAAGGGAATCCTGCGGCTCTGAGCAAGATCGCGGAGTAGATTTTTCAATAATGGTAAATCTAACTTGGTAGACCAGGCAGTCACTGAATCCCGCAATCGCATCAGTACCTGGTGAGCATTTCTGATCACCTCCTGCATGAAGGTCAGTGTTTCTTCCTGATCCTCCTCCTCAGGAGATTTATTGGCTTCATAGGCCAATTCCATGACTAGCAGCAGCATTTCAATAACTTCCTCCGGTTTATGGGCAGTGCGGAAAAGAGGCTCCACTAAAGGATGATCCATCAGTTGGCTCACTTCTTTTCTGCTGAAATAGATTCCTTCTCTCAGGTCGATTACTTTTTTCCGTCCTCTTTCATCCGTTTGGACTCGCTTTACTGAATTTATCCAATGACCAAATATTCCGGGCAGACAGGGGTTGGAAAAGATTTTTTCAATATCCCTGTAGTGGAAGCAACCATTGTAGCGGGCAGCTGCTATGTGCATCTCGATAATGGATTTCATCAGATCGTAAGCAGGAGTTTTTATGAGGCTCAAGCCGGCAGAAACGTTGATTTTTAGATTCCGGGAGGGGATGGAAAACAACAGCGGCATCAACAAGTCCTCATCATTGAGTATCACACCTGTTTTTTCATCCATTCCTGCCGATTCCTCCTGCCTTTTTTTCATCAACCCCACTACCAACTGAGCCTGAAGATGCTGAAATGGAACCGGAGTGATGGAAAATCTTTTTTTATCTTCCACCATATGAGTTTTTAGAGCAGTGACGGGTGGAAATTTCTTCAGATTATTGCTTAGAAACTTACCCGCTTCACCTTTGTAAACGCTGAGAATGTGCGGGTCTTCATTCCAGTAGAAGTCGGCTTTTCCCAACTTTTGTAAAAATTCAAACAGACGCTCTTCGCAACGATTGATGCGATTGAAACCGACGAATATATAACGACCGGATTCCGCCCAATCTATTTCATGGACTGCCTTCACCACCTCCCTGTAAATCATCCCGTTATAGGCCAAACCGGCCGCTTCCAGTTCGGTTCTAAATTGATGGTAAATAGGGGCCAGAGCACGCCAGAATTCCAGAAATCCCGCACCGGGACTGTCCGGCCTGTGATAGGCAGTAAAGTATTCCATGAGGCGTTTTAAAGCTTCGCTGTCTTCAGTATTAAGGGCAAAGGCATCCTCAATTTCTTTTAATTCCAGTATGTGACCAAATAAGCGATCCGCGTTTATAAGATGCTTGTCCACGAGGTCGAAATCACTGACGATCATTTTTCCAAAAAAGTAAAATTGTTCAAAGGTTTCCTTTTTGGATTGTTGTCGATTCCACAAATCGTGCAGTATACTGACAAGGGTGAGGGGATCCGCAGTCGTAAGTCGGGAGTGAGACTTAAAAAAGTCGTCTATGGTGGTGATCATAGGCGACCAAATGGGTCCGGAGGACAACTCGGCCAGGTGTCGCTGAAAAACCCTGCCACTCCTTCTATTTGGAAACACCACCGTGGTGTTTCGCAGCTCTCCGCTCAATCGCTTGTGGAGATCGGCTGCTACCTTGTATAAAAATGAATGCTTTTTCATATTCGAAATTGATTCTGCCTGGTATGAACAAATGGATTTATACGACCTTTTGGGTTCTCAATACATCGGTGTAGAAGAGCCAGCCCTCTACGGGGGAGTATCCCATTGATTTCAAGGTGTCCGTATAGATTTTTATTTGACGACTGTAATAATTCCTTGGCATTCCTGTTTTGTAGTCGACAACAGTAGCTTTTTCTCCATCCAATATCACCCTGTCAGGCCGGTATCTGCTTCCGTCCGGCAAAAGGATATCCCGTTCGTTCAGTATTTCAAACTTTTGCTCGAACCATTCAGATACAGGCTCTAATGTTAATGCCCGCTCAATTCTATCCAGCCAGTAATCGTACTCAGCTGCCGGTAGGTGTCCCTCTTCAATATTGGAAAGCAGAGCTTTTCGGAGGTCGCTTTTCACCACTATGCGCTCCAATATGCGGTGCATGATCAGGCCATCTTGAATGGGAGTTCTCTGACCATCAGCTTGTGAGCAGAGCCCTGAGGCACTCCATTGACTTTTTATCTCAGGTACCCGACCTGTAGCAGAAACCTCCATCAAACTGGTGACTTCCCTGCTTTTTTTCTCATCAGGGGCTGTGCGGCCAGCCAAATTTTCATAGTCATGCTGCCCTTTTACCATTACTTCAACTTCTCCATATTCCGTATCCACAGACTCCTTTTTGAACAGCTTATTTTTGGAAAAACGGTATAGATGGGCAGCCAGATAATTGCTATTTTCCAGTAGGGTTTTTCCACCAAAGGCATAAATAAACAAAGCTTGACGCGGCCGCGTTACTCCTACATAAAAGGTGTTGATCTCATCTATCCATCGGTAGTAAATTTCCCTCCAGTAATCTTCCCGAAAGCCACTATTTGCAAGTGAATTGTTAAGTGAAACTGGAAAACTCAATGCCTGCCCATTGCTTTTGAATCGTTCATCCTGGACCCATATGGTGTTTTGAGTACCACTTCCGGGCATTAAGGGCAGTTCCGCAAAAGGCATAAAAACAACCTGAAATGCCAATCCTTTGGATTTGTGAATGGTCATCAACTTCATTTTATTGGGATCGGAGGGCGGCTCAATGCTTTTTTCCTTTCCCTTTTCCTCCCAGTACTCCAGAAATCCCATCAAGTCGTTTCCTTTTTTTGCCACAAATTGACTGATTTCATCTCCCAGGGCAGTGAGGAAATAATATTGAGATTCCCATTCAGCGGAGCCCAGCCCCAATTCTGAAATAATGCGATAAAAGAATCCATCTAAGCCCATAGCCGGACCTTCTTCTACCAATCTCTGCAGGGTTTCGGGCATTCCCTTGTTCTTGTTGAGTAAAAGCGATTCCAGCTCGATTGAAAAAGGGGCGGTTGCTTTTGCTTTGGAGAAAAAGTATTGCAGATTGAGGAGAATTCGCTGCCTTTCTCTCGTGTTGTAAAGGCCACGTCCGGCCAACTGCATGACCGATAGGATTATTTGTGCAATTGGGCTGTCTGCAACGGAAAGCACCTCTTCAGAGAAAAAGTCAAAAATCCGACTTTCCGGATACTCGGTTGCAGAATGGGCTAGCCGGGGAATGAGGGCCTTTATTTGCTTTTTAGTTCTCGTGAGTATGGCAATATCACCAGCCCGGAATCCCTTTTTTTCCAAATCTAGAAGTTGTCTTTCCAGGCGGGTGTAGAGTAAATCCATGGTAGTGGCGTCCTCATTTTTCAAGGAACCGGCGAAAAACTCCAACTGTACATGGCCGCCCTTTTTGCTATTTCCTTCGGGGGTGAGTTGTCTGGGTGCTTCACCACCGAATTGCCGGATGATAAACTCCAGATCCACCGGGAAGGGTCCTCCAAATGAGTCTGATGATGCCTCGATGAAAGCCTGTTGCATGGATAGAGCCAACTCGGGGAACAGTTCATTGTTGAAATGTATGATTTCCTCTACGGAGCGATAATTGTATTTCAATTCTTCCTGAATGTGGTCGGGGAAGTGTTTTCGCACCTCGCTGCCCAATAATTTCCAATCCCCATTTCGAAATCTGTAAATTGATTGCTTTACGTCGCCCACTATGAGATTGAAATTTCCCGTAGACATGCTTTCATTGAGTAGGGGTTGAATGTTTTCGTATTGGTAGCGGCTGGTATCTTGAAATTCGTCTATGAATAAATGTTGATATCGGCTACCAATGCGCTCGTATATCAGCGGACTGTCACTCTCGGTCATGAAATTCCTGAGCAGTCGGTAGGTTTTGTGCAGGAGAAAGATATTTTCAGAGGCGGTGTATTGGTTGATGATTTTGTTCAGGTAAGAAAGGACTACAAATGAGGTGTAGTTTTTAAGTAGGACGGTGTTTGTGTGGTACCTTTCAGTCGTCTCACCTGAAAATGCCTGGAGTATTTCCTGTATAAGGGGTTGGATTTCCTGATTACATGCCTCTAATTGGGCTTTTAATGCTTCGGGGGCAGATTTGGGGACCTGAGAGGAGGGTTCCTCTGCCATTGCCTCCAACCGCTTGAGAGGTTTATGCAGAAATTCATCGATGGATTTGTTCAAAAAGGAACAGACCCCACTGCTTCTCTTATAGCTGTACTCCTCACCGGTGAGGTTGTACTTCTCTAAAGCAGCCCTGACTGCCTGTTGGTATTTTTCATGCCTCTCCCCGAGAGTTTGTAATTCTTTGTACAACTGGCCTCTGATTTCACGCAGTTTTGCTTCATTGGCGATGGTGTCCGGAAGCGATATTTCCTTGCTCAACTGATCCGATAAGTACAGCAATTCTTGCTTGAAGTTGGGCGATTTTCCTTCTCGCACCCTTTCTTCCAGGATTTGTTGAATGTGCCGAATGAGCGGATCTTCCTCCTCCATATCCCTGAGGTAGGCTGAAATAGCATCATTGGTCACCTGCTTTGCATCCAACTCCACATCAAAGTTGCTGGCAAGGCCAAGTTCTCGGAAAAATGCCCTCACTACACGCTGAAAAAAGGAATCTATGGTAGAAAGTGAAAAGTCGTGATAGTTTTGGAGCAGGGCTTCCTGCACCTTTTTGGCTCTCTCCCTGATCTCCTCTTCCGAGTAATTGAAGGAATCCAAGATGGCCGGATAGTGCTTGGAATGGGTAGGATTATTTGAGAGCAGGTGCAGTTCTTTGAGAATAGATTCTTTCATCTCCCAGGCAGCCTTATTGGTAAAGGTCATTCCCAAAATTCTGGAAAAATAGCGCGGATGACCGGACAAAGCCAATTTCAAGTATTCCCTGGTAAGTCGAAAGGTTTTGCCCGAGCCTGCTGAGGCAGTTAAAATAAGAAGTGACATAATAAACCAGTTTAATAGGGTAATTATTCGGAGCAAATGGTGAAAGCACCCAATCTGTGAACCCCTGGATAATTAAATTGAATGCAAGGTAATTATTTTTAATTTCCCGCCAATAGTTTTTTGGTTCAAAGCTTTAGATTGATCCATACGCCATATTCAATCTGCTATGCATCCATTGTGTAGGAAGGGAAAATATTTAACCTGGGGTTTGGCCGGAGAGGTTCATATTTTGCCAAAGACGTTGGTTCCCTTGTAAGTATGTTTTTTCAAGTAATAATGCTGGGATGGTACGTATAATATATATATTATTGGTGGGAGTATTGCTTTCGGGTTGTGGCGAAGGCCAAATGGGTGATAGGTTTAGGACTATGCCCACATCCATTGGAAAACTCCATCAGATCAATTTGGTGGTAGATCCCGATTTGTGGCAACCGGAGCTGGAAGAAACCTTCAGGTTTTACTATCAGGGAGCCTATCTCATTCTTCCGCAGCCCGAACCCATCTTTGATCTTCGCGTGTTTAGTTTGGACGATATTTTACAGGAGCCTGTTCGTCGCGAACTCAAGGTGTTCATCAAAATGGCCAATCTGAGTGATCAAAATTCTCAACTCACGCAGATGGTTATGAGTGATTTGGGTCAGGAGCGCATAAACAGGTCATTGGAGAACGATGATTTTGGAGTGCAGATCGTTCGGGATAAATGGGCTCGTGACCAATTGGTAGTTTATCTATTTGGAAGGAATTCGGCTGCTATATCTGAAGGAGTGGTGCGTTCATTTGATCAGGTGGAATTGCGAATCAAAGAATTCTTCGGCGGCATGTTAGAGGCTGAAATTTTTGGCGGAGGCGAAAACAGGGAACTCACCCAAATAATTCGCTCCAAATTTTCTGCGGATATACGCATACCCTCTGACTGGGTAAAGGCTGTTGAGAGCGAAGATTTTCTCTGGATTCGCAATGAAAAGAGACACGCCAGTCTCAGCCTCTTATTTCATGCCCTGGACTACAGCACAGAAGAGCAATTGAGTCCACAGTATCTTAGAGAACTCAGAGATTCCATCACTCGAGAGCATATCAGCAGTGGAAAGGAAGGGACTTATATGGAGGTGGAGGATAGTTTTCTTCCCCTGTTTGACTTCAGTTATCGAATCAACGGTCACTATGCCATCGAGTTGAGAGGCATTTGGGATATGCGGGAGGACTTCATGGGAGGTCCTTTCAAATCCTTTCTAATCCTCAATGAAAACACCAATCGCCTTCTTTTTGTAGACGCTTTTGCATACGCTCCTGCTGAAGATAAAAGAAACCATATGATCCGAATGAATCACATTATTCAAACCACCAACTTTTAGTGTACTCAAGGTACACCCATTTCTTTTGACAAATTTTTAACTGCTTTATTCAATGCCAACAAAGGCCCTACTGAACTCAAGTTTCGCATTTTTTGCGAAAGAGAGAGAATGATGTGCCTTACGACACAGTTTATCGAATCCTGTAGGCAATGCAAAGGATATATTTTCTTTATTTTCTGAATCAGAACAAATCCAATCAATGAATCGATTCACTTACCTCCACCTTCTTACCGGGCCTTCAAGGATTTGTCGTAAAAAAAATACTTCTGGTGCAATTCCTCAATTCTTGAGAGATCAGAATCAGATGTTAGTCCTTGGTGAGCAGTCGTCTTAGAGAAAGAATGGCCTACTGACCCAACCCTTTTAAATGGATGAAGCGGATTCCTAGCAAAGCCCTCAATAGGCTCTAAGTAATGGGTTGTCAATTATTTGAATCCAATCGTTCAACAATCACCATCCGTATTTTCAAAGCATTTACAATCTAGCATGTTAGAGAACTCAAACCGTTTGCCAGGGATCATTAGTAAAAGTTGGGAGTAAAAATACCTTCCTTCTTAGCACGAATAATTTTTAGTAATGCATAAAAATAGATGTATTGTATTAGGCTATTAAATAATAAAGCTCAATTAGTCATAGATAATTTCACTCGAGACAAATTAATGAGGGCCAATCTTAAAAAGTAAACTCCGATTAGCGGATGCCCCTTTCAGCAATATTTACTCAAGTTTCTCGCCACTTAATTACTTTAAAGTCGGTAGTTAAGATAGCATTAAAATGCATTGCCTAATTACCTTATCCACTTGTTCATCAATGACTTGGACTCGTTTTTGCTTCTCATCAATCAAGTCCTTTTTGCTATTGAATAGTTATCTCAAGTTTTCCTTTACTTTTTGTCTTGATACAAA
>REEI01000103.1 GCA_007695145.1 Saprospirales bacterium | reverse complement strand
ATGAGTCCACTCCAAAAACCCTTTCGTCATGAGAATGAGCGAAAAATTCAAGATCGAGGCATCGGATGAAATATTCCGCAGGTGTAGCCATAGCTACATTGAGGAAAGATTACATTCGATAACGAAGATATTGGGTTTTGCAGCCATTCGGAATAGAAATGGGTTTTTGGAGTGGACTCATTTATCGTCAATTATTTTTTTCAGTTTGTCAGTAATGTAATATCCGCCTGTTTGAGGAGCAGTACCTTTAAACTCGATGAAACCTGTTTCTCGCAATTGATCCAGATATCTTTTGATAGTGCTCTCACTACCAAGCTTTGTTATTTTCTGATAATCCGGATTCCTTCGTCCTTCGTCTTTCAGTATTGCTTTTAACAGACTAGTGAGCTTTTGTTTTGTTTCATTTGTAGCTCGGTCAATAGCTCGGTCAACAGCTCGGTCAACAGCTCGGTCAACAGCTCGGTCAACAGCTCGGTCAACAGCTCCATCAACAGCTCCGTCACCAGCTCCGTCAATTTTATGAACATTTGCTGGGTCAACAGCTAGGTCATTTACTGGATCAACAAAGTCTCCAACAGGAATTATGGTTCTAAAAATATCCCCTTCTTCAAATACAGGTTCTCCACCATTGGTGTATAAGCGGGTGTAGCGCTCGCTATTTCGATAGCCGGAGCCCAATTCTTCTGCACGTCCTATTTCCCGGAAGAAAGCTGCAATGACCGGATTTTTGGGAAAAGGGCTGTAGGTATCCAGGTGAAACCTGCCGCTACCATGAGGTCGATTCCAATTTTCGATTGTTACCTCCGATTTAGTGATGATCAATCGAGCCGGGTATTCATTGATAAATTCCCGATGTATGACCGTATTGGCGATCACTTCGCGAAAGAGCTTGTCACGAACGCTAATGCGTTGATCGCCTTCCATCTGAAATTTGTCAGGGAGATGTTTGGCGACAAATGCCATGAGCTTATCGTAAGATTCTATGAGATTGGTTTTTACAATCTCTCTGTCATCATAACGATCGGTGTTTTCCTTTCTTAGAATTGCATCTGTTTTATAATGGGGTAAAATTTGTTGTATCACTTCATCTTTCCCAAATAGTAAAGCAGCCGACAGCGTGTAGCCTTCTTCGCCTGTTTTCCAGTCTTTTTTCCAAAGGTTGGCAGATCGCAACATCTGGTCGTCATTGAGCTCCATCCATGGGTGGCCCGGCTTGTTGTTGTTGGCCAGTGTGCGGCTTCGTTGAATAAGGTCTGCGCGCAAGTCGGTCAATTTAATGGCCGGATAAATGGTGTTTTCACTGAAGCTACCCTGTTTTTTAAGGTGAAGTTGTCGCACCAGATCGGGATTGTTGCTGATGTCAAAATCCCCGTCTTCATTGCGGTCATAAACCTTACCTAAATAGCTATGCACCTGCGAACTCTCCGGAATATATGCGTACAGTATCGTTTTACCGTCGATCTCAACTTCATGGATGTTGAGGTAAAACTTGGGATTGAGCTGGGCGATGTTGTTCACGGAGGATACGAAAGCCAATTTCATGTCTGCCACACAATCCTCAATCACACCTTCAATAGTGCCATCGTTTGTTACCCCCAGAAACAGATGTCCACCTTGACGGTTGAGCATGGCGCATACGCTTTCAAACACATTTTTGGGTAGTTCAAAGGTTGCGGTTTTGAATTCTACCTGTATGGTTTCACCTTTTTGAATAATAGTATTTAAAAATTCGGGACTCATATTTTATAGTGAATTACGAATATTGGAATTACGAATTACGAATACTGGAATTACGAATATTGGAATTACGAATTACGAATTACGAATTACGAATACTGGAATTACGAATTGTCTTTTGGATGCTTCCAATGATTCTAAGCAACTCCTCAATGTCATTTATAAGATCCCTTGCAGTTTCTTTATCCAAATATTCAGTATCACTCATTAAACGAATCCAATAGTGTGTTTCACGCGCTTCTTTATAGGCAATTGTCAGTTTGGCAAAGAAATCCTTTTTGCTTTGACCACCAATTGCTTCTTCGATATTGGCCCCAATTGAGGTGCCGCTGCGCAACAGTTGCTTGCTCAGGATGAATTCCTTTCTATCCTTTTGCAATGATCTGCACACGCGTACTATCTTCACCGCAAAATCATAGCTCTTTACCTGAACAACATTATCCTTTTTCATAACTCGTAATTCTCTAAAGTTCGGTGAATTTCCGGTTGTCGTCAGTCGGTTGATATTTCAAAAACTCCTGTTCGGCTTGTTCTCCGAGGTTCTTGGTGTCCACCACAAAGAGGATGCGTTTGGCATCTGCATGTTTAAGCAATCGGTATACAAAGGTACAGGCGGTAAAGGTCTTTCCGGCACCGGTGGCCATTTGAATCAACGCCTTTGGTCGATTGTCTTTAAAGGATTGTTCCAGATTGTTAATGGCGGTGATTTGCGCCGGTCGCAATCCTGTTTCGTCCAGTTCTGGAATTTCTCTGAGCCTGGCCCTGAGTGTTTTTTCTTGACCAAACCAATCCAACAGGGTTTTAGGTCGGTGAAAATGAAAAACGGGTCGCGATCGCGGTTTGGGATCCCGGTAATCGGTAAATCGGGTTAACAGGCCGGTGCTTTCATAGACAAAAGGGAGCGGATCGTTATTCAGGTATTTCAGTTTACTTTTCGCATAGTCTCTGGACTGATCCTCGTGTATGGTAATTTTCTCGCCCTGCTCTTCGCGTTTGGCTTCAATGACTCCAATGGGTTTTCTATCTGCAAACAACACATAATCCGCCGGTCCCACATCTGTTTGGTATTCCCGCACCGCAATTCCTTTTCCGGCAGACAGGTCCACCTTGTTTTTTGGTTGGACGATCCACCCTGCCTCCACCAACATCTTGTCGATCTGGTCTCGAGCTTCTTGCTCCGGATTTTGGTTGATGTTTTTATTCATTTATTCCCTTTGATTTAAGTTGAGCCCAGGCAAATTTCATGCTCTTTTGGTTATTTGTAACGGACTTTGCGTGTTGTCCAAAACCAATTCCCGAAAAGTAAGGACAAGTTGTGCATGAATGTAGGATGGGTCTTATAACATATTGCCCACAACTTGTTTATCCCGAATATTTTCTCCGTACATTCTTCCCCTGGGAGCAATTACGAAGGATTCCAATCCGGCTTCCTTCCAATAAGATTTCCTAAAAACTCGATATTTTATTTTTAGGACTACCCGGAATCTTACGCTGGAGAAAAAATTGCCATGGTTTGCACCCTACCAAATGATTTAATTCATTTTTCTAAAGGTAAATCATCATGGCCAAAGTTACTACTTTTCATAAAATTTGGGAATCTCCACCAAATATTATCGGTTTTACTCCCATTGCCCAATGGAATAGCAAAGCCTTTATCTAAGGTGGTGAAGAGATCGATTTGTTGCTCTGAAGGATAAACAACTACTAAAAATGTTGTAAAAATTGGCGACATCAGAGTAAATGGCTTTGAGGAGTGGGTAAATCACTGTAGGGATGCTCCCACCAAATAAAAATCTTCCTTCTCCCGCATCTGCTTTTTTTCTTTCTCCTGCTCATCTCTATAGCCCATCAAATGCAACAAGCCGTGGACCATTACCCGATGGAGTTCGGATAGGAATGATACTTTGTAGTTGGTGGCATTTTCGCGCACCCGGTCAACTGAGATGTATAGTTCTCCTTCTATATATGGAGGATCGGTAAAGGGAAAGGTGATGATGTCCGTGAGGGTATCGTGTTGAAGGTACTCGATATTCATGCGGTGCAAAAAATCGTCACTGCAGAAAATAACGCTGAGGGAGACAATGCTGCATTTTTCAGATTCAGCTACTGACGAAAGCCAATCTATTGCCTTTGATTGGTTGAATTGGGGCATATGTACTTCTTCAGCAAAAAAACTTACAGGCCCTTCATCCGGGTTTCCTCCGGTCATATTTCAAAACACATTTCTACGGTGGCCCCGTTGTTGTGAAAGTGAACAGAATGGCACAGCTCCTTGATAAGAAATACTCCCCGGCCCCCGCATTGGTCCAAATTGGCCGGATCGGTTGGATCTTTAAGACATTCCGGATCAAAGCCGCAGCCCTGGTCTTCCACAAATATGTGCAGTCCATCGCTTCGCTTTTCTATCTGAATGGTTACAGATTTGCGACCATCTTTTTTGTTCCCGTGGATGATAGCGTTATTTACAGCCTCTGTCAAAGTAATGAGTATATCCGCATGAAGGGAGTCATCCAGTTGATGTTGCCTCACCATTTCCCGTACGACGGTGTCGAGTTTGGAAACGGCCTCTGGCTTCGATTCTAATACAATCATCTCTAAAATGTTAGACCCTCAATAAGCGATCCCCTCTGCATCAGTTTGACCTCAGCGAACGGTAGTATTCGTCCACTAAAAACTGATAGTAAGGGGAAAGACCCGGTGCAACGGAGCGATAAAAATTGATTTCGGACTCGCGCTGCCTGAGGTACTCCTGAAGATCAGGAGGCAATTCTCTGCTTTGATCACGAGCCACTTCACCCCTGCGTTTTTCATCCCATTCTCGCTCTCTGTCGGCTTGTTCGGCCCTCAGAAGGCGGGTGATGATGTCTTGTTGTCTTTCCAACAACTCACTGTTCAATCTCTTATTAACCAGATCTTTTTCGATCTCGTTCATTTTGTCAATAATTTCCTGCAATTCTTGTGCCCCAATTCCCTGTTCGGCTCTTCGCTGACGCAATTCTTCCAGCATTTGTCTCAGTTTGGCCTGATCTCTGGCCATTCTTGCAAAATCTTCTGCCGACCCGTCTTGGCCGCCTTCCATTTGCTGTTGCATCTGCTGCATCTGATCGCCTAGCTGCTCCTGACCCTCAGTAATTTTATCTACCGGAGCATCTCCATCCTGGCCTTCACCCTCTCCCATACTTTCACACATCTGGGTTCCAGGCATCATACCCGCCATTTGCTGTTGCATCTGCTCCATAGATTCACTCAGCATGAGTGCCAGATCGTTGACATAGGTCATCACTCTGCGCTGGTCGTCTGCGGCCTGACTTTTTCTCCTCTCCTCAAGATGATCAATTCCCCGTCCGAAATGACGGTTGATATCCGTGACTTTATCGAGTATGAAACTCTCCAATTGCAACACCCTTTTCGATAGGGCGACCAGACTGTCTTCTACCACTCTGAAGTCATTCCGGAGTTGAAACTGTTCTCTTAAAAGTTCTACATATCTCGGTGTATTGATATTGGTGCGGTTTAATGTTGTGATGAGGTCTTCCTGATCAAAGGAAATTGAAATGAGATTGTCCAACAGTTTGCGGAGAGAGGCCATATCCTCTTGCATTTGCTCCATCTGGCCTCCCTGCATGCTACTCTGCATGCCCTGAGCCATTTCGCGCATTTTCTCACCCGCTTTTTCTTGTGAATCAGAAGCTCCTTCATTGTCTCCTTGCTGAAGCTGATCGGAGCCTTCGCTCAGCTGATCCGTAATATCCTCTTCCATCTGCTCTTGATTGCCGAGATTGTGCGGGCGTTCAAGCTGTTCATTTTTTTGACGCATTTCCTCCAGCGATTCCTTGAGGTCTTCAAAAGCCTGTTGAATCTCCTCCTGCTTTTGCATCAATTCTTCTTGGGAGCTTTCTCCACCTTTGGTCTCTTCGCTGAGCTGATCCAATTGCTCGGCCAGCTTTTCCAGCTCCTTTCGGTTTTTAGCCATCTCCTGCTCCACTTCGAGAGACTTGAACAACTCATTGAGTCTGTCGAGATTCATGCGCATATTTTGCTCGGATAGTTCCATATCCCTCAGCATGTCAATGGCATCTTCTCGCTTTAGCTCATCCAGCATGTCGCGGATTTTATCCATCAGGTCTTTCATCTCATCGTCTACCATGGAATCGAAGAGCTCCTCCAGCTTTTTTTGTTTTTCCAGCAAGTCCGGGTCCATATCCATGAATTCCTCCTGCTTCTGTATGTTATCGCTGAATTTTTCCCGGGCTTCATCCAACATTTTCTGTAGCTCTTCTTTTTTCTGCAGTAGCTGTTCAATATCTCTTCTATCCTGCCAGTCCAGATCTTTTTTGTCCAGCAACCGCTCCTGCATTTTGCGAATCTCTTCTTCTAAATTTTGGGTTTCATTAAATGACTCGCTCAGGTTTTCTTTGATACTTTCTGTATTTTCCTGTGCAATCTGTTCCATTTCTTCCAAACTCAGTATTCGATAAGTCATCAGACCGGAACGCGTTCGCTTGGAGCCATTGACCGCATCGTTATCAGCTGCCTCAAAATAGTAGGTTACTTCATCCCCCGGCCTAAGACCAATTGGCTGCAAGTCCCAGTTGAATACAAAGTCAGCATTTCGGCTGCCCGGATTGTCAACCAGTATTTTTTGGGGGTCCTCTTCAGTGCCGTCTGCCCTCCTAATCTGATAGTGGAAAGAAATTTCCCTCAGACCGTAATCGTCTGCAGCCTCACCGGCAAAAAATCGGAGCTTAGGATCGTCATCATCCTTGAATTCCTCAATCGATATAACAGGATATCTGTCCGGGATTACATTTACAACATAGCCCACAGAATCCATTCTGGGAAAACCCTCACCTGAAACATAAATAGTATAGGGCCGGGTTTGACGGAATTCCTCGGTGTGTTCAAAGTGGTTGGGTCTGCGCTGCTCTGCATTCACCAGCATATCCGGTTTTTCAAAGCGCAATTCAATTCCACTGCTGGCCTCTGTATAAAAAGTCCAATTGATGACCGTCCCTTCGGGCACCGTGAGGTCACCTACATTGGTGAGATTGGTAGATTGTCTGCCTGTATAGGCGGGAAAATTCAGATCGACCAGCATATCTGATAGTCGAGGCTTAGTAATGACCTCTATTTCATATCCTGCTGATCTCACCGGTCCGGACACGATGCGGAAAGGGGTATTAGCCTGTATATTGTTAAATGTGTAAGTAAAATGACCATCGCTGTTTTTTCTCATCCTATACTGAAAGCCGCCGAGGTCGATATAAGCTTCTCCGGGTCTCACATCACCTTCGGTATTGACTAGCAGTTCAAAGTTCTCAAATTGCATGACCGAAAGATCGTCATTGAGGACTTTGAAGTGGAAGGGTGCCGGTCGTTCAAAATGGACATTGTTTCGGATGATTCTGTCGGTACTGTCTGTTATCAGGCTGGGCGCTGCAACTAGAAGTCCTAAAATCACTAAGAGGGGAGGGGCGATGAACCTTAGGTACTTTTTATTCTGGGCAAGATCAATGGCTGTGAGAAAAGGAACGGGCCGCAATTCGACTGTTTTTTGATCAATCCCCGCCATGACCAGGGCTGAACCTGTTTCATCGGCTTGTTTTTTGAGTTGGAGGATATTTAGCAATTTGTCCTTTACCTCGGAAAAATGTGTTCCTATTATTTTGGCCGCTTCTTCATGTGAAATCACACTCCCCAACCGAAACCACTTCATGAGGGGAACAATGATCCACCACAAAGCGGTGACCCCCACCAGCCCGATGAAGGAGTAAAACATCAACTTGCGCACAGCTGTGCTAAAGTAAAAAAAATGCTCCAGTAAGCTGTATACCAAAAACATAGCAAGAGCAAGAGCAGAGCACTGCAGTAAACCCTTTATGGTTTGATTGATGTAGTATTTGCGGATAAATGCATCCAGCTTTTGTATGAGTTGTTCGTAGTTCGACATATTCTTTAAATCCGGTTGTGACTTTCCCAATTCCATTAACTGATTGACAAACAAAAAGATTGCAAAATTGATCGAATGTCCCTGTTAAAGTTTTTTAGAACTCATACCTGAGACAACAAATCAAAAATAGGGAAAAATCTGAAATGGTATTGAGCCGGCACCCCAATATCTATGGGAGTCAAAATCCTTGTTTTCGCAGGTTTGCTTTTGGTTAGGCGATAAAGTTGATTATTACTAGTGATTGCCTTTATCAGCTTAAATAGAGTCCGATTCTTTCATCTTTCCAAAATTAATGTCATCCAGATGGGCTTTCATGCCCCAAAGCAGGGGTTTTCGCATTGACTGAACAGGAAATTTTAATACGAGGCTTTACTTTTGACTTGACAAACTAAATGATTAAAACCATTGAAAAATACAATTGCAAATGTCTGTAAATTCCGCCGGATTATTTTTTTTGTCGCAGTATTTTATTGCTCACCCGGCTTAATAGATGGACAAATTCACCTTGGTATCGCATATGGTGTATCAGAAATTGAGGTGGATGAAGTGATGGTGGACTTTCCAGAGTACGAAAGCCTTTCTGTAAGTCTATACACCCAAATTGATAATTGGTCACTCTCTGTAAACTTTGAAAGCACCCTTTCATTTACCAATAATCACAACAAAATTAAAGATTTAAACAACGTATATTTCGGTATTGGTTACAGTTTATTCTCCGGATACAGATTGCAAATCCCAATAATGGCCACCTACGGAATGTCCACATATAGATTTCAAGATTTTGAGATCGATAAAGCATTTCTTTACAGATATGGTGTATCAGGAGGGATCAGATTTTACCTTTCCCAATCAATTGCAATAAATGCAACTTACTATCATCATCAATTGCGGCTGCAACAAGTAAATGATAAGAGAATTGATGGAAAATTTCGGGGTCATTTAGCAAAGAAGCAAATCGGTATATCCATAGGTCTATAAACCAATAAGTTCTATGAAGTTCTGTTTCCCTATACTGGTAATTTTAAAAATTGTACTGCTGTGCAACCCAATTTGTCTTGAGGGTCAAAGACGCGCGCTGGATAAAATTGTCGAACATAATCCAGACAGGAAGTCCATCTACTATGTTGAGTTTGACAGGCCTGTGAGAAAAAGAGCTGTCCATAGATGGATGGACAGTAATAATTTCGTATTGATTGCCGGGAAATCAAAGCCGGAAAAGGTTTATCAATTTGGTGATTATGTCGATGTTTACAAATCAGCAGCTTTTATTAACAAAAAGTATCATGCTGAATACATAAGTGAGATGGAGAGGAAAAAAAGTGCTCAAAGAGAATCTGCACAAAGCTCATCCTTTCTCGACTGGTTGATCCCTGCCATTGGTTTAGGTATAGTTGTCTATCATGGAGGCAAATACCTAATTCAAAATTCAGGGGGATCAAATACTGCTCCATCTTCTGTGAATAGCATACAGCAGTGCAGATATCAAATTGTATCAGGAGGCAATAATATTAATATTAGCAGCCGCAAAGGCTCATTAAACTATTCGACCATTAAGGTGATTGATGGTGGAGAGGGAATGTTTGGCGAGATGTCCAGAGTTGAAGAAAAATCCTACAGCGTTACTTATTCAAATGGCTACGGTAATGTAAAAACAATAAATGACCCGTTTAATGACAGCTATTCCTGGCCCAATAACACAAATTATTTACCTGTAAAAGTCCAAATTTCTTACCGTTTAAAAGGAAGAAATTCTCCAATGAGATATGTGGAAATACTAATACAGGATGGGGGTAGTTGCCAATATGATATAAAATTGAGGTAAGCATTTTTCTCCTTATTAGTACTTGCCAATTTTCTCTTGACCATTCTTATAACTCAAGGGTGCCTATCGCAAATTAATTGCCCCCTAAAATCCTCAAACTGTTGCTTTTCAATAGGAATTCTCAAGGGATGTTTTTAGAAGTTTGAAAATCCACTATAAGGTCAATCCTCGTCTCTTTCCGATACGAAACAAGCTCTTCTGGATTGTATTCATCTACACATTGTCAACTTTCCATTTTCAACTGTCATATAGAATTGAAGCCACCTCCTGTTTTTTTAATTTCAGATTCTATTGTAAAATAATTCAGTACTTGAGTAATCGATAAAAAATTGAAACAACCTAAGCAAGGCATCTAATGACCATAGTAGTTTTACTTTCTAATCCATTTAAAGGCCCTTTGGGTTTGACCGGACTCCAACACCACAATATAAGTTCCTGCAGGCCATTTTTCAGCTTTGATTTTGTTTTTGGACAATAGGATTTGTCGGTGTACTGGGGTTCCGTCTAAAGAGAAAACCGATATCTCTCCTTCAGGCATTAATTCTCCTTCTGCCAGGACTATGTTGAGGAGTTCTCCACCGGGATTGGGGAAGACTTCAAATGGAAGTTGGTCGTATACATGTTGGCGTATGGAGGTGAGTGAACTCAAGCGGAATTCATAAATAGTACCTTCCTCCGGAAAAGCGGTGAGTCCGATGTCCGGGACTGGGTTTACAGCATGGCCGGTGACTATGTCAGGATTGTCAGGTTCATTTTCCAACAGGAAATAGCGGTTGGTAACAAATGTTGGATTTTGGCCCGGTGGAGATGCTTCCCATCGCTCCAATATCAACCCTGAGCCCACCCTGTTTTCCTCAAAGAAATTGGCAGTACCTTGATGAATAGTGGATGGACCGTAAATGAACCGAAAGGCATCATTGTCCGGATCAACTTCCACCATGTAATTTAGGCGCGAATTGAGCCTTCCACCAAAAAGGACATTTTCCACCGCCAGAGCGACATTTCTAAACTCTATAATATGCAAGTTCCCCTCCTGATGATGGAACACCCAACCGGTATCCGAATTCAATGGATCCCGCAGGGGAGATAACAAGGCCGTAGCGAAGGGCCAGGCATAGATATCCATTTCATAAACATCTGCATCCAAATAGTGCCACAGTGCTATCCGACCCGTATTTTCAATTCCGAGTAGATGCATGGGATAGGTTGAAAGGCTGGAAAAAACAGCCGGGCTATCCAGCCCTATATTCCACCTTCGACTCCCCCAATTGAAATTGGTGGTGAGGTTCTCAGCATTTTCCAGAGGAATATATTCACCGGAGTACTGATTGAATTCAAAATCTACCTGAATCTCTTGAAGTTGGGCATCCGGAATACTCATTGCGAAGAGAAAGGGAGCTAGAAAAAGAACTGAAAACCTTAAATTCATCTCGTCTTAATATTAATGTTAAAAACTCAGATGGAACTTAATTTAAAGTTCCACTTACCTGCAGTTAGATCAACCCAAATCATGTAGGAATGTGACAAATATAGCGAAATTTACTTAAAAAGGCCATTAATTTTATTTGTTCTGCCGCTAATTTCATGCACTTTTTCATTGAATCAAGTCGTTTGGGAATCGTACTTAATCAACAAATCAATGAAGACACTTTTTGCCATATTATTATTGCTTTGTACGCCCTATTTTGCTGAAGCACAGTTTGGAAGGATACTAGACAAGGCCCGCGACAGGGTAGGCTTGGGAGAGGATGAAGTTGCGGCCGGTCTGAAGGAAGCCCTTGAAAAAGGAGTAACGGCCGGAACCGAAGCGCTTTCAATAGAGGACGGTTATTACAAGAGTATTTACAAGATTTTGTTGCCGGAGGAAGCCCAATCAGTGGTGACCAGATTGAGTTCTGTGCCGGGATTTCAAAATCTGGAAGCTGATTTGGTGGAGCGTATCAACAGGGCTGCTGAATTGGCTGCCGGAAGGGCAAAACCCATCTTTAGCAATGCCATACGAAGTATGAGTATACGAGATGCTACAGATATTTTGATGGGAGAAGACGATGCCGCCACTCGCTATTTACATCGCACCACCTTTGATCAGCTTTACCTTGAGTTTCTACCCGTAATAAGGGAGTCCCTCGAAGAAGTCAATGCAGTGGATCTTTGGGAAAGGGCTGCGACAGCCTACAATCGCCTGCCAATGGTGAGCAGAGTGGAAACCAGATTGGACGAGCATGTAACCAATAGAGGTCTGGACGGTCTTTTTAGCATGGTAGAAAAGGAGGAGTACAAAATAAGAACTGATGTGAGCGCAAGAACTTCGGACCTTCTTAGAAGAGTCTTTTCCCGACAGGATGATCGCTGAGTTTTTAACCTTCTGGAGTTTTAAGTGAGGTTTGGGTTGTTTGCGGTGGAAGAGGGCTAATGAATTGGCTTTGACTGCTTAACCATTGCAACTCCTTTTACTTCAAAAAGTACCCTATCGCGACAAGAAACACATGGGCGTTAATTGGTGTTCGTTAATCAGCAACTGTCCTATTTCACCTTTACTTATTAAGATTGGCCCTCTTTCACTTGTCTGGATTGAAGACAACCAAGACTATTTGATCTATATTCCTAAATAGCCTAATTCAATAACTTATTTAGGCATTTTGTCCAATAAAAACAACAGGTATGGCTATTGTGTCATGAGAAACTTCTTAACAATTTGAAAAATCATCCGCCTTTTTGTAAGCCTTTTCCACCACCTCTCGTCTATTAGGCAAACACTGCAAGCCTGGCTTTTAAAGATAAGCTTTTTTAGCACTTGCAGCGTCTGGTGTATTATTTCATTTAATTATTTAATCTCTAAAACTTTTAAAAATGAGAAAACTATTGATGATCGCAGTAATTTTTTGTGCATATGGTATTACAGAAGCCGTGGCGCAGAATTGTTCGGGTAAAGCTAAGGCCGAGGCCGACAAAAAGGAGTGTAGCTCAAAAGCATTGAGTGAGGAGCAGCAAGCTATGGCAATGCAAGTAGCACAACAAAGTGAGGATATCAAAGTCAATGTTTGTGAAAAAAGTGGCAATGTATCCTTTGCAAAAGTTTCTAAATGCTGCACTTCTGGAAAGGAAACCGTTGAGGCAGTAAATTTTGATCCCGAAACCAGAAAGTTTGTAAATGTTTCACCCTCGGAGGTCATGCAGGCGGAAGCTGTTCAAACTTCAGCAAAGAGTGGAAAGGCTGAAACGAAAGCTTGCTCAAGTAAGAAAAAAGAAAAGTCCTCCACCTCCGGTGCGTGTTCAAAGGACAATAAGTAAAAAAGTCCATTAACAATTCAGTTGGGACTCTTTCCCACTGACTTTTCATCCTAAAGGGTCATCTCGATTTTAAATCAGGGATGACTCTTTATATTTGCTGCGACGAGCAGAAAAGTTTAATGGAATAGTATTTGTAAAGAATTAATCAGACTGCTAAACCGTTAAAAAGGTTGTTACAAGGTTATTTTATAGGCTATTTTATAGCTTAATTGCCTGTAAAACAGAACTTTAATTTTTTATATGCGCCAAAAATTCCGGAAGTCGCATCTTTTA
The DNA here is from genome assembly GCA_007695145.1 of Saprospirales bacterium. Lineage (GTDB taxonomy): Bacteria > Bacteroidota > Bacteroidia > Chitinophagales > Saprospiraceae > PWJY01. The sequence continues at coordinate 8,481 of REEI01000103.1, read as the reverse complement.
ATTGAACGAATCCAGAATAATAAACCGGTATATTGATGACTTTTAGACAGCAACAGAGAATCTCAGCTATTGAGCGAAAGGACAAAAGGAGAGGGATGACTTATTCCATTCTCTTTCATGCCGCGCTGTTCTTAATTATGTGGTTGGTAAGTATAAGTAGCACGGATCGCTCTGATGAAATGGCCTACATAGAGATAGTTTTTGAACAGCCCAGCGGGGCATCTGCTCCTGAAGCCCAAATGGCAGAAGCCTCAGATGCAGCTCCTGATGCTCCCGCTTCTGCGGAAGAAATTGTGGATGAAGAAATTGTAGATGACGCCCCTGAAATGGCAGAGCCGGTTGAACCCATCGAAGTGCAACAACCCGAAGCTCAACCAGAACCCGCAGATGTAGTTACTGATCTCACCACTTCTGACTTTTCAGAAATAGTAGCCCGCGAAAGAGAACAACAACCTGAACCGGAACCTGTAGAAGAAATCGTTGAAGAAGAAATTGAAGAGCTGATAGAAGAACAACCTGAACCCGAACCCATTCCCGAGCCACAACCAAGACCTACACCGACTCCCAGAGAAACAACCCGTGAAACTCCCCAGGAGAATCCAAGAACGCGAACCTCCCCTGCTGAATTCCCAAGACCCACTCCCGGTAGATCGGCTACGGAATCTTCCAATCAATCAGCCGACGATGGTCAGGGTGACTCACAGGCCAGAGGCTCGTCTGACAGAGCCAGCTCAACAGCCGGCTCCGGCAGGACTGCCAACCCAAGAGGTGGCGCAGGTGGGGAAGATCGCAGCCAATGGTCGGGATTCCAGGGAACCGGCCCTCTTCAAAGACCGGTGGTCCAATACGGAGATTCAAAACAACTCGCAGGTGGACCCGGTGTCATCATGATTCGTTTGTGTATCGACAGAAATGGCAGGATAGTTTTCCAGGAGATCAATCGGGCGGGTACTACCATTGAGGATGTGAATATTCAGAGGAGAGCTCTGGATATCATGTCGACCTATGTCTTTGATACCGATCAAAGCGCCCCCTACCGCGAATGTGGAAACTATACCTTCAGACTCACTCCTGCAGGTAACTGATTAGTTGTCAGGGATTGCCATACTTCAAACTTTATTCACTTTTAGGAAAGCTGCTGCAATTTCTCTTCAGGCACTGGTAACTAAATTGAGTAAAAAAGCTGCAAAGCTCATTGTCGACTTATTCATACCCATCACTAAGTTCTTGTGCCTCTTTAATTCCATTTGCCATTTCTTCTAAAAGACGTTATATTTGCCGAATGACTCAGCGGATAGATCAAATGAGTAATGATGTGTGTAAATTCCGTCTAAAGATTAGATTATGGCCTGGATAGCATTGGAGGGAGTCCGTTTTTTTGGATACCACGGATACTACGAAGAAGAGAGTGTTCTGGGCACAGAGTTCGTGCTTAATGTATATGTCGAATTCGATCCCGATAAGAGAATGAATAGAGATCGACTGGAAGCAGCGGTCAATTACGAATCACTATATCGCAGCTGTAGCAATGTGATGCGGGGCCCCAGGAAAAAGTTGATAGAAACGCTTGCAATTGAAATTTGCAGAGCTGTAAAATCCAACCACCCATCTGTTATTCGGGTTAAAACAAAGGTTCAAAAGAATCACCCTCCGCTTGGTGGACGGGTGGACGCCTCCTGGACGGAGTTTGAGCTATAATCCTTTCATCTGACCCGCCCATGAATTTATCCCAACTCGACATTGCAATCATACTGGCTTTTTTTGCACTGAGTATTATCATCGGGCTGCTTACGGCAAAACGAGCGGGTAGGGGATTCAATGAGTATTTCCTTTCCGGCAGAAATATGCCCTGGTGGCTTTTGGGAATATCCATGGTAGCCACGACTTTTTCTGCTGATACTCCCAATTTGGTCACCAACATTGTGCGACAACATGGTGTTTCCGGCAACTGGATTTGGTGGGCATTTTTACTTACGGGTATGCTCACGGTATTTGTTTATGCCAAACTGTGGAGACGATCCGGGATTAAGACTGATCTCGAGTTTTACGAGTTGCGTTACGGTGGAAAAGGGGCTGCATTTTTAAGAGGATTCAGAGCCATGTATCTCGGTATTCTTTTCAATATTCTCATCCTGGCCTCAGTATTGCTTGCGGGGATTAAAATCAGTGGCACAATGCTTGGGATGGGAGCTCAGGAAACCGTGATAATTGTATCGGTCATTACTCTTATCTACACGGTGCTCGGGGGCCTTCGCTCCGTAATACTCACCGACCTCTTCCAGTTTGCCATTGCAATGGTGGGATCGATTTGGGCTGCCATCTACCTGGTCAACTTACCCGAAGTGGGTGGTCTCGCTCAATTATTAAGTCACGCTGAGGTGCAGGAAAAAATGCATTTATTACCGCAACCCGGAGCAGCTGATGCGTGGATGGCCCTCTTTATCATTCCACTTGCAGTGCAATGGTGGGCAGTTTGGTATCCAGGAGCTGAGCCCGGCGGCGGTGGTTACATCGCTCAGCGAATGCTTTCCGCCAAGAATGAAAGCCATTCAGTGGGGGCAACCCTATTGTTCAATATTGCACATTACGGCTTGAGGCCCTGGCCGTGGATATTGATCGCCCTGGCATCTATTGTTGTTTTTCCCGATCTCAGCAGCTTGCAGGAAGCCTTCCCGCATGTAGATGAATCTGTAGCGCAGGACGATATGGCCTATCCGGCCATGCTCACTTTTTTGCCGGCCGGCTTACTGGGTCTGGTGCTGGCTTCCTTGATTGCAGCGCTGATGTCTACTCTCTCCACTCATTTAAATTGGGGAGCAAGTTATGCTGTCAATGACTTTTACAGAAGATTTATACGACCAAATGCCTCCCAGCGTGAGTTGGTTGCTGCAGGAAGAATTTTTACCGTCTTTATCATGCTTGTTGCTGCTTTTATGGCGCTGCAGTTGGAGACCGCCCTACAAGTTTTTCAAATTATACTTATGATTGGAGCTGGTACTGGCCTCATTTTTATCCTCAGATGGTTTTGGTGGCGCATCAATGCAGCCAGTGAAATTTCAGCCATGATTGTTTCTTTCGTGGCGGCAGTTTTGGTCAATGTCATCCTGCCGGAACAAAGTGAATTTTTTGCGGGCATTCCCGATCATTTTCGCATCCTCATAGTAGTGGCAATTACCACCCCTGCATGGATTTTGATTACTTATCTCTTCCCTGCTGAAAAGGATGAGGTTTTGGTCGATTTTATCCGAAAAATCAGACCTCATTTGTGGGGCTTCAGCGCGGTGTTGAAGAGAAATCAACTCCATTCTTCGGACTTGCCGACTTCCAATTTTAGCAAAGAGCTGACCGCTATGTTTGCTGGTGTTTTTATCGTCTATGCCGCTTTATTTGGAACCGGACTGATCATCTACGGACAATGGGGGCAGGCATTGGTTGCCGCATTGATTTTTGTTTCCGGATTGGCTGTCCTTTGGAAGGTACGAAGGTCGGTTTTTTAAATCCTCAATTTAGTACATGGCAAATTTTGATCCAATGATGTTCCCTCGATAAAGCATTGAGAATTTGATGCCGACAACCAACACCAGAAAGTGAATAATGTAATTAATTGTTTCCACTATCGACATTCACAAAGTACCCGATTCCGCCTCAATAAGTTTTTTTTCTTCGATAAATGGTGACAATTTCTCAGAACTCATATTACGCGCACTTAAAAGAGAAAAGCCTGCTGCAAAAACAGCGCATAATATTGGGCAGGCCAGGTGATTGATGCTATCTTGGTGCCCCTCATTTTACAATTATGCCCCCCATGGAAAAACACAGCTACACAATTTGAGTTATAATCTTAATTTTGTGTTCGAAGGGATCTTATACTCCCAATAAGTTTAAGAATTATGTCAATAGATTGGAAAGAAGTTGAATTTGAAAGAATTACCTCATCTCAGCATCAACTGCGGCAAAAGTGGAAGACTCAGGAAGGGATCGACATAGAGAGCATTTTTGATCCTGCGATTGTTGCTGACCTCCCTCAGCTCGACAGTCTTCCCGGGCAGCATCCCTATCTTAGGGGGCCCTATCCAACCATGTATGCAGGTCGTCCCTGGACCATCCGACAATATGCAGGTTTTTCCACGGCGGAAGAGAGCAACAGATTTTATCGAAAAAATCTAAAGGCAGGCCAAAAAGGTCTGTCTGTAGCATTTGATTTGGCTACTCACAGGGGATATGACAGTGATCATCCAAGAGTGAGTGGAGATGTGGGAATGGCCGGGGTAGCCATAGATACTGTGGAAGACATGAAGGTATTGTTTGACGGCATACCGTTGGATAAAATATCGGTTTCTATGACCATGAATGGGGCGGTAATACCCATTATGGCCTTTTTTATAGCCAATGCTATTGAACAGGGAGTATCTCCATCCAGTCTCAGCGGAACCATCCAAAACGACATTTTGAAGGAGTTCATGGTTCGGAACACCTACATCTATCCGCCGAAGCCGAGTATGCGCATAGTATCTGATATTTTTGCCTACACCTCTGCAAAAATGCCCAAATTCAATTCCATCAGTGTTAGCGGCTACCACATGCATGAAGCGGGTGCACCTGCAGACATCGAATTGGCCTACACCATTGCAGACGGAATAGAATACGTAAAAGCGGGAATAGCTGCCGGATTGAAGGTGGACGAGTTTGCCCCCCGCATATCTTTTTTTTGGGCTATTGGCATGAACTTCTTCATGGAAATCGCCAAGCTGAGGGCAGGGCGAAAATTGTGGGCTGATGAAATGGCAAAATTCAAACCATCAAATCCCAAATCCTCTATGCTTCGCACCCATTGCCAAACTTCCGGCTGGAGCTTGACCGCACAGGACCCTTTTAACAATATTGCGCGCACCACCGTTGAAGCTCTGGCGGCTGTATTTGGAGGAACCCAATCTCTACACACCAATTCATTTGATGAAGCAATTGCGTTGCCCACTGATTTCAGTGCTGCTATTTCCAGAGAGACGCAGTTGTTCCTCCAGAACGAAACGGATATAGTCAAAGCCATCGATCCATTTGGTGGCAGCCGTTATGTAGAATACCTCACCGATCAACTCGTGAAGAGAGCCAAGATGCACATCGATGAGGTTGGAAAACTTGGAGGTATGACACAGGCTATAGAAAAGGGGCTTCCCAAACAGCGCATCGAAGCGGCCGCAGCAAGACGTCAAGCTCGTATAGACAGCGGAGAAGAGGTCATAGTGGGCGTGAATCGCTATACATCCCAGTCCTCGGAATCCTTTGAGATATTAGAGGTGGACAACAGCACGGTGCGCAACAGTCAGATTAAAAGACTGAAAGAAATAAAAGAGAGCCGAGACGCCGGAAAAGTTACACGGGCATTAGATGCAATTGTGGAAGCTGCAGAGAGCAATGACAACCTCCTGGAGGCTGCGGTAGATGCGGCACTAGCCAGGGCTACTCTCGGGGAGATTTCAGCCGCTATGGAACAGGTATTTAATCGCTACGTTCCAAGCTCGTCGACCATTAGTGGAGTTTATTTGAGTGAAATGAAGGACAATAAGAGTTTTTTGAGAGTGCGTGAAATGGCCACTAAATTTGCTGAACTGGAAGGTCGCCGACCGAGAATAATGATTGCTAAACTCGGTCAGGATGGGCATGACCGGGGTGCAAAAATCATTGCGACCAGTTTTGCCGACCTGGGCTTTGATGTGGATATCGGCCCACTTTTTCAGACACCGGAGGAAGCAGCTATGCAGGCAGCAGAAAACGATGTGCACATCCTTGGAATATCCTCACTTGCGGCGGGGCATAAAACCCTGGTCCCCCAAACCATAGAAGCCCTTAGAAAAATTGGTCGACCGGATATTTTGGTCGTAGCAGGCGGAGTTATTCCAGAGCGGGATTACGACTTTTTGAAAAGAGAGGGTGTTGCGGGAATATTTGGCCCAGGAACGGTCATTGCCGATGCAGCCGCAAATATCCTCAACCAAATGATGGAGCAGGAAGGGGATTGAGTTTTTTCCAAAACCACTTTTTATTTTGAGACATCAAATTACGTCATAGTCCATCAAAAAACCAGGAACTTCCTGGATTGAGTTTCTCGTGATGAGCGATCCAGGTCAGTTATCAGGATAGAAAAAATTCCCAATCTGTTGATTTTCAGTAAGATTTTCCTATGAGCGTTGTTCATAAAACCGAACAATAAGTGTTAACGCCACCTTTGGGGATCTGAACATAAGTAGGACTCATAAGATATTCTTCCAGCCCATCAGGATTTAACCAAAACACATCAACCGTGAATTGTGAACCTTTAATCAATCCAATCATTGAATAATTTCTAGTTACCCTTCCTTGAAATTTTATTGGCAAATAACTTTGCACTCCATTCCCATATTTCGTGCATTATTCACCGGTAGAGGGTCAAAATACGCAGAGTATCGACAGAGGGCACCGTACAAAGCATCAACCTTGAAACTGGCTGAATCATTTATTTTTATTCTTAAAAATCCAAAACAAGCTAGTAGATTACAGGATGCAGGCAATTTTTTCTACAAACGTGACAACCTTTAACCATGAACCATTCGCTCAATGAATCGCCCCCAATTATAACAACTGCTTTTGTCTTCTGCGGTTCGCCTCCAGAATCAAGATACTGCCCGAATTGGTGTGCAGCCCAAATTTGGTTTTATAAGTCAATCTTGAATCCTTGCGGGCAATAAGTTTAATGTAATTCAAACTACCGTCTGCAGTTACTTCTACAGCATAGAGGTTTAACCTATTGGTGCTTGCAGATCTGAACCTAAATTCCCCATTTTTGTCTACACGAACACGACTACCGGCATTGATAAAAAAATGCATTTTTCCATTGATTAATGCAGATGAATATGAAAAGAACTCATGCTCTTTATCCCTAATGGCTACTTGTCTCTTTCTTATGGTTCTAAGATAATCAAACTCTCCTGAAGAGTTAATTTTACAAGTGTAGATTGTTCTATAAATTATCTTTTTCGTTTCATTGCGAAAAACATATTTTTGATCAAACCATTGACGTCTTGATAAAACCTCTTCCGCATTAAAAAAGATGTTTCCATGATCATCTACATAAAAATCACGATACTCAAGGTGTTCAATGCCCACCTCTCTTGAAGCCCTTCTACTGCCCCTACCCTCTCCATAAGCTTCGGTCAAAAAAGACTCCGGGAAGGGATTGAGCCGGGAAACTTTATTTTCTAAGTTTTCAGGATCAAATCTGAAGTAAGCCATTCCTTTGAAGTTTCTTTGTGGTCTTTCGGAATATGTTCCCACACAAAGCAAACCCTTTGAACTTAACAATAAGGTCATCATTCCGAGATAATTGGCTTCAGTTTCAAATTCTGTTTGGGTAGCCTCAGCTCCGTCAATTCGATATAGTTTTAGCTTATAGTCGATCCCTTCCCTTTGGATATCACCAGATCGTCTTTTGAATGTTTGCTTTCCCAGAACAAACAGATTTCCATTTTCCTCATTTACCGCATAATCCTGAAATTCAAACTCTCCTTCACTTCTTGGGTAAGTGATACTGTGATCAAGGGTCATTTCAAATTCCGGGTTGAACACCAAGAGCCGGACGCCGGTATGTTCTCTATCATTCAAAGAAAGTACAGAAACGGTGTACTCGCTATCCTGTGATCTATTGATGAGCCAGGGCAGTGGAAGGTTCATATCGCCAAGGAGCATTTGACCAAACAGAAGGTCACCAATAAAGGAAGCCACAGCAGAATGCGGATTGTCAACAGAAACAATCAACTCACTTTCGAAATAAAGGCGATTAAGTAGGGCAGATGAAGTGTAATAATCGTACTGGCCGGTCTTCCTATTGTCAACCTTTTTAAGCAAATGCACCATGCCGTCCCGGACTATGAGGTTCAAAATTTTAGTATTGTTCGTGGAAATTTCTGTTTCCATCACTTTCTTCAGATCACTGTTGTAGTGTTCTATTAAATACCCTTCGGGAATTTTCAATATTGCGCCAGTCCCGTAGGCCCTGATTAGCACGAGGCCTCCGTTACCATCACTTTCAGCGAACACAAGTGCTGTGGTTCTTACTTCATCTCTAAAAATCTCACTTTTTTTGAATTCAACAGGGGTCGATAAGCTCTGACCCAAGAGCGGCATGCCCATAATAATTATGAAACAGGCCCATAGCAGGGAGTTTTTGGCAGTCATTTTTATTCAGTTTTTTATTTAGGGTGTAATATAGGAAATTTTTTGGTTTTGGTTGGAGGTGGCAGATTGCTAATGATGAAAATGGTGGGTTTTCGAGAGAATATCGAATCTGTTCTCATGCCAGGCGGGACTGAATGATCACAATTTGAAAAACAGTCAATGCCTTTTGAATTCCAACTCCAACCATAAAAATCACTTCCCTCTAACACCCTCTACTTACCCAATTCCTTTGGCAAAGGCGGCTTTTCACGAGGAATGTCATCTGAATAGGTC
>REEI01000107.1 GCA_007695145.1 Saprospirales bacterium | reverse complement strand
AGGTGAATATACTGCGGGATACAGTGAAGTGATGATAAGGGAACAAGACCTTCCCGCTTCCGGTATATACTACTATCAGTTGGATGCTGAGGGATACAGCGCCAGCAAGAAGATGATAATAACCGGAAATTAATAAATTGAATAAATTTGAGACCAACGGGCAGGTTGTTGAAAAGTCCACTCCTGCCCGTTTTTGTATTTCTTCACTTTTGTTGAACCGGGTGGGTTGTATTAGTATAAATAAATTGGTCGATCAAGCTCTTACTTTAGAAGTTTCCTTTGCACTCTACAGCGTCTTAACTATTGAGCAGGAAAGACTTAGTTGTGACTTATTTACAGTGAGTTGTTTCGTTCACCCAATACCTCTGATTCAAGACCGAAATGAAATGGAACCATGCGTTTCAAGAATGAATCAATAATTGAGAGATTCATTCGGGTAAAAATTGTTCTATTTACCCTTTAACACAATACTATCCGGGTCATTGATTATCTGTATTTCCTGCTTATTTAGAGAAAGTGAGTCTGCACACCTACTGCGAGAGGGGCGTTTTAGGAATAGGAGACCAATTAGAAATAATGCTATGAAAAACAGTAAATCGTTAAGGGCGAGAAAAAAGAATATTAGATTGGCAAGTATGGCAAACTGCAAGACAGCCCAACTGGTAATAGATGTAGAGTGATATTGTTGTAGCTTTATCTCCAAATCTTTTACCTCTCTAAGAGCCAAAGTTTTGGATTTGTATATGTATGCGCTAAAGAAGACACCACCAAATGCAATGATGATCCCCACGGTTGTCAAATAGGAAAGGTGTTCAGGTGTATCATCACTTCCACCTCCTGAGACGTAATAAATAATAAGAGACACAAGCAGCCCTCCTATCATAAGTGCGTAGTGCAGTATTTTGAGATTTCTGAAATATTCACTGCTTTGCAAAGGTCCTTTTAATTGACTACTCATTTTTTTTTGCAAAAAAAGTCAAAATCAATGGAATGGATTAATAATTGGGCAAAATTTTCATCTTTTGTCCGGATAAAATAAAGGTGAATTTTGAAGAGTAATGCTGTAAATTATTCTTTAACCCAATCCCTATCCCTATCAATTTAGATTCTTCAATCCGGATGTCATTAAAGTGGTCTACCCAAATCTACAGTAATTTCTGCCAGTCGCTTCTTTATTTTCTCAGGCATATCACTTTGGTGTCGTCCACCGAGATATTCAGCAAGAAATTTTTCCATTGCTGCTATAAAAGCCATAGTATTTTCCGGCCGTGAGAAACCGTGGCCTTCATCCGGAGCGTTGAGATAAACCACTGGAAACCCCCTTTCCTTCAAAGCAGTAACAATTTGATCGGATTCAGCTTTTTTTACACGTGGGTCATTTTGCCCTTGCACCACCATCAAGGGGGATTTGATTTTCTCAGCGGAATAGAGTGGAGATTGCCGGATCAATTGCTCACGCCCTTCCTCGGTAGTGGGATCGCCCATTCTTATATGAAACATCTTCCGTCCGGCTTCCCAGTAAGGAGGGATTGATTCAAGTAGTGTTATGAGGTTAGAAGGCCCAACAAATGATACCCCGCAAGCGTATAAATCAGGCGTAAATGCCAGTCCGGCAAGTGCGGCATAGCCACCATATGATCCCCCAAAAATACCAATGCGGTGCTTATCGGCAATGCCCATTTCAACCAAATACTTGACGCCCCAACTCAAATCATCTTGCATTTTATCTCCCCACTGTCTATTTCCCGCATTCAAAAACTTTTTACCAAATCCAGTTGAAATCCTAAAATTTGGTTGTAATACTGCATATCCACGATTGGCTAAAAATTGTACATAACCGTTGTAGCCCCAATAATCTCTCACCCAGGGACCACCATGCGGCATTATTATGAGCGGCAACTGTTTTTCCTCCCTCCCTTTCGGAAGTGTCAGGTAAGCTTGTATTTCCAAACCATCTGAAGAGGGGTATCTTACAGACCTCATGGGAGCCAAAGCCTCCCTGGGAATTTCTGGGCGATTTTTGTACTGAAGTTTCAGACTTTGTTCTTCTCTGTTATATAGGAAAACGGTGCCGGGATCTACATCTGAGTAAATATTCACTAACCAAAGATTTTCATCCAGAGTGGGACTGTAGAAACTTACTTCATGCTCAGGATATTTTGAAGAGATAGATTCATACATCCTTTCGTACTCCTCTTTTTTGAAATATCTCCTCGTACGATCATCGGTATAACTGGTGCTGATTATTTCTTTACTGATCTCAGAGACGGAAATACCACCAAAGTCCACTTTATTTTCAGGGTCTCTCTCAACTAGATCAATGCCTCCTCCGGGTATATGCATTAAAAAGAGTGCACTGAGGTCAATATTTTCCCCTTTATTGGATGTGAGGAAAAGTGATTGGTTGTCTTTGTCAAAAAAAAGTGGATTGACGGAATCCAGGACACTCCATTCTAGCATTAATTTTGGCTTTTCCTCTTCAAGTGACCAAAGTTCGCCATTTCCTGCTTCTGTGTTTTTTACCGCCAATCGGATTTGATCATCCCAGTCAAATATCCAGTTTATAAAACGCTCATTATTTTCTCTTATGAGGGTCAGTTTACCGGTTGAAATATTCAGTTTATAAAGATCGTGCCAGGCGGGATCCCTATCATTGATTCCAATAAACAATTTATCCGGTTCGTTTCTGCAAATGTGGTAAATAAGCACCCTTACCCCTTTTAGATTGGTTAAGTTTTTGGCTTGAGGCACCGAATCTTCGTAAGCAAATTCAGGTTCCAAAGCGTAAATATTAAAATTTTCATCTCCCCCATTATCCAGTATAAACAGTACAAACTTATTGTCACGGCTCCAAAAAAAGGAGCTCACTGGACGAACCTGCTGAGTAGTAAGCGGCCTGGCTTCGTCAAAAGAACTCTCTGTGGGCTTTATCCATATATTTCTGGTGCCTTCAAATGGCCTGAGAAAGGCCAAATATCGACCATTGGGAGATAGCCTTGCAGAAGATATTGCCGGGTCTCCAAAAAATACATTTCTGTCCAACAAGGGAGGCTGGGTGTCATCACGAGTCAATGCAACAGATTTAGACATGAGTTGGTGTAGGCTTTAAGAAAAGATGATTAAAGAAAAAATTGATGGTGCAAATGTACTCAAAACATTAGATAAAGCTGCGGAACTACTTACCTAATTCCCCAAACTAAGAGTTTAAATCGCCTTCTTCCATTTTTGCCTTTTCAAAAGCTTTTTCAAGGGAGTCTTCCATGTTTTCCAAAAGCTCATCCAATTTGTTTCTCGCCCCCTCTTTTATAATTTCTCTAATTTTTTCTCCGCGTTCCGGGGCAATTAAAAGACCTATAGCTAAGCCAGCTCCAAGTCCCGCCAATGCCCAAATTAGTGTATTACTGTTGTTTTCTTCTTTCATTATTTCCTTTTTTATAAATGGAAACCAGGATTAAATTTAACCAAACTATTAAGTAATTTTTTGGTACAAATAACCAAACTTTGGTTTCTCGAGTCAAAGATTTTTATGGAATAGGCAGTGCTTCAGACATTGTGGCTCTTCAGTTTTTCGCGCAAATTTCGAACAAAAGTCAGTAAAAGAGCGTAAACCTCTGACTTTTTCAAGCTGACTAATTTTTCAAAATATCCGTTTTTTAGCAACCAAATGAAAATTGAAATAAGGATGGGTCTCCAATCTATTTTCCTCTTCCCCAATCCACTCAAAAGACCAATCAAAAGGTTTAAAAATTGATCCTCACCTTTGTGTTTATTTTGGGTCTGAATATTGGATGAATTACCACTTGTCCCAGAGAAGATACTTATTGCAGAGCGGATACCTGCACTTATTGACTTAAGACCTTCAAAGTCCTCGCGGAGTTGCTCTTTTTCAGTTGTGAGTCCGGACCGCGCCTTCTCCGCTTTTAAGGCGGCTTCAGCTCGAGCAGCTTTAAGATCGCTTATATTATTTATCTGCTTCGTCATCTGGAATCATTTCTATAATTGATTTCATAATTCTAGGCTTTATCACTGCATTCCAGCGAGACGAAGTCCACAAAGTAGCCAGCAAAAATATGCTTCCTACTATCAAAAATCCGGCAAAATCGTGATTGAGTAAATGCCCCAGAAAAAAAGCAAGTGCAAAACCGAGAAATAGAAATGCCACAACAATTAAAGTGCCTATGATTAAAAATTTAAGCAGTCCTGATACGATATTGGTTCCCAATTCTATCGTGTCCAGACGTAAAATTTCAACCCTCGCATTGATATACTCAGTTAAGTATTCAATCAGTAATTCTATACGGTTCTCCTTACTATTTGACATACATAGACCTTGGTTGACCGACCATTAATGATGGTTCCGGTTGAGTGGTCCTTAGACCTTTCCTTTGACTTCATCGGAGAGGGCTTCTTCAGCTTCTTTGAAGTTTTTTGTTACCTCTTCCACAGCCTCCATTGCCTTTTTTTGGGCCTTTAAGATTTCTTTTTTTCCGGCTTTGATCATTTCGTCTACTTGCTGTTTGGCTTGATCAGAGTATTCATCAGCTTTATCTGTAATTATCTTTCTGGTTTCCTCACCAGAGCGAGGCGCAAATAAAATACCCAAGGTTGCACCAGTTGCAAGACCTGCAAGAAATGCTAAAATTCCTTTTTCTGAATTGTTCATAATCATCGAGTTTTTAGTGAAAAAATTGTTTCGGACAAATCATTTGGACGTACTTATAAAATCTACTTCATTCAAGAACTGTTCCAAAATTACTTCTAATAATCTAACAGTATAAATCTTTCTTTTGTTCTCATTTTCATCGTTTTATGTTAAAAATTTGATTCAGAATGGCACGCCCAACTTAAAGCTCATTGGTTTTTGATGTCATTTGGAAACCCAGGATTCTATTCCAGTTTCAAATCTTCTATTATTGAGATTTTTCTAACTTAGCTTTATTTTTTTAAGTGAAGGATTTGGGAAGGTTAGTGTTTAAAAGCAATACAGATTTATAAAGTATGGACTTTCAAAAAGGAAAAGGGTTGACCGCTTTTGAGAAGCAATTGCTGGAGAATGGATTGAAGAAGATTTTTGGAGGGGTGGATTCTATGGTGATTGAAGAGTTTGCAGATGAGCTTGAATGGATGGAATTGAAAGCAGGAAGTGTTTTACTCAGAGAGGGAGAACGGACTGACAGTCTTTTCTTTGTGATTAGCGGCAGATTGGTGGCCACCAGGATTGATCACAAGCTGGAACAGAAAAGGTTAGGTGATATTATTAGAGGTGAGACAATTGGCGAGATGGCTCTTCTGACCAATGAACCAAGATTCGCAACCGTGACTGCAATAAGGGACAGTATATTAGTTCAACTGTCAAAAGCGACCTTTAGTAAGGTGATAAACAAGTATCCGGAAGTAATCGTAAACATAAGTCGTACTATAGTAGATCGACTTAAGAAGGTTCAGGTTGCAAAGGAGGGAGCTCCGGTCAATCTGTGTTTTGTACCCATCCACGAGTTTGAAGAAACTCACAGTGTTATTAGATCCCTTTATGAATATACTGGTCAGAGGAGAAAAACTGCTCTGCTAACAAGAGCTTTGGCAAGTAAGGATCTTGGACTTGAACCTGAAAAATTGAACCAACAAGCAGGAGATATTTACAAGCGGTTGGCAGCCTGGTTGTACGATGAGGAGATCGAGAATGACTTTACTTTTTTTGTGTGTGAGAGCAATACCCGCCATTGGAATACTATTGGCATTCGACAAGCAGATCATGTGATATTGGTAGGGGATTCAACACGCAGACCAGACCTGACAGGAATGGATGAGCTTGTGAAGATTAATTCTTCTACAAGGTGTTCACTCTTATTGATTCACCCATCAGATACTGATTACCCAAGGAATACTGACAAGTGGCTCGCTATCAGGCCATGGGTTAAAAATAACTACCATTTAAAATTGGGGGAAGCCGGGGCAATTGGCAGAATAAGCAGACTGTTGACAGATCGCGGAATAGGGGTGGTTTTTGCAGGAGGCGGAGCCAAGGGCTTTTCTCATGTTGGTATTTTAAAGGCCATGAAGGAATATGGCTTACAGATGGATATGGTCGGTGGGGCAAGTGTTGGTTCTGTGGTTGCCGGATGTGCTGCGATGAATCAGCCCATTGATTTTATGACCCGTGTAAACCGATTGCAAGCCCATTACAACCCTTTTAAGGACCTAAATTTTTTACCCTACTATTCACTGGTACTCGGAAAAAGGATGAAGAAAATGTTGATAATGGGTTTAGAGGAGTTTACCGGTGATGCTGCATTCAAAATGGAGGATCTCTGGCTCCCCATGTATGCTGTTGCCGCCAACTACTCGAGGGCTAAGGAGGAGATTTTTACCAAGGGGGAGTTGTTCACGGCCATGTTGGCCTCCTCAGCCATTCCCGGTGTTATGCCACCCATTATCTACAATAATGAAATTCTGGTTGATGGCGGAACCATGAATAATTTTCCTGTGGATATCATGCGGAAAAGACTGGCTGATAAAGTAATTGGTATTGACTTTTTCTTTGAAAAGTCCCGTCCAATACAGAAAGAAGAATTTCCCGGCGGATTTGATATTGTCAAAAATAAATTGGCCGGAAAGGGCAATAAGGGCTTGCCCCGAATTGGATCAATTATTCTAAATTCAACATTGCTTGCTAGCACAGCCAAGCGTCACGAGGCTATTGAAATGCTGGACTTGCATTTCAATCCGGACCTCCTGCAATTTGGAATCAGCGAAGTGAAGAATTTTGATAAAATTGTTCAGATTGGTTATGAGTACGCAATCAATTTGTTGGAAAATCTCCCCGAGGATAAAGTGAATGAATTTAGAGATCCACCAGTAACCCAATTGTAAGGCTTGATTTTTCCAGGCAGATAAGTATTTGACCAAAGCTTTTCATGATACAATAGCCATAAAACCTGTTGTTTAAATAGCAGCAAAAACCTCAAAGGAATTACCTTTTTTCTGCACATAAATGACTTATATCCATTTCCCACTTCCTCTAAATCGAACCCTTATTGGCATTATTAGTTTTATACCATTTACTTGGCTCTGCCTTGCTTTTGTCTTGATACTTAGACAGCACAATTACATGTATAAACACTCAGCACAAGTGCAAAAAATAAGAAGGAAATCAAGGCTGGTAGGTATTTGACTGAAAATTCATCTTCCCACCTTAATTTGGTAAACTTCCTTGATATCAGTTCCCTATTTACGGCATCTGACCTCATATTTAATGGATTAGTAGTCCTCTATAACTGGTTGTGCCAGGCAGTCGAACTGTTATCGTCTTCAGAGGCTACTTTTTTTAACGTTGTGGAACCGAATTTTTACAACGCTCAATCCTTAAAGGTTAAAAAAACGGGGCGAGGGCCTGCGAACTGATGCGCTGATTGGAGGTATTCTGTTTCAGAAAATTTATGGGAAAATATCCTTGGAATTGTACTCATATTTAAACCCTTTTAGCTTGACTTTAGGATTCAACCATTGTCTTGAAACACTACGTTTACTCCATCCATAAAGGAATGAGGAACTTGAGGAATTAAATGGATTGATGGAATTCCTTCGAAAGACAGACCAACGCTCCACCTCATTCTGACTCACCTCGCTAACTCAAAGAGCAACTTAAAGGAGAGAAGGGAAAGTTGAGGATCGAGTGCAACTTGAACTAGGGAGATATCAATAACAGAGAGGTCTAAAACGACTAAACATTCACTTGGACTGTCAATCACTGTTGTTAATAGCATACCTTACTTCAAATAATTTTTAAACATTGGGACACTTTGATGCTTTAATAAAAGAACATAGATTTGCAAATCCTTTAAACCATACAAAAACGCAGGATGAACCTGGTTAAAATCCACGACAGAGAGTTTGAAATATTAATTGATCCCAGGATGGTTAAGCTCAGAATAGAAGAACTCGGGAAGCTAATTACTTCACACTATGGGGAGCGTTGCCCGGTAGTTTTGTCGGTCATGCACGGAGCAGTAATTTTTGCTGCAGATTTGGTTAGAGAGATTGGTGCTCCACTGGAAATGGATTTTGTGAGACTGAAATCATACTCGGGACTTGAAAGCACAGGAGAAATCCTTATGACTCAAAAATGGGAAAGGGACCTGAATGGTAGGGAAGTATTGATTGTTGAAGATATAATTGACTCAGGTAACAGTATGCAATTTTTAAAAAAAGAACTGCTAGAGGCAGGTGCTGAGGATGTCAAAATTGCTTGCTTGCTATTTAAACCGAAAGCCTTTAAGTTTAACTATGATATTGATTACATCGGCTTCGAAATTGGGAATGAGTTTGTAGTTGGATTTGGACTGGATTACGATGGCCATGGTCGCAATCTGGCCGGCATTTACCAGCTGAAATCTGTCTAACGAGAAACTTTTTAGCCTAAGAATTTATTTAATTGTTGTTTGTGATTGTAAAGAATGTTTTATCTTTGCGCCGGCTTTTAGACCCATGGTGTAATTGGCAACACAGCAGATTTTGGTTCTGTAATTCTAGGTTCGAGTCCTAGTGGGTCTACTTAAAAAGGTTCGGGTGTTTTGCCCGGGCCTTTTTTTCATCCAAGTTAAAGCAATTTGCTTCCCTCCCCTTATGATTGGCAAATGCGTTTTTCGCAAAAATTTTAAAGCATCTTGCCAATTTCAACCCAAGTGCGCTTTTAAGGTTATATTCGTGATAATTTTTTGCATAAGCTGAAAGGACGAATCATGTCACAAGACCGCATTGAACTTGAAATTAAATTATCTGAAGCTCTTGAGGAGGGCAGGATCGAGGAACTGATTCCTGTGCTGAAGAAGCTGCCCACTATTGAAGTTGCTGAGATTCTCAGTGAAATTAGTGAGGAGCGCATGCTGGAGACCTTGCCTTATTTTACCAATGAGCAACAGGCCCAAATATACTCTGATCTGGATTTTGACCTGCAGTATTTATTGTTTCAAAAGTTGGATCCCTGGAAATTCGCAGGAATCTTTGAGGAAGTCCCTTCAGCAGTCAGGGCTGATTTTTTTCAGGAGATCAGCAGAGATGAACAGATTCTTCTTCTTCCCTACCTTACCAAATTGGTAAGAAAGGATGTTATCGAGCTGAGCAAGTATCCTCCCGAGACAGCAGGAGGTATAATGAGTACTGATTTTGCTACCGTTCTGGAAGAAATGTCTTGCTCTGAAGCGATCGCGAAAGTGAGAACGGACGCACCTTCAAAGAGGATGATCTACTATATCTATGTCGTAGATAAAAACATGACTCTTAAGGGATTTATCACCCTTAAAGATTTGATTTTGGCAGAGCCTTACCAAAAGGTAGCAGAAATATTACATAGCGAATATGTAGAGGCAAGTGTAGAGGAAGACAGGGAGTCGGTAGCCCAAAAAATTGAGAAGTACGATTTAGTGGCCATACCAGTTGTGAATTACCGCAACCAATTGGTAGGTATTGTTACCCATGACGAGGCGATTGAAGTAATACGGGCTGAGCAGACAGAGGATATGGAGAAGTTCATGGGTATTGTACCGGATAAGGAGGATATGGGCTATATGGAAACATCCTCCTGGCAACATTTTAAAAAGAGAGCAGCCTGGTTGGTTTCCCTGGCTGCATTTGGAATTCTCTCAGGTATCATTATTCACCAATTCGAGACAACTCTGGAAAAGATGATTATTTTAGCCCTTTATATTCCGATGCTTGCAGACGCTGGCGGAAATTCCGGTAGCCAGGCTGCTACTGTTGTCATAAGAGCCCTGTCTCTTGGACAAATCAAAGTATTGGACTGGGTGAAGATCGTCTGGAAGGAAGCGCGTATAGCTGTTCTATTGGGGATTTCACTTGGAGTCCTCGCCTTTGGCAAAGTGATGTTCCTATCCTGGGATGCCGCTACGCCCGATTCGTATGGACTTCCCTTTATCGCCTTTGTGATTGCATTGGCGATCTCCCTCCAGGTATTGACCGCTACAGTTATTGGAGCGCTCTTTCCTCTGTTGGTAAAATCTCTCGGTGGAGATCCTGCGGTTGCAGCTAGCCCCGCCATCACAACAGTGGTTGATGTGACAGGCCTCCTGATTTACTTTGGAGTTGCTATAGCACTGCTGGGATTGTAGGCCGATGCTTTTTACTGCAGCCACCAATCCCTACATATCGGATGGACCCAGGGCCCATTCAGTAGGTTTTGCCAACCTCTTTTTTGCTAAAGTGGATATAAAGTAGCCGACCTTGCTAAACATTGTGCTACTTAAATGTTAGATGATAATGACAAAAAACGCTTTGATTACCGGGCTGACTTCAGGCATTGGCCTCGAAACTGCAAACGCTTTAGCTGGAAAAGGTTTTGTGGTGACAGGACTCATTAGAGATGTAGAAAAAGGCAGAAATTTGCAGCGAACGGGTAAATTAGCTGAGAATATTGCTTTGATTGATTGTGATCTTGCCAGCCTCAAATCAGTTGAAAAGACCGTTCAGGAAGTAAAGAAAAACTTTAGTAATATTGATGTTCTTATCAACAATGCAGGAGGGATTTTTACCAAAAGAAGTATAACAGATGACGGATTCGAAAGGACCTTTGCAGTCAATCATCTCGGCCATTTTGCGCTTACTATAGGCCTGTTGGATATACTAAAAAATTGCAGGGCGAGGGTCATAAATGTCAGTTCCGAAGCCCACAAGTATGGGAAGTTGAACTTCGAGGATTTGAATGCTGAAAGAAAATACTCAGCAATGAAAGTTTATGGAGATGGCAAACTCTGCAATATTTATTTTACTCAGGAGCTTCACAGGCGATTTTACTCTTCTGGTTTGAGTGCATTTGCTTTGCATCCGGGAGTGGTTAGAACAAATTTTTTCAGCCCTTTTAAAGGACCGTTGGCTTGGCTTATTAAGCTGTTTAGTTTTCTGATGATCAATTCGAAAAAAGGAGCCCAGACATCTGTTTATCTAGCTACTGAAGCAAATTTTGAACATCAAAGCGGGCAATATTTTAAGAATAAGAAAATTGCCCGGATCAGCTCCGTTGCACAGGACAAGGAAGCAGCATCCAGGCTCTGGGAGGTCAGTACAAACATTTTGAAGAAGCACGATTTTAAGTTCTCCACCAATGGAAATTGATCATTCGGATGTCAGTACTTTCAGAAGCCAATTGCTGAATTGGCATGAACCTGGGGACAGGCCAATGCCCTGGAAGAAACACCCGGATATTTATTGGGTCTGGATTTCGGAGATTATGTTGCAACAGACCCGTGTAGATCAGGTGATTCCTTTTTTTGAGCGCTTTGTCCAGCGGTTTCCAAAGGTTGAAGACCTCGCTGCATCCTCCGAGGGAGAAGTACTGAAATACTGGGAGGGTCTCGGATATTACAGCAGAGCGAGAAACTTGCACAAAGCTTCAAAAGTAATCGCTTATGAGTTGAATGGAGTGTTTCCCGAAAATCTAAATGACTGGCTCAGCATACCTGGTGTTGGACCTTATACTGCCGCAGCAATAACCTCCTTCGCCTTTAATCACC
The DNA here is from genome assembly GCA_007695145.1 of Saprospirales bacterium. GTDB lineage: Bacteria > Bacteroidota > Bacteroidia > Chitinophagales > Saprospiraceae > PWJY01. The sequence goes on along the minus strand of REEI01000107.1, from coordinate 10,090 downwards.
CAAATGCAGTAGTAGATGGCAATGTCTACAGGGTGTTGTCCCGGTATTTTGGAATACTCTCACCCATCGATAGCACTAAAGGTAAAAAGGAGTTTGCCACCCTGGCTCAAAAAATTATCTCTGAAGTGCCTCCGGCTGACTGGAATCAAGCTATTATGGACTTTGGTGCCACAGTTTGCAAGCCCAATCAGCCCGATTGCAGTCATTGCCCATTAAATAGGGATTGTCACGCTAATTTGGAAGGATCAATTCGAGAATTACCGGTCAAACTTAAAAAAATACAAAAAACGGATTGGAGCATAAACTACCTGCATGTGCATGATGGAAACAGATTCCTTCTTCGAAGAAGGAGTAAAGATGGAATTTGGGGCGGATTGCATGAGTTTCCAACACTTGAGTCACCTGGAAAAATTGGAAATTGGATGCAGAAAAACGTTCCCGATTCAGACTTTTGTATCAAAAAAGTAACTCAGATTCCGCATCAGCTCACACATAAGAACATCAGTGCTACTTTTTATGAGCTGAAGGCAAACCATTTAAAACTTAATGAAAATTCAGATTTTGTTTTGGCGGACGAAAAAAATCTAACGACCTTTGCAGTTCACAGCCTCATGAAGAAATATTTTACTATCTTTATGGGTTGATGAACGAAATTCCACATCATGATTAATAAAGTAATACTCATTGGAAATTTGGGTGCAGACCCGGAAATAAGATCTATTGACAGCAATATCAAGGTGGCTAAACTTCGAATTGCAACCAATGAAAGCTACCGAGATAAAAAAGGTGATTGGCAAACAGTGACCGAATGGCACAATGTATCGGCCTGGAGGGGACTGGCTGAAAAAGCCGAGAGAGACCTTCGCAAGGGGTCGCTTGTTTTTGTAGAAGGCAAACTCACTCATAGGAAATATTTGGATAAAGATGATGTGGAGCGATACATTACGGATGTTTACGCATTCACTCTTCGCCTTTTGGAAAAAAGAGAACAGGAATCTTCAACTTCTACACATACCTTTAAGGCTGCAAACACTCAATCAAACAAAAGTACAAGTAATGATTCCTCTGATGAGACTACAAGTGGGAATGAACCGGGGGAAGAAGATGATTTGCCCTTCTAATTGGCAAGTCTATTATTAATCAAATTGATAATCGTTGGAAGCTGAACCTCCCGATCCTGCCGGTTTGAGTTTTTTTTCTGTAATACTCATTGCAGCTCCGGCTCCGGACATCGCTTTGGCAATTGCATTTTTGCTCTTTCTTTTATTTATTTCCGGCCTTATCTCGGGCTCTGAGGTAGCTTATTTTTCTCTGAATCCGAATCAATTGGCCGAGCTGAAGTCTGAAGACAGTCCATCTTCAAAGAGAATTCTCCGACTGAAAGAGAAGCCCCGGACCCTGCTCGCTACCATCCTCATTGCCAATAATCTCATCAACATTGCAATTGTTGTATTGTCGGACTATGTCTTGTGGCAAACATTACCTGAAACGACCTTCAGGGGCTGGTCGGAGGGTATTGTGGTACTTTTTCCAGGACTGGTAGATCAGCTTGATTCCATTACCCGCCTCATTAATTTCCTGGTTACGGTAGCCGGAGTAACTTTCGTGTTGGTAGTCGTAGGCGAGGTGACCCCAAAATTATATGCTACCATCAATAATTTGAGACTGTCCAAAACAATGAGCGTCCCACTCAGTGTCTTAATGGACCTATTTTGGCCTTTTTCGAGAATGCTAGTAAAGTGGTCCTCTGCTTTGGAAAAAAGAATTGCCAGACGCAGATTGATTTACAATCCAGGTACCAGAAAAGAGGAATTAGACCTGGCTATAGACCTTACTGTCAGTGGAGATGTTGACTCTGAAAAAGAGGTGGATATTCTCAAGAGTATTGTTAAGTTTGGGGATGTTTCTGTTAGGCAAATCATGACGCCTAGAGTCAATGTTGTGGCACTGGACTTCAACAGCAAGCAGGACCAGGTATTTAAAACTGTAAAAGAATCAGGGTACTCCAGACTGCCGGTCTATCAGGAAGATTTGGACCATTTAATGGGTTTGCTGTATGTCAAGGACCTTCTTGGCCTATTGGAGAAGGATAGCAATCAGAATGATTGGCAGGAACTCATCCGCACAGATATTCTTTACGTTCCTGAAAACAAAAAAATTAATGAGCTTCTAAAAGAATTTCAACTCAAGAGGATGCATATGGGCATAGTGGTAGATGAATATGGCGGTTGCTCAGGTATTGTCACCCTGGAGGATATTATGGAAGAGGTGATAGGTGAAATACGCGATGAATTCGACTCTGATGAAGAACTTGAATTTATTAAAATTGACAACCGCAACTTTATTTTCGAAGGGAAAACTCAGCTCAACGACGTTTGTCGCATTATGTCCATAGACACCAATACCTTCGACAATTTGAGGGGAGAGTCAGACACAATAGCAGGGCTGATTTTAGAAACCCTCGGAAAGTTACCCAAACCCGAACAAGAGATTACTCTCGGTGGGTTTAAGTTTAAGGTGCTTTTGGTCAATAAAAGGAGGATTGAAAAAGTTAAAGTGACCATCACCTATTGATTTCTGATTGAATGATACGGATGATATCTTCTATTGAATATATAATGCCATGTTTAAAAAGCTAAATACCGGAGCAAAGATTTTGCCCCTTGTTTTTTTGATAGCCGCAACTGCTTTCATGGTCTCCTGTGGAAGTGAAGTTGTTGACAACCCCAAACCCAGGATTTTTCCGAGAGTAGATTTTCCGGAAAGAGGATATCAGCATTTTAAATTGGATGCCTGTCCCTTTGTGTTCGAGTTTCCGGAGTACGCCTATATTGATGTGAACAAGACTTTCTTTGGGGAGCAACCTGTTCATCCGTGTTGGTTTGATGTAGTTATTCCCCATTTTGATGCTCGGATATACATGAGTTATTTTCCGATACATTCCAGGGCAGATTTCGATAAATTTATTTCAGACGCTTATAAAATTGCCAATCAAATCAATCAAAGATCTGACTACATGGATGAATTCGTAGTCAACAGAGGTTCGGTTGGAGGAATGATCCTGGAGTTTGAAGGCCACGCTGCATCTCCCATGCACTTTTTTCTCACGGACACAACCAATCATTTCCTGAGAGGGGCACTTTACTTTAATACCAGCGTAAGACCAGATTCTTTGCATCCTGTCATTGAGTTTCTTAAAGTGGATGTAGCACACACCATCGGAACTTTTGAGTGGCAATAGAGATTTTTGAAGTCCCAAGAGATTGATTGAAAATGAAGGCACAAAGTTTTACATTTTTTGGCTATTGATTTGATTGGTGATTCCAAGCCAGGTACCAAAATAAACTAAATCTCTTTCAAATTACCGGCTAAGGAGCAGGCTATTCAGTTGTTTCCCATTCATTTTTCCCCAGTAACATAGGATAAAACACCTGGCTTGAAATTTATCTATGAGATTGAATTCCAATACTATAAGCCAAACCCATTGCGAAAGTCTATGGCCTTTGTAGAGAGCATACAGCTATAGTATAATCCCTCCTATAGGGAATCAATTGGTGGAGGCTTCGAAATTGCTACCTATTATTTCATTAATTTTGCCCTTCATTAAAAAATACTCTTTCAGAATATGCAGAGCCAGTTAAAGATTTTCAATACCATTACAGGCAAGAAAGAAGAATTGGTGCCATTGGTAAAGGGACGGGTTGGGATGTACGTATGTGGCCCTACTGTTTACAGTGATGTTCATCTTGGAAATTGCCGAACTTTTGTGAGCTTTGACCTCATTTATCGATACCTTCTTTTCAAAGGATACAAGGTGAGATATGTGCGAAATATTACTGATGTTGGCCATCTGGAGGGAGACTCTGATACCGGAGCTGAAGATAAAATATCTAAAAAAGCCCGATTGGAGCAGTTGGAACCTATGGAAATTGCCCAAAAATATACCCTGGGTTTTCACCAAATGATGGATATTTTTAACAATCTGCCGCCTTCCATTGAGCCTCGTGCCACCGGACATATTTTGGAGCAAATCGAAATGGTAAGTGAAATCATGAAAAATGGTTATGGCTATGAAGTCAATGGTTCTGTCTATTTTGACACTGTAAAATTTGCCAGGGAAAAAGGGATTTATGGGCAATTGAGCGGTCGAAAAATCGAGGACTTACTGACTGAAACCCGTGATTTGAAGAAACAGGATGAAAAGAGAAATCCCTCTGATTTTGCCATTTGGATTAAGGCCGATCCCTCGCATCTTATGCGTTGGAACTCCCCCTGGAGTATTGGGTTTCCCGGTTGGCATCTCGAGTGTTCTGCAATGAGTACTAAGTACCTTGGAAGAACTTTTGATATTCACGGAGGAGGTGGAGACCTAAAGTTTCCTCATCATGAAAATGAAGTGGCTCAAAATTACGGTGCTTGCAATTGTGCTCCTGCCAAAATATGGATGCATGGCAATATGCTTTTGCTCAATGGTAAAAAAATGTCCAAGAGCGATGGAAATACCGTGACTCCGGAGCAACTTTTCACAGGAGACAGCCCTCATCTTAGCAAGGGCTACACCCCAATGACAGTGAGATTTTTTATGCTGCAATCCCATTATAGAAGCACACTCGATCTTACAGATGAGGCACTTCAAGCCGCAGAAAAGGGTTTTAAAAGATTGATGGAAGGGTATAAGAACCTGCTCACTTTGGAGGCTAAAGGCTCTGATGAGGATGTCGAGATGAACAATCGCCTGGAGGCCATTATTAGAGAAATCTTTGAAAATATGGACGATGACTTCAATAGTCCCAGAGCTTTGGCCAGCTTGTTTGAAGCTGTTACCACTATCAATGCTATAAAAAACGGACATATTGCTGCCGAAATGCTTCGGGATGATGTTTTGAATAGCCTGCAGAGCACCTTCCGGACCGTACTATTTGACATTTTTGGTTTAAAAGAAGAACAGTCAGATTCTTCCGATTATGGACTTACGGCTGACTTGATGGGACTTATTCTAAAGCTTCGTCACCAGGCGAGAGAAGAAAAAAACTGGTCGATGGCTGATACTATCAGGGACACCCTCAAAGAGCTGGGCGTAGAGGTTAAGGATGGAAAGGATGGCACTAGCTGGTCCGTAAATTAAATGATTTTCTCAGAGCTTGACCCTTATTGATGAGCAATCGACACAATCTCAAATACAAACATGAGTTCCGGTGGGCTGTTGTACTAACTGCTTTTTCGGGTCTTTGGCTATTTTTGGCCTATCTTTTAGGATTTCTCGACAAAAGGATTGATCTCTACCTTAGCTTGCAAAGTTTGTGGTTGATTCCTGCCAGTTTGATTTTTTATTGGGCTATTAAAAATCTGCGTGATGGGCAAAATAAAGGCGAGTTGAGTTTTTGGCAAGGGGTTCAAAGTGGTACCCTCATAGCTGTTATTGCTATCCCCATGCACATTTTACTCAATTTACTTTTTTTCTATACGCTTGGAGCGGGCTTTTTCGAGGCGGCGATTCAATATAGCATAGAACTCGGGATGGATCCAAGGGAACTAGAAGTTTTTTATAGTTTTCCTGCATTGTTATTTCGCGAAACTACAGGATTAATTGCTTTCGGATTTATAATTTCACTGTTCCTGTCGATGTTTTTAAAAAGAGAGAGTTGAGGGGAATATAGAAAGATGACTTCGTATGGATTTTTGTAGTGTTTTTAGGAAAAGTTTTTACTGTTTAGAAATTGATACAAACTGAAAAAATGAACAAGCAATTTAAGTTTCTATCTGCCGGAATATTGTTATTGGCAGTTAGTCTTGGTTTTTCTTCCTGTGGAGAAGAAAGGGCTGATCGCCGGGAAAATTCAAAGGAAATTGAGACGCCCACCCGGTCGGTGGATACTCCTACATTCAACGCTGATTCTGCCTTTCAGTTTATTGCAGAACAGTTGGAATTTGGTCCCAGAGTGCCTGGCTCAGAAGCACACATACAGTGTCGGGATTATTTGGCTGACCAATTGAGAAGGTTTGGAGCCTCCGTTGAAATCCAGGAGTTTAATGCAAGGCTTTTTGAAACCCAAAGGTCAGTCCGCTGCTATAATGTAATTGGAAGATTTAATCCCGGCAACAGAAACAGAATAGTGCTGGCCGCCCACTGGGATACCCGATACAAAGCTGATCATGATCCGGATTTGGAGAACAGAGATCAACCCGTACCAGGTGCAGATGATGGTGGTAGTGGAGTGGGAGTTTTGCTGGAAGTAGCCAGGCAGTTAGGTGAAAACCCAATTTCACTAGGAGTAGACATCGTTTTTTTCGATGCAGAAGATCAGGGCCAGGAAGGTGGAAGACCGGAGACCTGGGGTGTAGGTGCGCAGCATTGGTCCAATGTGATAGCAAGAAGTGGAAGTTCACGTCCCCAGTATGGGATATTACTTGACATGGTAGGAGCATCTAATCCCCGTTTTGGGAGAGAACAGTTTTCTGCGAGATTTGCTCCTACAATCTTGGATAAAGTATGGAGAGTAGCTCAAAATTTGGGATATGGGAGATTTTTTGTCAATCAACCGGTCGCTGGAGTCATTGATGACCACTACTTTGTCAATACTATCGCCCGTGTGCCCATGATTAACATTATCAATCGACCGCCGGATACAGATACAGGATTTGTCCCTCATTGGCACACTCTTTCTGATGACCTAAATGCGATAGATAGAAATACCCTTAAGATGGTTGGTCATGTAGTCCTGGAGGTCATTTACCTGGAAGATGCAGGAGTGTTGTGATGGGAGTACAAATAATGGTTTTTATGCTTCAGCATTATAAAGAGTGATTCAGAGCTCAGAATAGAATATTGTTGATGGTTCTCCTTAAGTCTTGCTTAGATCTTTTTATTTCTAGACCTTCTACTACTCGCCTGGAGAGGTGGGAGCTTTAATTGAACATTATAACCGATTACTTCACCCACCCTTATGCTTTTCAGTACCATCAAATGATCTTGACTAAATAATCTGCTGATTGTGGAGGGGGGGGTAGATATTGGGTGTGTTGTTATTCAATCCTCATTCTCACTTTCAATAGGACTCATGCGGCCACGTACTTTACTTCTTTTGCGGCATCTATTGTGGTATGGATATTCCCCGAGCTTTATTGTGGCTGCTAATTGTATCAACTTTCTTCATTTTCCAAATGTAATAGGTCAACCTTTTTAAAAAGTCTAAGACGACGTTCCGGATTATCGGTGATTGGAGGGCCTATTTAGTCGCAAAATGGGTTTTCTAAGAGAATTTTACTAGAAGAAAGGAGGGATGAAACTGCGACTCGCTTGGTTGGGTATCACAGCGAACCATTTATAATTTGGCACGTCAATTGCTAATTTTTTAGTAAATATATTCCAGATAATTAGTTTGTGAAATAGCATTGTGCAGTCAGGTTATGCACTTTGTAAAAATATTTATTCATTTTTTAAATAGTAGGTGATTTGTGGTGATATATATATGAATATTAATATTTATTTTTTTTAAAGAGATTTATCTACTGACAATTAAGAACTAAAATATTAAAATAAATTATTGATATTATGAATAATAGCCATACAACATTTTTCTTCTTCTTCGGGACGAATCCGCACCTTTCCAAGTTCCTGGGGTGGTAAAAGTTTTTGCCTAATTTTTATGGTAAATCCCTTTCAATCCTTACATTTGCTTTGTCTCTCTATTTAAGATAGTGCGTTGTAGGGGAGACGGGTGTGGCGGCAAGCTCAATAACCTTAAAACCCCTTGCCAAATGATTTCCGTTGTAAGAAACTGTATTCCATATGGAATATGGATATGTTGTTTGATTTGGATAGTTCCATTCTATTCAATTTGTCAGAACGGCCATCCGGATTGCGATTCCGATGTTCCCCAGTTTGATGTGGACCTAACTGGTAGCCCGGATAGTATATACATTTCACCACAGATTTCCAGGTCAGGGGGTTGTTGCGGACAAAGCCATCCTGACCGTTGTATTTCTTTTACTATTACCCTGGATGATCAGGCAATTGGATTTATTTTCGATATCTACTCTGGCGCAAAACCGTCAGGAGCTTTGTTTTATCAAATTGACTGCGGACCTGAAGTTCCTGTTGGCGATCCCATTTGTTTGCCAGGTGGGGAGACTTACAATATCTCCTTCTGCAAGCCTGGAAATAATCAGAATGAATATATTATTGAATCAGTTCCCGGGATAATTGCATCAGAACCGCTAAGTGCCCAGGTAAATTGTGACTACGCTTTTTCTGTCCATGGTAATATTGATGTTAGTACTATCGTATGGCAAGACATTACTTCTGGAACCGGAGAATTCAACAGTTACCTCTCCTGCACTACTGGATGCTCTTCTCCAGAATTTACCCCTGCATATAGCTCTCCCCAGTTTATTGAATATGAGGTTTGCGCTCAGGTGTCTGTGGCTGGAGGAGCCTGTACATTTCCTGAACCAATATGCGATACTGTTGAGGTAGAAGTAATTTTTCTACCCAATGTTACTTTCCTTCCCGATCCACCTGTATTTTGCGAGGATGCCATAGAAGAAGTAATAGCCGTACTTTCTGCTCAGCCATCCACTTACACTTACATTTGGTTTGATGGTCCCAATGCAACAGGCAATGAGATTGGGAATGGCACTTCAATTATTCCGGAAATATCTGGAACTCATTCGTTGATACTAATAGACAATTATCAATCTGGTTGTTCTCGAGATACTTTCAACGTGGATATCCAAATCAATCCCTTGCCGGATTTAAACCTTCCACCGGTAGAAGAAATTTGTCCCGGAATGGAAATCGATTATCATCTACCCTTAGGCGTTGATTACCAATGGATTCCCGAAATAGGAGTTCAGGAAGGCTCTGAAGAAGGTCAATTTATTCTTTCTCCATCAATCACTACCACTTATTTTGTGAATTCAATCGATGTCAATGGTTGTTCCAATCAAGATACTTTACTAGTTGAGGTTTATGGATGTTTGGAATGCCCCCCTGATACTGTTGCTTGCAGTATTGAAGATGTTTTACCTTTTGAGACCATATCTCAACTTTTGGATGCAGGTGGTCAAGTCAATTATCCATGCAATGTTCCGGAAAGCGGTATAGAGTTAGTGGACGTGATTTCCGATGGGAATCTCTGTCCTGAGGAATTGATCAGAGTTTATCGGGTAACCGACGAATGTGGTAATTACAATACTTGTGAGCAAACAATTACCATTGAGGATTTCGAATCACCTGAAATTTTTTGCCCCGATACTGTTTTTGTTTCTTGTCAGTTGAGTGAAGCTCCGATTTATTCCTCATTCGAAGAGTTTATAAATGCCGGAGGGAACGCATCAGATAATTGTCAGATTGATCCTACCTCTTTTACTTTGATTTCTGAAGTAAGTAATGGAGAACTATGCCCTGAAATTAACGAAAGGGTATATTCTATTTCAGATGAATGTGGCAATCAAAATCAATGCATTCAATTGATTGTTATAAATGATGTAAGCACTCCGGAAATTACTTGCCCTGAAATAATACCTGAATTGTGCTCCACATGGGATTATCAAGCCTATTCAAACATCGAACAGTTTTTAAATGTTGGAGGAATTGTTTTTGATAATTGTGGAATTGATGACTCATCTTTCGAGTTAATCATTGATACAATATTTGGAGGCCCTTGTAACGAAACCATTTTTAGGTCCTATCAGGTATCTGATTTTTGCGGAAACTACAATGCATGTGAACAACAAATTGATATTCCCCAACCGAATATCCCCTATTTTCTCTTACCACTTTCTGATACTACCATCGGTTGTTCAGAAGTTATGACTTTTCCAATTGATTCACTTACTTTCATCAACGACCAGGAATTATCCTGCGAGATCTCCGGCTCCGTTCCCGGCACCCTGGCGGGTAGCTTCGATGAGTGCGGCGGCACCCAAACGATCACCTGGACTTTTACCGATAACTGCGGCCGCACCATCGAGCATGTACAGACGATCACGATTGAACCGGCGCCTGAGGCTACCTGGATCGATGCCCCTGCGGATATTACAATTACATGTGATGAAGCTTTGGAATGGCTGGTCACAGATCTAAGTT
>REEI01000128.1 GCA_007695145.1 Saprospirales bacterium | reverse complement strand
GTTAAGAATTCGATAATTTTGATGCTAAGGTAATCAAACTTCTCAAGTTTAGGGGGATTATTAAAAAAAATGTAAACAAATTATTTTCGTCAGAGATTGGCAGAATAAAAAAGTGGTTTCGCTTAATCCAAGTTTTGGATTTTGATGAGACCAAGATCTAGTGTTGTCTTACTTGACAGTTTATTGGTTGATATAAGCAAGGCAATGGATTGCACCTGCATAACAGGAGATTGAGTTTTCAGGATTATTCTAAATCTTCAGATGACCTTCTGGAACGGTTGACTTCATCTCCGTCAGCCAACCTTCTTGCAACTGCTGAAAAGGGCCCGGTAATTACTTCAGTACCTTCTGAAAGTCCTTCAATAAGCTGGATGAAACGGTCGTCCTGTATTCCGGTTCGCACATGCTGCATTTTGGCTTTCCCATCGTCAAAAAGGAAAACCACTTCCTTGAATTTTCCACTATCTTCGTCTTCTCTTATGGTTACTGCCTGAATGGGGAGTGACAACACGTTTTCTTCGATACCGGTAATGATGTCTACAGCTGCAGACATGCCCGGGCGCAGGGGAAAGTGTCTGCCTGCTTGAATGAGGTCTTTATAGGAGTCAGGGTTTATTCTCACCTTTACAATAAAATTGGTAACCTGATCTGACATTACTGAACCACCCACTCCTGAAATATTGGCTGCCGAGTTGGCTATCTCGGTTACTCTCCCATAAAATACCCTGTCCAGATAGGCATCCACCTCTATTTCCACTGAATCTCTCAGGGAGACCCTAAGGATGTCATTCTCACTTACTTCCACTTGTACTTCCATGGTGCTAAAATTGGCCACTCTCATCATTTCTGTTCCAGTCATTTGTATCGTCCCAACTACCCTTTCACCCAGTTCTACATTGAGTTTTGACACTATACCATCCACCGGAGAGAGTATAGTAGTTCTTTGAAGGCTGGTTTGCAGTTCGCTGAGGCTGGCTTGAGCTCCACGAATGGTGTACTCCGCAGCTTTTACATTTTGCTCTGATGAAGCTATGGAGGCCCTTGCAGCCTCGAGATTTGCTTTTGCAGATTCGTAATTTGCAAGTGAATTTTCATACTCAGATTCTGAAATGATGCCGTCCTCAAAAAGGGCCTTATTTCGATGGTACATCCGCTCTGCATTGTTGAACTGAGCTGTGATCTGTTGCTTTTGCGCACGGGCATTTTCGACAGAAGCCATAGCCACTGCCCTTTGAGCTCGCGCATTGTCTAGATTGGCCCTGCCTCGTTCCACGGCAGAGAGATAGCTGTCCGGATTGATTCTGGCCAGGATTTGTCCGGCGGAAACCGAATCGCCCTCTGAGATATTAAGTTCAACAATTTCTCCTGAGACATCTGAACTGATTTTTACCTCTCTTTCGGGGAAAATTTTCCCACTGGCAGTGACCCTTTCCACAATGGTTCTGGATTCAACCTTTTCAGTTGTTACCCGCTCAGTGTAATCCGCCCCACACGATAGGATGAAAAAAGGAAGGACAAGCAGCAAAAGATTTAGTCTGTTGGTATAGTATCTTGAAATCATCGCTTTCATATCAATGCTATTTTTTAATCGAGAACTATGGGGTTCCCCAGATAGTAATCAATTACTTTTAGTTTGAAAATATAATCGTATTTAGCCTGAAGTAAGTTATTTCGAGAGTTGATGAGCAGATTTTGTGAGTTGATCAAATCAAAGGTTGTTGCAGTCCCCACTTCTAGTTTTCGCTCGGCATTTCTCAGTGCAACTTCACTGGCTTCAAGAGATCGTTCAGCCGCTCTATAGGCCTGAGAGGCTGCTTTGGCATCAGCACGCGCCTGGCTGATGTTGGTCCTGAGGTTTTGTCTGATCTGCTCATCGGCGTTTTGGGCCATGATGGTATTTAGTTTGGCTCGTTGCAGATTTAATTGGTTGGAATAGTTGTTGTAAATGGGAATTGAGAGCGATATACCAATTCCATAACCAAAATTGGATTCCAACTGACTGAAATAGGGATGGTCTTCAAAAACGGGTACCGGATTTGGGAGGGAAATTATAACGGGGACTCCATTGATGGTTGCCGGTAAGTCTGCAAAATCCAGCTCTGTTCCGCTTAGTCTTTGGGCTCTATTGGAGTAATTAGTAGAAAAGGATCCTCCAATGGATAGAGTAGGCCACAAACCACTGGCTGCAATTTTTTCTCCCATTACGGAGGCCTTTATCTGGCGATCACTGCTTTGGATCATGGCCTGATTTTCAAGCGCTCGATTGTACAGTGTTGGAAATGCTATGTTCAACAGAGATTCTGACTCCGGAACTTCGAGCTCAGGACGATCGAGAACAATTTCTTTTTCCGGATCTAATAAAAGTAGATTTTTTAGTTGAATAAGGCTTTGATCTACTGCATTCTGAGCCTGAATAACGCGCTCCTCATCTATGGCTACCTGCACTTGCAGGTCGTAGCGATCACTTGCGGGAAGGGAACCAGCTCTAATAAGTGAATTGACCCGGTCCAATTGCCTCGTGCTGATTTCCAGTTGATTGAGTGCATTTTCAAGATTGTCCTCTGCAAAGAGCACGTTGAGGTAAAATGTCACCACATTTAGCTGGATGTCATCCAGCGTTTGTTGGGTATCAAATTGGCGGGACTCCAATTGATACTCAGCTTGCTGTATTCGGTTTTTAATGGCAAATCCGTTAAAAATTGGCATTCCAAAATTAACCGACCAACTGTTAAAAGTTAGGGTCTGGGATCTGAATTGATTGGTGGCCGGATCAATGGTCCGTCCGAAATTATTTCCAAAATTCGTATTTGCATTGACAAATGGATATTGATTGTGTCGCGCTTGCTGCAGATCAATTTTTGCCATTTCTTCATTCAGCAATGAATTCTTTATAGTGATGTTATTTTGTACCGCATGCTGAACACACTCTTGCAAGGTCCATACTTCTTGTCCAAAAACAAGACCGGAAAAGCAAAGTGATGTGATAAGAAAAATTAGCGATTTGTTTAGATTCATGATTACTCTTGTTTAACCCACACTGCAATATTAAACCATATCAGCAGGCCAAATTGCTTTTTTTATATCAATTTGCCAAATAATCGGATAAAGAGTTGTAAAAAGATCGAATTATCCGCCCGATGGATATAGAGAATAGCGCGTGGATTTATAAAGTCTCTTCTGATCAACCAAATAAATGATTTCTGGCAATTTCAACCCCTATATCTTTTTAGCTTTCCCCTTGAAACCATCCATTGAACTGTATACCCGGAGAACCTTGCCCACTACAAAGTCGAACCAACGAACAGGAAGGAGGCCTTTTAGTGCCGGAATCAGATGGACGGACCAGGGCATTCTGACAAAGAGCTTGTCTCTTTCGATTCCACGAATGATTTTCCACGCTGCTTTTTCAGGTGAGACCACGGGTGAAATCCAGTGGGTTTTTACCCCCTCAAACATTCCGGTAGAAATATAAGAGGGAGTGACGGTGGTGACTTTTACCTGGGAATTGGACCGCTCCAACTCTATTCGCAGGGATTCAGACCATCCAATAACGGACCATTTACTAGCTACATAGACGGACATTCCCGGGTTGGCCACCATTCCTGCTGCGGAGGCAATATTTACAATATGTCCCTTTTTCCCTTTAATCATTTCATTTACAAAGCAAAGAGCGGTATGCATAAGAGCGGTGGAATTAATCGAAATGGTTCGATCGATTTCGTCGTGCTGATGATCTGAAAATTCCTTGCCTACGATTATACCGGCATTGTTTATCAGGATGTTTATCGAGATATCCTCAGCCTTTAATTGGTTGGAAGCTGAAATAATTTGATCCCGGTCGGACATATCTACTCTCATAGGGATAATTCTGTCTGAATAGTCCGACTCTCTTTGAAAAGTCTTCATAGCTGATTCATCAATATCCCAGATTACCAGCTTATTTGCTCCTTTTCTCAAGGCAATCTCACCCATGAGTCTTCCTATTCCGTGTGCTCCTCCTGTGATAAGTAAGTTGCTTCCGTTAATGTTGCTCATGACTTCTTTTTGAATGTTGATTTTGAAGGCAGGAAGGGTGAATACCCAGAACATAGTTTTTTACCACCTCAATTATTGTGGCAGTTTCATGGCCTAAAAAGCCTGAAATCATATCATCCGATAGCTTTTCTTCAGCCTGTTTGGTCAATTTAGATGAAAGTGGATAATAAGACCAATGCCATTTTTCCTCCTGATAACCTGTGGGCCGATCCTCATTTAATGCAGTGTAGGGCCGGCAGAAGCCGAAATTTGGACCATTTTCCTTCAGCCATAAAAACAATTTCAGACCCTCTCCATGCTCAAACCAATAGTTGTCAAAGGAGTTGAGATCAATATCAGTGCCCCAATGGTGGCGTGAGGTTCCAGGCATTGAACTGTAAAGGAGTATATTCAATGCGCGATCAACCGGATCGGGATATGTTTCCCTGGCATTTTTTCCCGCTGAAGGCCGCTCACCTCGCCACTTTTCTTCCCATATCCTTTTTTGAGCATCAAAATTTCTAGTGGCAGATCTTATTACGAGATCAATTCCCTCTTTTTGAGCCGCCTCAAACATTTTTAGGTAGGCATCAAATACTTCCTTTTTGAGAAACATTCCCGCTCGAGATGCATACTTTTCCGGAATTTCAATAAAGTCCTCATGTTCTTCGGGATCGAACTTTCCCATTAGGAAATCAAGAGGCCACTGTTTTTTCTCTTCATTGAGTTCGATGTACTCCTCAACCTTTGGGCTTCCATCCTCAGTTTTACCTTTTTCTTTTCTGTCACTGGAAGGTTGCGAGCAGCCGATCATTGCGCAAACAGGAAACAATAGGAGAAGAAATTTACTCATCAATGTTGTAGTTTTTTGTCGGATCAGTTAAAAAAAGTGCCTGTTTTTCTGCGGGAACCAGGTAGCAGGATTTGGAACTTCCGAACCATTTTTTTCGGTACTTTGCTATGATGCGATAGACAAAATCCCTGATGAAGGTAGGCACGATAAAAAAAACAGTCAGGAGGGAATATGGGAGTCCCAGCAGAGTGTAAAGTTTTAACACTGCTGAGGAGCGATAAAAAAAACGCCCCTCTGAATACAAAAGCACACTATCTGCTTTCTGCATATAATCAGGAGCCTGTTTAATCAGTGTGACCATTTTTTCATCTTGTAAGGCACCGAAATAGATTTGGCCTTTTTTATCTCTTTTCATCACCTTGCGGACCAGAGAACTACACATCAGACAGTGGCCATCGTACAACAAAATGTGCTTCTTTTTCCCAGACATACCGGTTCAACAATTATTGGGTTGCTTTTGATGTAATGAGCCATTCAAAATGCCATTTTTTTCAATATCGTTACTTTTTCCTGTCATAGATTTTAAAAGTATAAGCATACTTATTTTTTTCGTCAGGCTCGTGTCTTTCTTCAGAAACAAGGCCCCAGGATTGTTCATCGATCTCGGGAAAATAGACATCTCCTGCTGCCTCGGTTTTAATTTCAGTGAGGTAGATTCTGTCTGTTATGGGCATACATTGGCGATAGATTTCACCCCCACCTATGATGAATAATTCAGTTTCTTTCGCCTGTCGTGCAATTTCAATTCCCTCCTCAATGGAATGTACCACTATTGTGCCTGATGCATTGAAAAAGACATCCCTGGTGACCACAATATTCACTCTTTTAGGAAGTGGCCTGCCAATGGATAGATAATTTTTTCTCCCCATTAGAATATGGTGGTTGAGCGTTGTTCGCTTGAAGTATTTCAAATCAGCCGGCAAGTACCAGGGAATTTGGTTTTCATGCCCAATGACATTATTGGCTGCAACTGCTACTATGGTGCTTATTCGCATTTGACTTTCTTTGGTTTTAATTGCAGTGGTCAGGGAATATTCAGCAAGTCTGCATCCAGCATTCTGTTTTCAATCCATTGGCGGGAGCGATGGATTTCTCCATTGAGATACTTTTCAATCAGCAGTCCTGCAATTGGGGCTGCATAGGCACTCCCCCAGCCGGCATTTTCGACATAAACTGCTACCGCAATTTGCGGGTTGTCTTTTGGTGCGAAGGCAAAGAATACGGAGTGATTTGGTCCGTGGGGGTTTTCGCTGGTGCCCGTTTTCCCGCACACCTCAATACCCGGAATGGCAGCCAGTCGTCCTGAACCCTGGCTCACTGCCAGTTCCATTGCGTCGACAACTACATCAAAATGCTCAGGACTGATATCTATTCTGCGTTTATCCTTTATGATTTTTTCAGCTTCATTTCCAGGGCCAATTTTTCCGCGTATCAGATGTGGTTGAAAATAGTAGCCCCGGTTGGCCAGGATGCTCACAAGGTTGGCCATTTGAAGGGTGGTCAGTTCAAGCTCGCCCTGCCCGATGGCATTTGAAAGAGTGTAGGTAGAGTACCATCGACCTCCTTCTGATGCGTAAAGTCTTTTGTAAAATGCGTCATTCGGAACATGACCCGGTCCTTCACCGGGTAGATCAACTTCAAGGCGGGTTCCCAGGCCAAACTGAGTCAGGTAGTCGTTTAATTTCTCAAGACCAATGGCGGGCCTTGAAAAGCCCTCTCTTTCGAGTATTTCTCTGTAAATCTGGTAGAAAAAAGAGTTGCAGGATTGTTGGATTGCTCTCGTTACATTGCGAGTGCCCGGCCCAGCCACACAACCCCATCTTGAATTGCGGTAGTAATACGCTCCCTGACAAGTAATATGTCTGCGCACGTTTAGGATTCCCTCTTCCAAAGCTATGAGGGCCAGGATGGGTTTGAAGATTGAGCCCGGAGGATATTTTGCCTGCAACGATCTGTTGAATAAGGGTTGTAAACTGTCTCTGACCAACTCTAAAAAAGAGTCGCTCCTTCCCATTTTTATGACGAGCTTGTTTGGGTCGAAAGTCGGACTTGAGGCCATGGCGAGAATCTCACCGGTAGATGGTTCTATGGCTACAACACTGCCTTTTTTATTGGCCATTAACTTTTCAATGTAAGCCTGAAGCTCAATATCGATAGTGGCTTGCAAATGATAACCGGAAACGGCCGGAGTATCCAGGATCCCATCGCTAAAGGAACCTACGAACCGACCGAGATTGTCTCTGAGCACGAGTTCGAGACCTTTTTTGCCCCTCAAAAGGGGTTCGTACACCAATTCCACCCCGCTTGCTCCATAATAGTCTCCCGGGGCGTATATGTCGGGATTTCTGCTAATAATTTCGCGGTTGACTTCACTGATGTAGCCGAGTATGTGAGCTGCGTTCTCGTGGGGATATGATCTGACATTCCTCAAGACAAATTCAAAGCCCGGAAACTCGTGCAGGTGCTCCTTGAATATTGCAAATGTGTAGGGGTCAATTCGATTTAAGAAAGTGGTGGGGACGTGGCGACTAAACATCGGGCGCGACCAGTCTTTGGTGATATTGCGCTCAAATGTTTCCAGATCGATACCGAGCAGATTGCAAAACCTTAGGGTGTCCATATTTGGATCTAGTCTGCTTGCAGTAAATTGAAGGTCATAGATGGCTTCATTGTGAACGAGCAGTTGCTGGTTTCTGTCAAAAATCAACCCCCTGGAGGGATAGGTCACCCGCTCTTGAATTGCTGAGGCTCGAGCTCTCTCTACAAATTCCTGATCCAACAATTGGAGCTGCCCCAATTTAAAAATAAGGACAATTGAAGTGAGGATTACCGCACCGATAATGACTCGCATCCTCTGATTACCATCCTTGAGCTGGTAGGCCATTTTGCTTGGTGTGTTTAGTATTTGGGATTAAAGATAATGGAAAAAGCCAGAAGGAACGACATTGAAAAGAAAAAACTGAAGATGGTTTTCATCCAAATGTGAAGCAGGTGTGCTATGGAGAAAAACTCTACAGAGAAGTAAAATAAGTGATGGGCAAACAACATTAGGGAAGCATAACCCAAAAACCAATTGAACTTGAGGTGGTAGGGTGTAGGGCTTGAGTTGACCTTGTAGCCTCCACGTGGCTCTAACAGGTTCAGTAAGGGAGTTCTGATAAATGCCATAAAGACAAGAGCCGAACTGTGGATGCCGGGCGTCAAATAAAAGATATCCAGCAAGAGTCCCAGAAAAAAGGCAATTAAAAGGACGTAAGTCCTGGGGGTGTTGATCGGCAATATCATAATGAAAACCGGATAAACCAGGATGTGCACGTAGTAAAAGTCTCCCCAGCCAAAATTGATTCCCCTGAAGATAAATATTTGTAAAAGGGCCAATACCAGTCCCCATGCTACATATTTTGATACCCGCTCATTCATTCTCTATCAGATTTAAATGGTACATTTTCTCTTCTGCCATGAGATCATTGACGATGTAAACATATTTTACCCTTGCAAGGTCGTTGATTAAACGCAGGTCAATCTGATAAAAATTGCTGCCGGGTGGTAGGTGATAATCCTCAATTATGCCTATGGGGATACCCGCGGGGAAAACGGTGGAGTAACCACTGGTTACAACGGTGTCTCCAGATTCAAATACGGCATGTACCGGAATGGCTTCCAGTTGCAGTAATTGGGGGTTGGTGTTCCTCCAGACTGCAGATCCAAAGTAATTGCGATCTTTTATTCTTGCGCTGATCATTGACTGTGTATGCAGAATTGAAATCAGCCTGCAGTAATTTTGGGTGCAGTCCCTGGTAATTCCCACGATTCCATTTTGCTTATCTATTACTCCCATTCCCCGATCCAATCCGGCGCTTTTCCCCCTGTTGATAAGCAACTGATTGTTCCTGCCCGATATGGAATTGTAAATCACCTTGGCCGGAATGACAGAGAAAAAATGTTCACCTTCAAAAGGGATCAACAATGTATCCGGATTCGCTCCGGTTTGGTTCATCACCTTCTCCAGTAATAGGGCATTTTCTGCAGCAAGGCTGTCAGAAACGTGGTACAGGTTCCAGTAGTCGTAAAAGTTGCTGATTTTCTCCTGGACTCCAGAGGTAAGTAATACAGTAGTGTGCAGGAAGATCGTTCTCTGGGATTCATTGAATGTAACAATCATCCAGAAGCAAATGACCTGTAGCAGAAAAAACAGGAAGACAGCCCCATTTTTTATAATAAACCTTAGAAGATTGAGCATAAGCTCCGCTGCTTAATTGGTTTTATATGCTTTTTCGGTCAATCAGAAAAGAAAACCGGTCTGAGTATTTAAGTGCCAATCCGGTTCCCCTGACTACCGCCCTCAACGGATCTTCGGCTATATGGACAAATAATTTTGTCTTTTCAGCAATTCGCTTGTCCAGACCTCTCAAAAGTGCACCCCCACCGGTTAGGTAAATCCCTGTTTTATAGATGTCAGAGGCCAATTCGGGAGGAGTGTTTTCAAGAGCCTTCAGTATGGCTTCCTCAATTTTTGAGATGGAATTATCCAGGGCTTCCGAAATTTCAGAATAACCTATGGTTACCTGTTTGGGGATACCGGTCATCAGGTCGCGTCCATTGACTGCAAAGTCAGCAGGCGGATCGTCTAATTCAATGAGCGCAGAACCAACATTGATCTTGATCTGCTCTGCTGTTCTCTCACCAATTAGAATGTTGTATTGGCGCTTCATAAAGTCCATGATGTCCGCCGTGAACTCATCCCCGGCAGTTCTGATTGACTGCTCACCTACGATTCCTGAAAGTGCAATAACGGCAATTTCTGTGGTTCCTCCTCCTATGTCAACGATCATGTTCCCTATCGGCTCCTCAACATCAAGTCCAATTCCGAGGGCAGCGGCCATGGGTTCGTGTATGAGATAAGTCTCTTTGCTGTCCACGTGATCGGCAGAGTCAAAAACTGCCCTTTTCTCTACCTCGGTAATTCCTGAGGGGATGCATATGACCATTTTAAGATGGGAGAAAAATCGCCGGCGGGTCCCGATCATATTGATCATCCCTTCTATCATGCTTTCAGCAGCTTGAAAGTCTGCGATAACTCCATCCTTTAGGGGCCTTATGGTTTTTATGTTTTCGTGGGTTTTCTCATGCATTTGCATGGCCTTGTGACCGACGGCTATGGTCTCGCCGGTTTTTCGGTTTATGGCAACGATTGAAGGCTCATCTACTACTATTTGCCCATCTTGAATGATGAGTGTATTGGCAGTGCCCAAATCTATCGCGAGTTCTTGTCTGAAAAAACTAAAAAACTTCATCTTGTCTGTCTGTTTGAATAATGAAACCCGCTACGTACTATTCCTCACCGGTAATTTTGGAGGAACTATCGTGCAAAAATACGACCTGATTTCTTATGTGTGTAAAATATTTTTTCTCCCAACTTTTAAAATGATCTTCTAATTCAAGAAATCATTCTCCTCTATCTGAAACATGAATCCGGCAATGAGCAATTAAAAGGCTAAATTAGTTAAATTATACTAATGCTGGGTTATTTTTGGAAAATATCGACCCTGGCTTGATATTG
This sequence comes from Saprospirales bacterium, assembly GCA_007695145.1. Taxonomy (GTDB): domain Bacteria; phylum Bacteroidota; class Bacteroidia; order Chitinophagales; family Saprospiraceae; genus PWJY01. The sequence continues at coordinate 55,984 of REEI01000128.1, read as the reverse complement.
CAGGTTCACTATGTTCTTGTAGGTTTTCAACCCCATTGGTCTACTATCCCATTTTAGACTCCGCCCGATAGACCTTTACTGCACCTTTACAAGGGTCATATCTGTACTTTTCAGATACATTCCGGTGATTTCCCGCACCCTGTCAATATCCATATTTTTAAATTCTGTGATCATTTGGTAGAAGGACGGAAGCCCCCCGCCTTCGGTGGTTAGGACTTTGATCATTTCAATGGTGTTCAGAGGGCCGTCGAGAGTGGAGATAAAAAAGCCAAAGAGATAGTTTTTGACCAATAGAATTTCTGCCTCAGGGATGAGTCCTACTCTCAGTTTTTCAATTTCCAGTAGAATGAGTTCCGCCACTTGATCTGTTCTGTGAGGACTGGTCTCACATCCAGCTATAAAGAATCCGTCCTTTCTAAAGGTTTCTACTGAGGAGTAGATATTGTAAGTTAAACCTCTTTTTTCTCTTATTTGGTGTACAAGCCGGGAGCCAAAAAAGCCACCGAGTAATGTGTTTACAAAATACATTCCCGCAAAATTGGGATTGTCACGGGCAAAGAGCCTTTTTCCAATCCTTACAGATGACTGGCTGTGATTGGCTGCAGGTACAATGGCGTATTTTTCCTCAGAGGGACAGAGTTTGAAGTCGAGATCTGAGGTGGCTCCTCCGGGCAATTCCCTCCACACTCGTTCTAGTTTTTCTATGATAAATTCAGGCTTTCTGCAACATAAATAGAGTTGCATATTTCCTGTCTTGTAATGGGTCTGATGAAACTCCTCAAGGACAGTGGGGTCGATATTGTCATACATGGCACGAGTCGAATTGTAACCGTAGGGATGTCGAGGTCCAAAGAGCATTTCGGTAAGCTTTCGGTAAGCCAGTATTTCATTGATGCTAAGGTCTTGAAGCAATTGGTTCTTCTTCTTTTGGATGTATCTCTTTAGGCCTTTATTGCTGTAAAGAGGATTGACCAGCATATCCCTGATTAGATGAAGCATGGTGTCAATATGTTCTTCCAGGCAATACAATTGAATCGAAGCGTACTCAAGCCCGGCATTGATACTGATAGAGCCACCTGTTTCGTCTGCAATCCGGGAAATTTCTTCCCTTGAATAGTGCATAGACCCATCTTTAAGCATGGCTGCTGCAGCTCTGGATACCAGTGGTTGAGTTTCTTTGAGTCTACCGGCATTAATTAAAATTTCCAGGCGAATTACAGCTGCATGGGGTGTCTGCAGGTGATAAACTTCGGAGCCTCCGCTCAATGTAGCCTTTCCCACTATCGGCAGATCGATCTGCCGTATCTCCATTATTTTTGGGCCACTTTTTCGTTCTTCCGGCCTGGCATGCAGTTTGTTCTCCTTGTTCCCCAAAGTTCTTTCTCTGTTTTGTAGCGGGCAAAATTACATTATTTTTGATAGCAGGATTGAGAATTGAATCAAAGAGTGGCTTTCAAAAGATATTTTACTTTGGTAAAAAGTCAGTCCAATCGCAACATTATCATTGTTTTGCGCCTACTTCCCGGTTTTTTTGAGTGAAATTATATGAAGAGCCCAATTCAATTTATATCGTTTATGAAAGTACAATTGTAGGTAAGCGCGACCAAGTCAAGAACTCACTTCCTTTTTCCGGACTTTCAAGCTTTGAGCAGCTAAAGAATTTTCTTTTTTTTACGTCTGGAAAACGAGGAGGATTCGGGTTTAACAGCTGAGCTGTGATCCACCCGAAGGGATATTCCTTCTGGAGACCATTGTCAGGTGGAAAAACAGCGGTCTGAATGGCGTTGACAACTATACTGAAAAGGCGCGAATGTTTGTTGAAAAAATTGGGCCAATACCCGCTTTTTATAATAAATGCCCGTCTCAGGCTAAATTATTGGGCAGCAATATTTAATTTTGCTGCCCGGATGGAGAGTAATCTCCTTAATTTTTTGAGGTTGTCGCATCCTGAATCAAGTTGATCAAAGGTTACTTATTCCTTTTTTCAATCAAATTTTATGGTCGGCTTATAAAGATTACAAGACCGGCAAAATGAATATTGCTCATAAAAAAATCAATACATATGGATTTTGTCATCTCTTCCCGAAATTTTCTTTCTGCCTTGCAAAGAGCTAGTGGAGCTCTTAATCCCAATGCAAAGCTCATCCCCATAACCGAAAACTTTCATTTAGAACTCATAGGAAAGCAGTTGACTGTATCTGCTACCACTATGGATATCAGCATTCAAACTGAGATCGATGTGGTAGAAAGTAACGGTGAAGGTGCCATCGTAGTTCCCGGCAATATCTTGTTGGAGGCACTTAAGAGCATGCCTGATAATCCCATTACTTTTAAACTCGATGAAGAGTCCAAAAAAGTAGAAGTGACCTCTGAATACGGGAAGTATGCTCTCGCAGGTTTTGCTTCTTATGATTTTCCTCAAATTCAGGAACTACCGGAAGGTGAGTTTCTTGAATTTTCTGCTGACAAATTTGAGCTTGGTTTTAATCAGGCTTCAATTGCCACCTTTAATGAGGATGCCTCAAAAGCCATGTCCGGAGTTTCCCTGAAAATCGAGGATGGCAAGTTGGTTTTTGCTGCCACAGACGGCCACAGACTTATTAAGAATCTCTTCTATTGTGACACAGCAGACCTTAGCAAGTCAGTAATTTTATCAAAAAAGGGTTTCTTAGCCGCCCTTAGACCGCTTTTGGTCCAGGGTGAAAATATTAAGCTGTATTTCTCTAAAGAGTACATATTTATAGTGTCATCAAGAGGAATTTTTTCATCTCGACTTGTTGAAGGCACTTTCCCCAATTATGACGGGGTGATACCCACCAATAATCCGAACAAACTATTTGTGGACCGACTGGATTTTATCAATACAGTCAAAAGGGTTTCCCTTTTTTCCAATCAGGCGACTTATATGATAGTGATGGATCTCAAGCCTCAAAGTCTGACCATTTCCTCCAAGGATTTTGACTTCAATCGATCCGGTGATGAGCAGTTTCCCTGCACTTATGAGGGGGAAGCAATGACCGTTGGCTTCAACGGCAGGTTTATTATTGAAATGCTGGGCGTACTTGATTCTGATCAAGTGCGTTTTGAGTTGCTGGACGAGAAGCGCGCAACACTTGTCTTTCCTGAAGAAAAAATGGAGGGTCAGGAAATAACATTACTGGTTATGCCCGTTGCGCATTATTAGACTGTTGAAACAGGAAAAAACAAACGCATGGGTCAAACAACATTATTTAAACTCTTCCTTTTCTCGGTTATTTTCGGATGGCTATTTGGGCAGGGATGTTCTCCAAGGCCGGCAGAGGTGATAGTGGCGGAAGAATTTGATTATGAATTCAGGCAGCTGGATACCCTTAGAGTAACGGCTCCTCCTGTCAGTTACCCTGAATCTGTAGAAAAAATGATTGCGGAGTTGGAGGGCAGGTCATATCAGGGCACCTATGAAAAAAGAGCGCGCCTGATACACACGGTTTTGGATATTTCTTTCAATTGGGAAGAGAGAACTATACCGGGCGTGGCAAGGCTTACTTTCACCCCATTTTTTTACGATATAGATCAGTTGCGTCTCGATGCTAAAAACTTTGACCTGTTTAGAATATCTAAAGGTGAAGAAGGTGTTGACCTGGAGTACAGCTATGATGGAGTCGAGCTATTTGTCAATCTTGGAAGAACCTATTCCAGGGGCGACACTTTTGAGCTCTATATTGAATATGAAGCATTTCCATACAGGCAGCGTGCAGACGGATTTCAGCCGGCTCCCATACAAAGGGGCATTTATTTTATCAATCATCTACAAGAGGACCGGCATAAACCCATGCAAATTTGGACTCAAGGTCAAACAGAATATAACTCCAACTGGTTTCCAACTATTGACAAACCCAATGTTCGAACAAGCCAGGAGATGTTCATTACGGTTGAGGACCGATTTTATACTCTGACCAACGGTTTGCTGATTGAATCCAAAGTTTTAGACAATGGAATGAGAAGGGACCATTTTTTACTGGATGTGGATCACCCGCCTTACCTGTTTATGTTAGCCATAGGCGATAATTATACAGTTGTTCACGATGAGTGGAATGGAATTCCTCTGGAGTATATTGTCGAAGAACCATTTGAGGAGTATGCAGCCGACATTTTTGGCCATACTAAGGAAATGTTAGATTTTTTTACAGACTTAACCGGCGTGGATTTTCCCTGGCCTAAATACAGTCAGATTGTGGTGCGCGATTTCGTAGCCGGGGCCATGGAAAACACTACGGCTGTTATCTTTGGTGAGCAAGTACAGCGACCTGCCATTGATTTGGTCGATAGGAATAATGATGGGATAGTTGCTCATGAACTCATTCACCATTGGTTTGGCAACATTGTCACCTGCGAAAATTGGGCGAGTCTGGCCCTGAATGAGGGGTTTGCCAGTTTTACCGAATCACTTTGGCAGGAGTACAGGTATGGACCGGATGCCGCCGGTGAAGACAGAGCAGATAAGCGTGCAGCTTATTTTAACGAAGCATCAAACTTTGTAAGGCCCATATTAAACTTTTACTACGATGACAATGAGGAGATGTTTGACCGCCACAGTTACAACAAGGCCGGTCTGGTGTTGCAAATGCTGAGACGACTTATTGGTGATGATGCCTTTTTTAAGTCGTGGAACCGATATTTGTCTGACAATATGTTCGCCCCTGTTGAGATTCACCATTTCAGGTTAGCAGTAGAGGAAGTGACCGGAAAGGATATGAACTGGTTCTTCGACCAATGGTTTTTTGAAAAAGGTCATCCCAGGTTGAATGTTAGTTACCATTACGATTCAACTTCACGCACTCTGCTTTTGACTGTAGAACAAGTACAAAATCCCACCGAATGGTTTCCTGTTTTTGAATTTCCCGTTTCGATTGATGTTCATTTGGAGGGTGGTTGGAAAATCGAGGTTGACCTTCTGGTCAACAAACGCAAAACTCAACTTCTGGTAGATTGCAAGGCGCCTCCTTTATGGTTGGACTTTGATGTTGAAAAATACCTTCTGGCCGAGGTGTTTATGGATGGAGATAAAGACAGCTATCTCGCACAGTATCAGCTTTCTCCAAGTTTTGAGGGAAGATATGAGGCTGTGCAGGAGCTCAGGGTTTACGGCATGGACGTTCCGGAAGAGTACATTAAAATGCTAATTGAAGATGGCTCTGCCAGAATCAGAAATATTGCCCTGGACAATTATGGAGGGTGGTATACGGATTATCATGTTGAAAGACTTAAAGAGGTTGCCTTAAGCGATGAGAATTCCCTGGTCAGGGCCAATGCGCTAAGAGTATTGGAGATGTTTGGCTATCCTGGGATTATACCTGTAGCTGAGAAGACTCTGCAGGAAGGTTGGTCGGCTGCTTGCATAAGTGCTGCTTTGGATGTGTTGTACTACCGCGCTCCCCAAAAAGCCATTGAGCATGCACGGGAGTACGAGGAGACATTGAGCCTTACGGTTTTAATGTCCCTGGCATCCATTTATGCAGACTTTGGCTCGTCGGACAACCTATCTTTTTTTCGCAACAACTATCACAAGCCAAGAGGATTTGCCATAACCAACTACTTTACGAGATTGTCCGACCTTTTAAAGCAGCTGCCCACTGGAACCGCCATGGAGGAATTTGATTGGCTGCTAAGTGTCGCAACGGATCCTTCTGAGGGTTCATTTGCGAGATATGGTGCCGCTTCTGCAATTAAAAACCTTCTGGATGAATTTGAAAATCGATTGGAATCAGGTGACGATCAGAGCGAATTACTGGAAGAGTCAATTGCCAAACTTCAACAAGGGATGCTGGAAATTAAAGAAAGCCAGCAAAGCCCGAGAATGCAAAATATGATTCAAAACCTAATTGGTCAGTAATAGAGTTTTTGTATCGCTGTGATGGGATAAAAATCTCCCTCCTAATAACATAGTTGTTTTTGATGATTTACGTTGGCTATAACAGCTAGCTCTAGAAAATATTTGCATCCAAATTCCATTGATTTTTCTATTAAAGGTGGGGTAAGCAGTTATGGATTCTATCTCTTCAAAATGTTAAGGAATCCATAATTAGAGCAGTCGGTTATTCCATTTATAGTGAGTTGTCCGTTACAGCCTAAATCTCTGCTCATGAAAAACCTTGTTTTATTTTTAATCGCTACTGCTGTGCTGTCGTCCTGTTCTCCCAATCTATCTTTTTACACGGAGGACTTACACAATTCGCTTGGATTTTCCGAGTCTGAGCTACAGCAAGTTCAATTTTTTCTAAGTGATGAATTGATTTTGGAGCGGGCAGGTGATTTGGAGCAAGCAGAAATTAGCGATGGAAGGATCACCTTAAGTAAGGACCGGGAAGTTGAAAGGGTTCGCATACCCGCCAGGACTCGTGGAGTGATGGTTTTTTCACCTGATGGGAAGCGGCTGGCCATTAGTTTTGATGAAAATGAGGGTGAGTTTCTTATGTTTGGCCCAAATCCCCGCATGAGGGGACAATACATGTTGTTTGCCAGCGAGTGGGTTCGAAACTCTGCAGTTGTCACCTATGGGGGCAAAAAGTATCGAACACAGGCAGGTGCCGGAAGTATTGGATTGATGGTAGAGTTGAAAGCCCTTGAAAAACAAAGGGTGAACTCAAGAACCGCAAGGGGTCGGAAGCCCTAGATCAAGTAAGTCTGGCAGGTCTCGATCAGCATGACTATTATCGCCCGACCTTCCCGATAAATTTAGGCGGTTTTCCTGCAGGGTAGAGATAAAGAGCTTTATTTCTCCCTGCCATTATTAAATAGGTTTACAAACTCAAAGCGGTTTCCATCGAATAGGCCCTTATCGCTCAGCTTCAAACTAGGTATTACCAATAGGGCCATAAAGGAGAGGGTCATAAAGGGAGCGGATAGGGTCGAACCTAGTTTTTCCTTGGCAAAATGATCGATTTCCTTATATTTAGATGCGACCACTTCAGCTGCTGAATCGGCAAGCAAACCAGCAATTGGCAGAGGTAAAACTTTAGTGATCTCTCCATCTGTTGCACATATACCCCCTTTGCAATCAATCAGAGCATTTACTGCCCGGGCAAGGGATTCCCTGTCAGAACCCACCGCAACTATATTGTGAGAATCGTGAGCTACGGTTGATGCCAATGCACCCCCCTTAAGTCCAAAACCATTGATAAAGGCGATGGAGGGCGAGTCTGGGCTGTAGCGGTTGACAACTGCAATCATCAGAAGGTCGCGCTCAATATCAGGCTCGGTGAATCCACCCGCATTTTTTGCTTCTGCCGCAAAGTGATCCGTAATCAGTGAGCCATCTATAGCCCTGATCACTTTGATGTAGTCACCAAGTGGACTTAAGCTGAAGTCATTAGCTTTCGTGGGACGGGCATCAAACCTATTGACAATTTTGAAGGGTATGGAAGGTATGACGGAACGCCCATTGGAGGCCACCTTTTTCCCATCTATCCAGGTTTCCAAAATATTGAATTGATGGGGGTGATCGATAATGATGAAGTCCGCAGGGTCGGATTCTCTCAACAACCCACAACCCAATCCATAGTGTTTTGAGGGGATTAAAGTGGCTGACCGCAATACATCGTAGAGATCATAACCTTTTTTGATGGCTGTTTTGACGTGCCAATCAATGTGGTGGAGGATGAGTTCATCGGGATGTTTGTCGTCGGTGCAAAACATAATCATTTCAGGGTACTTTTTTATCAGGGGAATGAGTGCATCAAAGTTTTTTGCAGCACTGCCCTGCCGGATGGATATTTTCATTCCCGCCTGAATTTTTTCCAGGGCTTCCTCGTAAGTGGTGCACTCATGGTCAGTACTGATTCCGCTATTGACGTATTTTCGCAGCTTATCCCCTCTGAGTTGAGGTGCATGACCATCAATGGGAAGCCCCATTTCACGGGCAATTTTGATCTTTTCCATCACTTCTTTATCCTCGTGTATCACAGCGGGAAAGTTCATCATTTCGGAGAGATAGCTTATCTCCGGCCATTCCAGCATTTCTTTGACTTCTTTGGGTCCAAGTACAGCACCGGCAGTTTCAAAGGAGGTAGCCGGAACGCAAGAGGGCGCCCCAAAGTGAAATTTTAAGGGAGAATGTGCTGCGTTTTCTATCATGTATCGCACCCCTTCCAATCCAAGTACATTGGCTATTTCGTGCGGGTCGGATACCGTGGCGACCGTACCGTGAATCACGGAAAGCCTGGAAAATTCCACAGGGGTGAGCATTGAGCTTTCAATGTGAACATGGGAATCCACAAGTCCCGGAAGTACATACCTTTGCTGCGGTTCCTCGATTCTTTTTATAGATGCTATAATGCCATTTTCAATGGTAAGTTCTGCGGGATAGGTGCTGCTCTGGTGTATATCTATGAGATTGGCCTTAATTTTGATGGTTTCCATAAGCAGGTAGGTTTAATTTGATGATAATTATGACGCCAAATTAAAACAATTTGATACATTTGACACAGAAAGCATCCGGAAGAATATGGAAGAAGTTCTGCAAGTTGAAATTCTTAGGTTAGGAGAGTGGTCGCTTTACCTGTCTCAATTGGTGTATTTTAGTCTTGGTGCATTGTTAGTCACCATTGCTTTGTTTTTTTTGATCCGATACGGAAAAAGGCTTGTAAATACGAAAGGTTGGAAAGGTTGGGAGGAGCATAGAAGGATAAAAAATGCCTTGTATATCAGCTGGGCAATTTCTTTGTTGTGGATATTTCTGCTGAGTTTTGACCTGAACTTTGTTTTATATCCTTCTGATGGTATCATTATATCGTTTGGCACCATATTGCAGGCTGCTTTGATTATCATTTTTGCGCAGATACTGGATAAGGTTTTAAATAAAATTCTCACTGACAGATACCTGGAAAATCAACGGCTGGACCGACTGGATCGAGCACCCATAGGATTGAAAAAGCGTCCCGAATCGGCCGCCCGCATTGTCCAGAATGTGGTCATTACGCTGGTGATTCTCATGCTGATTGAGGCTTTTCAGTTTGACTTTAAACTATTTGAAATACCCACCGGAGAAAGAGCACCGGACTTGATTTTTCGTATCTCGAATATTTTTATCATTCTCTTTATCTTGTTTTCGGCACGCCTTTTTTCATGGGTTCTCACCCAGTTTGTATTAGTGGGGTACTACCGCAGCCGTGAACTGAATCAGGGTCTCCAATACTCGATCAACCAGATACTGACCTACTTTATTTATGTGATCGCCATTTTTATCCTGATAGAAGCACTGGGAATTCAGTTTACCGTGCTGCTAGGTGGACTTGCTGCATTACTGGTAGGTATTGGTCTGGGACTTCAACAAACCTTCAATGATCTGATTTCAGGCATCATCTTGCTCTTCGAAAGAAGCATTGAGGTTGGCGATGTAGTGGAGTTTGATGGAATGATAGGGGCTGTTGAGCGGATTGGAATTCGAACTTCTTTGGTCCAAACCAGGGACAATATAATGGTGGTTATTCCCAATTCTCACCTGATCACTCAAAAGGTGATCAATTGGAGCCATTTCGATGACAAGGCCAGATTTTATATTGAAGTGGGTGTAGCTTATGGCTCAGATACGAGATTGGTTGAGAAACTTCTATTGGAAGCAGCGGAAGAACACCCCCTTGTACTGAGTGAACCTCTGCCCATGGTCCAATTTCGTGACTTTGGTGACTCTTCATTGGTTTTCTACTTATTCTTTTGGTCAAGGGACTATTTGATTATTGAGAAAACAAAAAGTGAGATTAGGTTTTCCGTTGATGACAAGTTCAGGCAGCATGGAGTGACCATTCCATTCCCTCAAAGGGACCTATGGATAAAAAACCCTGTAGATTTAGGATCTAAAAAGACCTGATAATTAATGCTAAATGGCATCATTCATCAGCCAATTTTCCAGAAGTCGATTAAGGAATACCTTTGTCTTTTCAAGGTCTTCCGATATGACCCGATCGGCCTTCATATATGGAATAATCTCTCTGTAATCTTTTTTTATTCGCCTGAGTTCATTTGACAATTCGCAGTCCTTGCGAAAATCCAAAGCCTGCATTGCGGTTAAAAATTCCATTGCCAAAACATTGAATGAATTATTTACAATTTTCCAACTTTTGGTGGCGGCATTGGCAGCCATGCTAACATGGTCTTCCTGTCCCATGCTTGAAATAATGCTATCCACTGTTGATGGGCTAGCGAGTTGTTTGTTTAGACTAACTACGGAGGCTGCAGAATACTGAAGTATCATCAGGCCTGAATTCATTCCCGCATCTTCGATTAGGCAGATCGGCAATTCCCTGTGCCCGTTGATGAGTTGGTAGATTCTACGTTCTGAAATAGAGGCCAGTTCACATACAGCAAGAGCCAGATGGTCCATGGCCATACCAACCGGTTGGGCGTGAAAGTTGCCACCGGATAGGATGAGTCCCTCCTCGGGGAAGATAAGGGGATTATCTGAAACAGAATTGATCTCAGTTTCGATTATAGAGTAAACGTACTTGATATTGTCGTAAGACGCACCATGTACCTGAGGTATACATCTAAAGGAGTAAGGGTCCTGAACGCTGTACTTTTTCCTAGATCCAATATCGGAGCCCGTAAGCCAATTGAGGATTTCTGCTGAAACAACCATCTGACCTTCGTGTGGTCTGAGTTGATGAATTTGTGGATGGAAGGGGCTGAGGTGAGAATTAAAAGCTTCCATGCTAAGAGCGGCATTCAGATTGGCAAGTTTTAGCAACAATTTGCTCCTTACAACTGCATCCAACCCGAATCCTGAGGAAAATTGTGTGCCATTGATCAGCGCAAGTCCTTCTTTTGAAGCTAGTCTGATTGGCTCCCGGCCTATTTTTGACAACCATTTTGAAGCTTCCCATTTTGCACCTTTCCAGTTGAGCCTGCCCTTCCCAATAAGGGGCAGGCAGAGGTGGGCCAAAGGTGCAAGGTCACCCGATGCTCCGAGAGATCCCTGCTCGTAAACCTCCGGTGCAGCAGCGGAATTGAACATATCAACCATAAAATCAAGCAACTCCTCTCTGACCCCTGAGTGGCCCAAACTCAAGTTCTTGATTTTCAGTAACAACATTATTCTGCTGATGTGATCGGGAATAAAGTCGCCTGTACCGCAAGCATGAGAAATCAACAAATTCTCTTGTAATTGCTCAAGTTGATCAGGTTTGATCAGTACGTCACACAAGTGACCAAATCCGGTATTAATTCCATAGTGAATGGCTCCACGGCTTGTGGTATTTTCTAAAAATTGGCGACAGCTTCTCACTTTTTTTCTCGCTTCTTCTCCCAAAAAAAGCTTACCATTACTGAGTAGGTTCTTTATTATTTCTTCCGGATTTAAAGGATTTTTATCAATTGTCAGATTTGTATGGCCCATATTTTTTGCTTAAAAAAGTATTTGTCGTGAAAATAGTGATTGGAAATAAGTCTTTCTTGAGGGAAATAACTGGAATTGGTGAAAAATTCAGCGATTTTACGCATCCCTGCAAGCAGTCTGGTTTTCCGTGGCCGAAGATACAAAAAGTTACATTTTCATCTTCGATGGCCGGGGATTGGTCGATTGTTTTCGATTGGGAATAATATTATTATGTTTAGCAAAGTTTATACGACTGTAAGGTCGATTAGCGACTTTTGGGAATAACCTGCACAGACAAATTGCTCTATCGGGTCTCTCATTTCTACAAATTGAATTAAATTTGGGCTTCAAACAAAACGAATTATGCAAAGGATATTTTTTATGATTTTTGCAGCCATCCTTCTAGGTCTGCAAATGAATGCACAACAGGTGGCTGTCGTGGACATTACAAAAGTTCTGGAGAATGTATCTGAATACAGACAGGCTCAGCGTGAGCTAGACAACACAGCTGCAGTTTGGCAGCAGGAAATTGCAGAGCAATACGACCAGATCAGGAGTATGTACAATCGTTATCAGGCCGAGCAGGTCCTATTGTCTGAAGAGCAGAGAGCTGAGCGGGAAAATGAGATCATGGAAAAGGAAAGAGAAGTGAGAGAATTGCAGCGATCCAGATTCGGCCCTGAAGGAGAGTTGTTCCGAAAGCGGCAGGAGTTGGTCGCACCTATTCAGGATAGGGTTTTTGAGGTTATTCAGGAATATGCATCTACTCGAGGCTTTGATATTATTTTTGACAAGAGTAGCGAAGCGGGTTTGATTTATGTAAGTGAGAGGTTTGACAAGACAGAAGATATCTTGAGAAGAGTGAAATAAAGTAAATTCACTTCAGTCGATTGATTTTGCTGAGAATTCCAATCCAATTTTCATTGCAGTACGTTAATAGATAAGGTGGGTAGAGATTCATCTGATTTTATTACCTTTGCGTCCAATTTTAAAACTAATAAGGGGCCAGACCCTGAAAATACAATATCATGAAAAATATTTTTGTTCTTACTTTCTTATTCCTATTGGCTTCGGGCTTCACAACTTCAAAGTTAGAAGCTCAAAAAGTGGGGCACCTTAATTCTGCTCTAATTCTCTCTGAAATGCCTGAAGTGCTGGCCGCGGATGCAGAGTTGGAAACCCTCCAGCAGCAATTGGTCAACCAGGCTCAGAGAAAAGTGGAAGCACTTCAAAGAGATTATCAGGAGTTGGTGAGAAAAGAACAGCAAGGAGATCTGTCTCCAAGACAACTCCAGGAAGAGCAAAACCGCCTCAGGGAGAAAGAGATGGAATTGCAGATGGAAGATCAAAATATTCAGTCTACACTGATGAGGAAAAGAGAAGAACTCCTCTCTCCAATCATAGATAAGGTGCAGAAGGCCATAGAGGATGTTGCCCGGGAGAACAACTTTCAGTATATTCTCGATACAAGTGCCGGCACGGTTCTTTATCAGGATCCCGCCATGGATGTTGCTGATCTCGTAAGAGATAAGCTAGGACTGGACTAATTTGTACCATATACACTTTACGAGTTGCTTTAATTGTTGAATTGGCTCTGAAGCCCCTTTTTTCTCTGTACAAAGCATGCAGCTGAATGATCTCATATGCAATTGTAGATGCATCTCTAAAAATGTAAGGCCCTCCTAGAAATCTGAAAGCTATTCGCTCCTAAGTAATTCCAGACTTAAAGAATCAATTTAAGCCAAGCCGGTAAATGAACTAAATAGATGGCAGCAGGTCTCAAAACCATGCCTCAAAACTCAAATAGTTTCGAGCACTAAATTTTGTAAAAATCAGCCATATCTGGTCATGCTAGAAGCTAAAGCAGTCTCGAATAAAAATCCTCGTCAATCAATCCTTCAGTATTCGAGACAGTGGCTAAAGCTAGTAGCTAGATGCCATTCTTTCCTATGCCAGATCTATTTCAGAATTTGCCTTGTGGGCCTTGTATCGTCCCTTGCCAAATTTAGTGCCATTGAACTCCATGGACTTTCTGAGTTCTCTTTGCTGATCAGAGGGAAGTGCTGCGAATTCTCTACATTTTACTGAGCAACAGTAGTTGTATTTTTCAGCACATTCACTGCACTGTATAAATAAAATATGGCAGGCATCATTTGCGCAATTTAGGTGGTTGTCGCAAGGCTTTCCGCATTGGTGGCAACGGGCAATAACTTCCCCCGTAATTCGCTCTCCCAGCCGCTCGTCAAACACGAAGTTTTTCCCGGTAAATTTATTTTCAAGACCCTTCTTTTCAACCTGACGGGTGTATTCAATGATTCCGCCCTCCAATTGGTGCACCTTTTTGAATCCTCTGTGTTTGTAGTAAGCACTGGCTTTTTCACACCTGATTCCTCCTGTGCAATACATCACAATATTCTTGTCTTTTTTGTCCTGAAGTATTGCTTCGACTTTGGGAAGTGCTTCCCTAAAGGTCTCTACATCAGGGCAAATGGCACCTTTGAAGTGTCCTACTTCACTCTCGTAGTGGTTTCTCATATCTACAATGACAGTATCAGGATCTTCTGCCAATTGATTGAATTCCTCGGCAGAGAGGTGTTTCCCCCTATTGGATGGGTCGAAAGTGTCATCATTTAAACCGTCAGCCACAATTTTTTCCCTAACCTTTATGGTCAACTTGAAGAATGACTTGCCGTCGTCCTCAATGGCTGTATTGAGGCGTATGCCATTCATTGGTTCGTAACTGTAGATTAGGTTGCGCAGCTCTTCAAATCTATCCTGAGGAACAGATATCTGGGCATTTATACCTTCCTCAGCCACATATATCCTCCCCAACACCTCCAATTGATCCATTTTCATAAACATTTCATTGCGAAATGCAGCGGGTTCACTTATTTTGAAGTAATGATAAAAAGATAGGGTCATTCTGGGCTTTTTGTCCTCTGAAAGCCTCTTTTTTAAAAGATCCCTGTTGACCCTGTTGAAAAGTAGTTTTCCCATAAAAATTCACTTTTGTGGGTGCAAAATTATGAATTTTTAAGGTATTATAGAATTTAATTATTGTTCAAAAGGTCCCAATGGGGGTTATGGCTGCATTCTGAAAACAGAAAGAGAATTCCCGGGTATTTCTCGTCCATTGAATGGATAATTCACGAGTTTAGAAGCTATAGTTAGGGTTTTGCCTTCAATTCCAGGTCACTCAGTCTTTTTCTCAGCCGATTCATAAAGCGATCTCCCGGACCTGTTCGGTGAGTTATGTAATCCGGATCTGTTTCCTTCCACAAGTCAGAGTCCTGAAAGCTGGAATACTCATGATGGCCAATCAACCACTTGATATTGTGCTTTGATGCAAGGTGTCGGATGAGGGCTACGTTAGATCTTACTTGTGCCCTGGTCAGGGGAGCAGACGCGCTTCCAATGTTTTCGATGCGAAGAGACATGTAATTCAAGCCAATCGTATGTCGACCCATAATGCTATCGGGTAAAAGCCTGAAAATAGTACCGTCCCGGTCTACAAGAAAATGGACAGATACATTGAGCCTACTAGCACCGGCGATATCAGGCCTGGCAGACAAGTCCGGATATTTAAAAAGTTCGAAATTTTCCTCAAGCACCGGTCTTGGGGACCAATGTACTATGATCATTTCAGGGACTATAACCGGACTATTCGTCATAATTCCATGGCGATCATTGAGGTATTCAATAGTGAGTTGTTCCCGCTTTTCGTCAAAAATAACCGGTTTTTCAAAAATTCTAAAGGTGGGTTGATTGCAAGAGAAAAAGAGCATGGGGGATAAAGCCATCAATGAGCACACTGCCCATTTAACGGCTTTTAAATATTGGCATTTTTTTTCCTGAATCCTGGAGGCTTTATGGTTTAGAATATTCATCAACCAATGTTTTTTCCGTAAAGGTAAAAAATTGAGGTAATAACAATTGATGCGGACAGTCTTTCCTTATTTCTAACTCGATTAACCCAATCAATCATTGCCGGTTTATTCATTTCGGCTTATTCCTTAACTTTGCTTCTGTTTTTCAACCATCGATTAGGGACTGATTGCATAAATTTGCTCGTATGAATGTATTTACTAAAGCTGCTGAACTTTTGGCGTTCACCGGGGAGCTTCGAAATAAAGGGATGTGCATTGGCTTTGTCCCTACTATGGGGGCGTTGCACAAGGGCCACTTGTCCCTGGTTCGTGAGTCTGTTTTGCAGTCGGACTTTACCATTTGTTCAATTTTTGTAAATCCTACGCAGTTCAACGACCCCAAGGATCTTAAAGAATACCCGAGAACTTTGGAGACTGACATTGTTCTCCTTGAGAATGAGGGATGCGACATGCTCTTTTTGCCGGAGGTTGAAGAAATCTACCCCCGGGGTATGGGGTACCATTTGAATTTCGATGCAGGGTACCTTGAGAATATTTTAGAAGGGGAGTTTAGACCGGGTCATTTCAAAGGGGTGGCACAGGTAGTCTATCGCTTGTTGGAATTGGTGCAAGCGGACAGAGTTTTTATGGGCGAAAAGGATTTTCAGCAGCTTGCAGTGGTGGAAAAATTGATTAGGGATACGGGTCTGGAGGTTGTCCTGGTTCGCTGTGAAACAGTGAGAGAGCCGGATGGACTTGCCATGAGTAGTCGCAACCTTCGTCTGGACACCAAAGCCAGAAAGGAGGCTGGTGCTATATACGATACGCTGATTAAATGCAGGGAATGGGTAAATGAATACACTGTTGAGGAAATCAGGGATCTTGCATTAAAGAAACTCAGTCAGGGGGGGCTAAAGCCGGAATACTTTGAATTGGTCGACCCGGTGACGCTGAGCATTCTTACTCCAGGCAGGGTTGAAGGGCCGGTAGTGGCATGTGTAGCTGCATATGCCGGTAGTGTGCGGCTGATTGATAATATGAGAATAGGGTAAAAGTATGGTTTTGTAACCTATTTGCTTTGTGTAAAGTTTTGCTGACTTTCTCTTACCAAAAAAATGGAACAAGATGACGCTTTGTGTCGATGTTGAGCTAAGCCGGTGAAATTCAAAACAGGCTTCGGTCATTGGGTCGGTTGAGTTCTATTTGCGCATCTGAGATGTCTGTGGCTGAGCAAGGGACGCATGCTTTTGTACTCATTTAGATTTGCTTCAATTGGCCCATTGAATCATCTGTTTTGAGTTCCTTATTGAAACTTTGGTGCTGAATATTCGTTTGGAAAAGCTGAGTAAGCTATTAACCATTAATTGAAAAGTTTGTAAATTTGCGCCGCTTATGTGGATACAGGTTTTTAAATCAAAGATTCATCGCGCTGTTGTAACAGAGGCCAATCTCAATTACGTGGGTAGTATTACGATTGATGAGGCCCTTATGGAGGCAGCGGGATTTATTGAAGGCGAAAAGGTACAGATAGTCAATAACAATAATGGTGAGCGTCTCGAAACCTACATCATAAAGGGCGAACGCAATAGTGGTACTATTTGTCTCAACGGCGCTGCTGCGAGGAAAGCAGAAGTGGGCGATGTCCTAATTATCATTGGATATGCACTCATGACCCCTGAAGAAGCCAAAACTTTTGAGCCTAAAACAGTGTTCCCGGAAAAAGACAATAAACTGCCATCCTGAGTTGAACCCTCTATTCCGTAATCTGATCAAAGTCATTCTCTTTCTTGGGGCAGGTCTCCTGGTTCTCTATCTTGTGTATCTCAATTTCAATGAATCCTATCAAGCTCAATGTGAGCTGGACGGCATCCCCCCTGAGGAATGCGATTTAATAAGAAAGGTCATTACTGACTTTACTACGGTCAATTACTTTTGGATACTCCTGGTGTTCGTTGCTTTTATATTGAGCAATGTCAGCCGAACCCTGAAGTGGAAAATGCTCCTGGAGCCCATGGGATACCGCGTGAGCACTGCCAATGGATTTCTATCTATAATGCTTGGTTATTTTGCCAATCTCGGTATTCCTAGAATGGGCGAGGTGGTCAGATGTGGGGTGCTGGCAAGATATGAAAAAGTGCCGCTGGAGAAGGTGATGGGCACGGTGTTTATGGACAGGGCCACTGATATGATCATGATGTTTTTGTTGGTATTGATCACCCTGGGGATGCAGTATGAACTCCTTGTGGGTTTTTTACAAGAAAATGCAGAGTTTGCACTGACGCCCACGGGACTATTTTTCATTCTTTTTGCTCTGGTCGTTCTAGTTCTGGTAATGTGGTTTTCCTTCCGGATTCTCAAGTTGTACAATCCCGACTTTGCGGATAAAATAATTGCCCTGGGCAGAGGATTTTTGGAAGGTATAAAGAGTATAAAGAAGCTGAGGTCACCGGGATTGTTCATCTTTCATTCCTTCTTTATCTGGTTGATGTATTTCTTCATGACCTACCTCGCTTTCTTCTCATTTGCACCAACTTCCGAGCTTGGATTGCCTGCAGCATTGATGGTTTTTACTTTGGGCACTCTGGGAATGCTGATACCCACACCCGGGGGCATGGGTAGCTTTCACTATCTGGCAGTTATAGGACTGGGTTTGTATGGATTGAGTGCTGCGGATGGTTTTTCCTTTGCCAATGTACTCTTCTTTAGCGTTCAAATTGGCTGTAACATCACCCTCGGTCTTTTGGCACTTATTTTGTTGCCCATTATCAATAAAAAGCCGATTAAACTAGCCGAATGATGGTCAATGATAAGTTGAAATTCCTTAGAAAACAACTCAATGAAAAGTCGGTCGAAGATTGGGAGTCAGCAACTACTCAAGTGAAGATATGGAAAGGGAATGGTGAAAATATCGTATTTACCAATGGATGTTTTGACCTTCTTCATCCGGGCCACATACATTACATAATGGAAGCTGCTAGTTTAGGGGATCGTTTGGTAATTGGAATCAATACCGATAAATCAGTGGAAGGCTTGAAAGGACGCGGTCGCCCCATAAATAGCCTGAACAATAGAATGCTAATGCTTGCAGCCCTTGATTGGACGGATTTGATCGTGGCTTTTGATCAGGATACACCAGAGCAATTGATTAAGGCCATTGATCCGGATATCTTGGTCAAAGGAGGTGACTACAAGATCGAAGAGATCGCTGGCGCGAAATACCTGTTAAGTAAGGGTGGCAAGGTCTTCTCTCTGGGTTTTACTGAGGGCTTTTCTACTTCTAAAACCGTTGAGAAAATAAGAAATATTAGAGATGACTAAAGTCAGTGAAGTAATTGAAGTGCTGGAGCTGATTGCTCCTACGGAATATCAGGAGAGCTACGACAATTCAGGTTTGTTGATCGGGAATCCCCATGCTGAGGTTAAGGGTGCACTCATTACGCTGGATGTTACAGAAGAGGTGATAGAGGAGGCCTTAGAATTGGAATGTAATTTAATAGTGGCTCACCACCCCTTGATTTTTAAAGGCCTTAAACGGCTATCCGGCAATCATTGGGTTCAGAGATGTACCAGATCCGCTATTAAAAATGAGTTGGCCATATACGCCATCCACACCAATCTCGACAATGTGCTCGGCAGTGGTGTTAACGGAAAAATTGCAGATCAAATCGGGTTAAAAGGGACTTCGGTTTTGGTACCCAAAAGCGGCCTGTTGAGTTTTGAAATAGTAGCACCAGCCCTCTTGAGAAATGATGTTCTCGCTGCGATTGCTGCCCTTGAACCCATGGAGTTGATTGAGTCGGACATTCGTCCTGCTTTACCTGCTTCCGGAGCTAAGCCGGGATTTAAGATCGAAGGAGTGATCCGTCCGCACAAAAAAAATGCTGTTGGAAAAATTGCTCAACAGTATAATTTGAAGGTGTTTTTCAATAAAACGGATGGTTATCACCCTCATTGGGGTTCCGGAGTTTTAGGGGAATTGGAACTTCCCATGCCGGAGCGGAGTTTTTTAGAATTTTTGAAGGAAAAGATGAATACACAGATTATCAGACATACTGCTCTGATGGGAAAATCGGTGAGTAGGGTAGCGGTTTGCGGAGGTTCCGGCTCTACTTTTCTGGGGGCATCTATTGCAGCAGGTGCAGATGTCTATATCAGCGGAGATTTTAAGTATCACGATTTTTTTGAAGCGGATGACCAAATTGTTATTGCAGATATTGGTCATTATGAATCCGAACAATTTACCTCAGAATTATTATTTGATATTATTAGCAAGAATTTTAGTACCTTTGCGCTCCATTGTACAAAAGTTAATACCAATCCCATAAATTATTTTTGATATGGCGACTAAAAAAGAAGTGAGCATAGCGGATAAACTCAAGAGCCTCTACCAGCTTCAACTTGTTGATAGCGAGATAGATAAGATACATGTCTTGAAAGGAGAGCTGCCTGCTGAAGTGAGTGATTTAGAGGATGAAGTAGCCGGTCTTGAGACAAGAATCAACAAGATCAAGGACGCCATTAGTGAGATAGAACAGCAAGTTTCACGCCATCAGGGAAATATAGCTGATAGTAACGCCTTGATTGAGAGATACCTCGAGCAACTAAAGCAGGTGAAGAACAACAGGGAATTCGATGCGCTGAATAAAGAAATCGAGTACCAGAAGTTGGAGATCCAACTCTCAGAGAAGAAAATTCGCGAGGCTACCGGACAAATTGAGATTAAGCAGGCGAGCCTTGATACTGCTGAAGAGAAGAGGGATAAGAGATTGAATAATCTTGAGGTAAAGCAAAAAGAGCTGAAGGAAATTATCAAAAAAACTGAGAAAGAGGAAACTCAGTTGCTCAAAGAGTCTGAAAAAGCCAGAAAACAGATCGATGAGCGCCTAATGAGGGCTTATGACAAAATCCGAAAGAGCTACCGCAATGGGCTTGCGGTGGTAACCATCAAAAGGGATGCTTGTGGAGGTTGTTATAATTTAGTTCCACCACAATTGCAGATTGAAGTGGGTTTGGCCAAGAAAATCATAGTTTGCGAAAACTGCGGTAGAATTTTGGTCGATGAGGACTTGCTGCAGACCGAAGAATAAGTCCATTTTCCCTGTGTGCTTTGCCCGAAAGAAGCCTTTAAAAGTATGGCTGATTGCATCTATTTTTTACCAGTAATTTTTTTGGTGTAAGGTGCTGCAGAGTTATTGAAGTTGAAAATCAAGCCCTTTTTTTCGGTGGAGATCGTTGATTCCTACAGGGACTTTGGAAATTCATGAGAATTGGAGTGATCAAAGGCAACCAGTGATTTTCTGTGTAGAATCCCATATAGTTTCAAATATTCCTACAGAAATGATTGTAAGGACCCCTTATTTAACGTGGAATTGAAAGTACGGCATCAGCCAATTCATTGGAATGACTTTCCAGAAGCAATTCGAAATTGTAACTTGCTCGATTTTCTGTCCCCTCTGTACCCATACTTCGGCCGAAAGCTCAGTAACTGAGGCTGCATCTCTGGAGGAGAATCTTCTCAAACCCTCATGAATACTCCGGGTAAACGATGGGCACCCATTTTTCACAACGCCAAATCCTTGAAGGCAAAAATAATACTGGTTGAAGGGTTGCGAAAGAAGGCGCTGATAGGTTGTATTCAGTATCAGTAAAATTTTAGGAGACTACACCCCTCTGGATCATTTCATTCATATTTGTTATCCGCACCCTTTAAGATTGGCTTCAGAATTTCCACCAGATGCCATGGGTCATTCGATTTACTACCTTCACAAAGAAATGTGAAAATTGAGTAAGGTAAAATTCCTACCTTTGATATGCTTTTGTGTATTTTGGACAAAATAAATGCTGAGGCTTTTTATCGTGACCTTGTGCTGTTTTAATCTAGTGCAGTGATTGTGTCGCCTTGTAACTATTGGGCCTGGATAGTGTTGATGTTCTTCAATACAGTAAATTTACCTTTTATGAAATTAAGTGATCAGGAGAGGAAGTCCATAGCAAATAAAATCAGAAAGGTTACTCTGGAACTGGAGCAGCAAATTGCCCAGCTAAAGGAAAATACCCAGCCCATCAGCCCTGAAAATTCAATTGGAAGAGTGAGTAGAATGGACGCTATCAACAATAAAGGAGTTGCTGAAGCAGCACTGAGGAGCCGGATGGCTAAACTTGTGAAACTGAAAACAGCACTTGGTAAATTAAACGAAGAGAGCTTTGGAATATGTGACCGCTGTAAGAATCCGATCGCCCTTCCCAGATTGATGTATATGCCCGAAAGTGACTACTGTATCCACTGCGCAAAATAGTATTATATGGCCAAATCAAAGAAGGTATTTGTTTGTAATGATTGTGGAACCATGCATCCAAAGTGGGTAGGGAAGTGCAGCGGTTGTGGAAGCTGGAACACGATTGTTGAGGAAGTTATATCAGGTGGCAAGCCCGAAGTATTGGAGCGATATGACAGCTCTAAAATGAGTTCTACACCGGTCAAGCTTTCGGACATTGAGATGGGTGAGATGAAAAGAGTCGGCACCGGGGACAGTGAATTTGACCGGGTGCTGGGCGGGGGAGTAGTTCCCGGGTCCATAGTTTTATTAGGAGGAGAGCCCGGAATCGGGAAGTCCACTTTATTGCTAAAAGTGGCCTTTAGTGGTGCTTTTAAGAACCGGGTGCTGTATGTATCCGGGGAGGAAAGTGCCGAACAGATTAAAATGCGGGCCAGCAGAATGGGTTTGACAGAGCGGGATGGATGGATTCTGCCGGAAACTCGCCTTGATAGTATTATAAAATCAGCAAATAAGCTTAAGCCGGGATTGCTTGTTATAGATTCAATTCAAACCGTGACGAGTAGTTATCTCGAATCAGCTGCAGGCACAGTCTCTCAGGTGCGTGAATGTGCCTCTGCTCTCCAGCAATATGCTAAATCAAAGGGGATTCCAGTTATTTTGGTTGGGCATATCACTAAAGAGGGAGCGATTGCCGGTCCAAAAGTGCTGGAGCATATTGTAGATACCGTTCTTAATTTTGAAGGGGATCGCAATTACATGTATCGGATTCTCCGCACTCAAAAAAATCGCTTTGGCTCAACCGATGAGCTGGGAATATATGAAATGAATTCCACTGGTTTAGAGCCAGTCGAGAACCCCTCTAAGTTCATGCTCCGGCAAAGCGAGGACGAACTGTCGGGCAGTACAATAGCAGCAGCCATCGAGGGAATTCGCCCCTTACTGATCGAAACTCAGGCATTGGTCTCTCCTGCCATTTATGGCAATCCCCAGCGATCCCCTACCGGATTTGATCTTCGCAGGCTCAGTATGCTGCTCGCTGTTTTAGAAAAAAAGGGTGGGCATCAATTTGCCACCAGGGATGTGTTTTTAAATCTGGCAGGTGGAATAAAGATAATAGACCCTGCAATGGATCTCTCAGTAGCTGCGGCTCTTTTGAGTTCCCTGGAAGACATACCTGTGCCAGAAAATATCTGCTTTTGCGGCGAGATTGGATTGTCGGGAGAAATCAGAGCGGTGGCCAGAATAGAACAGCGCATTCAGGAGGCAGCCCGCCTCGGGTTCAAATACATGTACTACTCCCGCTATAACAATGTGAAGGCGATCAAAAGAGAGCATGAGTTAGAGCTGATTCCCATTGGGAAGGTGGATGAGTTGTATGTGCAATTGTTTGTTTGAGAGTGAGGATTTATTGCGATTTAGATTTGCCAAAAGTGCCTCCTTCGCAATGGTTATCTCCCTGCGAAAATTGCAATCATGGACTATTCCCCAGCGATAAGTAGGAGGCTATCGGGCTTTTTGGCTGATTTGTAGCAAATTGAAGATTCAGTTTTCATTCTCTTTTAGTCGGAACAAGTCCCGAAGCAATGAAATGATAGTAGCATGTGATTTAACCGACCAGTAGCAAGTTTGAAGGGATGGTATTTTTTTGAGTAAATTTTTCGGTTGCGACCCTGAAAAGTCAATTATTCCGGCAGACTCTCAATAAATTTCGGATTTCAGAAAAGTACATGCCGCTAATTTGACGTGTTTTTCACCATGTTGTCAGCAGTGATTTTAATTTGCTCGGGCATACGAAACTTTATAATTACAGATGAAATAATTGTCAGGCCCCCTATTAGTAAAATTGCATACTCTATGCCAAATAGATCAGCTGTTATCCCTGAAATGATCGCCCCCAAAGCATATCCCAGGTCTCTCCATAGCCGGAAAGTTCCTAAACTCTCTGCTCGTTGCCTGGGGCTTGTCGCCTCCGCTAAGGTTGCTAAAAAGGTGGGGTAAACCAATGCAGTACCTAAACCCAGTATTGCAGACATGCTTGCTAATGCATAAAAGTTGGAAAGGAAAGGAATGAACATAATTGCAAAACCCTGTAATAACATGCCCCAAAAAAGCATTTGCTTTTTGGAATAGTGATCAGACATCTTACCTGTAAATAGTTGTCCAATTCCCCAAACAGTAGGGTAAATTGCCGTGATAATACCGATATTCTCGTTATTGAAATTAAGGGAAATCAAAACTATGGGTAGAAGACCCCAAATCATTCCGTCATTTAGGTTGTTAATCACTCCGGCCTGAGTTACCGAGCTTAGAGTCCTATTTTTTAGGGTGGTATCCCAAAATACATTGTCAAGCTGAATTGTGTTGTCGGATTTGCTTTCCTCTTTAACAAAAGCAGTAGTGTCTTTTACCCAAAAAAACGTGAGGATAAAGCCGGCAATGGACAGAAAAATTCCAATATAGAATGGGTAAGGGGTTATGCCATATCTATTGGCAATATATCCTGTAAAAAAAGCTACCATGCCAACTGCAAAATACCCTGCAAATTCATTGAGTCCCATCGCAAGACCCCGGTTTTTCTCCCCCACAAGGTCAATTTTCATAATTACCGTGCTGCTCCAGCTCAATCCCTGACTGATTCCTAACAATACATTCGCAAAAATCACCCAATTCCAATTTGGGGCATAAATGAGGATAAATGGGATTGGGATTGCAAGCAACCAACCAACTAAGAGTAAATTCTTGCGACCGAATTTGTTGGCAAGGCGACCTGTATAGTAGTTCGCAATTGCTTTTGTGATTCCAAATGCGGTAATGAAAGATAAAATGGCTGTCTTTGATGCAATTCCAAACTCCAATTCTGCGTACTGTGGAATAATTGTCCTCTCCATTCCGATCATACCCCCAACAAATGCATTCACCAGGACCAGTATGGTAAATTGCTTCCAATTTTCAGTGAGCCCAAGTCTGACCTTTTCGGTATTCATTTGTTACTATTTTGATAGTGCAAAGGTCTGGCTTAAAATCGTTGCCGCAATTAACAAATGTTAAATAAAGGGCACTCCTTTGGCTCCATAAGAGTAGTTTTCTAATTCCTAGCCTCTTTTTCCAGATTCGAAAGGTGCTCTCCTTGTCCCACTGGACTGAAGGGGTAAAAAAGGTACCTGTCATTTTCAAAATGAAAATTGTAAGGTTGACAATTGGTATCTTTTGTCAGCGAATTTCAGACCTTATTCTGCTAAGGGATACTTGAGTAATCCCCAGATAGCTTGAGATGTATTTTAATGGAATCTTTTGTATGTAGTCTGTGGTTTCTAAAAGTTCAAGATATCTTTCAGTAGCAGATTTAAATTGAAGACTTTCAATCCTCTTGACAGTATTAACGTATTCTTGTTCAATAAGCAGTCGAAATAATCTCTCAATGTCGCGATGCTTGTCGTAAAGCTTGAAAAGGGAATGGGAATCGATGCCAATAATTGATGTGGTGTCTAAAGATTGTATTCCTTTTGAAGTTGGTTTTCCGGTAAACAAACTCTCAGCTCTGACGATGAGGTCTTTTTCAAAAGCAAAATGCTCCGTAATATCAATTCCATCTTTGTAATAAAAAATGCGAGCACTGCCCTTTGTTACAAAATAAAAGGTCCTGCATCTGCTTCCAACTTCCTGAATAAGGTCGTTTTTGCCATAGTCTTTTATGTGAATTATCTCATTCAAAGCCTTCTTTGACTGCTCTGTAATCTTGTATGTACTTTCAAAAAAGGAAAATAGATCCACCAGGCGGTTTTTACGACCATTTTAAAAGGTTAAAACCTTATCGCTCTCCATAATTTCCCGGGTCAGCTCGGCCATTGTACTGATCTGGGAATTGCTTAAAAGTTCGATGCCTTTCAAGCCTCTTGCCTCAAGGCAGCTTCCGCAAAGGAGCAGTCTTGAACCATTCCTTGTAGAAATTTTGAGCATGCGTTCAATATTGTAATACCCATTTGGAGTAGTTTGATTGGGTATGGCACAATTTACAGCATCTGCCATAAGGAATATTGCGACCTCTGTTTTTGGATGATCCTTGTTGAGTTGATTGGCTATCCTCAAAGCGTTAAATGCTTTTTCTGATCCATAAGGTGCGTCATTGATGATTATTAAAGCCTTCATTCATGAATGATTTTATTGTTATATTTCGAATGTTATTTTTCTTAGGCAAATTGCATGCTCCAACTTCCTTTAGCCTCCTCCTTATTATTCTGGAGTAAAGATAGTTGTTTTCTGCCGAAATTTTAATTCAGCGGCTAACCGTAAACTAGTGCCCTATTTTGCTTACTTTTGGTATGCGAGTTTTCTATTATGTCTCCTTTTTCTCAGTGGAAAAAGCCATAGGTAGCCGGCTTCGAATAGAAAGGCTCAGTAATCACCCAATTCTCCATTTTCCAGACTGAAAAACATCCTTTGACTTTCATCGCAGTAGGGGCCTGATGGAACATTATTCCACAACTAAAAAAGCCCCGCTGTACATCCGGTTTTCTCTACCAATTTCAATGAAATACAGCCCGGCGTTTAGGTTGATATCCAGGCTTAAATTACTTTCGGATGATTGAAAATTTACAGAGGTTTGATGTTTCATCTTTCCCTGGCTGTCAAAGATTCTCAATTGATAATTGCCATCCTCCTTCAAACCTCTGATGCTGATGGTTGAATTTTTTGTTGGGTTGGGATATATGGAAAGGGTGCCTAGTTTCGGGGTTTCAACATCAGCGGATGTCGGAATCGTGCCCGGGAAATAGGCAGTCAAGCCATAATTTTGGTGACCAGCCAGAAAAAGACCTTGTTGGCTTGACAGCACAGCCCTGACGAAATTTTCCTGAAAATCCCCACTTTCGACATTTCTCTGCATCCACCTGCCTGTCTCATCCTGAAAGTGAATACCGGTAGAAGTGCCTGCCAACCATTGACCATTTCCGAACAAGTCGATATCAAAAACAGCCGGAGCGGGTACCGTGTGGATCATCCATTCCCCACTGCTGTTCTCATGTATCTGGTTTTCAGTGATAACAGCCATGGTGGTGTGCTCCCGGAAGAATTTGATTTTTTGAATGGGTCGACTTTGCAAGTATGAGGGAACTCCACTATATGGCTCTACCAAAAAGGTTTGAGGATCCATTACGAACAAGCCCGAAAAGCTCATACCGGTTCTACCTCCGTCATAGGCCAGCAATAATTCTCCATCGCTGGTCTGGTTTAAGGAGGCCACCTCATTGTGAGGAAGCCCATCAGCTGTGGTCACTATTTGAAAAGTTCCATCCGGGTGATAAAAATGAAGGCCACCATCGCTGAAGGAAGCCACTAAAACATCCGATTCGGTGAGTACTGCAGAGGTATAAACACCCTGCTGTCGGAAATTTTGTGGACTTTCGTAGAATTCTGCAATTTGTCCATTCTCAATAATAACGGCCATGGGGCGGTTTGCGAGCAGTGACCCTCCAATTACTTTGCTGTTTTCCCTGTGGAGTACCGGCAGGATGGAATTTCCACCAAGATATCGAGTGATGTATTCGCCTGGTCTAACCTCTATTTCAATATCAAAAGTCATCAACTGCGTTCCGTCAAAATATCCTATCCCCTGATTGCTCAAAATGTAAATTCCACCGGATTGATCCTCTGCCAGACCTTGAATTTTTCTGGATGGAATAAAGGTGCTAACATCACCAAATTCCACAAATGATTGGGCATCTCCCATCCTCAAGTATTGGACTTCAATCTGATCTATGGTGCCATCAGCGGTCAGTTCCACCAAATGACTTCCACTCATATCCCATATGGGTTGAGTGTAAACGCCTGAGCTGACACGAATGGAGTCGAGGCCGGTCAATTTTACTTTTTGTCCTCTGCCGAGAGGCAGTATAGTATGGCCCTGATGAAGTCGTTCCTGGAAAACTGCATTGGTAGAAGTATTGAGGTACTGCACCTTAAATATAGCGTCCTCCGGTTCGGTGAGGATGTGCAACTCTTCCACTTCCTGTGTCCAGGCCAAATGAACGGCATTGTAGCAGCACAGTCCAATTGGTAAGGAAGCTGTTTTCATTATGCAGGGTGCATTGATGAGGTTGCGAAAATCAGCATTCAGGTTTTCCAGACCGTGAAGGGTCCAGTTGAGGGTGCCATATGCGAGCTCCTCGTATTCATCCCTTAGTCCAAAGATATGGCCTACTTCGTGAGCAAACACCAGACTTGAGCGCGCTGCCGGAAAATGCACAGTAGTGGAAGGTCCAAAAATTTGAGCATTGCTTCTATAGCTGCCCGCACCCCTGATAATATAGGCGATAAAGCCCCAGTCGCTTTCTTTTTCTTCAATCAGGTCAGATGTGTAATCCAATTGGCGCTCATTTAAGGTTCCGCGGGTGTAGCCTAAAGCAGTCATTATCTCCATTGCCCAGGATCTACCTGCCGCAGTGGTGGGGTCTTCTGTAACCTGACAAACGGGGTCATCAAAATAGTATGGCTTTATTTCAAAGCTTACCTCCTTTTCGTAAAGTAAGGCTTGCTCAGCCCACCAGGCGAGATTTAATGCTACATTGGACATTACCTGATCCTGTTGGCCGATGGTCCATGGGTTGGGAGAATTGATTTGATTGACAAAGAAGAGGGCACAAACAGTGTGTCCGGATAATGAGTCGCTTGTGCCTTTTGCAGACCTAAAAAAGGATTCTTCAACTTTTTCAATATCGCATTCAAGCGGCTCATCCAGTATTTCAGGATTTTGATTGATCCAATCGCCGTAATTGCTCAGCTCTGATGATATGAGGGGTTTCAATGTGCCCTTTGGTACAAAGTCGCTTCCATTATTCCATCTGACCCACATGCCACCCGGCCATTCAACCATTATTTTTCCTCCCTGGAGACCTACTTCTTTCTTGACTTCTTCGGTTTGCCCCATTGGAAACTCAATAAGTGAGCGCTCAGTAGCAAAAGAGCTAAATGGAATTAGAAGAAATAGGACAATCTTTATTTGAAATGCTTTTGTAATCATAATTTTAAATGTGTTTTGTAAAGTTACAACATTTCTGCTGATTAAAAAATACACCAAAAGCCTCTACATGCACATTGGTTTGAATCTATTTCATTCGGCATTTTCTAAAATTTTCAACCCTGCCAAGGAGAGCGCAGCTTGAAGCAGTATGAGTGATTTAAAGGCTATCAAGTGGCCTGAATGGAATTAGGTACCCAAAATTCCCACAGCGAAATAGCAACACTTATGAATGTTTATAAATCAAGTTTCGATTTACTTCATGAATGAAATAAATCGAATGTTTCAAGTAACTAGCTCGGCAGGGTCAATACATCGCATTTGTGATGCGATCTTGCCTTGCAATTATAACCTTCATGAATACTTCGGGTTGAAAAATTAGTGGTGTCTGAGGGCGATAATAGTTCAACTGCCCAACATAAACGGTGTAAAGAAATGCTAATCGATTAAATATGAGGTCAAATGCTACTACCAGGGAACTGCTACCAACTGAGTTTGCTAGAATTTAGGTGTGGATCCCATTATTTAGCCAAGTACTTGACAGCCTTAATTTTTTTTGTTACTTTTTTACTTGTGCGTTTATCGAAGCATCATGACAAAAATTAGGGGAAAACCCAATCCATTCGAATTAATTTGTAGTATCATTAGGGTTTAAATGATGAAAAGAACGAGTACAAGTCACTGATAATCAAATTAAAACAATAAGATTATGGATTGGATTGCTATAAAAACAACTGGTTTTATGGCAATTATTTTAAAAATAAACCCTGGTTAATAAAATGTTAAAGCAAAACCATTTGATTTCCGTTTGTGTTATTGATCGTAATATTGCAATAACTAAATAAGACGATTGATTATGGGAATCACCAGAGTTGATTTGTATGAAAAGGAAGAGTTGGAGTTGGCGGAAATGTTTCGCGTTCTAGGACATCCCGGCAGGCTTGCCATATTAAAGTATCTGCTGAAGTCTGAAGGTTGCATAACGGGGGAAATTGTTGAGGAAGTCGGTTTGGCGCAGCCCACTATTTCTCAGCATCTGAAGGTGCTAAAGGGGATGGGGATTGTTCAAGGAAGAATTACCGGTACTTCTGTATGCTATTGCATCAATGCGGAAAAGTGGGAAGAATGGGAAATGACCATCAGGACTTATTTCAAGGATATTGCCAATCGATTCAATTGTTGTTAGAAACTGGATAAAATCATCAATATGAAAAACAAGGATTTAGAAACCAAGAAAATGGTTAGGGAAAAGTACGCTGAAATTGCACTAAATGATAGTGAAATGGATGGAGCATCCTGTTGTAATGCGGGAACTTCTTCGGGCGAAGTATACAGCATCATGACCGATGATTACGGCAGCTTGAAGGGGTATGCACCGGAGGCTGATTTGGGACTTGGCTGTGGTCTTCCGACCGAATTTGCTATGATTAAACGCGGAGATACAGTCATTGATCTCGGTTCCGGAGCTGGGAATGACTGTTTTGTTGCAAGACATCAAACAGGTGCTGAGGGCAAAGTGATCGGCATTGATTTCACTCCTGAGATGGTAAATAGAGCGAGAGCAAATGCAGATCGCCTGGGATTTAAAAATGTACAATTTCGAGAGGGGGACATTGAAAATATGCCTGTTGGCGCTGAGATAGCAGACGTGGTAGTGAGTAATTGCGTGCTGAATCTCCTTCCTTCCAAAGCCAATGTGTTCAGAGAGATTTTCAGAGTATTGAAGCCCGGTGGGCACTTCAGTATTTCTGATATTGTACTGGAAGGCTCTCTACCGGAGAAAATCAGCAAGGCCGCTGAGATGTATGCCGGTTGTGTATCAGGAGCGATCAAGAGGGAGGATTACCTGGAGCTCATTCAGGCTGCCGGATTTGAAAATATTCGCATACAAAAGGAGAAAAAAATTGTAATTCCCGACGATATTCTCGGGCGCTACCTGGATTCCGTGGAGCTTGAGAATTTTAAAAGGTCCGATCCTGGGATTTACAGTATTACGATTTATGCCGAAAAGCCCCTGGATAAGCCGTTTTGTATTCCTGGAGGGGGGTGTTGTTGAGGGGGGGTGAAGGTTGAATGTTGAATGCCCGGAAAATTCATTTTCCCTGGGTCCATATAACTATAAGTAATTCTAAGCGATTGCTTTTGGGCATTCATCATTCTATAAATTCAAGCTACCTCCAAAATTATCTAGATGAGTTCTGCATTAAATTCAATAAAAGTTATATGAGCAACATATTTGAAAGGCTGTTAGTAGCCCCATTATCAACTACTTGGTATGGCAATAGTTATAAAAGCGGATAGTCATTTATTTATGTTAATAAATGTGATTTACTTTTACCGATGGCTTTCAGCTGAGGATTATAGCAACTATAATTATCAGTCCTATAATCACCCCAAAAACACATCCACACCCCTGAAATATTCCTCTAAAAAAATCATTCATGCTTTTCCTTTTTATATATTATCAATA
Organism: Saprospirales bacterium; assembly: GCA_007695145.1. GTDB lineage: Bacteria > Bacteroidota > Bacteroidia > Chitinophagales > Saprospiraceae > PWJY01. Next base: position 25,011 of record REEI01000128.1, on the reverse strand, counting down.
AGACTTAAATGTCCTGTTTACCACGAGACGAAGTATCTCTAAATCGGACTAATTTACATTTGCTGGTTAATCCTTAGTATATTTTATAACCTCACCAGCAAAATTTCCACAATTCGCTATATCTGGTCATCTAAAGATGGATAGAATCCATCGCTACTTTTTCTTTCATTGTGAAAACCATTAATCGCAGACATGAAACCTTGGTTTTCGCTCACGATTTTTTTACTCTGCAGAATCATAGATTTTTACACCTTGAAACTATTTATTCAATTTCAGTTAGATTTTCTCCATAAGGATTACCCTTACCGATGACTTCATTGCCATGTGGATAATTTCAATTTCTACAGAAAAATTTGTTGATCCTTAGCTAATTACAAAGCCGGTAACAAGTTATTTACCTGACGCTTTATATCTTATTACATTTATGACAAAACCAATAATCCAGTATACAATTCCCGATAATTATTAGATTTAATCAGACTGTTAAAGCCACAGCTATTCTATTCTCAATACATTTTTACTCTTCATCAAACATTATCAATACACAGCTACTGTTATCTTTACTTTTTGTTTTGCTGGTTTCCTCTATCCCTGTAAAGGCCTCTTCAGGTGACTTTCCAGAACTCATAAATAAATCAAGTATCGATTGATTGTCGTAATTTTCAAGCACTCCATCAGTACAAATAAAAATCAGATCTCCCGCTTTAATATCAGTCCTTTTGCTGAATTCGAATTCCTCATCGGAGAGAACCTGTTCAGAGCTTAGTGCTTTGGTTATACGGTTTCTAAGAGGATGCTGCCTCATTTCCTCTTCAGTTTTCAAAGCACCGATTTCGTAAAGATCCTGCACGACCGAATGATCTTTTGAAATCCAGTAATGACCGGTCGATTTTTGCATGTGGAAAATCCGCGAATCACCAAGATGATAAAAATAGATCGAAGGTTGCGCAAAATATGCGAGAGCTATAGTTGTAGAAAAGCTCTTGTACCTCACTTCGGACTGATCCCTCAATATCTCCAATAATTGCCTCATAAACCCGGGAAACTGGCTGGGAAAATCAGTGGAAGCATTACTTTGTATATGGAATTGAAAGTAATCAACCACCATTTGACTTGCAGCAGCTCCGTCTCCTGTTCCACCTACTCCATCGCAAATGACAAAGAGGTCCTTTGTGTCAGATATCCAGATCCGGTCCTGTTGACTCGGTCGCTTCCCTTGGAAGTTAAAACTCAATACTTTCATCGCTTAAATTATTCGAAACCTCCCGGTAGACTATCTCCAGCCTCCCTATATTAATGATGTCTCCATCATCCAGATATATTTCTTCCTCCGGGTTTAATTCGGTTTTGTTTAAAAATGTTTTATTGGTGCTGTTTAGATCCGAAATGGCAAACCTAAAGTCATCCTTTGCCAAAGATTTTATGTAACGCAATAAACAGTGTTTTCTCGATATGAAGGAATCTTCAAATAATATAGTCTCACAATCCATGTCAGTATAATGCTGCCTCCCCAGGACGTAATTGATCGGTTTTAAGTTGAGAATCTTTACAAGGTCTCCTTGATTGTCCATTACTCTTAACTGCATCTGGACTTTTGTAGTCGAATGCAGAGTGAGAAAGGTGGGATCATCAACCATTTTTTCTTGAAAGAAATGATCAAACTTTTTCTTGCAACCCGGATTGGCGCAGGTGAATTCCACGGTTTTCCCGAAAAATCTTTCAGGATTACTGAGCTTTGAATACTTTTTACAATGTGGGCAAATAAGCCTAATCTTTTTCATTCTATCGATTTAAAAAAAAGGATTTTCATCGTACTCATCAATGTCCTTATGATCATCTAATTGTTCATTGTCTGTCTCTTCAGAATTCTTCTCTTCCTTTTTTTCAGGAATATCATCAAACTCTAGTCCGGTCGCCTCTTCTTTTAAAGATAAAGCTTCAGAACCGAAATCATCATCAGGACTTTCGAGTTCATACTCCTCAGCAGTATATTCCTCCCGGGAATCGACGATTAAAATATCTTTAGCGTTCATGATTTCCTCCGGTGATGAGGGTTCCTTAATCATAAAATCTACCTCAATACTGATTTCTTCACCACTCTCATTTTCAATATCAATTTCAACCGCTTCCAGGCTCTCCCTAACCTCAGGGTTTTCTAAGGTCAATTTCAAAATGTTTTCACTGCTAAACTCAGTTGTCATTAACTTACCATCCTCAACCTCGACTATGCCTGAGTCCTTTTCACTGATTGTTTCACTGACCCTGGTTGCAAATTCCATTTTTTGGTCTTTTGACAATACTTCCCATTCTTCAGCGAAATAGGTGTTGAAATGCTTGCCTTCCCATTCAAATATTCCTCCAGGTCCCATTTTCTCCCTGGCTTCTGTAAAGGCATCAGAAAAACTTAAACCATCGGATGGCAAGTAAATAGTCTCCCCCACCTCAATACTCAAATAAGTACCATCCTCTTCCAACATTTCTTCATCAGAAAGGACAGCGAGCTCAGGATTGATGTCTTCAACTTTTTTTATTGGTTGGAAGTTCTTAGCAGATACAAAGGTTGTAGTGGCAAGGACCCCGGCTGCAAGCCCAATTTTACCCCTATTCTCCGTGAGAAACTTGCTCAACTTGCCCTTTATGGGCACATTGATATTTCTCTTGCTTAAATTGTCTTTCGACTGTACTTGATTATCCATAATAGTTTAATTATCGCTGTTTCAATGGTCCAAATGTAGCATGAAGAGTGTCATCACTTGCCGGAGTTTGTATGAACCCGGGATTATAATGTACGAACCTCCCTATCCTTCTTATACAATGCATTGCAGTTGTCATTGCTGCACTCAGACATTCTCTCAACCATTACCAGATGTTTACTTATAAAAGGTGTATTGCACTTAGGGCATCGAAGCACCCTGTCATAATCCATTTTAAGTTCCGCTATCTTTTTGTTGCGATTTCCTCTTGAACCGGTAAAGATTCCACCCAACAGAGTCAACCCGCTTATTCCAATGATCATGGGATAGAAAAATCGCTGATCTATCCTATCGCTAAAAAAAATCATAAAACCTATAAAACCGGCGAGCAGTCCCAGTTTTAAATAAAGAGGACCTTTGGGATTGTCTTGCAAGGCGTCGAGTTTTTTCTGGTATTTGGCGAACTGCTCTAACATGTGATCGTATTCTCTGGAAAAGTCATTTTTGTTACTCTTATAGCGATTGAAGAGCTCTTTAAAAAAGGACTTATTGTCCGGAATGTATTCTCCAAATTTCAGCTTATCGGTTGTTTTGATCTGCGCTTTCTTAATTCGTTTATTGTTGACGAAAGTTCCATTGGCAGAATTCTGATCTACCAAAAATATTTTATCGTAGTAGTATATTTCGGCTTTGGCATGAATCCTACTTATCGATTTATCAGTTAAAACAAGCTCGCAGTTTGCAGCCCGACCGATGGTTAAATTGATCTTTTCATCCATAAAAACTCAATATTTTCTTCAATTTTGATTCTAAAGCAGCTGAGATTGCCAGTGGTTTTCTACTGTGGAAAAAGTGCAATTTTTGATCCCTACATTCCCGTACGGCTGATTTGTTGAGAATTAAAGAGCGGTGAACCCTTTCAAACATAGGTGCGGTCTCAAGGAGGTCAGCATAAGTTCCCAATTGACGGGTTAGCACCATAGTTTTATCGTCTCGCATATGGATAAGGGTGTAATTCCCTGCTGCATGTATGTAATGAATATCGCGCGTTTTGAGATTAAACACTCCCTCGGGACTGCGTACAGAATAACTGGAGCCCAACTCTTCTGTTTGTTTACAAAATTTTCTAAACGTAAAAATGATGCGTGAAGACATTATGGGATAAGGCTCAAAGTGAATCAGGCCTGCCTGCCAGGCTTTTAGAGAAAACTGCTCATTTGCAAACAATGCAATCTTTAAATCAGGATCGTATTGGCTGTGATACTTTAACCAGGAAATCTGTTCATTGCTAGGATCAGGAACAAAATAACACAGCAAACCTCTTGTTTCTTTTTTCTGGATTAAGGTTTCGAGCTCTAACGGATGGGTTGGAAAGAGCAACTTGAGTCTCTTTCGGGTAGAGAAATGAATATCTGCAATCTTTGGCTTTAGACTTTCTCTTTCTTTGTAAAATATAAGGTTTAACATCTTCAATTTATTCAAAGAGTAAAGGTAAATGAAGGGTAAAATTAATTAAATCTCTGAATAAAAAAAACCTCCCGAATGGTTTCAGGAGGCAGAACTAAATAATCATAGCAATAACCCCGGGATGTAAAGGAATTGACCAAAACTCATTTGATATCCTATGAATTACAAACTAATGGTTCTCTGTTGGTTTGGGCTTTCATACCCTGAGGCTGCTTCAATATAGGTCAATTCGTCGTCCTTCCAATACAAATAAGAAATTATATTTCCACTCGAGTCTTTGAGGTAGGATTCCCCTTGAAGTATTCCATTTTCAATATTGCAGTAGAGCTTTGTCCCATCCGGATTCTTAAATATTGCTTTCCCCTGCTGGAAACCAGCTACCCAATACCCGTAATTCATCGTTCCATTCTCATATATTATTATTCCCTTACCATGTGCAATCCCATTTCTAAAATATCCGGCATATAAAAATAATTCTTTCAAGGATTCCCTTTCCCTAAATTTCCCAATATTAAAGTCATCATTCAGGTAACTGAATTCGTCAATTGAGTTTTCCACAAACATAACTCCCTTGCCGTTTAGACAATCCCCTTCCAAACATTGGCCGGTCAGATTTTGACAGTAAAAGATAAGGGTTGTAGCCAAAATAATAATGTTAAAGTTTTTCATGAAATTTTGTTTTAATTGTTAAACGTTACTACAAATGTATCCGTAGCTCTTTTTACCAATCACCGTAAATGTATGGGTCGAAGGATTCGATGTATAAATGCGATGCAAGTATCAAGTCAAGCCTTCTTTCGAGGACAAAAGCCCTTATCTCTCTTTTTTACACTATCTGCATAAGTGTCATGTAACTTTGCTTTGATACTACCTAGCTAGCCTCCAGGGCTTCGCTCAGCAATCAAATAGCCAATACCGCGTTTTTCGGTAACGAAAAAATAGTAATTACATGGGTTCGATCCTATGAGGCAATCCCGACTAAACAAACGGTAAATAATACATTGTAAATACTTGGAACCTAATTTTAGGTCTTGCTCAACAATAACTTACTCATTTAGCTTCGTTCTTTTGCACGCTAACTGCATTAAAAGGCCTCGCCGTAGCTCCACTATGCTTGCGTCTTTTGCCTTATTAGCACACTAAACATCTTCGGCTATTCTAAGGAACTTATTATTGAGCAATCCCTTAGGTTTGATGTGGATATTGGTAGAATTTAATGGTCAAGATTGCACATATTCTACTTTTCGGGTTTCGTACTTTAAAAGCAGCTTTTCATGGGTCTGAATGAACATTTCATGGTTGACAATTTTGGCAATGGAAATGAAAGTTGTATATTTGACTTCATAATTATAAATAAGTAGGTGCTGTCATGAGAAATAGCAATAATTCTTCAATGCCGGGACCTAAGAAACTGCGACAGTGGACAGGTTTCTGTAAGCTGATTCGGTAGCTACGTATAGCATTGTTTTCCCAAGTAACCAGAGAATTGAATTTTGTTGTCATTTCCAATAGAATGTGAAAGTCGAAATGGACCAATATAGGATAAAATACTTAGTGAACGTCTTTAAAAAGACAGCATCTCGGTTGATACAACCATAAATGCTGCCAAAAAACAAGTATCAGGGCCATGCCGATTTCTTGCTTATATCTCAAAATAAATACTCAGATTAATCGACTGCCGTACCATGGGTTCTTATTCCTTGTATCCATTTTTTTATTGGCCATGCCGCTATCTGTTCATTCCCAACAACCGTTTATTACCACCTGGAAAACCGACCTCCCGGGTCCCTCGGAAGACAATCAAATCACAATACCCGGCCACGGGAGTAACTACACTATCGAATGGGAAGAGGTGGGCAATCCCTCCAACAATGGCACCGCCACGGGTAATGGCTTCACTACAATTACTTTTCCTCACCCGGGCATCTATCAGGTAAGTATTAGTGGTGATTTTCACAGGATTCAATTTGGACAATCTGCTTTCAATTCTTTTGGTGATCCTGAAAAACTTCTATCAGTAAATCAATGGGGTGATATTCAATGGAGTAATTTTGAAAGAGCCTTTTCTTTTTGTAAGAATATGACTTCTACAGCAACCGATATTCCCAATTTGAACGACGTTACCTCAACTGCATATATGTTTTTGGAGTGCGAGGAATTTGATTCTGATATAGGCACCTGGGACATGAGCAATGTCGTATGGATGACGAGAATGTTTATGAATGCTCTAAGTTTTAATGGCGATATTAGTAATTGGGATGTAGGCAATGTTGTGTACATGAGGTATATGTTTAGTGGTGCGGTATCCTTTGACCAAAATTTAGGTTTATGGAACATTGAAAATGTAATTACGGTAGAACACATGCTGGAGCTCTCTGGACTCAGTTGCGAAAATTATAGTGCAACCTTAGATGGTTGGGCTTCCCTTAATTCTTTGAATAACGGACTATTTCTTCATGCCGAAGGTCTGGAGTACTCACTGTTGGGGTCATTTGCAAGGGATATTTTAGAGCAGAATTTTGGTTGGGAAATTTTGGGTGATTATTTTAATGAAGAATGTGGGTGCGACCCTTTTGAAATTGAAATTATTGGTGAGGAAGTTGTAAATTGCTTACAGGAAGAAATAGAACTGATAGTAGAAGTTTCCAATATTAACAATTTTCAGGTTGATTGGTATAGCCCCGATGGAAATATAATTAGCCCTCCCGACCTGGAGTCAATTTGGATCAATGCAGGGGGGATTTATTTTGCAACTGTTACCGATGAAAATACACTTTGTGTAGTCATGGATTCTGTAATTATTCAGGAGAATTTTGACATTCCTATAGTGACTATTGAGGAGTCGGCTACTTTAGATTGTAATTTAAATTCCATTTGGTTAAATAGCGATAATGGCTCTCAAGATTTACAATCCAGTTATTTATGGACCACTGTCAATGGAAGTATTATATCCTCCCCGGATAGTTCATCCGTACAGGTAGATACAGCAGGCTGGTATTATTTGGAGGTGAATGATGAAGAAAACGGTTGTGCTTATTTAGACTCTGTATTCGTTGCAATAGATAAAGAATTGCCGGAAGTTACAATTGAGCCGGGATCCATTCTTGGATGCGAACAGGCCACAGTTTGGTTGGATGGGAGCCCTTCCTCTGAGGGTCCTGAATTGGAATTCCAGTGGAGTACGAATGAAGGAAATATCTTGAGTGCTCCGGACAGCTCGGCAATTGAGGTGGATTCAGGTGGCTGGTATTTTTTTGAAGTGCTCAATCAGCAGAACGGATGTATGGGTTTGGACTCTGTGTTTGTTGAAAAAAATAATGCGTTGCCGAAAATAACAATTGAAGTAGAATCGGAGCTCGGGTGCGAACAGGGCACCATTTGGTTGGACGGGAGCAATTCCTCTCAAGGTCCTGAATTTGAATATCACTGGAGTACAATTGAAGGAAATATCTTGAGTGCTCCGGACAGCTCGGCAATTGAGGTGGATTCAGGTGGCTGGTATTTTTTTGAAGTGCTCAATCAGCAGAACGGATGTATGGGTTTGGACTCTGTGTTTGTTGAAAAAAATAATGCGTTGCCGAAAATAACAATTGAAGTAGAATCGGAGCTCGGGTGCGAACAGGGCACCATTTGGTTGGACGGGAGCAATTCCTCTCAAGGTCCTGAATTTAAATATCACTGGAGTACAATTGAAGGGAATATCCTGAGTGCTCTGGACAGCTTATCAATTGAGGTGGATTCGGATGGCTGGTATTTTTTTGAAGTAATCAATCAGCAAAACGGGTGTACAGGATTGGACTCCTTTTTCGTTGAAAGGAATGAAGAATTACCTGAGGTGATCATAGAGGTGGAATCGGAGATTGGGTGTGAACAAACAACCGTTTGGTTGGACGGCAGTTCTTCTTCTCAGGGCTCAGAATTTGAATACCACTGGAGTACCAATGAAGGAAATATCTTGAGTATTCCGGACAGCATCGCAATAGAGGTAAATGCCGCGGGTTGGTATTTTTTTGAGGTGATCAATCAGCAGAACGGGTGTACGGGATTAGATTCTGCTTTTGTTGAAAAGAATGATGAATTGCCGGAAGTGGTAATTGAGGCAGGTATGCAGCTCGACTGTGAACAAACAACCATTTGGTTGGACGGCAGTTCTTCTTCTCAGGGCTCAGAATTTGAATACCACTGGAGTACCAATGAAGGAAATATCTTGAGTGCTCCGGACAGTATATGGATTTTGATAAATTCAAAGGGATGGTATTATTTTGAGGTGATCAATCAGGATAATGGTTGTACAGGTTTTGACTCTGTATTTGTTGATAGGGATGTAGATGTGCCTGTAGTAATTATTGAGGCAAGTATGGAGTTTGGGTGCGAACAAACCTCTGTAAAATTAGACGGCAGCTCCTCCTCCCAGGGCCCTTCTTACGCCTATCTCTGGTCAACCACAGATGGAAGCATTCTCTCATCACCGGACAGCACCACCATCGAAGTAGGTGCCACGGGCTGGTATTTTCTGCAAATAACCAATAGTGAAAATGGCTGTGTCGCTATGGATTCGGTACTGGTAGCGCAGCAATCTCCCGATCTTGAATTGACCGCCATTGCCCAAAGCGGCTTCTGCGCCGGAGGTGAACTACAACTTACTGCCGGGCCCGACAGCCTGGACACATACACTTGGCACGGCCCGGCGGGTTTTTACAGTGAAGAAATCAATCCCCTGATAGAAAGCGCGGGTGTGGAATACTCCGGCACCTATGAGCTGGTGGCCAGCCTGGGTACTTGTGAATTCCACACAGAAGTGGAGGTGGAAATCTTTCCTCTGCCCTCTTTTGATTTTGTGGTGGACTCCATTGTGTGCGAGGGGGAGCAGGGTTTTATCGAAATCACCAATGTCAGCGGAGGACTGCCACCCTATACGTATTCCTTTGATCAGGCCGGCAACTTTTCCGGCAATCCATTGGCCGGCCCTTTATTTCCCGGGGTTTATCTACTGCGGGTGCGGGATACAAGGGGCTGTACCAATGAAGACATTCCCTCGGTGGTGCTTCATGAAGGACCGCCCTGTGAGGAATACTGCGATTACATGCCGGAAGACATTTATATTGAACTGCAGAGATACGATCGTCAGAAAGTGAATGTATTGCAGCACAATCAGCTCTCTTCTCCCTACTATCTCAGCGCGGTCAGCTCGAATTCCGAATTGCTTGTGGGCCTGGAATACGATGCGTACGGCAATATATCCTTTTCGGTCAGAGGAAACTTTGTGGAGGAGCTGTCGATCAGGTACCGCATCTGCCATTCCGATTGCGACAATTGCGGGGAGGCCACCATTTATCTCAGCAATCGCGAGCTTCAAAATATTGTGCCAACGAGTATGATCACCCCGGATCAACTCACCAATCGCTTCCTTCAGTTTTCGGATGAGCCGGTTGAGGGTTCGGAGCTTTGGATTTACAATCGCTGGGGCGAGCAGATTTATCACAGTAGGGATTATCAAAACGACTGGGGGGCCGGGGGCTTCCCCGGAGGAGTATATTTCTATGTTTTCAGGGTTTATGGGTTGACCATTAAGAGTTCGCTGACAGTGATTAGGTGAGAATGGATATTTTCGACATAAAGACAAAAATTGGCAAATTCTTTTCGATGTTATTGTGGAAACAAAAATACCCGAAGTGGTTACTCACTTCGGGTATTGTAAAATTAATGCTACTGTTCTCCATTAAAGCAGTTCTTCATTCCATTCATCTATATCGGGATATTCCTCGAAATCTTCTATGTCGGTTTCACTGTAAGAAACATCGTGACCCTCCTCGCTGTCCGGTAGATCATCAAAATCCATTACAACTTCATCTTCCTCTGTATCTTCTACTTCTTTCAGGACCTTTTCTTCAGATTCGATTTTAATCTCATTGATTTCATCTTTGGTTTCCAACTCGTCTGCAGCTTTTGACTCGTCACCATTTTCGATCTTTATGTCGTTTTCATCGGAGGTGACTTCTGTGGCGGTTTCAGCAATTTCTTCAACTTTTTCAGTATTTTCTTCTTCCTTTTTACCAGAGTTTTGGAAGCTGATGTTGGCTTCTCCATCACCGGTCAGATCCACTTGTATTCCCTGCATATTGTCAATCACCTCCTGATCAATAACCTTTATGGAAAGGATATTGTCAGCGTTGTATTCAACCTCTACCAATTGTCCCTCCTTGCTTTCAATTATGGAAGAGTTTTCCTCTTTTAAAGCCTCGCTCACCCTGGCAGCATAATCCTTTTTTTGATCGGTAGTCAGAGCGGAATACTCTTCAGCATAAAAGGTATTGTAGTGTTTGCCTTTCCACTCAAATATTCCGCCTGGCCCGAGTTCTTCCCTTGCGTGCTTAAATGCCTCGCTGAAACTAGCTCCCTCGGGGGATTGTAGAATACTGTCACCGGGGTCGATACTGAGATATGAACCCTCATTGCTTACCATTACCTTTTCTGAGGCCTCAATAACCTCTGCATTGGCATCATCTGCAGTTAAATTTTGACCAACCACTTTTTGGGCTGAGAGAAATCCAACGGTAGCCAGGACGCCGGCTGCCAGACCGACTTTGCCTCTATTCTCCTTTAGGGATTCTGCCAGACTTTTTGTTACAGGCACATGGATTTTTTTGTCATTTGGCTTTACGCTTACACTTGTTTGATCTGAATTTGTCATAATATTATTTTTTATTGATTATGATTCAAAAGTAGGCTGTTTATCTATTAGACCCTTTAAAGTATGTATGAAAAGGGTATTTTTTTGTACCAACCTCTTCATTTAAAGAATTAACCCCAATTTTTGACCTTCTATTTGACTTAAAATGAATGAGTCCGGTGCAATCCACATTGAACAAATACGGCCTTCCTTCTCACTAATTTGCAATGACAAAACAAACATCCAGACTAACCACCAAGGAAACACTTCTCTTTCCGCTTTTTAGATGGATTGAACCGGGAAAGAACTAAATGTAATGATTGCAAATGAACCCCTTCCCTCCAGTGTCATTGCTAACACTATATCAAGCCTGGGAAACTTAATGCTGAATATTAAATTTGGTCAGGAACGGTTTCACCAAGCGACAATCTAATGCCCCCGTTATCGCAATTTTATCAAAGATAGGATTGAATTACAGATACTCCACTAATACGCTTATGTGGTTATTATAGCGAAGCCACCATAATGGATGGACTTCATTTAAAAAAGAGACCCGGAACAGAACCAAAAGTTCCATTCCGGGATAGTTGGATTCAACATATTACAGCTTTCTACAATCCACTTTGCAGAACATTCTCAAGTACCTTCATAGAGGAATTAAAAACCGAATTGTTTTGGGCCGCCTGCCCTACTGCAGGACTATGCCAGTCGATATCAAATGCCGGATTACTGCCATCTTCATTTACATTCAGGGTTCCCCGTATAATCATATCACTAGTCGGACCAGCAATCCAGGTGCGAGCTCGCCACTGTATTTCCATTGGAATTGAGTACCTGTGCTCTATCAGATCATACTCAACATTAATGTGATCGACAACTACCTGAAGAGAATTGCCCGTATTTGGTGAAATGGAATTCATTTTTTGAGCGCCCAATTGACCTGCAAGTCTTTCAGCTTCCATTCTCTTTTCTGAGTCGCTTTTGTTTTGGATGGTTTTTTCAATGGGTTGGAACTTGATTTTTCTCCCCCGATAGTCCATTTCAACCGCAAAATGAACATCCGCTTTGTTATTCTTCTCCAGTTCTGACACCAGTGAACTTACAAATTGGCTTCCTGCGGAGGACCTCCTTAAATCCATCCGGTCTCTCCTTCTATCAGAGGCAAATGAAATGTTACTTCCACCATTAACTGACATATTTATGTTAAAGGGAAGGGCAGCCCCTGATAAAATTTTCTCTTCCTCTGTTGAATTGATTTTTTTTCGGTAAATATTGAAGTTGATTTCATAGTCCAGGTGGTTCAATCCACCATTGGGATACTTTACATTGTGGTTCATGGTAAATCTCTTGGGGGAAGCGAAAAAGTGTTTCTCGGAAGAGACTTGAGCATCGTCAAAAAATGCGATCAATCGAACACTTATTTTCTCCTCGCTCAAAAGTTCTTTATCCGGTATGGCAATATTAGAAATAGCAGGTCCTTCATAGAGGATTTGACTCCGGCTATCCCGGATAATCACCTTCTCGCTTTTGGGGTATGAAAACTCCTCCCCAAAAGTGGTGGACTTTTTATAGGATGTGTTGATATTGATCATATCCCAGCCGGGTCGGATGATTTCAAAGGTATCGACCTCGTAAGTTGGTTTACATGAAAAAATGAAGGATGTTACTACCAACAGACCTAAAACGATAAATAGATTTTTCAACATGACTAATAAGTTTAATGGTTAAATAATTTTATTGGTTTACTTTTTACATGACCAAATCCAATGACTTCTATATTCTGCTACCCTATACAATTTCAGCTTATGAGTAAGTCTTAATTCTGATGTAAAGCTAAGGGCTGAATCCCCGAAAACAGGGAATTCTGTATCAATTGCACCGTATATTGTACGAGTCGATTTCGTCGGTAATACGACATCGGGAATTCAAGCTAATGGGCAATTCTACCTCCACAAGCAGCACCGTTCTTTTAAGGCCAATTCCATTTGCAAAACCGGGAATTGAACCATGTCTTGATGTTGGTTGAGTATATGAAGCACTCTGCATCCACTAAAAAAGCACTTCCCGGGATATATTGGGAAGTGCTTAAAATTTAGTAGGGTATTCTATTGAGGGATTGGATGCCCGGCAATAGGGTTACCATTTCTGGTAGGATCAGAAAAAGTAAGGCAAAATTTCACTATTAAAATATTCTTCCTGTCTGTGCGCTATCCATAGGTCTGTCCATTCTCCATACTCGTAGTATTTAATTGCTACAAGTTTCCCGTTGACATCCATAATGTAAGTTTCACCTCCTACTTGTCCGTATTCAAGGGTGAAATACCATTTGGCACCATCCGGAAATAATAATACAGCTTTCCCGCTTATCATCCCCTTTTGGTAGTTGGCGTATAACATCGTACCGTCCATAAATATAGATATTCCTTTACCATGAGGAACACCATCTTTATAGTATCCGGAATGTATAAACTGGCCCTCCTCTTCAAGGAACACTCCTTTGCCGTTATAACAGTTTCCCTCCAAACATTGAGCGTTTAGATTTTGTAGAGAAAAGAAAAGGGTGATGGTCAAAAAAAGAATGCTTAAAGTTTTCATGATATTTAGTTTTAATTGTTAAATGATGTTACAAATGTAACCGCAGCCCTTCTACCTAAACACCCTATCTGTACGAATCGCAGGATTCGGTGTATAAAGCAGAGTAATGCCTGTAAATCACCCCTCTTATGTATTTTTATTATGCTAGTGAGGACCTGTTTATAGAATTTTCGGATTGATCGTGTTGGGGCTCGTACATTTTCCTTTTTTTCGGGTTTCATGTGTACATTGCAGTTTTTAATGGTTTTTATCTAGTGTTTCGTGGCTTTGGTTGTTAGGGGATTTATAGGAAGTTGTATATTTGATGACACATTGTTTTAATAGGCGTTAGACTGGTCAAAACAATTAAGACCACCTTCGCCTCAAAGAGAATGAAGCGGTAAAAGAAGCAAGGACAATGAAAAAGATTGTAACAGAATTGGCAATTTATTTCCTAGTAGCAGAGACCGTAAAGACCCAAGTTGGATTAGGAACCACCACCCCTGAATCCTCTGCCATGCTGGAAGTAAAATCTACAGAAAAGGGATTTGTACCTCCGAGGATGACTTCCGCTCAACGCAATACCAACGCCTCTCCCCAACCGGGGCTTACAATGGGCAATTTAGATAAAAACTGCATGGAGTGCTGGAGCAGAGATGGCTGTTACAGTGTTTGTATAGGCGCAATCAATTTCACAGATACCTATCCACCAGGTACTGTCCATCACGATCCCGAATATCAAACCGATCAGTTTCCCGTTGAAGTGCATCAATGCAATGGGAGCACATCCATTATCGATATTCAATTGGAATTGGGATTGAGATACGAATGGCAAAACAGTGAGGATCGATTGAGTGCAACAGACATCACCAATCCGGAGATGCTGATCGAAGTGCCATTCACCTTCATTCTCTTAGCAGAAAATCCAGTTTGCCGCCCCGTCTCCGAAATTGAGGTCAACTTTTTAACCACTTTTGAAATAGGAGGGCTGCCGGAAAGCGTGGAAGTCTGCGTAGGAGATACCATCCTTTTGAACTTCAGCGGTGGGAAAAATTATGACTGGTCTGAAAATATAAGCGAATTTTGTGTGAATCAGGAAGGGGGAAACCTGATCATACCGATCGATTTTGAGCAGTGGCAGCTAGGTGTCCAAACCCGCAATGATAAAGGTTGTCTCTCAATAACCTCCACCACCTTGTTCGGCACCCGCGATACACTATTAAATGAATCCTCACTTATGATATGCGAAGGAGAGGAAGATGAGCTTTTCAGTTTTTATGTCAGCGAAGTAGGAAAATACTGCAACAGCACCCAACTGGCTGGAGAACCCTTTCAGATAGACTGCATTTATCTTAGACTTATTCCCCTATACGAGATAGAGAAAAAGGTTCATATCTCCTGGGGAGAAACTTACGACTTTTTGAACAACCAACTCTCCGAGATCGGATTTTACTTTTACGATTTCATCAATCAAGACGACTGCGACAGCACCAACTACCTGGATTTGAGGGTGTATCAATTACCGCTGATCGAGCTTCAGGGTTTATACTCTGCCATGGAGGGGGAAAACATCCAACCCAACTTGTCTCCTACCTATTCCAATTCCCAATGGGAACCTGCTCTTTTGTTCAACTATGCAGATTGTCCTGAGGTCGAAATCACCTTTCGCGGGACCTTCAACTACAAAGCTTGGGTGACCGATAGCACGGGCTGCCAGGTTACCACACCTTACAACTGGAAGTCATTATTCCCTGCGAAGCGATCAACGCAGACCTGCACAACGCCTTTACCCCCAACAACGACGGAATCAACGACAGCGAACACAAACAAGGCCTGGAATACTGCGGTCCGGCTGAACTCATCGTCTTCAACCGCTTGGGAAACAAGGTCTATCCACAGAGGGACATCGAAAACAACTGGCGCGGCCAAAGCAGCAATGGCGAAGGACTTCCGCAGGGCACCTATTTTGTAGTGTTGGAATACAGGCAATACGGAATTATTAAACAGGGGACGATAGATTTGAGGAGGGGGTAGGATATGAAAAATTATGTTATGAAATTGGTTTTATTTTATTTAGTAATTTTACTGTTTTGTGGAAGTTTAAACTCCCAAAACCCAATAGCATCCTATCCTTTCAATGGAAATGCAGAGGATGCAAGCGGCAATGGCAATCATGGGATACTCGAAGGGAATAACCCTCCGGTATTGACTGAGGATCGCTTTGGGAATCCGAATAGTGCGTATGAGTTTGGTGGGTTCCTCAACAGGAATTGGATAAGAGTACCCAATCATTCTTCACTACAGCTCGATACCGCATTTTCGATATCTGTTTGGTTAAAACAATGTGATTTTGATGGAATGGACGGCTCAGGCAGACTATCGCAAACTGGGAATCATGTTTTTTTCTCCAAAGCGGGTGATGGAATTTCTGTACCACCTGGTATCTGGCTAAATAGAAGATTAACAGAAGAAGGGAGTACTAGGAGTAGATTTGCAAACACCAATCAAATTGCAAGTCATGCAACAAACTTTAGTGAAAACTTTATCGTCCGATGCGTGGACCAATGCGAGTGGATTCATTATGTGTTTATCGTAGAAAATACCAAAATGAAATTCTATCTCAATTCGCGTTTGTTTGAGAAGAGAGTAATTGATCAAGTGGACTTCACAAGAGCCAATCAGGAGGATATGTATATCGGAATCATGGGCAGTCGAACAAGCACTGCTAGTTGGTATCCATTTTATGGTGCAATAGACGACTTGGATATTTTCGATTATGCCCTATCCCCTGATGAGGTTAAAGTTCTCTATGGAGATTACGTAGATCCCTTTCTTAGCAACTATGAAATTAAACTGGATAGCATTGAAATAAATGGACACTTATGTAAAGACAATGGGGATGTTACGGTAAGCATACATGTCGATACCAGTTCTTCAGGTCCTGTTAGGTTTTCAAGAGATAGCGGTGAAAACTGGGACAGTTTACCCTTTTTCAGTGTTATGCAACCGGGAATTCACACTATACTTATTGATGCTGAGTGCATTACTATAGATACTATAATAGAAATCAATGCCATAATTGATGTATTATTATCTCAGTCTGCCCCACTTTGTGGAGAAGGCAGTATATGGTTAGATGAGAGTATTTCACCCCAAAGCTCAGACCTTACATACAATTGGAGTACAATAGAAGGAAATATATTAAGTGCTCCAGACAGCACTGCGATTGAGGTTAATACTGAGGGCTGGTATTTTTTTGAGGTACTCAA
The DNA here is from genome assembly GCA_007695145.1 of Saprospirales bacterium. Classification (GTDB taxonomy): domain Bacteria; phylum Bacteroidota; class Bacteroidia; order Chitinophagales; family Saprospiraceae; genus PWJY01. Next base: position 8,338 of record REEI01000128.1, on the reverse strand, counting down.
TGAAGAAAACGGATGTTGGGGATTGGACTCGGTTTTTGTTAAAAAACATGAAGACGTACATGAATTGGTCCTTGAAGTAGAGTCGATTATTGGATGTAATCAGACCACAGTTTGGTTAGACGGCAGCTCCTCTTCCCTAGGTTCAGAATTTGAATATCACTGGAGTACAAGTGAAGGAAATATCCTGAGTGCAACCGACAGCTCGGCAATAGAAGTGAATGCGGAGGGCTGGTATTTTTTAGAAGTGATCAATATGCAGAATGGTTGTGCAGCTTTTGACTCCCTTTTTGTTGAAAGCGATGAAGAATTGCCAGAGATAGTCATTGAGGTAGATTCGGAGATCGGGTGTGATCAAGCCTCCGTTTGGCTAGACGGCAGCTCCTCCTCCCAGGGCCCTTCTTACAACTACCTATGGTCAACCCCAGATGGCAACATACTGTCCCCACCGGACAGCACCTCCATCGAAGTAGATGCCGCAGGTTGGTATTTCCTGGAAATAACCAATAGTGAAAATGGCTGTGCTTCTATTGATTCTGTACTGGTAGAGCAGGAATCTCCTGATCTGGAATTGACCGCCACTGCCCAAAGTGGCTTCTGCGCCGGCGGCGAACTGCAACTCACGGCCGGACCCGACAGCCTGGAAACTTACATATGGTATGGCCCGGCTGGTTTTTACAGCGAAGAAAAAAATCCCCTGATAGAAAGTGCGGGTGTGGAGTACTCCGGCACTTACGAGCTACTGGCCACTCTGGGTGGTTGTGAATTCCGCACAGAAGTAGAGGTGAATATCTTTCCACTGCCGTCTTTTGATTTTGTAGTGGACTCCATATTGTGTGAAGGAGAGCAGGGATTTATCGAAATCACCAATGTCACCGGAGGGATGCCGCCTTATACGTACTCCTTTGATCAGGAGGGGAACTTTTCCGGCAATCCACTGGCCGGCCCCTTATCTCCAGGGGTCTATCTACTGCGGGTACGCGATACAAGGGGCTGCACCAATGAAGACATTCCCTCGGTAGTGCTTCAGGAAGGTCCGCCCTGTGAGGAAGACTGCGAGTATATGCTCGAAGACATTTATCTTGAATTGCAGAGATACGAACGTCAGACAGTGAATGTATTGCAGCACAATCAGCTCTCAGCACCCTACTTTCTCAGTGCGGTCAGCTCGAATTCAGAACTGATTGTGGGTTTGGAATACGATGAGAGCGGCAACATATCCTTTGCGGTCAGTGGTAACTTTGTGGAAGTGCTGCCCATAAGATACCGCATATGCTATCCCAATTGTGATAATTGTAGGGAGGCATTCATTTACTTGAGCAACAGCGAACTTCAGGACATCATACCAACCAGTGTGATCACACCGGATCAACCTACCAATCGGTTTCTTCAGTTTTCGGATGAGCCGGTAGAGGGCTCAGAGCTTTGGATTTACAATCGCTGGGGCGAGCAGATATACCACAGCAGGAATTACCAAAACGACTGGGATGCAAAGGGCTATCCCGGAGGAGTTTATTTTTATGTTTTCAGGGTGTACGGGTTGACTATTAAGAGTTCGCTGACGGTGATCAGGTGAGACACTCAGCCGATTGGCAGAAATTTACCGCAACTCGAATACATAAGCGCTGTAAAATTCAAGGCCTGTACCGGCAACAGTGCGAAAGCTTCCCACATTATAGGATACTTTGACACCCATCCTTAGGCTGCCGTCCCGGACGATATTTTTCAGGATACTGTTGCGATCGAAGATATATCCAAACTGTGCAAAGGCCTCCCCCACGGTAGAAATACCTGCCGCCCCCCAGAAGGCATCTATCATCTCGTAGCGAAAAGAGGCCATGGCATGGATTCCTTTCCTCGCCGAGTAGATCATCATCAGGTTGGGTTCCAGAAAGTAACCGGCTCTGGACGGTACAGAGCGGTACCCCAGATGCATGGTAGCATGCAGGGATGACTGTATGGCAGTGAGACCGGTAAAATCTCCGCGGCTGTTGAATTCAGCCATATTCGTCGGTATGAGGTTGTTTACTGAAAAACCAAGGTAGTAGTGACTTCTTGTATAACCCTCTTTATCGCTCACACTTTTATAAAAAAGACCAACCCCTGCATTTGGAGCTCCCTTTTCAGAGGCTTCCGAGAGATCAACAGTCAGCGAGTTTTGATCAAAAGCAACTGCTTTTGACAGATCAACCTGAAATCTGGAATAGGAAGCCACCAGGCCAATTCCTAAAACATCACTACGGTTTCCCAGTATTTGCGGTCTGAAGCGGTAGTTGTAAGTGATAGCACCGGCAATTTTCTCAAGGGGTCCAACGGCATCGCGCTCCAAAAATCCACCAATAGCAGCTTTGGTTTCCAGAAAACGACCCTTGAAGAATGGATATTGAAAGGATAAATTGGTGTATTGCGGGGCGTTTTCAAATCCCATCCAGTCCTCTCTGTGTATGATGGAGAGTTCTGTGGCGTTCCACTTTGCAGTAAGTGCAGGATTCCACACAAAACCCGTCTCGTAATAGCTGCTCCAGGAAGGCAGTTGCTGTCCCCAAAGGAATAGTGGAGTGAATCCGAAAATAAGAAAAATTAGCTTTTTCATGCGGTTGTTTTTACAATTGTAAGATTATGTCAATCAATCGGGTCTCTCACCAACCTGAACCCGACAAATGGGAGAGCGGTCCGACTGTCTATCTTTTCTCTTTTTTTGATTAGTGCTCCGTCTTCTCTGTCATCCCAGCTTCCACCCCGAACCACCCTGAGTCCCGAACTTTGAGTGGGATTCGAATACGGTGCGTAATGGTCCATACAAAATTCGGCCACATTGCCGGACATATCATAAAGACCGAAAGCATTCGGAGCTTTGCTTCCCACCTGCTCAGTACCGCCTCTGCTATTGATCACTGCAAGTCTTTGTGCGTCATTTCCCCCTGCAAATAAATCATTCCTACCTCCGGCTGCCGCGTATTCCCATTCTGCTTCAGTAGGTAGCCTGTAAAAGTATGGATTTCCGGGCAAATTATTTAACTTGTCGATAAAATTTTTCACTTCTTCAAAACTAATATTTTCGATCGGACAGCGAGCACAGTCGGTATATTGACTGGGGTTACTCCCCATTATCCTTTGAAAAAGTCCCTGAGTCATCTCAAATCGACTCATGTAATAGGGTTCTAATTGTACTGTTTTTTTACCGTCATTCGGATTGCAGCCCCTGTCGGGTTGATCGCAGCCCAGGATATGGGTGCCGCCGGGAATTCTAATGAAGTCAGCTTCTAACTCCATGATTATGGCTGATAGTTCGAGTTTTTCCTCTGAAACCTCTACCTCATGTGTACTCTCCTTTTTCTCTTCAAGCGATTTAATTATCCTTTCAGCATCTTCCACATATGGACTTTCAGGGTGCTCCGCAATATACCGGCGCAATTGGTTTAAATCCTCTGATCCTCGAACGAGTTCCCATTGCTGTCTTTCTACCTCCAGTTGATTCAGTAGCTTTCCGGCTTCATCGGAAAGTTCGGCCGGCAGTTCTCTTTCTAAAAATCGGCTGATCTCACCGTCATTTCGCCTGTTTTTTATTGACTCCCATTCTCCTATAAGTTCTCTTATGAGCCGATCTCTCAGTTGATGGATCTGTGAGCGGAATCTGCCCTCCGGGTACTTATTCAAGTACTCAGCGGCTCCCTCCAGCGAAGGTGAAAGGCGAAAATCTTCCCACATATCCTCCTCATCCAATAGGTCCATTTGCTTAAGGATTTCCTCTACATCCCGTTTATATGTACCGGCCGGATACCGTCTCAGATACTCCTCTGCCAGCCTCCTCGAACTCCGCTCTCTTATATCATGAAAAAGTTCTTCCTCAGACCTGGTTGCAGCCATTCTGTCAATAAGGGTGGAAATCTGCTCAACTGCCTCATGAACTCTCCTGCTTTCAGGGAATTCTTTGGCAAACTCCTCAAGAGATTCTATATCGGGTGTGCGCATAATGGAGCGAAATCTCCTCTCTGCCATCGTTTCAATAGCAGCATCTATCAGCGCAATGATTTCGGGCTCTGAAGTGCTGTTTTTTAGTGCTCTTAGTTCATCAATGCCGGAAATATCTGCAAGGTAATCTGCATCGGGAAAAATGACTCTACCGTTGAAAAACACCCCTCCCACCAGAAGTTCAAATCCACTTCCGGTGAATAGATAAGGCTCTTTTCCCAAAAGACCAATAATGGAGTCGTTTTGAAAAAAGATAAAATCAAAATCTTCGGGAAATTCTGTATTGTTGTAGACGAGGAAGGACCGTCCATCCTTTTGGATAATGCTTGTTTCACCGGCACCTCCGGCTATTCTCATAAGTCCAAAGCCAATCACCAGCAGCAACGATCCCGCCACCGCAATGTTCCGAAAGAGCAGTTTATTGTTGCCTTTACCGGTCAGCCACCAAATAAAAAGCCTTCTTTTCTTTTTGCGGATTTCCCTTTTCGCAATAGCAACTTTTCTTTTTAAAGTTGGACTGGTGGGCAAATACTCAAGACCCTTGATATAAGCGGTCATTGCCGATTCAAAGTCCCCATTTTGAAAGAGTTGATCGCCCTTGACTTCATGTCCTTCCGCCTTTTTCTGTAACCGCTGAAGCTTTTCATCCTCAATGGCTTTGGTTTTTATGAGGATTGTTATTTCCTTAAGGCGCCTTGGGGGATAATCGTCTTCAGGAAAAATGAGAGCGGCTTTATTGAATATAGCCATCGCCTTGCTGAACTCCTCCTTTTCAGCCAGGAGATTGGCTTCGCTGAGGAGTTTGCTGTATTCTGCTCTTCTTTGCCTCTCTTCCTCCAACTTCCTTTGGTGCTCTTTTTTTCCTTGAACTACCCGTTCTTTTATCTGTCGTAATTCTTTGCTTTGACTGTCAACTTTTTCGGCCTTCTCGCACAGATTCAGCGCTTTGTCAAAATCCCTATTTTCCATTGCCTGCACTGCATCTAAAAGCAGAACATTCAGTTGTTGTCGCCTTCTTTCCTGTTCTGCCTTTTCTAATAGTTTGGTTACAGCCTCTATCTTTTCCAGGGCAGATGGGTCGTTGGGTTTTAATTCCAGACATTGCTCAAACATACCCAGGGCATCGGCCAATTTTTTGGAATTCAATAAACTGAGTCCCTGGGAGAAGAACAGATCAAACTTTGCATCGAGTCTCTTCCTTTCCTCGGCAGCCCTTTTCTCAGCTTCTTCCCTTTCTCTCTTTTGCCGCAGTAAAGACTCCGTTCGGGCAATTTTTTGGAGAACCCCTTCCTCCTTTGGCCGCAATTCCAGCGCTTGACCGAATAAAACCAGGGCTTTCTCATACTGCTTCTGCTCAACCGCCTTTTCCGCCTCTCCAACAGTCAATTCGAACTTCTGCTGTCGCTCCTCTTCGAGTTGTCTCCGTCTTTTTTCTTCTTCAATCTGCTTTGCCTTCGCCTCCTGTAAGGCCTTTGTTTCTTTGATTTGTGCCTGGAGGTTATCTTCATCTGGAAAGATAAGGGCGGCTTTGTCCAGCACTATAAGAGCCTTTTCGAACTCCTCCTTTTCAGCCAGAAGATTGGCTTCGCTGAGGAGTTTGCTGTATTCTGCTCTTCTTTGCCTCTCTTCCTCCAGTTGCTTTTGATGATCTTTTTTTTTCTGAAGTACCCGATCCTTTATCTGCCGGAGTTCTTTGTTCTGATTGTCAATTTTCTCAGCCTTTTCGCACAAGTCCAGGGCTTTATCAAAATCCTTATTTTTCAGAGCCTGCTCAGCATCCGATAGTAGAGCAAGCAGTTGTTTTTGCCTTTTTTCGAGTTCCGCTTTTTCTATCAGCCGGGTTACAGCCTGTTTCTTTTCCAGGGCAGATGGGTCGTTGGGTTTTATTTCAAGGCATTGCTCAAACATACCCAGGGCATCGGCCAATTTTTTGGAATTCAATAAACTGAGTCCCTGGGAGAAGAACAGATCAAACTTTGCATCGAGTCTCTTCCTTTCCTCGGCAGCCCTTTTCTCAGCTTCTTCCCTTTCTCTCTTTTGCCGCAGTAAAGACTCCGTTCGGGCAATTTTTTGGAGAACCCCTTCCTCCTTTGGCCGCAATTCCAGCGCTTGACCGAATAAAACCAGGGCTTTTTCATACTGCTTCTGCTCAACAGCCTTTTCCGCCTCTGCAACAGTCAATTCGAACTTCTGCTGTCGCTCCTCTTCGAGTTGTCTCCGTCTTTCTTCCTCCAGTCGTCTTTCGTGTTCATTTTTTCTTTGAAGTACTTTCTCCTTTTTCAGCCGTACTTCCTTGTTTTCACTATCAACCCTTTCAGCTTTTTCGCACAACTTGAGGGCCTCGTCAAAATCCTTCTTTTCCAGGGCCTGCTCAGCATCTGAAAGCAGGGCATCCCTTTGTTGTTGTCTCCTCTCCAGTTCGGCTTTTTCTATCAGTTTGGTTACGGCCTGTTTCTTTTCCAGAGCAGATGGGTCGTTGAGCTTTATTTCAAGGCATTGCTCGAACATACCCAGGGCAGAGGTTAAATTATTGGAATTCATCAGGCTGATACCCTGAGCAAAGAAAAGATTAAATTTAGCATCGATCTTTTTCTTTTCTTCGGCAGCCCTTCTCTCAGCTTCTTCTTTTTCTCTTTTCCGAAGCAGTAATGATTCAGTATCCTTTACCTTAATCAGAATATCTTGATTTTCCGGATCCAATTTCAACGCCTGTTTAAAAAGGTTTAGAGCACGATCAAACTCTTCTTCTTCGACCGCCCTTTCAGCATCCCTGACCATGGATTTCAACTCCCGATTTTCCTTGTCTTTGAGCTGCAGCTTTCTCTTTTCCTCTTCTCGCCGGCGGTTTATCTCGAGGATTTGATCTTCTCTTTCTTCAACCTTTTTCCGCAAAAAAATTTCGTCCGGAAATGATTCTGCTATTTCCTTCAATTTACCAATGGCATCGACCAGGTTTCCGGACTCAATCAGGGGGATAACAATTTTAGAAATTTTCTCCTCAAATTGCTCTTCCAACAGAGCATCCTGCTTTTCTTTCCTGCGAATTTTTGCCAGTTCCAATTCATTTGGAGTAAGATTTGGGGCCGATTTTTCTTTGTCCTTCTGAATCAGTTTTTTCTTCCAGAAGCTAAAAATGTCTTTACTTTTTTTATCTTCACTATCCTTTTGGAACAGAAAAGTTTCATCGAATTCATCCTCTTGCTCTTTTTCAATCTCTATCGGGAAGGGTTTGCTTATATAAGACAGAAGATCATCTCCACTTTGCACCCTTTGAGAGGGATCTCTGAGTAAACAAAGTTTTATAACCGTATCATAAGGTTTGGGACACTCAATGATATTGTCCGGAATACCACCCGAAAGAATATTGGCCAGGACCTTCTTTCGTTTGAGGTCAGGGCTACCCGAAAAATCAGATACATCAAATGGTTTTTTGCCGGTAAAGACCTCATAGGCAATCACTCCAAAGGACCACAGGTCGGAATTGAACTTCAATCGTTGTCCATAGAGTTGTTCGGGGGAGGAATAATCGAGAGTTCCACCGGCAAAGCTACCTGAAAAACTTTGGTCTTTCCCGGGGTCCACTAATTTACTGAGTCCAAAATCTGAAATCTTCGGTACATAATTGCCGTTAAAATCTTTGGCTATAAGGATGTTGCTCGGTTTGATGTCTCTGTGGATCACCTTGTTTTTATGAAGCACAGTAATTCCCGTCAAAATTCCTTTAACGATTTTTACCTTCTGTTCTGGGGTTAAAATTTTGTTCTCCAGCAAAACCTTTAAACTGCCCTCTTCGTAATATTGCATGACAGCATAATCAAAAAGGCCGTTGGGCATCCTCATTTGGATCACGCTTTCGTAATGGGCAATATTTCGGTGGGTGGGTACTTTTTGGGAAGCTTCAAACTCCGATTTTAAAGAAAACTCCCTTCCGTCAATATATTTGACTTCGGCAATCTTGAGGGCTTTGAATACATTGAGATAGTTGTCATACGCCCTGTAAACCGTGCCAAAAGCACCGCTACCGAGGCGATCCAACGCTATATCATATGCATATCTGTTAAAAAACTCTTCCAATTCTCGTTTGATATTTGCCTAAGATACTAAACAGTAATCATTCCGGGTTTCCTCCAATCTTAAAAATACATTTAGCTGAAGATAATCCCTCAAAACCATCTAAACTGCGCTCCCTTTAGTGGCAAATATAGTGACTGGAATTGGTTTTTTTAAATTCGCCAGATATATCTAAATTTTAACTTTCGGTTTCTAGTAAGGATATTGATAAAAAATAGATTTACCAGGAGTATCTTGCCTCAAAATACTGGTATTCATTTACTTATTTTTTTCACTTACTCAATATCCTAATCTCCGT